>NZ_CP028901.1:1207769-1811654 GCF_003058465.1 Orrella marina | reverse complement strand
CGTGACTTCTGGTTCAAATACGTGGGGCTCGATGGTGCGGTCGTCGGTATCGATCGTTATGGTGAGTCCGCCCCGGCAGGTGATCTGTTCAAGTTTTTTGGTTTGACCGCGCAGGCAGTTTCGGACGCTGTCAGAAACATTATTTAAAACAAGGAGTGTTTTGTCATGGCAATTCGTGTTGCGATTAACGGTTACGGTCGTATCGGCCGGAATATCCTGCGTGCCCACTACGAAGGTGGTAAAAAGCACGACATTGAGATCGTTGCGATCAACGATCTGGGCGATCCCAAAACCAATGCGCATTTGACGCAATATGACACCGCCCATGGTAAATTCCCCGGAACAGTCACGGTTGACGGTGATCACATGGTGGTCAATGGTGACAAGATCCGTGTGCTGGCCAACCGCAATCCGGCTGAGTTGCCCTGGGGCGAACTCAAGGTCGATGTGGTTCTGGAGTGCACGGGCTTTTTTGCAAGCAAGGAGAAAGCCAGCGCACACCTCAAGGGTGGCGCGCGCAAGGTGATCATCTCTGCTCCAGGCGGAAAAGATGTTGATGCAACGGTGGTGTTTGGGGTCAATCAGGACGTACTCAAGGCTGAGCATACCGTTATCTCCAACGCATCCTGCACCACCAACTGCCTGGCTCCGCTGGTCAAGCCGCTGCACGACGCACTGGGTGTTGAGACGGGGCTGATGACTACGATCCACGCCTACACGAATGACCAGGTTCTGACTGACGTTTATCATGAAGATCTGCGTCGTGCGCGTTCCGCGACCATGAGCATGATCCCCACCAAAACCGGTGCAGCGGCAGCAGTCGGACTGGTTCTGCCCGAACTTAACGGCAAGCTCGACGGATATGCGATGCGTGTGCCGACGATCAATGTCTCGATTGTTGACTTGTCTTTCATTGCATCGCGCTCGACAACCGTTGAAGAAGTAAATGACATCCTCAAGAATGCTTCCGAAGGTCCGATGAAGGGCATTCTCACCTACAACACGGAGCCTCTCGTGTCTGTGGACTTCAATCACAATCCGGCCTCGAGCAACTTTGACGCAACTCTGACCAAGGTGTCCGGTACGCTGGTCAAAGTGAACTCCTGGTACGACAACGAGTGGGGTTTCAGCAACCGGATGCTCGATACCACCGTTGCTTTGATGAACGCGAAGTGATCGGCATGGCGGTGATGACTCTGGCGCAACTGGCTCAGGCCGGTCAGTTGCGCGGCAAACGCGTTTTTATCAGGGCTGATCTCAATGTGCCACTCGATGATGCACGCCATATCACCGAGGACACGCGCATCCGTGCGTCCGTTCCCGGGATTCAGATGGCACTGGATGCGGGAGCGAGCGTCATGGTCACGTCGCATCTGGGGCGTCCGAAAGAGGGCGTTCTGACACCTGAGGACAGTCTGGCTCCGGTCGCTCAAAGGTTGTCTGAACTGATCGGCAAGCCAGTCAGGTTGCAGGCAGACTGGGTAGATGGCGTGATGATTGAACCAGGCGAAGTGGTTCTGCTGGAGAACTGTCGCGTCAATCCAGGTGAAAAGAAGGATGACCCTGATCTGGCCCAGAAGATGGCTGCACTGTGTGATGTTTACGTCAATGACGCTTTCGGTACCGCCCATCGGGCAGAGGCGACTACCCATGGTCTCGCGCTACACGCGCCAGTGGCGTGTGCAGGCCCGCTGCTGGCTGCAGAACTTGATGCGCTCGGCAAGGCTCTGCTCGAGCCACGACGTCCGCTGGTTGCCATTGTGGGAGGCTCAAAGGTTTCCAGCAAGCTCTCGATCCTGAACTCACTCGCAGACAAGGTGGATCAACTGATTGTCGGCGGCGGCATCGCCAACACCTTTATGCTCGCTGCCGGGTTGTCGATCGGCAAATCACTGGCAGAACCAGATCAGGTCGATCAGGCTCGTACTGTGATTGAGAAGATGAAGGCGCGTGGGGCCGATGTGCCGATTCCGTCGGACGTAGTGGTTGCAACCGAGTTCTCGGCGCAGGCCAAGGCAACGGTCAAGGCAGCTGACCAGATTCAGGATGATGACATGATCCTGGATATTGGGCCCGATACGACTGCGCGGTTAGCCGCCATACTGGCAAATGCGCAGACCATTGTCTGGAATGGGCCTGTTGGTGTATTCGAGTTCGAGGCTTTCAGCCGCGGCACGCAAGGCATTGCCCAGGCCATTGCGGACTCAGACGGGTTCTCGATTGCTGGCGGAGGTGACACGCTTGCGGCAATCGCCAAGTTTGGCATTTCTGAGCGTGTTGGTTATATTTCGACTGGCGGTGGAGCGTTCCTGGAGTTCCTGGAAGGCAAAACATTGCCGGCCGTCGCTGCGCTTCAAAAGCGTGGTGAACAGACCTGATTTTTATCTGACTGTAAACTCCAGAAGTTGAAACGAGAACGGGACCATCAAGGTCCCGTTCTCGTTTCAACTTCTACTTCGATCTCGGCTCTGGATCAATTTGCTCGATTTGAACAGCACGCGTGAGCCTGTGGGAGATAGATGAGTATGCGTTTTAGGTCACACCGGCGTGGCAGCAGCCTGTTCCAGTCGTTTATGGGCATAGACGGCCGCGACTGCACAAGACGCCAGACGAGCTTGACGTGTGTCTGCCCGGCTGGTCAGGATGATGGGTACTCGGGCACCCAGAACAATACCGGCGGCCAGTGCTCCAGCAAGAAACGACAGGTTCTTGGCTAGCATGTTGCCAGCCTCAAGATCCGGAACAATCAGAATCTGTGCATGCCCCGCCACCGGGGATTTTAGTCCCTTCATGGAGGCTGCCTCTGGACTGATCGCATTGTCCATCGCAAGAGGGCCATCCAGGATGCCTCCTGTGATCTGCCCGCGGTCCGCCATCTTGCAGAGTGCCGCTGCCTCCAGTGTGGTCGGAATCTTGGGGTTGATCTGTTCAACTGCGGACAGAATGGCTACCCTGGGCGTGCCCAGTCCAAGTGCCAGATGCAGGTCGATTGCATTCTGGACAATATCGGCCTTGCAGTTCAGGTCTGGCGCAATATTGATCGCTGCATCGGTGATAAAGAGCGGCTCCGGGTAGGTTGGAACGTCCATGATGAATACATGGCTCAGGCGTCGGTCTGTGCGTAGTCCGGTCTGCGTCTGGACCACCTCATGCATGAGTTCGTCTGTATGCAGGCTGCCTTTCATGAGCAGACTGGCCCGGCCCGCACGCACCAACGCGACTGCCTCGTGAGCGGACGCATGGCTGTGCGGTGTGTCGATCAAGTCGAGACCGCTTATGTCCAGGCAGGATTCTTGTGCAACGGCCTCAATGCGGGATCGAGGCCCCACCAGAATCGCCTTGATCAGACCGAGTTCGGTGGCTTCTACCGCAGCGGTCAGGGATGTCCCGTCACAAGGGTGCGCGACGGCACAAACTTGCGGCGGAATTGCCTGCGCAGCCTGGATCAGTTTTTCAAACTTCACTCGGCTATGCTCACTCTGGGCTTGCTCGACAGCGTTCACGCTCACTCCTTGCTTTCACCGGAACCGGGCTGCACGGTCGGCGTGGCTGGTGTGGCCTGGCCCGATTTATCCGCTGCTTTTGATACTTGTGATGAAGTATCGGGGGGAATTTCGGTATCCCTGACAGGCGTGTTGCCACCTGCCTGAGTAGCGCCCCCTGCGACAGCAGGCGATTCGACTTTCTGTTCCGCTCTTCCGGCATCCTTGCTGTCAGCTTTTTCCTGTGGCACACGTGCCTTTGCTGTCCGCATTGCAGCAGATTGGGGCGATGCCTTTCTGGCGCGCTTTGCTGCCATTTTTCGTGCGGGTCTGGCAATCGGACTCGTATCTGGCGCCGCAACAGATTCTGTGTCAGATCTCCCGGCCTTTCCCGTTGCAGTTGCGTCCGGTTGCGGTGTGGGTCCCAGATCGAGGCTGGTCTGTCCTGACTCGCGCAGTTCGTATTCAAGCGCCGTGTCAAACCCTGAGTGTCTGGCAACGATATCTTGTTTAATCGCATTACTTTCGGCTTTCGCACCTAGATGCCTGGCTTTTTCGACCAGTTGGTCGTGTGCCTTCTCAGGCTCTCTGGCATCGCGCACAGCCAGGTTGTACAGATCCAAAACCTCTTTCAGGCGACTCTCGCCCTCTTCGTTCAGGGTGCCACTCGCCATCGCAACCTGCTCGACAAACTTGGCAGCATCCAGAATCTCTTGTTCCGAGTGCTGGGCAAGCATGGTGGGAATCGCCTGGATGGAAGCCTTCGGATCGACAACCATAACCATGGCCTGCTGGCGCACCATGCGCTTGAACTTCGAGAGCGTCAGGACGTGTTCCTGGCCTGAGCGTAAGCGACGAATCAAATTGAAGCTGCGCTCGTCGATACCACCTTGCGCTTGGGCAAGATAGATCATGACGCGGATACTGGCTTGAGCAAGTCCGCCTTGCTGGCTCATCTCGCGAAGCTCTCCAACGCGTCGTTTGACAAACTGGATATGTTCGGGAGAAACGCCAGGATGTTTGCGTGGTGGGCCCTCTTTGGCCCCTAGGCCAGCCAGATCCTGCATGATGGGGGATCCGTAGACTGTCATGAATGTTTGTTCGACGACCGAGTCACGCCATTTGCCCCACAACTCGAGCCATGACTCGATTGACTTGGAGATTTGCTTCTCCGCCTGCAGGAATGGATTGTCAGGGCTTACCTGCTTTCTGTGATTACGGACTTCTACCGACAGCGGGCCCGTTGCGGCGACAACCGGATTCTTGTCGGAAATCATTTCATACGGCAGACGTAGTGGATGCAGTTTCTGAAGACGCTCGGTCATGCGCGGCGTCGCCATCATCTTGATCCAGGGCTGCATGAATGACTTGTAAAGTCCGAGGTTGACTTGAGACAGTCGCGATACTGTTGCAAAGCGTCGATCGTCATCTTCATTGTGCTGAACAATCTTCTCGATGTCAGCAAGGTGTCTTCTTTCAAACTTGAGTACGTAGTCGCCGTAAGCCAGATCGGCATTTGGCGTATCGGCAGTTTTGTCCGTAATTACTGCTTCGTAAATTCCTGCGGGCAGCATGTCGATCATGTCGATGTTGCAGGTGAATTCACGGTGTTCTTTTCTGGCGACGGCTCCCGACACAAAAATTCCGAGGTGTCCGATGCTTTCATGAACGGCATAAATGATGGTTTGGCCATGCGCCAGCACTTCGCGATCACTCTGGTAAAGATCTGTAATCCAGCCCAGTGCCTGCGGCGGCGGCGTGATGTCGTCGCCCTTGGAACAGAATACGATGATGGGTGAGCGCACGTTGCGCAGATCAACTCGCAGACCGTCCCGGGTAACCATGCGGGATGTTGACAGGCGGTTGCCAATGAAAAGGTTGTCAACGATGTACTGGATTTCCTTACCGTTCAGAAATACGTGTCCGCCCCACCAGCGTTCAAAACCGAGATAGCGCGACGCTTCGGTATCAACATTGGCATACAGATTGTATTGCTTGCTCCAGAGGGTGTTAGCCGGGTTCAGATTCTCAAAGTTCTGAACCAGATTGGCGCCGTCGAACACGCCGCCACCCAGATCACTGGCCATCATGGTCATCCATGAACCACCCGTCATCCCGCCGGTGTAGCGCATCGGATACATGTTGCGCCATCCGGCCCAGTAGGATAGTGGGGCGCCTGCGATGATGATGGGGCCAAACAGTTCAGGGCGTGTGGCTGCAGCCATCATGATCTGCCAGCCTGCCTGACAGTTACCGATGACCACGGGCTTGCCTTCCGATTCCGGATGCATCTCGATCACGAGTTCCATAAACCGGGCTTCAGCAGCGACCACGTCCTCGACACCTTGGTCAGGTTCGGGCCTGGGCAGGAATCCAATGAAATAGCAGGGGTGTCCTGCCTGAATCGCCACGCCAATTTCACTCTCTGGTTTGAAGCCTGCGATACCCGGTCCATGTCCTGCTCTGGGGTCGACCACAACAAACGGTCGCTTGATTGGATCAACTGGCATCGACTTGGGCGGCACGATGCGGGTCAGCATGTAGTTCACCGGGTGATCAAGCTCCCGTCCATCGAGCACCAGCTCAGCTTTCATACTCAGTACATTGGGTGCCTGCTTGGCCATGTGGCGCTGGTATTGGTTGCCGCGTTGGCGCATTACATCTGTGTACAGGACGCTACGTTGCAGTGCGTCGACTGTGTATTCAATGGCTGAATCCATGAGAGGTGGGATCAGCGGTACGCTCGGGTGTGCTTGACTTTTGGAATTGCTCACTTGGTTTAACCTCTTTTTGGAGTTGCTTCCATGATACTCGTCGTTATATTGCAGTGCAACATAAATAAGTTGTGATGTTTAGAAATGCTTGACAAAGAAATGAAGGGGGTTTCTGCGCAATATGTACCCAAGGACGTTTTGACACAGGCTGTAAACCTGTTGCCAGCACTCGTTGCCGAGTCGTTCGCGTTGCCCGGATGGTGCGTCAATACGGGCCAGTCGGGGAAGTATGAGAGGGACTGATCTGACGGTCTTGTCGTACATGGTTTCGCGTTTGGGTTACAGTCAGGACAGAATAATGGCTAAATGTTGGTTAACACACCATGGGTATACCCGAAAATCGTCTGTCGGGAAATATTCAACAAGCTTCCGTTCAGCACACTGTTATTTAAGGAATCGTTAAGAGCATATGGCAACACAGCACACAGCGCAGGCGCAAAGACCAGTCAGCGTGCAGCGGCCCCTGAGGGTTGGTCTCATATCCATCTCGGATCGTGCTTCACAGGGTGTATATGCCGATGAAGGTGTCCCTTCCCTCAGAACGTGGTTCGAGAAGGCGCTGACCAGTCCTTACGAGGTTCAGGAGCGCCTCGTGGCCGATGAGAGGGACGTGATTACCTCTACGATCATCGAGCTGGTTGATATCTTGCAGTGTGATCTTGTTATCACGACTGGAGGAACCGGGCCTGCGCGGCGTGATGTCACGCCGGAGGCGACGCTGGCGGCTGCAACCCGGGAAATGCCGGGTTTTGGCGAACAGATGCGTCAGATCAGTCTGAAGTTTGTCCCGACGGCCATTCTGTCAAGGCAGGTCGGAGTACTTCGGGAAACGGATGATCACGCGGCGCTGGTGCTGAACTTGCCGGGCCAGCCCAAGGCCATCGCGCAGACGCTCGAGGGACTTAAGGACGACCATGGAAATGTGGTCGTATCAGGTATCTTTGCGGCAGTGCCCTACTGTATTGATCTGATTGGCGGACCCTACATCGAAACTGATGAGTCTGTTGTCAAGCCTTTCAGGCCAAAGAAAGCCGCCAAAGTGAAGTGACTTCTCTGGCTCTCCAGGGGGCGAGCGGGTCTTTTTGATCTGCTGCTTTGGGGTGAGTCGCACGCGTGTCAACGCGGTCAATCACCCTTAGTCCAGCCTCACTTATCCATTGCAGGAGTGTCTCGCGGCTTCTGAGTCCTAGTAGCTCTGCCAGATCAGAGATGATCAGCCAGGCCTGGCCCGAAGGGGGCAGATGAGTCGGTGCCTGAGCGAGAAAGCCCCTTAACATGCGATGTTCCGGGTCGTGAATGGCGGCCTCGAGCGGATTGCGTGCCACACCGGGTAACCAGGGCGGATTGCAGACGATGAGGTCCACTACAGGTGCTCCCGTCAGTAAGTCGCCCTTGCGTACGGTGACCCGATCGCCAAGGCCCAGGCGGTCGATGTTGTCGCGGGCACACTGAAGTGCGGGTTGATGGCTCTCAATTGCCAGGACACTTGGAACACCTTTTTGAGCGAGGATGGCAGCGATGACACCCGTGCCTGTCCCTAGATCAATGGCACTTTCACAAGTGGCCGGAAGGGCTGTCCCGGCAACGAGTTCCAGATACTCCTGGCGAGTCGGGGCAAACACGCCGTGTCGTGGGTGGATGCGGGCGCCGAGCGCTGCAACCTCTACTCCTTTCAGATGCCACTGATATGCGCTCAGAATGCCTAGTAGATCCGAAAGTGGGAGGATCACCGGTGGTGTGTCAGTGGTATCGTGTTTTTCTCCACTCAGGGATCGAGTCTGGAGGCAGGCGTGTGTTGCTGCTGCATCGCCCAGGGTCGCCTCGCAGGCAGCACGGATGTCCGGTGCCCGCCGGTTCACGAGACTCCAGTCGGGATCGATCTGAATCAGGATCAGGCCCAGTGTCCGGGCCTGCTGGGACCGGGCGAGCCTGAGTTGATGAAACCCTTGCGGCATTGGAAGTTTGATCGCACGTCGCATGTAGTTGCTCAGCCGCCGTTTGACCGATTGAAGAATCTGTCGTCCCTCGTGAAAGTCTCCGCGCCAGAGAATGGCTGTTCCCTGTTGCAGGAGTCTCAGAATCTGGTCCGATGGTATGGCCGAGGAGATCTCGATCAGTCTTTTAGGATGCGGCCACTTGCTGCTGCTGTGCCACCGAATGGCACGCTCATGTGCGAACGCCTCCCAGGCGACCGGCGTGATGGGTAGGGGGGAGTGTGGGTTGCTGGAACGTCCGGTCATGGTCACCTGGGTTGCTTCTAATCTGCCTGCTCGGCAATATCGTGCCCCAAGGTCGAACAAGAGGCTAAAATGGAGTTTGATTTTAGATGTTGCGAACTGAGAAAGGCGTTCTGGACACCCGGTGAAGATTAATTTTCTGGGTATCTCCCTGGTGAGCGCAAATTTGGCAGGCACACTTTAGCGGACATACTTTAGCGGGCACAAGTTTTGGCCCCGCTATCGATGTCCGGTTATCGTGCCATTCAGGTTTCGCCCGGTTCAGAGATCGTTTCCTGCTGGCAGAACTATCCTGCCAAGACGGTGGGCGGGTCTGGGTGCGGGCGCGCTAGTGGCGAGTGTGATGCGCTGCTGTGGATCATGGGGCAGAAACGCCACCAGCGTCGGCCGCAAGTGATCATTGCAGGCAGCAGTGTTTGCCACCAGACCAGAATTGCACAGTTGTAGCGTTATTGACTACCTGTCCTGTTTTATACGAATTTCGATTATCAACCCATCTATACAAGGATACTGACCATGCCTCTCGTTTCCATGCGCCAGCTTCTCGATCATGCCGCCGAAAACAGCTACGGCATTCCGGCGTTCAACGTCAACAACCTCGAGCAGGTTCAGGCCATCATGGAGGCGGCTGACCAGACCAACAGTCCTGTGATCATGCAGGCATCGGCTGGTGCCCGCAAGTACGCAGGAGAAGGGTTTTTGAAATACCTGATCCAGGCCGCTGTTGAGTCTTACCCGCACATTCCTGTGGTGATGCACCAGGACCACGGCCAGTCTCCCAAAGTCTGTCAAGGTGCGATCGATCTGGGTTTCTCCAGCGTGATGATGGATGGTTCCCTGATGGAGGATGGAAAGACCATCGCTGACTATGACTACAACGTCGAAGTAACTCGTAAAGTGGTCGACATGGCACACAAGCTTGGCGTGACGGTCGAAGGTGAACTCGGATGTCTTGGCTCGCTTGAGACTATGCAAGGCGACAAGGAAGACGGTCACGGAGCTGATGGCAAGCTTACAATGGATCAGTTGCTGACAGACCCTGAGCAGGCGGCCGACTTTGTTCGCCGCACACAGCTTGACGCACTGGCTATCGCAATCGGAACCAGCCATGGCGCCTACAAATTCAGTCGCAAGCCGACCGGTGACATTCTGTCGATTTCCCGTATCAAGGAAATCAACGCTCGTCTGCCTAACACGCACCTGGTTATGCACGGTAGTTCCAGCGTACCGCAGGAGTTGCTTGCGGAGATCCGCGAGTTCGGTGGCGACATGAAGGAAACCTATGGCGTGCCAGTCGAAGAGATACAGGAGGCCATCAAGTTTGGCGTTCGCAAGATCAACATCGATACGGATATTCGTCTGGCCATGACCGCCGCAATCCGTCGTTTCTTTGTCGAGAATCCTGGCAAGTTTGATCCGCGTGAATATCTCAAGCCTGCGCGTGAGGCGGCCAAAGGCATTTGTGTGGCCCGCTACGAGCAGTTTGGAACTGCTGGCAACGCCAGCAAGATCAAGGCCCGTGCGCTTTCGGATATGGCAGCTGATTACACAGCAGGCAAGCTTGCTCAGGTGGTCAACTGAACTGGATGACATTGTGACCGTTCTACACCAATCCAGTTTGAAGTCTCTGCCCCTGATCGCTCGGGGCAAGGTTCGCGACATGTACGCAGTCGGTGAAGACAAGCTGCTGATTGTCGCGACCGACAGGATCTCCGCATTTGACGTGATCCTGGATGATCCGATCCCGGGCAAAGGTGAAGTCTTGACCAGTCTGACACTGTTCTGGCTTGACAAGCTTGCCGATGTCGTACCGAATCACAAGACCGGCATTCAGCCCGAAGATGTGGTCAGTGAGTCAGAGCGGGATCAGGTTCGAGGGCGCTCGATGGTAGTCAAACGACTGAAACCTGTCATGGTGGAAGCGGTCGCACGAGGCTACCTGATCGGTTCCGGTTGGGCAGACTACCAGGCAAGCGGGTCCGTTTGCGGCATCACCTTGCCGGCGGGGCTTGAACAGGCCAGTCAGCTACCAGAACCTATTTTTACTCCCGCGGCCAAGGCAGCGGTTGGTGAACACGACGAAAACGTAGATTTTAATTACGTCGTGCGAGAGGTAGGGGCTGATCTGGCCGATGAGATTCGCACCACCACCTTGCGTCTCTATGAGTATGCAGCCCAGTTTGCCAGCAGTCGCGGTATTCTGATCGCAGACACCAAGTTTGAGTTTGGGCTCGATGACCACGGAGTACTTCATCTCATGGACGAGGTTCTCACGCCGGATTCGTCTCGTTTCTGGCCTGCCGATAGCTGGCAGCCCGGAATCAGTCCACCTTCGTATGACAAGCAGTTTGTGCGTGACTGGCTGCTGACCCAGCCTTGGGACAAGACTGCACCTGCGCCGCGTTTGCCTGCTGAGGTGATCGAGCGTACCGCGTCGAAATACCGCGAAGCACTTGATAAGTTGACCGCATGAGAGGTATGTCAGACGCTGTTTGAAGCGGGTGAGCACCTACTACGTCATGCCACGATGCAGGATGGGTGCCTGATCGTGCTAATTGAATTGGCGTGACCGGGTGCTCGCATTCGCGCACAACCGGATAACACGGGGCAGGCATGTCGTCGGGCATCCTTCGGTGCGGCATTTTCAGTGCTGCGTATCATTTACTGACAGTATTCATGAGTCAATTACCATCAGGCAGGAATTACCATGTCTAGCGACAATATCCAGGGATCTGGCCCCGCTCCCGTTGTGGGGGTCATCATGGGTTCTTCAAGCGACTGGCCCATCATGCAGCTCGCTGTGGAAATTCTGAAGCAGTTCGATGTGCCGCATGAGGCAAAAGTCGTGTCGGCCCACCGTATGCCTCAGGATATGGCGGATTATGCGGGTAGCGCAGCTGATCGCGGCTTGCGTGCAATCATTGCTGGCGCAGGCGGGGCAGCGCATTTGCCCGGGATGGTTGCAGCTTTCACGCACGTTCCAGTTTACGGTGTGCCAGTGCCGTCCAGATACCTGCGTGGGGAGGACTCGTTGCTGTCGATTGTACAGATGCCCAAAGGGGTGCCGGTCGCAACCTTTGCGATCGGCGAGGCAGGTGCCGCCAACGCAGCACTTCATGTTGTTGCGACACTTGCAACTACTGATCCGGCGCTGGCAGAACGTCTGAAGCAATTCCGCAGTCAGCAGACAGACGCGGCCCGTTCGATGGAGTTGTCATGACAACGGTTGTGCCAGGACATTGGCTAGGTGTGATGGGGGGCGGCCAGCTGGGTCGCATGTTCTGTCAGGCGGCTCAGGCAATGGGGTATCGGGTACTGGTGCTTGATCCGGACGACCAGGCACCAGCGTGCCAGATTGCTGATGAGGTCATTCAGGCAAGCTACGATGACGATCACGCGCTGTCGATGATGGCACATCGCTGTTCGGCAGTCACCACTGAGTTCGAGAATGTCCCTGCGGCTAGCCTGGCTGCACTTGCTCGTCGTGTCAGGGTGACGCCTGGCGCGAGTGCAGTTGAGGTGGCTCAGGATCGCTGTGTAGAGAAATCATTCATCGAGTCGCTGGGTATCCCGGTTGCGCCACACGCCAAGATCCTGACGATCAACGATCTTGAAAACGCATCTGTCGAGTTGCTCAAGGATGGTATTCTGAAGTCCGCCCGCCTCGGCTACGATGGCAAGGGCCAGTGTCGAGTGAAGGATCTGGCCAGCGCTGTCGCTGGCTTCGATGAGATGGGAAAAGTGTCATGTGTACTGGAAGCACGTCTGGATCTGGCATATGAACTATCTGTAGTGCTTGCCCGTAGTGTGGCCGGAGAAGTGGTCACGTACGATGTGGCACGTAATATCCATCATGACGGCATTCTGTCGGTCACCCACGTTGACGGCCAGAGTGACGAGGTTCGTGCCAAGGCTACTCAGTGGGCGAGCCAGATTGCACACGGGCTGGGTTATCACGGCGTGTTGTGTGTTGAGTTCTTTGTGCTGGTTGATGGACGTTTGTTCGTCAACGAAATCGCCCCCAGACCGCACAACAGTGGCCATTACACCCAGAATGCCTGTGTAACCAGCCAGTTCGAGCAGCAAGTGCGTGTCATGACAGAGTTGCCTTTGGGAAATACCAGGTTGCTCGCACCGACGGTGATGCTCAACCTTCTTGGTGATGTCTGGTTACGCGGACCAGAGGGCAATTATCAGGATCCTGACTGGAACCGTGTCCTGTGTCACCCCGAAGTGAGTCTGCATCTTTATGGCAAGAACGAAGCACGTCCAGGGCGAAAGATGGGGCACATAAACATCACTGCATCTACGATGGAGCAGGCGGTGTCGGTGGCGAATCAGGTCGTTGCAGAGCTTGATTTGCCCGATCAGGCAACATTGGCTTGAAGCATGTCACGCACTCAGGCAATTATGCTAGGCTGGTTTCACCGGTGTTTGCGGTCTGGCATTGAAAAAATGGATAGCAATCAGAGTCTCACATGTCGCGCGACTGTGCTTTTCGCTTGCTGTTCTGGTCAGTAAATCTGGAGGCTTAAAAGATGAGTCGAATCAGTCAGGACGGTGTCTCATCGGTTTCTCCATTGGCAGATGTTTGCCAGATCAGCGATGCCGCGCAGCGTCTGGCAAAGGGTGAGCTGGTCGCATTTCCCACCGAAACTGTTTATGGCCTCGGTGCGGATGCCGGCAACCCAGATGCCGTTAGAAAAATATACACGGCAAAAGGCCGTCCCAGCGACCACCCTGTGATTGTGCATGTGGCAAGTCCTGAGCAGGCCCGATACTGGGCGCGGGAGTTCCCACCTGAGGCCAGGATACTGATGAGCACGTTCTGGCCGGGCTCGCTCACACTGATCTTGCGTCGTGCCGGATGGGTCGATCCGTGTGTCAGTGGCGGCCAGGACACGATCGGTCTGCGTTGTCCTTCGCACCCTGTTGCACAGGATCTGCTGCAAGCGTTTGCTCGTTTGAAGGGTGATCGTCCGGCTGGCGTCGCTGCTCCTTCTGCCAATCGTTTCGGGCATGTTTCGCCAACGACAGCTGCTCACGTGCGTGAGGAGTTTCACGAGCTGGTCGCGCAGGGCATGCCCGTGCTCGAGGGGGCGCGGCACAGGTGGGCATCGAATCAACGATTGTCGATCTCTCTCGCGTGGCTCAGGGAGGGGCCCCTGCCTTGTTGAGGCCGGGAAGCATTCTCCCCAGTGATATCGAGGACGTGCTGGGTGTGCAACTATCTGGCCATGAGCCGGAGGCACCCCGGGTGTCTGGGTCACTCAAGGCGCACTATTCCCCCGATACCCCCATGAGGCTGATTCAGGCGGGCGGTCTGGTGTCTGCCATTCAATCCTGGTGTCGCAAACATCCCGTCAGCAAACTTGCTGTGATCGGGATCGGGAATGAAACCAACCCGCTAGCCAGTCTGTCTGCAAAACTGTCGGATGAGATATGGAAGAGGGTCCAGTGGTATCCGATGCCATCTAGCCCAGCGCAGTATGCACAGATGCTATACGCGCGTCTGCGTGAGATGGATCATCTCGGAGTGGACGAGATCTTCTGGGAAGACGTGCCCGAGACCGAACCGTGGGCAGGCGTCAGAGACCGGTTGCAGCGTGCGGCTGCAGCGTTTTGAGAGGCAGGGTATGACTGTATTTCTGGTCGCAGGAAAATACATCTGCTCCAGAAACAATCCCCTCAGTGCGTGATCTGAGGGGATTGTTTAACAATAAGTTAAATCAGCTGAATGCCTGGATTCCAGTCTGTGCACGGCCCAGTATCAACGCGTGCACATCGTGCGTACCTTCGTAGGTATTGACCACTTCAAGGTTGACCAGGTGGCGTGCAACACCAAATTCGTCAGAGATCCCGTTGCCACCAAGCATGTCGCGTGCCATGCGTGCGACGTCAAGAGCCTTGCCGCAGGAATTGCGCTTCATGATCGAGGTGATCTCAACCGCAGCAGTGCCTTCATCCTTCATACGACCAAGGCGCAGGCAGCCCTGAAGGCCCAGGGTGATCTCCGTCTGCATGTCAGCAAGCTTTTTCTGGATCAACTGGTTAGCAGCAAGTGGGCGACCAAACTGCTTGCGGTCCATCGTGTACTGACGGGCGGCATGCCAGCAGAATTCAGCGGCACCGAGTGCGCCCCAGGCAATCCCGAAACGAGCCGAGTTCAGGCAGGTGAACGGACCTTTGAGACCTGTTACGTTAGGCAGCATTTGTTCTTCGCCAACTTCAACCTCATCCATGACGATCTCGCCAGTAACTGAGGCGCGCAGACCGACCTTGCCATGGATTGCTGGTGCTGACAGACCTGTCATGCCTTTTTCCAGGATGAAGCCACGAATCCGACCATCATAATCACCACCAATGCACTTGGCCCAGACAACAAAAACATCTGCAACAGGTGAGTTGGTGATCCACATCTTGTTGCCAGTCAGCTTGTAGCCAGAACCAGTCTTGACGGCGCGAGTCTCCATGCCGCCAGGATCAGATCCATGATTGGGTTCGGTCAGACCGAAACAACCAATCCACTCACCGCTTGCGAGCCTGGGCAGATACTTCTGCTTTTGCTCTTCGCTACCAAATTCGTTGATCGGAACCATGACCAGGGAGGACTGAACACTCATCATTGAGCGATAACCCGAGTCCACACGTTCGACCTCCCGTGCGATCAGACCATAGCTGACATAGTTCATGCCCGAGCCACCGTAGGCTTCCGGGATGGTGGGGCCAAGCAGTCCAAGCGCACCCATTTCCGGGAAAATTGACACATCCATCTTTTCGTGACGGAATGCTTCGAGCACACGGGGAGCCAGTTTTTCTTGACAATATGCGCGGGCTGCGTCCGCAACCATGCGTTCCTCGTCGGTCAGTTGGCTCTCGAGCAGGAGGGGATCATCCCAGTGAAATGAAGGTGAGGCAGACATAATTGATACTCCGTGAATGAAATCGCTTGTTACTAGAGGCTCTGGATATCGGAAAGTTCCTGCTCACGTCAGCCTTGCGAGGCTGCGCGAAGCTTGTCGATCGTGGTGGTTGGTGTGATCGCCTGTGGATCAGTCAGTAAATGAATGATGGCTGGCTTGCCACTGGCAATCGCGCGCTCGTAAGCCGCCGCAAAGTCTTCTGACCGTTCGACGCGTTCGCCATGGCCACCGAATGCCCGGGCGTACGCAGCAAAGTCCGGGTTACGCAGATCGGTTGCAGAAATCCGGCCAGGATAAAACTTCTCCTGGTGCATGCGGATCGTACCGTACATGCCGTTATCGACGATCAGTACGATAATTGGCAGATCATACTGAACCGCTGTGGCAAATTCCTGCCCATGCATCATGAAGCATCCGTCGCCGGCAAAACAGACGACTGTGCGTTCTGGCCACAGGCGTTTGGCTCCCACTGCGGCAGGCAGCCCGTAACCCATCGATCCCGATGTCGGGGCGAGCTGTGTCGCAAATTTGTTGAAACGATGAAAGCGATGAATCCAGGTCGCGTAGTTACCAGCACCGTTAGCCATGATGGCGTTGTCTGGCAGTACAGACTCCAGATGTTCCATGACTTTGCTCATTTGCAGCTGTCCTGGAGGGTTGACGCTTTCGGGGTTGCTCCACTGCAGATAGCTATTGTGCATGCGAGCGGTATCTTTCGCCCAAGGCATCTGTGAAGGGGCAGCCAGCGCACTTAGTTCGGCCGCAAACGCGGTAGCCGAAGCATTGATCGCGAGCGCTGGCGCATATACCCGTCCGAGCTCGCCGGCATCAGGATGGATGTGAACCAGCGACTGCCGGGGTACGGGAATGTCGAGTAGTGTGTAGGACTGACTGGGTATTTCAGACATACGGCCGCCCACGAGTAACAGCAGGTCTGCGTTCTGAATTCGCTTGAGCAGATCCGGATTCAGTCCGAGTCCGACGTCACCAATGTAGCAGGGGTGATCATGCGGAAAAAGCATCTGACGCCGGAACGAAGCGGCGACAGGAAGATTGAAACGCTGTGCAAAGTCCGCAAACTGGGCAACAGCCTGTTCGTTCCAGCGTGTACCACCCACGATTGCAACAGGGGATTTGGCGCTTGCAATCCGGCGCGCCAAGTCGGCCATCTGACCGACGGCAGGTGCAGATTCGACTGCTTCCACACGGGGGGCGTCAACGACCTGTGCGACTTCTGTCAGCATGTCTTCCGGCAAGGCAATCACCACGGGGCCGGGGCGACCGGACATGGCGACATGGAAGGCTCTTGACACAATCTCGG
Organism: Orrella marina; assembly: GCF_003058465.1. Taxonomy (NCBI): domain Bacteria; kingdom Pseudomonadati; phylum Pseudomonadota; class Betaproteobacteria; order Burkholderiales; family Alcaligenaceae; genus Orrella; species Orrella marina. The sequence goes on along the minus strand of NZ_CP028901.1, from coordinate 1,794,917 downwards.
GGACACGGGCCGGGTCGTCTATTTCGGTGGCCCATTTGGCAACAGGGCCAAAGGTTGCGCGGTAGTCCATTTCCTGAAACGCCTCACGCTCACGCATACCCCGTTCAATCTGGCCTACAAACAAGATCATGGGTGTCGAGTCCTGCCTGGCAATGTGAATGCCAGCCATGGCGTTCGACGCACCGGGCCCGCGCGTAACCATGCAGATACCTGGGCGTCCAGTCAGCTTTCCATGGGCGTCGGCCATCATGGCGGCACCACCTTCCTGGCGGCATACGGTCACGTTGATGTTCACATCAACCAGCGCATCGAGTACAGCCAGAAAGCTCTCTCCCGGTACGCAGAAAACATGATCCACGCCTTGTTTCACAAGTTGGTCAACGATCAACTGTCCGCCCGTGCGGGCCTGGGTATCTGCATTCGTGGAATGTGTCATGAAATTGTCTCTCTCATTCTGGTTATGTCGGATGGCGTCGAGCGAACACGGATGACGACCTGATTAACCCGTAAGCTTATGTTCATGTACTGCACATTGCAATTGATAAAATTGCACATCATTGTCTTGTACAGTCACGAGTGGCTTGTTAGCGCGATCCCAGATTGCACGAAATGCACTGTGGGACGCAGGCATCTTTAACGGTTCAGTATCGGATATCACCCCTCATGAGAAAAGGCATTCCTAATCTGAGTGCGCTTCAGGCGTTCGAAGCCACGGCCAGGCTGGGAAGTTTTTCCAGGGCAGCCGAGGAGCTTGCTTTAACGCATAGTGCCGTGCACCGGCAGGTGACTGCTCTTGAGCAGCGCCTTGGCGTGTCGCTGTTTAACCGGGTCAGAAGAAGGGTGGTGGTGACCGAGCCTGGTGCTCAATATGCCGCACGGATCCGGCAGCATCTGGAACAGATCGAGAAAGATACGTTCAGCCTCATGAGCGAGGCCGGTATTGGGCGCAGATTGCACGTTGCTGTCTTACCGACCCTGGCATCGCTATGGCTTATTCCCCGGTTGCCAGATTTTAATCGTCACTACCCGGATATTTCGGTCAGTCTTTCGCTGCGCACCCTGCCATTTCAGTTCAGTGATCATCCCTTTGATGGTGCCATTTATCATAGCCGGGCGGCATGGCCCGGAACCGCAGGAATGAAACTGTTCGCGGAGCAGGAACTGGTCCCTGTATGCGCGGCGTTCGTGCTTAAGGAACAACCCCTCGACCCGATTCAACGCATGGCTCAGCTTACACATCTGCACTTGAGTTCGCGCCCAGACGCCTGGCGTGACTGGTATCAGGTGTCAGGCTTGCCGTACACGCCCAGTGTGGCTGGTGGACCTCGTTACGAGGTCTTCACGATGGTGCTGGCAGCGGCTCGAGCTGGACTGGGGGTTGGATTGGTGCCACGATTTATTGCGCAAGATGCGCTTGATCGTGGTGAACTGGTTAGTCCGGTCGTGCGTAACTTGCCCGTTCCCGAAGCTTATTTCTTTGGCTATCCGGCCCATAGCGAGCCATCGGCTTCGCTAAGGGCATTCGAGCAGTGGCTGCTTGCAACTGTCAGGACGACGAGTCGCGCTCAGACGCAGGGGTGAAACCTGGGGGTAACTTGCGCAGCCGGGCAGGTGTACGTGAGAGTTTGATTGGTGAAGCCACTCCTCTGTATCCATCGTGCTCTAGCACCATGTTGCGATGCAGTGTATGAGGATGTGTCAGGATTTCCGGAACAGTTAAAACAGGCGCGGCTGGGACCCCGGCTTTGAGTAAAATCGGGGACAGTTCGGCAGCCTTCTCATTCGCCAGTAGTCTTTCGAGTTGTTCGTGTAATTGCGGTCGATTGGCGAGTCGGTCCGCATTCGTGGCAAATCGGGGGTCTTGTGCCAGTCCCGGGTTACCCAGGAGCTCTGTCATGATCTTGAACTGGCGGTCGTTTCCAACCGCTAGAAAGAGTTCGCCTTCCAGCGTCTTGACCGTTTCATAGGGCGCTATATTCGGGTGAGCATTGCCGGTGCGCTGCGGAGTCTTGCCATTGCCAAAAAAATTGGCTGCATGCGGGTGCAGTAGCGAAATGGCGCAGTCAAACAGCGTAATGTCCAGAAACTGTCCCAGCCCACTGTTGTGGCGTTCCTGAATAGCCATCAGAATGGCGATGGTGGCGTTCAGCCCCGTCACCATGTCGACCACCGGCAGACCAACCCGGGTCGCAGGACCGTCTTTCTCTCCGTTCACGCTCATGAGGCCGCACATTGCCTGTGCGCAAGCATCGTATCCTGGCATTGCACCTAGTGGGCCATCACCGCCAAATCCGGATACCCGGCAGTGGATCAGACGTGGGAACTCCTCCTTAAGGGTCTCATAGCCCAGGCCCCATTTCTCAAGTGTTCCTGGTTTGAAGTTCTCAAGCACCACGTCCGCATCAGCCAGAAGCGTACGCAAAAACGTGCGTCCCTCTTCGCTGGACAGGTCCAGGGTCAGCCCCGTCTTGTTGCGGTTGACCCCGATGAAGTAAGAGGCTACACCACCTTCGAATGGAGGCCCCCAGTGACGTGTCTCATCGCCGCTTGGCGGTTCGAGTTTGATCACATCTGCGCCATGATCCCCAAGAATCTGACTGCAGAACGGACCGCCCAGGACCCGGCTCAAATCCACTACTCGCACTCCATGCAGGGCCGAACCCTTGCCATTTTCTGCATTCCACATTAATCAGACTCCCTGGGACAACCATTCGACAAGCGCAGCGTCGGATTTTTCACTGCTTGCAGTTAACGGGTCACGCGCACTGAGGCGGTGTGTGAGAACCATGTCAGCCAGCCTGGCTCGCATGGGCAGGTTGGCCTGGCGAGCTTCCCAGCGCATACCTGCCATGGTGACTACGTTGTAGAGCGCTGTGCCGACTTGACGAGCCTTGACTGCATCATCGTCCTCGCCAGCCTGTTCAGCCAGTTTGAAAGCGGCTTCGATGCGTTCATGCTGAAGCTCGGCGAGTTCACCACTGACCGGCTCGCCTTGTGCGAGTAGTTCATCGACTAGTCCGCGCAGTGCCGGCAAGGCATTCTCGCGACGGATAGCCCGGATCACGTCCAGCGCCACGATATTGCTGGTGCCTTCCCATATCGAACCCAGGTGAGCATCGCGCACTAGTCTGGGGTCAGTCCACTCCTCGATATAGCCACACCCGCCCCGTACTTCCATGGCGTCTCCTGTGACCTTGCGTGCGTCACGGCATGCCCGGAACTTGATAAGCGGGGTGAGAATCCGGGCCAGCGGACGTAGTGATTCATCCTGGTCAAATGCCTGCAATGCTTTGGCAGTCTGGAACACCATGGTTCTGGCCTGCTCGGTCCAGACTGCCATTTTGAGGAGCTGACGCTGCATGAGCGGCATGTCAATCAGGCGTTTACCAAAGGCACGCCTGTTTTTGGAGACAAACAACGCTTCAGTGAGTGCACGGCGCATCAGTCCCGCTGCCCGCACACCATTTGAGAGGCGCGAGTTGTTGATCATGTCCGCCATGTGCTTGAAGCCTTTGCCACGCTCGCCAACGAGCCATGCAAAAGCGCCTTCAAGTCGAATTTCACCGCTTGCCATCGAACGGGTTCCAAGTTTGTCTTTCAGACGCAGGATCCGGTAACTGTTGGGTGTTCCGTCCGGCAGGGTGCGTGGCAGCAGAAAGAGCGAAATGCCTTTGAGGCCAGGTGCATCTTCAGATCGGGCCAGAACCATTGCAAAGCCGGCATCAGGGTTAGAGCAGAACCACTTGTCACCGCTCAGGAGCCAGTGCCCATCAGGCTGATGGTGCGCCAGGGTCGCTGTGGCACTGACATCCGAGCCAGCCCCTTGCTCGGTCATGAACATTGCGCCTTGATGCAGCGTATCGAAGTCCTGGCTGGTAACCAGAGGCATCACTTTTTCGACAAGGGCCGGGTCTCCAAACTTCTTGAGGGTGCGCGCCAGAGAATCTGTCATGCTGACTGGACAGCACAGTCCGAATTCAGCCTGAACAAACAGGTACGTGAGTGCGTACTTGGCAGCCGGTGGCATTGGCTCTGGCCAGCGCAACACACCGGGACGATGCGACATGGCAGCCAGGCCAAACTCGCTGTACGCCCAACGTTCAAGTTCGATGTAGGCCGGATGCTTGATGACACGCGACTCGTCAATTCCGCTGCGAGTGCGAACTGAAAGCTCTGGCGGGTTTTTGTCAGCAGTATTGGCGAGTTCGTCCAGACGCGAACCGGCCAGCGAGCCGAGGCGTGTCAGGTGGGGAAGAAGATGCTGATGCAGCTTTTCAGGGAGGTACGCTGCGAGCACGTTCCTGGAAGCGTCAGCCTCGAACAGGTTGATTCCGTGTGCATCGGGTACAGGGTGCAGAGTATTGATTTCCTGCTGGCTGATATCCATGGCAAAAGCTCCTTGGGCAAGGCAATATGGTTTGATTGTGTGATTCTGGTTATGAACAGGGCCCAACTGAATGGGCCCACGCAAATGTCAGGACATGTGATCGGACGTTTGATCAAGCGATCGAACGGGTTTGTGATCAAACGTCCCGTTTCTCCTGTCAGGTCGCGGCTCGAATGCAAAGCCTCCTTCAGGGGGCTGTCTGGGACAAAGCCTGACCGCTGATGCGGGCAACCGTGCCGCCTCGTGTGAACTGCATCACGTCAAAAGGCTTGCCTGCGCGGATGGCCTGGACGGCAGTGGCATTACCCAGTACCAGCCTGTCAACCTCGTTTGCAGCGACCCGAATCTCGTCCCCAGGGTTAAAGATCCGCTGCTCGGAGGTGCCATCGGCTCGCCGTAGTTCCACCCAGCAGTCATCGTTGAACCGTAACACAATCTCATCAGCGACTGCACTGTCTTGGTTCAAGGGCTGTGTCGATGCACCATCAGAGGGACTGCTTGACTGTGTATCCGTTTCATTTGGCGAATCAATCGGTTGTGTAAGGCTTGCGCTCGCCTGATCCGGCATGGCACCTGTGATGGATGGTGTGACATTCTGTGTCAAGCGTGTGCCCTGGTCTGAGTGCTCAGCGCCAGGTTTCAAAGTCGTTCCGGCGTTATTGCCGATTTCCTGTTCAGGCGCACCTGATGATGCGTCGGCAGGGACTGCCACCGAACTTGTCCCGGATGGGGTGCCGATTTCTGCGGTACCGAGGTTGACAGTGACAACAGACGTTCCAGAAGCAGGCTGAGTGGCCGTAGCGGGTCCAGTGCCTGTACTTTCAGCCGCTGCCGCACTGGCACTGGACTGATCCTGGTCTCCAACTCCAGGTGACGAGTTGGAAGACTTGCCTGCCACCATGTCTTCGATCGGCTTTGACGGCCAGCCTTCACCGATCGCCATGTAGACACCTGCTCCAATGAGCAGGACTACAAGGATGACAAGCCAGCGTCCGAGTCTGGCTCCGTGTGAGCGTCCTGATGGGAGTTGCAGGGCGTCTGCCGGGCTGCTCTGACGTTGCACAATGCCTTGGGCACGCTGTGGAGCACGGTTTCTGAGTGAAGCTGCGTCGCTGGCCTGGAATGTTCCCGGGTCAGGATCGAGGGTGATTTGTAGACGTTCCGCGTAACGTTGCACTCCTCTCAAATAGTAGTTTTGTGCATGAAACGCACCGGTCTGTCCCGCCTCGATGCCGCGAATCTGAGCCATGGAAAGCATCAGTTCCCGTGCGAGTGTGCCGATATCGAGACCTTGCTCGACACGTGCCTGAGAGAGAGTCTGGGCCCATGTTTCCACGGGTAGTGCCTGGGTTGGTTGCATGAAAAGTTGACTCGTTGCTTAAATGCTCAAAGCGTCAGGATAATCGCTCCTTTACCGAAATACCACCGTTCGGGAACCGTTAATCAGAACTCGGTGCTCGATATGCGCACGTACGGCACGCGCGAGCACCAGGGATTCGATGTCGCTACCGACCTGCGTCAGGTCGTTCACAGTCATGGCATGGTCAACTCGTTCGATGTCCTGCTCGATGATGGGGCCTTCATCCAGATCGGCTGTCACGTAGTGAGCTGTTGCACCAATGAGTTTGACGCCACGTGCGTGGGCCTGATAATAGGGTCGAGCACCCTTGAAACTGGGCAGAAAACTGTGGTGAATGTTGATTGCGCGACCCGCCAGGGCTTCGCAAAGTGATCGGGACAGAATCTGCATGTAGCGGGCCAGAATGACCAGATCAACCTTTTCCTGCTCGATGATGTTCAGCAGAGCCTGCTCTTGCTGTGTCTTGTTGTCGGCGTTGACTGGCAGGTAGTAATACGGGATGTCGTATGCTTGTGCCATGCCTTCGTAGTCTTTGTGATTCGAGACGATGGCAACAGTTGTCGCCGAAATCTGGCCACTCCGAATGCGATACAGCAGGTCGTTCAGACAGTGTCCCTGGCGACTGACTAATATCAGCAGTCGGGCGGGTTTTCTTGCGTCATGCAGAAACCAGCGCATCTGAAAATGTTCAGCAACAGGCCGGAAGTCACTTCTCAGTGGTTCGATGACAGAGCCTTCGGGAAGAGAGAAATGGACCCGCAGAAAAAACTGCCCAGTCACTTCGTCGCCAAATTGCTGTGCGTCAATGATATTGCCGTCATGGGCCAGCAGTACACCGGATACCTTGTGGACGATCCCTTTTTGATCAGGGCAGGATAGAGTCAGGATGTAGTCGTTGTGATGCATGAATTGATAGTACCCGCCAAGTCAGGGGTTTGATGAGGGTGGGAACGCTGGATCGAAATCGCAATGGTGCTGCCGGTTCAGTTAAACGACTCGACCCAGACTGTCGATTCAGCGCTGTACTAAGCCTGTATCAGACTCCCAGTGTTTGTCTGATGTGAAGACCGATCGCCAGTGAGGATGTCAGCCCTGGCGATTCGATACCGTAAAGATTGATCAATCCTGGTATGCCGTGTTCGGTCTGCCCGCTGATCCTGAAATCCGCACTTGCCTCGTTCGGTCCGGATATTTTGGGGCGAATGCCCGCATAACCGGGTTGGAGCGCGCCGTCCTGAAGTCCTGGCCAGTAGGCACGAACGGCCTCGTAGAAGCTTTCACCTCGCGCTGGATCGACTTCATAATCCTCCGTTTCGATCCACTCGGTATCAGGTCCGAACTTTGCCTGCCCCCAAGGTCCAGCGTGATGTGCACGCCCAGACCAGCCGAGTTCGGAACGGGGTAGATTAGTCGGGTGAATGGTGACTTGCCCTGAAGGGTGAAGTAGTTACCTTTACAAAGATAGGCGTTGGCAATGGTGGATGTGTTCAGTCCCCGGATGCGGTGAGCAACGTCCACCGCTCCGAGACCGGCTGCGTTGATCAATATCTTGCTGGTGAGCGTGACCGGTTCCGCGCCACCGAAGGAGACTTCAAAGAGGGGTTCACCGGCATTTGTGTCGATAATTCTCGCTGACTCGAAAGGGCAGTGAAAAACAAACTGAGCGCCCGCATTCTCCGCATCGCCCTGAAACGACAGCATCAGATTGTGACTGTCTACGATGCCTGTAGAAGGTGAGAGCAGGGCGGCGGTGCAATGCAGGGCCGGTTCCATGGACTGGGCCTGCTGGCGCGTCAGGCGCTGCAAATCGTCGACACCATTGGCCTGAGCTCTTGCGACGATACTATCAAGCGTGCATGCTTGCTCTTCGTCGGTCGCGACCAGTAGTTTGCCTAGTCGCTTGTGGGCAACGCCCTTGTCTGCACAATACGCGTACAGCATGTGTTTGCCCTGTACACACAAGCGGGCTTTCAGGCTGCCGGCCGGGTAGTAAATGCCAGCGTGAATGACTTCCGAGTTGCGCGAGCTGGTGCCGACCCCTATGCCTTCGCCTTGCTCTGCTACAAGGACCTCAACGCCAGCCTGGGCAAGTTCACGGGCGATGGCGAGCCCCACCACGCCTGCTCCGATCACGATGCATTGAACGTCTGCGGTCATGTTGTATTTCCAAAATCCAGTTACTGTTTTCTAACTTCACTCCGGGAATGCACTTCCCACTGCGACATCGGCCTCGCGTATTGGATAGCGTCTGGCGCACTACTCTCCTGGTAGAACGAGGATCTGCCTGACTGCTGATTTATTGACGAGCCGGCGTGAGATCATAACCGCCGGCGTGGTAAATCAGAGGTAACGCAGGGGAGTGTTCGCAATGTTCCACTTCGCCCAGAAGCATCAGGTGGTCACCCTCGACAAACCGATGCCGGTTGTAGCACTCGAACCATGCCGCACACTCCAAATCCAGACGAAGCTGACCACCTGCGGTGCGCACCAGTGGAACGCCTTCAAAACGCTGCTCACGTGTACCCGAGGCAAATCGGCTTGCAATATCGAATTGCTCTGCCGAAAGCACATGAATAATGTAGCGTTCGCAACGCTCGAATACAGACTTGCTTGAGGAACCAAGGGAGAGGCTCCAGAAGACGAGTGGCGGATCAAGCGAGACCGAGTTAAACGAACTGACTGTCAGACCCACTGGGTCTTCGCCTGGCATGCATGCTGTGACGACGGTGACGCCAGTCGGAAACCGGCCTAACGCTTGTCGGAACGCTATGGATGTGAAATCGGGACTGCGTGCACTCATTCCAGCGGGCTCAAGGAGAAAGGCGTTCTAGTGTCCAGTTGCCATCACTGGCAAGCGAATAGGTGAGGCGATCGTGCAGGCGCGAAGGTCGGCCTTGCCAGAACTCGAAGTAGCTGGGCGTGAGGCAGTAACCGCCCCAGTGTGGCGGGCGCGGAGGGTTCTCTCCATATTCAGCCTCGATCTCCCTGGCTCTGGCTTGCAGCGCTTCGATCTTGACAGGCTGGCTCTGATTTGAGGCCCAGGCACCTATCCTTGAACCGAGCGGGCGGCTCGCGTAATAAGCATCAGAGACGCTTGGATCAACTTTACTGATTTTCCCTTCGATCCTTACCTGGCGTTCGAGTGGCTGCCAGAAAAACAGCAGAGTGGCCCAAGGCTGGTGTGCAAGTTCCTGACCCTTGCGTGATTCATAGTTGGTATAGAAAACAAATCCGTCAGTTTCCATGCCCTTTAACAACACGATTCGAGAGGAAGGGCGTGAGTCGGCGCCGACCGTGGCAAGCGCCATGGCGGTTGGCTCGGCTACGGGCAGCTCGATTGCTTGCTTGAGCCAGAGCTCGAACTGGTCGAATGGAGATGACCGGGCTTGAGACTCCAGCAGCTCACCTTTCTCGTAATTTTGCCTGATGTTTGCAACTGACATGATTGTTCTGGGTCCTTGAGTTCGGATAGGTCAAGTGTAGCCGTTCACCCACCTGTACGCGTGCGTAATTGCTGGGCAATCTGATGGAGTCTCGCGTCATGAATGCCGGCTGCACTCAGTGCCTGATGTGTCTGCAGCACATAGTCAACACAGGGGCCGTAACTTCCGCTTGCGCGATGGATGATCTCGATGGCGTGATCGCAGGGCGGTTCCTTGACGTATCCGGGGCTTGTGCGATCGATGACAAATGCGAGTGCTTTGACGTGCCCATGCTCTGTGTCGCATCTGAGCCAGCGTGGCAGGTACGCACCGGTGGACATTTCTCGACGCCATAGATTTGGCAGCATGTCCAGAACATCACGGGCCTGAATCCTGAACGCCATGCCGCGGCAAGAGCCGCCTCGATCCAGTCCAAACACCAGTCCAGGTTCTTGTGGTGTGCCCCGGTTGACCCGTGACCAGAGGCAGAGCGCACGGTGGTGTCCCCTCAGTGTCCCGATCCGCTTCTCCGCGTACTCAAACTCTGGGTTCCAGATCAGGGAACCATACCCGTAGACCCAGATATCCTGATCACCCTGCCAATGGCTGATGGCCTGTTTCATCGATATCTCCCTCTCTTGCTCGGTCAGATAGCGCATCTGACTCGCATCGGGGGCAACAGGCAGTGCATAACGGTCGGTCAGTCGGGTCTCCAGCATGGACATAGGCGAATCGGCTCCTGAGTGATCTGCGACAAATGCATAACGGGCCGGCATTCGCTGACAGTCTGTCAGGGAGGTGCGCACAACCCTTTGTCTCGCATCCTGGAATGCTACAACAATGCACGCCTGCAGTCGCTCAAACACATGTTCGCGCCACGCCTTTTTGCGTTGGACTCTGGTCAGGACAGTCGGGGACTCTTCTCTTCTGGCGGTCGGACTGGCCTGATATCGTCTCCAGATGCTACTTCTTGTGAAGTGAGGTTCTCTTTTGCTTGTTCCGGGTTGTCAGCGGTCACGGAGTTTTGCATTGACCCGGGCGCAGTAGTAACGCTGTGAGCGGCCGCGGCTTGAGTCGCTTCGTTCTGTGGTGGTATCTCGCGACCTGCCCGGCGCGTAAACCACGCCCCACTTGTCACAACCAGTGCTGTTCCCCAGAATAGCGGCATCACGCCAATCAGTGATCCCATCGCACCGAACGCCATTGGTAGTGAAACCTGACTGCCATTGATCAGTGCCATACGGATTCCGAACACTTCAGATTTGCGGCCATCTGGTGCATGTTGCTGAAGCAGTGCCAGAATACTGGGCTGGGTGCAGCCCAGTGACAATCCAAGAATGAACGACATTGCTGCCAGAACCCATACGTCACTAAAGAGCGGGTACAGCAAAAAATTCAGGCCGGCTGTGATCATTGCAAAGTGAATCAACTGCCACGGAGTGGCTCGCCTCTGAATAATCGGCAATACAGTCCTGATCAAGAATGTGGCAAGTGCGAAAGATGCCAGTACGGTTCCGATGGTTGTCGCACTCAGCCCTCTTTGTGCGCCATAGATGGGCACAAGAAATGCGTGTGTGTCCCACGCCCCGGCAAGGGTAAGGTTGGCCAGTAGCGCGTAACGCAGGGTGCGGATCCGGAACAGATCCTTGACCTTGTGCTTTTGCTGGGTGCGCGGTTTAGGGATGTGTGCGGCAAGCATGCGGCGGCGCATTCGCATGACCACCAGAGAAGCACCAATTGGAAAGATCGCAAGCAACCCGAACGCCCATCGGTAGCCCAGGTGATCGATTGATAATCCTGCTATGAGTGGGCCACCAAACCCCGAGATGGCCAGTGTTAGTGAAAGCCAGGAATAGTTGCGCAGGCGCTGTTCGGCCGGGGCGGCCCCGAGTTGTCCCTGCGTTGAAACCTGGAACATCATATGTCCGACGCCGATACATACGGCCGCTATGCCAAGTGATACCCAGTGTAGCCAGATCAATGGCAGCAGCGCACCGGATCCAGCCACAAGTGCTGCAGCACGCATGGGTCGAAACGGACCGACCTTGTCGATCAACCTGCCAGCGGTGACTGACACCAGCATAGGCAACAGCGCAAAGAAGGCGATCAACATGCCCACCTCGAATGTGCTCATGCCTAGTTCGATGGCGCTGAGAGTGACCGATACACGTCCGCCAGTCAGCGACATGTGTACCATCATCATGAGCACGCACAACACGGCCGCCTCGGGAAGCCGGGGCAGTTGTTTGAAGCGAAGGGGTATGGGTAGCAGTTTCACAGTCTTGTCAGGTATTGTGCGGCGAGGGATGGGGATTGTCGAGATGAAAGGGGCGCAATCCGGCCAAATGCAGCGCTTCGTGCAAAAATCGTTGTGTAGAGTCCATTATTGTCGGGTGCTTGCCAGTATGAATGATCCTTCTTCCACGCGTCTCACCGGCCCCGGGTCGCTTCCGGACCCGGTTTTTATAGAAACCGCCCCAGTTTGCGAGGTTGACCCCGAGCGTCGTTTCGGGTCGCTTGGGCGCGCTTTTGGTGCCGATGTGCTGGATGTGCTCGCCCGGTCCCATGTGGTCGTGGCGGGAATAGGTGGGGTTGGTTCGTGGGCGGTCGAGGCGCTGGCCCGTAGTGCGGTTGGACGTCTCACGTTGGTGGACATGGATCACGTGGCTGAGTCCAACATCAATCGGCAGGTGCATGCGCTTGACAGCACCCTGGGTCAGTCAAAGGTTCATGCTATGGCCGAGCGGGTGGCACAGATCAACCCCTTGTGCCAGGTTGTGAGTCTGGATGACTTTGTCACACCCGATAATGTCCAGACGACCATTCCACCAGGAGCAGACGTCGTTCTGGACTGCACTGACCACCTGCACGCCAAGGTTGCGATGGTGCTCTGTGCCCGTTCACGCCAGCAGTCCCTCATTGTCTGTGGCGCTGCGGGAGGCAAGACCGATGCGCTTTCACTCAGGCGCGGTGACCTGCGTGACGCAACCCATGATCCTCTACTCGCAAGATTACGTCAGACGTTGCGAAAGCAGCACGGTTATGCATCTGCTCGAGGGCGGCGGATCGCTCCGATGGGTGTGTCCGTGCTTTGGCTGGAACAACCGGTCACGCGCCCTGATAAATTGGAGGGCGGATCAGCACTCGCCTGTGCGGGTTACGGTTCGCTCGTGACAGTCACGGCTAGTATGGGGCTTGCTGCCGCAGCCTTTGCCATTGAGAGAATCAGCGCGAAGGCCGAGTGAGACGATGCCAGAAGAGTCGCTTCACTTTTTCTATGTTCTGGTGAGTCTGTGTGTCAGGAGTGGATGTTTGAGCGGGTAGCATCAAGTGACATCTAGTGGTTTCGATTTTGCAGATGCCCTGTATTTGATGCAAGAAATTTGCTTGCCTGTGCGTGTGCCGAATAATAGAACGTCAGGCTTGTGGCCATGACTGAACGGAGACAACTTTGAAACACAAATCATTGATTCGGATGGATTTCTGGCTAGACCCTGTTTTTGATCAGATCATCGGACAGGAAGCGGGGCTCAGCCTGACTGTTTGCAGACCAGGTGATGACAGGACTGATCTGGATCTGGTACTGCACTCGGCCCATGCGTACCATATTTGCGCCGCGCGCGATGAAGTCCCTGTCGATTGGCGTGTCGATGCTGAGTTCCTGGAGCGGGCTCCAAACCTTTTGTGTGTGTCGAGTTCGGGAGCTGGTTACGATCCGGTGGACGTTGCCGCATGCTCGGCAAGGGGTGTGCTGGTGGTCAACCAGAGTGGGTGTAATGCGGATTCTGTGGCTGAACACACAATGGGATTGCTGCTTGGCGTGCGGCACCGTATCGCTGAGTCGGATCGAGTCATGCGTGCGGCGCGGTATGGCACCCGTGAGGATCTTATGGGCCATGAGATCCGTGGGCTGACCATCGGTATCGTTGGTGTGGGCAACATCGGCCAGCGTGTCGCGAAGCTTGCCGCTGCGTTCGGGATGCAAGTCTTGGGGTATGACCCGCTGCTCGATGGTGTTGAACTGACGGATCGAGGAGTCGAGCCAGTTGGTCTGCAGGAGTTGATTGCCAGAAGTGATGTGGTATCGCTTCACTGTCCATTGAACGACCAGACTCGCAACCTGTTTGATGCGTCGCAGTTTGCGGCAATGAAGAGGGGGGCGACGTTTTTGTCGACAGCAAGGGGTGGCATTCATGATGAGCAGGCACTGGCCGAGGCTCTGGAGTCTGGTCATCTGTCAGGTGCGGGGCTGGATGTCTGGATGGTTGAGCCTCCGGCGGACAGTCACCCATTGTTACGAATGGACAATGTCGTAGCCACGTATCATACGGCAGGCGTCACACATGAGGCGCGACGCAACGCAGCGCGCATGGGCGCGCAACAACTCGTCGAGGTGCTGTCAGGCAGGCAGCCACCACGTCTGGTGAATCTTCAGGCGTGGCCTTCATTTCTGAAGCGTTACGAATCAATGTTCGGATAGGAAATATCAAGTGTTGGATCAGGTGATTTCAGTGCTGTGCCGGATATGGCGGCGAGCGTGTGAGCCCAGAGCAGTGTTCTGGCTGGCTCCGATAGTGTTCATATGGCTGGCGTTCACAGCCTGGATGCGTCCCTTGCACATTCCGGATGAGGGTCGTTATGTTGGCGTGGCATGGGACATGGTGCGGTTCGACAGCACATGGACACCCTTGCTCAACGGGTTGCCTTATTTCCACAAGCCACCGCTGTTTTACTGGCTAAACGAGTTCAGTTTTCTGCTGTTCGGTGCGCATGAGTGGGCGGCTCGTTTCCCCTCGCTGGTTGTTGGCTGGGCGACCGCAATGGCACTGTTCCTGTTTGTCAGGCGGCACCGTGGTCCGCAGATTGGCCTGGCATCCCTGTTGGTGCTGGTCACGATGCCGTACTTCTTTGGCGCGTCTCAGTACGCGAACCTGGATATGATGGTTGCAGGCATGATCTGTCTGACGATCATGGCGGGAGCCGAAGCCGTTTCAAGGTTGTATCAGGGGCAGCCAGGAGCCCGGGTTTTTGCGGTTTCTACTGGCGTGTTGGCTGCGCTGGCGGTTTTGTCCAAAGGTTTGATCGGCGTAGTTTTGCCAGGTGGTGTCCTGTTTTTCTGGATACTGTTGACAGGCCGCTGGCGTGGCCTGGCCCTGTTGCTCTCATGGCCAGTCTGGGTGGGATTCGCGGTAGTGGGTGTTCCCTGGTTCGCCGCGATGGAGTTCGAATATTCTGGATTCTTGCACTACTTTTTTGTTTACCAGCACTTTGAGCGGTTTGTGTCGAGTGGCTTTAATCAGCAGCAGCCATTCTGGTTCTTCATTCCCGTGATTCTCGGCTTTGGCTTGCCCTGGTCAATATGGCTTGTACGCTATCTCTGGCAACGTGGTCCCATGCAGTTTGACCGGTCATGGCACGGTCTGATGTTGCTGTGGATCGGTGTCATTACAGTGTTTTTCTCTATCCCCGCCTCGAAGCTGATTGGCTATGCCGTTCCTGTTCTGCCGGCCTTGGCCGTGCTCATCGCCGAGGTGATGGTTTCGACCTGGAAAGGATGGTTTGACGGGCGCGATCTGCGCTTGTCTGCTATTACTGGAATGGGGGCTGTGGCGATGTGCATTGGGGCTCTGGTTGGGTTCATGTTCGCCAACGATCACAGCACCGAGTCGGCTGTCAGAACCATGGAGCCCGAGATCAGGCCTGATGATCGCTTTGTAATGGTTGATATCTATCCTTTTGATCTGGCGTTTTACACCCGTAATCCGTATCAGACGTGGGTGGTCTTTGACTGGCCCAACCTGCCTGACGGAGATACCTGGCGAAACGAGCTGGACGAGGCAGGTGAATTTGCGCCGTTACTGACTCAGGATGCGTTGCTTGAACCTGGACAGGTGCTGCCAAGAATGTGCCAAGGACCAGATCGGACTTACTGGTTCGGTGCGCGTCCGGAGGTGGGTGCGACCATGCCCTGGGTTGTTGCCCAGGACGTATTTTATGAGAAGCGCAACGGCGAGACCTTCTGGAAGGTGCCTGTCGATGCGCAGTTTAGAGAGCAGTGGTGCAAGGAGGAAGACATTGAAAAACAAGAAGACACCGCAAACACTCAGGAGCGCCCGATGGTTCGCTCCTGACGATCTGCGTTCGTTCGGGCATCGTTCCCGGGCGATGCAGATGGGTTACGGTCCAGAAGACTGGGCCGGCAAGCCTCTGATCGGGATCATCAATACATGGTCAGACATCAATCCGTGTCATGCTCACTTCAAACACCGGGTTGAGGACATTAAGCGCGGCATCCTGCAGGCGGGCGGGATGCCCATCGAACTGCCAGCGATCTCTCTGGCAGAGCAGTATGTCAAGCCGACAACCATGCTTTATCGCAATATGCTGGCCATGGATACCGAGGAGCTGATCCGGTGTCATCCAGTTGATGGTGTAGTACTCATGGGAGGTTGCGACAAAACCACGCCCGGGTTATTGATGGGTGCAACCAGCGCTGGTCTGCCCATGATCTATTTCCCGGCCGGACCGATGCTTCGAGGTAACTGGCACGGAAAGGTCCTGGGTTCAGGGTCGGATGCATGGAAATACTGGGATGACCGCCGGGCGGGATTGATCAACGACCAGCAATGGCTGGAAATTGAAGGTGGTATCGCTCGCAGTCATGGAACCTGCATGACCATGGGGACAGCCTCGACCATGACGGCGATGGCCGAAACGTTAGGCATGACGCTGCCGGGCGCTTCGTCAATTCCTGCGCCCGATGCCGGGCATGTCCGGATGGCTGCAGCGACTGGCAGGCGAATTGTTGAGATGGTCTGGGAGGATCTGACACCTGATCAGGTGCTTACCCATGATGCGTTTGAGAATGCCATCATTGTTGCGATGGCGATGGGCTGTTCGACCAATGCCATTATCCACTTGATTGCCCAGGCAAGGCGGGCTGGATGCAATATTACGCTAGATGATTTT
Organism: Orrella marina; assembly: GCF_003058465.1. Classification (NCBI taxonomy): domain Bacteria; kingdom Pseudomonadati; phylum Pseudomonadota; class Betaproteobacteria; order Burkholderiales; family Alcaligenaceae; genus Orrella; species Orrella marina. The sequence continues at coordinate 1,778,779 of NZ_CP028901.1, read as the reverse complement.
GACAGGTACAGCCGAATTGTTCCTGTGCTGGCTAACGTGCGACCGAGCGGCGAAACCTATCTGATGGAAGATTTCTTCTATGCGGGAGGCTTGCCAGGCCTGATGTCGCGTCTGCTGGACCATCTGCATCTGGATGCGAAGACTGTGACTGGCCGCTCGCTCCGTGAGAACATCGCTGGTGCAGAGGTATTCCACGATGACGTGATCAGACCGCTTGATAATCCGATCTACAAGGAGGGGGCGCTGGCTGTACTTAGGGGGAATCTGGCTCCCGACGGCTGCGTGATCAAACCTAGCGCCTGTCCGGAGCACTTGCATCAGCACACGGGGCCGGCGCTGGTGTTCGATGATTATCCGTCAATGAAGGCGGTCATTGATAGCGATGATCTCGATGTTACGCCTGATCATGTTCTCGTTTTGCGCAATGCCGGGCCGCTCGGCGGACCTGGCATGCCCGAGTGGGGCATGTTGCCCATGCCCAGAAAATTGCTCAAGCAAGGTGTTCGAGACATGTTGCGGCTTTCCGACGCGCGTATGAGCGGTACCAGCTACGGCGCGTGTGTTCTGCACATTTCGCCAGAGTCCTATGTCGGTGGGCCACTGGCGCTGATCCGCACCGGAGACATGATCACGGTTGATGTGCCAAATCGCACGATCAAGGTCGAAATTTCGGACGAAGAACTAGAGGCCCGCAGGGCGCAGTGGAAGGCACCGGAGCCACGCTATGAGAGAGGCTATGGCTGGATGTTCTCCAAACATATCCAGCAGGCTGACGAGGGGTGTGATTTCGACTTTCTGAGAACAGATTTTGGGCGGCCGGTGGGCGAGCCAGATATTTTTTAAAGGAACTCCGGTATGTATGATGTCAATCCTGACACGCGAGCCCGCCTCATGCGAATCAGTACGGCAACGCTGGCAACGCTACTGTACAAGCGCGGTTTGCGCAATCAGTTCATTCAAGGCGTCACCAGGCTGTCCAGATCCGCCGACAATATGGTGGGACCTGCTTTTACGCTGCGCTACATGCCAGCCAGAGAGGATCGAAACGGGCTGGAAGTGTTTCGCAATCGTGAGCATCCTCAGCGCAAGGCGATAGAGGAGTGCCCGCCTGGAGCCGTCATGGTGTTTGACAGTCGCAAGGATGCTCGAGCGGCGTCCGCGGGAGGTATTCTCGTGAGTCGATTGAAAGAAAGAGGAGTCGCGGGAGTTGTGACTGACGGCGGGTTTAGAGACTCGGCCGAGATTGCCGGGCTCGGCATTCCAGCTTATCAGCAGAAACCTTCGGCTCCGACCAATCTGACGTTGCACGAGGCTATCGACATCAACGTCCCGATTGGCTGTGGTGATGCGCCCGTATTTCCTGGTGATATTCTGGTTGGGGATGCTGATGGAGTGATCGTTATTCCGGCTGGTATAGCGGATGAGGTTGCCGAGCAGGCGCTGGAGATGACGATATTTGAGGATTTCGTGATGGAAACAGTACGTTCAGGGAGATCAATCCTTGGGTTGTATCCACCAACCGACGAACAATCCCTCAAGGACTTTGATGTCTGGCGCCAGAAAAATGGACTTTAAAAACATGTTCTGATCAAGGACCCAGCCTCTGTCGCCAATGATCAAGCGGAGATGGCTGGGTCGCTATCAATTTCACACTGCAAATCACTAGTGTTGAACCGGTCAATTCTTCAGCGAAAGTCAGTATTGATGCGCCTTTCGAGAGACTGATAATCGGAATGAATAGGCCTGCACTCCTAATTATTTGAAATTATTGGAAAGTTAGCGAACAGCAGGTGTGATTCAATAACATATCTTGGTCAGCCGATGGCTCCGGTAGAGGAGTCACGTTTTGATGTGTCGACCAACAAGGACCGTGTTTCTGATGTAAGTGATCAGACGACCGCTTTAGCGTTGTTGTTTGTCAATGTAAGAGTTGATTCGCTTGCGTACGTTTTCGGCCAGGTTGTTAAAAAAGAAAGCGTAGTCGAACCGGTGGAAAACTCCGTGAGACCATCGTCCCAGATTCACCAAATCAATTCGGTCGGACGTTGGTGTTTTCATATCGGTGACAACAAGAACACTTTTGTTTTGGTCAATGTAGGCCCCTGTAAACTGAGGAATCTCTTCAATGAGTTCTCCGGTGGCGTCATTGAAAAACCTTGCGCCGAGGTTGTGCTCAGGTCCGGCCACAGTTGCATCGGTCTCCCAGTTTAGTGGGTTGATCACGACCACTTTTCCTGGGTACAACACAGGGGAGGCTCCTGCACCAGGGCCTTCTGTGTTGTAACTAATGATCACATCATTATCTGTCTCGCCTTTTGCGGGCTTCATCCAGGGATAGGTGCTCAGCTCTTTCGATGGCACGGAATATCCAATCAAATATGCCGCGATTAGACGTTTCTGAAGTTCTTCGTCATCGAACCGCTCTCTCATTAACTGGATCAGTGCCATTGAACCTTGACTGTGTCCGGCGAGCAAAAAAGGGCGATTGTTGTTGAGGTGTTCGAGGTAATATTCAAAAGCTGCTGCAACATCTTGTGCACCCACCTGAAAACGTGGGTCCTGGAACGGATCGTTCCCATCGTTACCTGCCATCATGCTCTGGGTCGCACCTGATTGCTGGCGGTAAAACGGAGCGAAAAGATTAGCGTGCTCCGAGTATACGGATGCCTGAGCTTTGAGAAGGCCGGCAGCATTGGCGCGCAGTGCAGGATCGGATATGTCCATATTTTCTGGCTCAATGTCCGCATAGATCGTCGGGTAAACATAGAAAACGTCAACCGGCTTGTCGACAGTAGAAGGTTTGGCCAGCCACGCGTTTTCCATGCCGTAGTCAGGGGCTTTAGGGGCGTCTCCCGCTTGTGCGGCACCGGCCTGGACATCCTGTGCAATGATGCCAGTTGCCAGGAGAATCGGGATCCCAGCTAAGAGAGTTCGGGTGAGACTTTTCATGGGTTCTCCTCACTAGTGTCCGGCTAATCCGGTCAATTTTTCAGCGAAAGCGAGTACTGATGCGGCTTTCGAGAGGATCTTGCTTGGTGCCGATTTGCAATTGAATTCTTCATTCTTGAGTACTTTCGAAGGAGTAGACCTTTTGGGAGTGACTCATGAACGTCGGCAAGACCTTGTTTGTGCAACTCATGGAGTTCGTGCCCTGGACGAGCTTTGGCCGGATTGTCGTGCGCTACGGTGGCAACACCCGGGTTCGCCGGCTGAACTGTGCAGAGCAATTTCGAGTCATGGCCTTTGCGCAGTTGACGTGGCGAGAAAGTCTGAGAGATATCGAAGTCACACTCGGTGTACATCCCAACAAGCTCTACGGTATGGGCTTTCGTCACATCATTCGTCGCTCGACCCTGGCCGATGCCAACGAGTCTCGGGACTGGCGCATCTGGTCCGATCTTGCCGCGTTGCTGATCAAACGTGCCCGCAAACTCTACAGCGAGACGGATCTGGTCGGCCTCGATCTCAAGAACACAGTCTATGCACTGGACTCCACTACGATCGACCTCTGCCTGAGTCTGTTCGACTGGGCCAGCTTTCGGCAGACCAAAGCAGCGGTCAAGATGCATACACTGCTCGATCTCCGAGGAAGCATCCCGGCTTTCATCCACATCAGCAACGGCAAGATGCACGACGTCAACATGCTCGACGTCATGCCTGTGGAGGCAGGTTCGTTCTATGTCATGGACCGCGGCTACCTCGACTTTGCCCGTCTGTTTGTGATGCATCAGTGCGGCGCGTTCTTTGTCACCCGAGCCAAGTCCAATACCCGGATGCGAAGGATTTACTCGCGGCGTACCAATCGACAGAGTGGTGTCATCTGCGATCAGACGGTGGTGTTCACCGGATTTCTTGCCGCACGACACTATCCAGAGCAACTGCGACGGATCCGGTTCAAAGATCCCACGACGGGCAAAACGCTGGTCTTTCTGACCAACAACTTTGCACTCGCGCCCCTGACGATTGTTACGCTCTACAAGAATCGCTGGCAGGTCGAACTGTTCTTCAAGTGGATCAAGCAACACCTCAGAATCAAGAAATTCCTGGGCAACAGCGAGAACGCAGTCAAGACGCAGATCGGGTGCGCTGTCTCGACCTACGTACTGATCGCTATGGTGAAAAAGGAACTTCAAATTGAGGCCTCACTCTACACTTTGCTACAGATTCTGTCGGTGTCTGTCTTCGAGAAAACCCAGCTTTTATGCGCCTTTCGAGAGACTGGTGACCAGAATGAACAGACCGACTTTCCTAAGCAACTGAAAGTATTCGAAAGTTAACCAACGGACAGTAGTGATTGCAAATGAAATGCAAAAGTATTCCCCATGTCACAGATAGGGTGATGCAAGCCAGATCAGCCGGTTGCGTAGCTGGATACTGAATGGCTTTGAGCGTAACGATTCGAGAGTGACCCGGTTGGATGTTTCGATTGTTTCGTCAATCCGGCTTTCAATGGTGTGCGCCATCTGCTGGTCGTACATCTCCAGGTCCAGTTCGAAATTTAGGCGAAGACTGCGCGGGTCCAGATTGGAAGATCCTGCATAACTCCACAGTCCATCAACAGCCATCAGCTTTGAGTGGTCGAACGTTCCGGTGGATTTCCATATGCGGACTCCCGCACCCACAAGCTGATCGAGCTGCGCGTCCATGGCGGCGCTGACTAGCTTGAGGTTGTTGTTGCCCGGGATCACTACGTCGACAATCACGCCACGGCGAGCAGCTGTAACGAGTGCGCCGATTAGTACGATGTCTGGCAGGAAGTACGGTGATTGAATCCTTACGTGATGTTGTGCCACAGATAGAGCGGCCATGACCATGCTCTGGTTAGCGCCTAGCGTTCTGTCAGGCCCGGACGTGACAACCCTGACGGGAGTATTGGCATCCTGGACCACGTTGTTAACTGAGTTGAACCACTGGACGCCATCGAGTCGCTCTTTGGTTGTGAATTCCCATTCGTGCGCAAAGCTGTCCATGAGTTGCCGGGTTGCGGGGCCTCGGATACGAAAATGCGTGTCGCGCGTCATCTTGTTCTGGCCAAATTCTGTCGTAAACCCCTCTCTGATGTTCATGCCTCCTGCAAGTGCAAGTTCACCGTCGATAACGAGCAGCTTTCTGTGGCTTCGCAGGTTCGCGTACGCCAGTCTCATACCAATGGCGGTTGGCAGAAATCTGGCTGTTGGAACACCGCCCTTCATGAGCATGCGCGTAATGGGTGGACGTGAATACTTTGCGCCGACCGCATCAATCAGTACCCGGATCTCGACCCCGCGGTTGTGTGCGTCAATCAACGCCTGTGCTATCCGTACACCCATGCGGTCATGGTCAAAAATGTAGCTCTGCATGGCTATCGACTTTTTTGCGTCCGCGATAGCTTCAAGCATGGCAGGGTATGTCTGATCACCACCGTCCAGAAGCTCCACGGAGTTCCCTCGAAGCAGTTTGTAACGGGCAATGCTGTCGCCAGCGCGACGCAGTGCAGCGAATTCGTGCGGCCATTCAGGTAAAGACTGCTTGATGACAAGTCTCTCGATGAGCATCAGGTCATGATCTTGCAGCACTCTTTGCTGTGATACCCGCTCTTGACGAATCCGGTTGATGCCAGCAAAGAAATAAAAAAGCGCACCGAGCAAAGGTGAGAAGATGACAATGGCTACCCAGCCGATTGCTGCCCGCACGTCTTGCTTTGTCATGGCGGCGTGAATGGTGGCTGCGGTGCTCGCCGCGAGTGACAGCACCAGAATGATGTGAGGCCAGTACTCTTGCAAGTTCAATGGTGTCCTTCAGGTGAAAAACTCCGGGGATCAACGAGGGAAGCTCGTGTTTTGATCGACTCCGCCATTGTCGCGCATTATCTCCGTTGTGTGGCAGGATCCGCGTCAGGATGTCGCGACTGACGGGTTGTGTCTTGGCTGCTGACCCTATGGTTCGACCGTGACTCCGCAGATTGAGGGGGTTGACAGTTTGTGGCGGTAGATTTCGTCCCAGACAATCATCGCCGGTGGAGAAAGAGTCCGGCTTTGTTTTCTGAACAGTTGTATGCGTCTTGACAGTCGCGGGTCGGAAAAGAGTTTGAAGCCAATGCGTGGGTTATCGATGAAATGATAGGTCAGTGCGGTGAGAACAGAGACACCCAGGTTCTCCATCAGCGCTGAAATCAAGAGGGTAGGGTTCGACACCCTCATAGATGGCTCGGTCACAGAGGCTGGCGCCGATTTGTGGCTTGCAAGAATCTGGTCGATCAAAGTGTTCTCTGTCAACCCGACAAAACTCAGTCCCTCGAGGTCCTGAATATCGATTGCGTCCCTGTTTTGTGTGAGCAACCTGTGATCTGCGGATGCAACTAAACCGAGCCTGTCCACAAATAGGGCCCAGCAGTCTAGCTCCGCTTCGTGTTCCGGATTGATGGAGCCAATTCCGAAATCAGCACTGCCGCTTTGGATTTCATCGAATATCTCTTTTGCTCCACCCTCAGTCAATGAAACTTTGACTTTCGGATATCGCTCGCGCATGCCAGCCAGGTTCGGTATGACGATGCCTTTCAGGGCCGCGGGTGATCCTGCAATTTTCACCCATCCATCCCCGACAATTCCCTCGTGAATCCGCTGCAGGGAGTGATCGAGATCGCCGAGGATTTCCTCGATGTCATCGAAGAACTGCTCGCCTACTAGGGTCAAGGTGACTTTGCGCGTTGTTGGATCAAAGAGCCTTGCTCCGAGAGTTGATTCCAGTTGTTTTATTAACTCGGAAAGCGCTGACGGCGTTATGTGCAACGCTCTGGCTGCAAGTGTGAAAGACCTTGCTCGTGCCACGCTGCGAAACGCCCTCAATTGACGGAGAGTTAGATTGTTTGGATTTATGCCCATAATTGATCAAATTATATTGATTGTCTGGCATTGTTTGCATGAATAGACTACGAGGAACAAATATAGGAGGCGACAACATGAAATCCAGAATGCACCGCATAGCCACGCTTATCTCTTCGGCGTTAGTTGTCAGTGTTTCGTTTTGCGCGAGCGCCAGTTCATCAGCGGATCATTATCCGGAACGCCCCGTCAGAATGATTGTTCCGTTTGGGCCCGGAAGTACGCCAGATGTCTTGACTCGTGATCTGGCTGGAAGACTCTCGAAGGAGCTTGGTCAGAACTTTGTGGTTGAGAATATTTCGGGAGCGAGTGGCATGGTCGGTACCCAGGCGGTTGCAAGGTCCAGGCCCGATGGCTATACCTTGCTTTCCGGCACTGTCGGAATCCTGTCGGTAAATCAATTCTTGTATGACAAGATTCCCTATGACATCGAAGAAGACTTCACATCGGTGTCGTTGTTCACGACAAACCCTAATGTTCTGGCAGTGCCGGCAGACTCTCCGTTCAGTTCGGTTCAGGATCTTGTTGGTGCAGCGAAGGCCGCACCTGACTCTTTGAACTATGGATCTTCAGGAAACGGGACGTCCTTGCATTTGGCTGCCGAGTTGTTGAAGGATGCGGCAGGAATCTCCGTTGCTCACATTCCATACACCAAAGGGGTGATGCAAGATCTGGCTGCTGGTCGACTTGATTTTGTGTTCTATCACATCTCTGGAACAGTCCCACTGGTTGATGCCGGGAAAGTAAAGATCCTTGCCGTCGCAACGCCGGAGCGGTTTCCTCTGCTTCCAGATGTTCCGACTTTCAAGGAAGAAGGTTTCGACAACTTTGATGTGTCTGGGTGGATGGGGATCATGGCGCCCGCCGGAACGCCGCCTGAGATTATCGTCAAACTCGAAAAGGCCATTGGAAAGGTGACTTCAGACCCTCAATGGCGGGAGAGTCTGACCAGGCAGGGCATTGTGGTCGTCGGATCTGGCCCGCAGCAACTGGATGAGTTCACAAAGGCGGAGCGTGCGAAGTGGGGGCGTTTGATCCAGAGCAACAGAATCAGACTTGAACAGTGACTTTTTTAGGATTGGTTGGATGCACTTGGAAGAATTCTATGTTCGGTCCAGAGATGGCGTTGCCATTCAGTGTTTTGCTCACGGCTGCGGCGAACCCGTCTTACTGGTGCATGGCTTGCAACGGTGTGCGGATATATGGTTCCCTTTGATTGGCCTTCTCCCTGGTAACTTCAGGTATGTGATGCCTAACTTAAGGGGGCGAGGTGGGTCAGGTTGTCCTGATGATCCAGAGTCGTATTTGTTGGAGAGGTTTGTAGACGACGCGGAGGCGGTAGTAATGGAAATGGATCAACCTGTCTCAATTCTAGGATGGAGCATGGGTGCTTCGGTTGGTTGGGGTTTGTCGGGCAGATCAGTCGCCAGTCGGGTCGCCCGCTGGATCTTTGTTTCAGGCTCGCCTGATTCAGTTAACTCCCGACGGCTGTTCCCTGATCTGACTCCGGCCGACTTGCAGCGTGCCGTGGGTCGCAGAGTGCCAGCGGATGGCATGGTGAATGTGTGTTCGGTAGATGTTGCGATTTCTGCCTGGAAGGGGTTCAGAGACGTAGACTTCTTGACTGCGCCTCCGGTGCTCAACGCGCCGAGTCTGATCATTCACGGGGACAAGGACAGGGATTGTCCAGTTGACGCAGTCGTCGATCTGGCTCGCCTTACCGGAAGCGAGTTGGTGCGCTTCGAAGGGGCGGGGCATAGTCCTATGAAGGATGAGCCAGAGTTGTTTGTCAAAGTGGTCAGTGAGTTTCTGCTCCGATCTGCACGATGCACTTCAGTCGAATCCTGTGCTTCAGCCTGATTTGGTCAACAGTTCTGGTGCACTCGATTTTATTGTTTCTGGAATCGTGCTAGAATTCTGTTTCTTTCAGCGGTGACTGTAGCTCAGTTGGTAGAGTCCCGGATTGTGATTCCGGTTGTCGTGGGTTCGAGCCCCATCAGTCACCCCAAAAAATTCAAGCAAAACGCCAATCTAATCAGGTTGGCTTTTTTGTTTCTGGATGCGTTTAAGCGTCTTGAAAGCAGATTCGGGAGTGGTCTCTCGTCCGTAAAGTTCTTCACCGAGCGGGGCAGTATTCTTCAAGTCTTCATGACATCGGTTGCCCTCGCCGGTGGTTAACTGCCGTGCCGGTTCTCTCGCTGTTTTGGCAGTTCCGGTTGTCAGGCTTGCTGGGTTAAGCTTCTGTCAACAATACCCGCCAAGGCTATGCCCATCTGGGTACCCTCAAACTGGCAGGTTACTCCTTTTAAGGAAGCGAAAGTCGAGTTTCTGGCATTCACCAATGCCTGCTCGTACTCGGTCTGTTCTTGCAGGCTTATCGCCAGTCACCGTAAACTTTTCTCCAGGCAGTTTCGGAACCGATTGTGCATTTGATCTGCGTGTGCGACATGCCTCGTCCGGATCATATTGCACTTGTCTGGTGCGGCAGGAATTTTGTCTCCTCCGTGGCAGAGGAGACCGAACCGACCCTCCTGGTGCAGCGATTGAGGAGTCCGGAAAGCGATCAATGTGCTTGGGCCTGTGTTGGGGTAAAGTTTTTTTTGTTGTAGGATCCTCCCCAACGATCGGTCAAGGAGAGGGACATGTATGAGTCGCGTTCTGAGGGGGTCATCACGAGAGGGCGGTTTGTGGTGCGCATGTTCATCCACGTGGTGTTGGCCTTCGCCTTTATCCTGGTCTCTCTGTTGTGCAGCATACTGGGTTACATGTGGATTGAAGAGGGCGTCAAGTGGTATGACGCTGCGCTGAATATGGCGATGATTGCCAGCGGCATTGGGCCGACCATGTTGCCGGTCACTGTGGAAGGTAAGGTTTTTTTGGCGCTTTATGGTGCGTATACGAGTGTTGTGTTCGTTGCCATTCTGGGTCTGTTGATGGCTCCGATTCTGCACAGAATCCTTCATGTGTTTCACCTTGATGATGATGCGAATGAGGGAAATGATGAGAACCAGGGATGAGTAGCTGGGCAGTTAGTGTCTGCGTTGCTGTCTGACTGCCAGCAATGCTAGCTCCGGCTAGCGCAAGTCATTGGTTAAGGCTGATGTGGATTTGACTGCCTGGCTCTGGGCTTCCCTGGACACTGCGGCTGGCGCCTGTGCTAATTGATAGATGAGGGCGATTGGACCGAAGGCGTTCAAAATGCAGAGTCCAACAGGTGCTTGCTTGTGAACACTTGCCCGCGCATTCCCCTTGCTAGTCCGACTGGTTCGCGTGCGAACCTTTAATGCGAAGCCGACCGGACACTGGCGGGCAGAGCGGGCCAGTGTGGTTTGAGGCTGTCATAGGAAAGTTGCTCGCTATCGATGCAGCCGGAATAGATCATTGCAGAACCCCCGGCGAACTGTGCGACCTCTTTGCAGTAAGTTTCCGGATCGAGTCTTGGAATCGTTTGTGCACAGGCGAGAGAGGTGATCGTGCGGAGGCAGCCAAACAAGAGCGAGTGAATAGTTCTCTTGTTTATCGGAGTTGTGTTCCTGACTTTGTCTGGAAAGAAACTAAATTATCCTCAAATTGAGGTGTGTGTAAAGGACGGTGCTTGATCCGGGCCCGATCGTCAAGGAAGACTACGGCAAGGGGCTCGCACTTGGCGGATGTTGTGTGAACCTGGTTGAACACGCCATGTCGGATTTTTTCAATCAGACTTGATGGTCTGTGTCGATATATTGTTCACACAAGAATGCGCATCGATTGCTGCGTCTTCGGGCAAAGCCGTAAACTGGTCTGCGACGGCTGTGAGCCGCAGCGAAATAAGGTGACAATTTTTGCGGCAATTGCCCCGGGTCCAGAATACATTGTTCGAACTGTGACAATAGTACATGCCCAGCAAACGAACGGTCCTGCGCGATAGTCGTGCATGACAGGCGCCGAAAACGGGCATGTTTGCCATGACTGTTAAAAAAGGGTTATGATCTGATTTGTGACAACTTGATGTCAGTCACGTGCAGGAAATAAAATTTTTGATGTCTGGCAGGTTGATTTGACAGCAAGAAAAAAGAGGTTCATAATCTCGCTTCTTTGCTGAACGAACAAACGAACGGACAGCGGGAAGTGCGAGGCGGCGGTGCTGTAAAAGCGCCGAACGCGGTCAGAAAAAGCAGTAACTTCTGGCAAATCGCAGTAAGTTGCAGGATCTTCCGGAGTGTGTTATAATTCTGGAATCGACAGGAAGTCGAGACGCTCTTTAACAATTGAACAACCGATAAGTGTGGGCAGCTGATATCGCTGACGACCTTTGAAGTGTTGGCTGGTGCTGCGCAAGTGGTGCCGGGCGATGCTGGAGTCATCAAGCAATAGAAGTGTGCTCACATTGAAGCAAGGTAAGGAAGTCTGGAGCTTTAGGGCTTTAGGCACCTTGTCAAGCTTTTGAGTACAAGCGCCGTACGGGCAGAGCGATCTGTCAGTATGGAGTAATACAGAGATTAAACTGAAGAGTTTGATCCTGGCTCAGATTGAACGCTAGCGGGATGCTTTACACATGCAAGTCGAACGGCAGCGCGGACTTCGGTCTGGCGGCGAGTGGCGAACGGGTGAGTAATGTATCGGAACGTACCCAGTAGCGGGGGATAACTACTCGAAAGAGTGGCTAATACCGCATACGCCCTACGGGGGAAAGGGGGGGATCGCAAGACCTCTCACTATTGGAGCGGCCGATATCGGATTAGCTAGTTGGTGGGGTAAAGGCCTACCAAGGCAACGATCCGTAGCTGGTTTGAGAGGACGACCAGCCACACTGGGACTGAGACACGGCCCAGACTCCTACGGGAGGCAGCAGTGGGGAATTTTGGACAATGGGGGCAACCCTGATCCAGCCATCCCGCGTGTGCGACGAAGGCCTTCGGGTTGTAAAGCACTTTTGGCAGGAAAGAAATCGCCCGGGCTAACACTCCGGGTGGATGACGGTACCTGCAGAATAAGCACCGGCTAACTACGTGCCAGCAGCCGCGGTAATACGTAGGGTGCAAGCGTTAATCGGAATTACTGGGCGTAAAGCGTGCGCAGGCGGTTCGGAAAGAAAGATGTGAAATCCCAGGGCTTAACCTTGGAACTGCATTTTTAACTACCGGGCTAGAGTGCGTCAGAGGGGGTGGAATTCCGCGTGTAGCAGTGAAATGCGTAGATATGCGGAGGAACACCGATGGCGAAGGCAGCCCCCTGGGATGACACTGACGCTCATGCACGAAAGCGTGGGGAGCAAACAGGATTAGATACCCTGGTAGTCCACGCCCTAAACGATGTCAACTAGCTGTTGGGGCCTTCGGGCCTTGGTAGCGCAGCTAACGCGTGAAGTTGACCGCCTGGGGAGTACGGTCGCAAGATTAAAACTCAAAGGAATTGACGGGGACCCGCACAAGCGGTGGATGATGTGGATTAATTCGATGCAACGCGAAAAACCTTACCTACCCTTGACATGTCTGGAATCCCGAAGAGATTTGGGAGTGCTCGCAAGAGAACCGGAACACAGGTGCTGCATGGCTGTCGTCAGCTCGTGTCGTGAGATGTTGGGTTAAGTCCCGCAACGAGCGCAACCCTTGTCATTAGTTGCTACGAAAGGGCACTCTAATGAGACTGCCGGTGACAAACCGGAGGAAGGTGGGGATGACGTCAAGTCCTCATGGCCCTTATGGGTAGGGCTTCACACGTCATACAATGGTCGGGACAGAGGGTTGCCAACCCGCGAGGGGGAGCTAATCCCAGAAACCCGATCGTAGTCCGGATTGCAGTCTGCAACTCGACTGCATGAAGTCGGAATCGCTAGTAATCGCGGATCAGAATGTCGCGGTGAATACGTTCCCGGGTCTTGTACACACCGCCCGTCACACCATGGGAGTGGGTTTCACCAGAAGTAGTTAGCCTAACCGCAAGGAGGGCGATTACCACGGTGGGATTCATGACTGGGGTGAAGTCGTAACAAGGTAGCCGTATCGGAAGGTGCGGCTGGATCACCTCCTTTAAGAGAAAGGCTCTGGTGTTGGACTGGATGTAGGTTCAGTGCAGTGCGCCAGGGGGAGTTGGCAAGTTAGCTGTTCACACTTATCGGTTGTTCGGATGTTCAAAGGGTTAAGAGATGCTGGGTCGGTTGGGTCTGTAGCTCAGTCGGTTAGAGCACCGTCTTGATAAGGCGGGGGTCGTTGGTTCGAATCCAACCAGACCCACCAAGATCGGGTACTGGGGGATTAGCTCAGCTGGGAGAGCACCTGCTTTGCAAGCAGGGGGTCGTCGGTTCGATCCCGTCATCCTCCACCAACACCAGTGTGTAGAGCTGAGGTGTTTTAGGCAAGTGTGCTATAGTGGCGGGCTTGGCTAGAGATTTCATCTCTGCGTACTGTGCAGAGGGCTGTTGTAGTGCGGCAAGTCAGGCGAGAGTCGGGTTTGCGGTGAAGCGGCAGCACTTTGCGTAGTCGAGAGACTTAACACTTTGTTCTTTAACAATCAGGAAGAAGCACAACGAGAAAATAGTATTTGCGTGGTGCATTGTCAAGCGGGCCGGCCTTACAGGAGGCGGGCGAGTTTGAGGGTGTGCGCAGTGACGTGAATACGGGTTGTGATTGCATTAGTAGTAATTTGTTCTTACTCGAGACCGATCGGGTCGTGTGTGTTGCAAGACGCAGATGACAGGATTGGAGCCTTGAAAGGAAGAACGGCACACAAACGCGAAAACTCAGCAAAGCAAGTAAAGCCTATAGCCTGCAAGGTTATAGGATCAAGTGACTAAGTGCATGTGGTGGATGCCTTGGCGATCACAGGCGAAGAAGGACGTGGCAGCCTGCGAAAAGCTGCGGGGAGCTGGCAAACAAGCTTTGATCCGCAGATATCCGAATGGGGAAACCCACCTTCTGTAAGGGAGGTACTCCTGGCTGAATACATAGGCCAGCGAGGGCGAACCGGGTGAACTGAAACATCTAAGTAACCCGAGGAAAAGAAATCAACCGAGATTCCGAAAGTAGTGGCGAACGAAATCGGATCAGCCTGTACGATTTAGCAGTTGTGATAGTTGAATACGCTGGAAAGCGTGGCCATAGCAGGTGATAGCCCTGTAGACGAAATCACGATTGTGGAACTAGGCGTACGACAAGTAGGGCGGGACACGTGAAATCCTGTCTGAAGATGGGGGGACCATCCTCCAAGGCTAAATACTCGTGATCGACCGATAGTGAACCAGTACCGCGAGGGAAAGGCGAAAAGAACCCCGGAAGGGGAGTGAAATAGATCCTGAAACCGCATGCATACAAACAGTAGGAGCCTCCTTGAGGGGTGACTGCGTACCTTTTGTATAATGGGTCAGCGACTTACATTCAGTGGCAAGCTTAACCGAATAGGGCAGGCGTAGCGAAAGCGAGTCCGAACAGGGCGATTCAGTCGCTGGGTGTAGACCCGAAACCAGGTGATCTATCCATGGCCAGGTTGAAGGCACGGTAACACGTGCTGAAGGACCGAACCCACTAATGTTGAAAAATTAGGGGATGAGCTGTGGATAGGGGTGAAAGGCTAAACAAACCTGGAAATAGCTGGTTCTCTCCGAAAACTATTTAGGTAGTGCCTCACGTATTACTGCCGGGGGTAGAGCACTGTTATGGCTAGGGGGTCATGGCGACTTACCAAACCATGGCAAACTCCGAATACCGGCAAGTACAGCGTGGGAGACAGAGCACCGGGTGCTAACGTCCGGACTCAAGAGGGAAACAACCCAGACCGCCAGCTAAGGTCCCCAACTATCGCTCAGTGGGAAACGAAGTGGGAAGGCATAGACAGTCAGGAGGTTGGCTTAGAAGCAGCCATCCTTTAAAGAAAGCGTAATAGCTCACTGATCGAGTCGTCCTGCGCGGAAGATGTAACGGGGCTTAAGCGATAGACCGAAGCTGCGGGTGTGTACTTTGTACACGCGGTAGGAGAGCGTTCTGTAAGCCTGCGAAGGTGGCTTGTAAAGGCTGCTGGAGGTATCAGAAGTGCGAATGCTGACATGAGTAGCGATAAAGGGGGTGAAAAGCCCCCTCGCCGTAAGTCCAAGGTTTCCTGCGCAACGTTCATCGGCGCAGGGTGAGTCGGCCCCTAAGGCGAGGCAGAGATGCGTAGCTGATGGGAAACTGGTTAATATTCCAGTACCGTCGTATGGTGCGATGGGGGGACGGATCGCGGAAGGTCATCAGGGTGTTGGAAGTCCCTGTTGCTGCACTGTAGAAGGCGCTTAGGCAAATCCGGGCGCGTGATTCAAGGGTGTGGCACGAGCGACCAAGTGTCGCGAAGTGATTGGAAGTGGTTCCAGGAAAAGCCTCTAAGCTTCAGCCATACGAGACCGTACCGCAAACCGACACAGGTGGACGGGATGAATATTCCAAGGCGCTTGAGAGAACTCAGGAGAAGGAACTCGGCAAATTGATACCGTAACTTCGGGAGAAGGTATGCCCCGGTAGTGTGAAGAGCCTGCGCTCGGAGCATGAAGGGGCCGCAGAGAATCGGTGGCTGCGACTGTTTATTAAAAACACAGCACTCTGCCAAGACGAAAGTCGACGTATAGGGTGTGACGCCTGCCCGGTGCCGGAAGGTTAAGTGATGGGGTGCAAGCTCTTGATCGAAGCCCCGGTAAACGGCGGCCGTAACTATAACGGTCCTAAGGTAGCGAAATTCCTTGTCGGGTAAGTTCCGACCTGCACGAATGGCGTAACGATGGCCACACTGTCTCCTCCTGAGACTCAGCGAAGTTGAAGTGTTTGTGATGATGCAATCTACCCGCGGCTAGACGGAAAGACCCCATGAACCTTTACTGTAGCTTTGCATTGGATTGTGAACCGGCTTGTGTAGGATAGGTGGGAGGCGCAGAAACGTGGTCGCCAGATCGCGTGGAGCCATCCTTGAAATACCACCCTGGTTTGTTTGCGATTCTAACCTTGGCCCGTGATCCGGGTTGGGGACAGTGCATGGTGGGCAGTTTGACTGGGGCGGTCTCCTCCTAAAGTGTAACGGAGGAGTTCGAAGGTACGCTAGGTACGGTCGGAAATCGTGCTGATAGTGCAATGGCATAAGCGTGCTTGACTGTGAGACTGACAAGTCGAACAGGTGCGAAAGCAGGACATAGTGATCCGGTGGTTCTGAATGGAAGGGCCATCGCTCAACGGATAAAAGGTACTCTGGGGATAACAGGCTGATACCGCCCAAGAGTTCATATCGACGGCGGTGTTTGGCACCTCGATGTCGGCTCATCTCATCCTGGGGCTGTAGCCGGTCCCAAGGGTATGGCTGTTCGCCATTTAAAGAGGTACGTGAGCTGGGTTTAAAACGTCGTGAGACAGTTTGGTCCCTATCTGCCGTGGGCGTTGGATACTTGACGGAGCCTGCTCCTAGTACGAGAGGACCGGAGTGGACGTACCTCTGGTGTACCGGTTGTCATGCCAATGGCATTGCCGGGTAGCTAAGTACGGAAGAGATAACCGCTGAAGGCATCTAAGCGGGAAACTCGTCTGAAGATTAGGTATCCCGGGGCCTCGAGCCCCCTGAAGGGTCGTTCAAGACCAGAACGTTGATAGGTCGGGTGTGTACGTGCAGTAATGCACTTAGCTAACCGATACTAATTGCCCGTGCGGCTTGATCCTATAACTTTGCTGGTTATAGCCAAGTGTGCCGAAACAAAATAGTCAATAGTGCGCCTCAAAACGCAACCAACACCATACATCCAACCCCGCTGCCACTTGCGCAGCGACTCGTTGAACACGCTTCTTCCCGATCCGGCGGAACTGGACTCAACCCCAGTACCGCCAACCCCTTCGCCTGACGACCATAGCAAGGTGGCACCACTCCTTCCCATCCCGAACAGGACAGTGAAACGCCTTTGCGCCGATGATAGTGGATGGACATCTGTGAAAGTAGGTCATCGTCAGGCTCCTCATTACAAAAAACCCTCGCCCTCAAAAGCGAGGGTTTTTTACTTGGTGCGCCCTGCATGGGCGCACCCCTGCGGGTACTACGAAACGCACTGGGGTCTCACGATGCTGCGCGATCAAAACAGCGCATGCGAGGACCTCATCGATGCGCACACGCCTGGGACGGGCGTGGCGGCGAGACTCAAACCGCTGGCATGGCAACGCGCCAAGACAAAGTCTGTGACCCGCGAAACCCCCGCTACAACGACGCAAGGAGTTTAGCGATGGGAAAGTTCATTGATCTGATTCATTGAGCTGTGGCCTGCTTCAAGTACTCCTTTGGCGCGTTTAAGAGCAGATATCACCTGGCGCTCGAAGCTATCCGTCTGGCTAGCAGGGAGTTCTTCGGGCAGAATGCCCGAGGCGAACAGCAGACCATTTGACAGGATTGCCAGACTGTAATGGCCTTTGGGTGCTGGTAGACCTTTTGCATGAATGATTTCCATGAAGAGCTTGTTCCTGTCTGGTTCAGTGTTTGACTCGCGAAGTGGCTGCCAGGAGACAGACAGAATGAAAGCTCAGGTCTGTGCCGCATGCGTTTCACCATAGACGCCAGAACAACCTCATTCAATCCTACGTTTTCCTGGGCTTCACCCCGGGTAAGAGTAGCTTGTTTGTGTCAGGAGAGAACGCCTTGCTTTGTCAAGGTCGTTTGTGTCAAGAGCGTGGTGTCGTCAACAAGGACGAGTTGGTACAGGTCACGCTAGCAAGGCATGTGCTTGTCTGTTCGCCTATATTTAGGGTGCTCATGAGCGTTAACTAGCGAAGGTTTTCAGTGAGACCCTTGTTGCAGATTTGATCATTAATGATCGCACGGTCCTTTCATGGTTTTTGGAGTTATGTTGATGGCTATCGTTGATCTGGATGCCCAACCGCACAGGTTGGATCGCGGAGCAATCTTCGCGATCATGCTGGGGGTCATTATCGTCACGTTGGATATTTCGCTTACGAGTACAGCCATACCCGCTATTGCTTCCGGGCTCGGTGTAAGCCCCGCAAGTACCATCTGGATTATCAATACTTATTACCTAGCGGTCGTCTCAGCTTTGCTGCCGTTGGCTGCCCTTGGCGAGATTTTTGGGCATCGTAAGGTCTTCATGCTTGGATTAGTGGTATTTGCAGCAGGTTCTGTACTTGCAGGAACGTCTGGATCACTGGCTGGACTCACGGCGGCACGCGGGTTGGTCGGCCTGGGGGCAGCAGCAGTTTCGGCCACAACGCCTGCTCTGATCAAGTGCGTTTATCCGCCAAACAAGCTTGGACGTGGGCTCGGTTTGTACGCGATGGTAGTGGGAGTGGCATTTACTGCTGGACCCACCACCACGTCTGCTGTTCTATCTGTGGCTGATTGGCCATGGCTGTTCTTTCTTAATGTGCCTGTGGCCTTGGTCGCGCTGCTGATGGCTACTATGGGTTTGCCTGACACCGAGCGCAATGTCCGACGTTTTGACAAGGTAGCAGCCTCAATATGTGCATTGATGTTTGCAGCCTTGTTGACCGTGATTTCGAATGCCGGTCACCTCCGTTGGTCGGTTGCATTGACGGCACTTGGCCTTACGGTTGTCTTGGCCTACTTTTTGCGAAAACGGGAAGCGGGCGTGACCGCACCAGTGCTAGCGCTCGATTTATTCCGTATTCGGATTTTTGCGCTCTCGTCTATTACCGCGATCTGTTCCTTCGCCGTTCAAGGACTCGTGTTTGTGGCCTTGCCGATGCTTTTTATGTTCAAGCTCGGGTATAGCCAGGTTGAGGCAGGACTATTGATCACCCCCTGGCCAGCAACGCTGGCACTGATGACATTGGTTGCTGCTCCCTTGTCTGAGCGCATCGCGCCTGGAATGCTTGGTGGTATCGGGATGTTGATTGTGTCTATTGGTCTTGGTTTGATTTCTACGATGCCTGAGTCCGCCGGGATATTTGACATCGCCTGGCGACTGATTCTATGTGGAATCGGTTTTGGGTTGTTTCAGTCTCCCAACATGGTTGCACTCATGAGTAGCGCTCCACGCGAACGCAGCGGGAGTGCGGGGGGTATTCTTGCTACTTCCCGATTGCTTGGACAATCAATCGGGGCGGCGGCTGTGGCGTTCTGTCTGTCGATCCGTCCGGTTGATGGTATTGAGACGGCACTCTGGCTTGGTGCATTGGCCGGATTGTTCGCAGGAGGGGTCAGCTTCTCGCGGTTAACCCGATTTGCTCGTCGTGCCTGACGCAACCCGATGGTGGTTGCGAGACGGGCTGCCTATCTGCTCAATCAGGGCTAATACAGCGGATTGACAGCAGAAACAGGTTCCAGGAGTGTCTGGATCGAGACACGACTCCCTGGAACCTGAGGCAGGAAACCAGACAACATTCTGGCAGTTGTTGTCATCTGTTAAGCGTAGGTGCTGGTTCGGTATCCTTGCATCTCATTCTTTGCCAGCACGTTCGATGCTGCTTCTTATCATGTCACCGTGTTGATCAAGGGCTGGTGCAGGTGAGGCAGGAGGGCAGGGTGTCCGTCCGAAGTGAAACGGATTCTGAAAAGCACGATATTCGCCCACTCCGGGGTAGTCGAAAGATCCAATCAACTCCTGCGCAAGCACCTGTGGGTGATCGAACATATCTTCTACCCGACGCACGGCAGAGCATGGAACTTCATCACCGAAAATGGCCTCCCACTCCAGCGCGGACTTCTTGCTCAGAGCTTCACGTAACGTCGAAACGATTTCGTCTTTGTGCATCGCACGTTTTTTGACCGTGTCGAATCGCTCGTCCTTGGCGAGGTGGCTGACCCCGGTTTTATCGCATAAGGCCTGCCAGAAGCGGGGCGTGTTGGCTGAAATGTAGATGTATCCATCCAGGGTCGGGTGTATGCCGGTGACCCCGCCCGATCGCATGTCTCGACTGACTTCACTGCCTTCGTTGTCGGCCCAGACTAATCGTGTTGACTGCATCGTGAGGGCCGCACGCATGAGCGATACCCCGACATATTGGCCTGTACCGCTTTTTTCACGTTCGTAGAGGGCAGAGCTGACCGCTGAGCTGAGCATGGCAGCAGCATAAAAGTCCACGACTGAACCGTACAGAATTTCTGGGGGACCGTCGGGCTTGGCCTGCATGGCACACATTCCAGTCATGGACTGCAACACTTGATCGTATCCCGCTTTGTCTTTCAGAGGACCCGCATCGCCGAACCCGGTGAGTGCACAGTAGATCAGCCTCGGGTTGGTCTGGCTGAGAGTGTCGTAGTCAATCCCCAGTCTGGCTGGAACGGAAGGTCTGAAGTTGTGAACCAGCACGTCAGCGTCTCGTACCAGATCAAGCAGGTGGCCTTTGTCCGTTTCGCTTTTGAGGTCAAGCACCAGGCCAAGCTTACTGCGGTTGACTCCTAGAAACGCACGGCTTTCATTCTCAAGGGTGGAGGGATAGTTGCGCAGGTTGTCACCCGCCGGGGACTCGACTTTGATCACATCTGCGCCCTGATCTGCGAGCAGGGCACATCCATAGGGTCCGGCAATATATGCACTTAGATCAAGAACCTTGACCCCGGATAATGGGCCACCGCGTTGATTGGATACGAAACTCATAGATCAGTTAACCGTGATGTTCTGGCGTTTGGCGAGGTCTTTCCAGCGATCGATATCATCAGCTACACGCTTGCCAAAGTCTTCTGCGGATGTCGGCGCCGCCTCTGCACCATCATTGAGGAAAGTCTGGCGCATCTCGGGCGCATTAATCACCGCATTGATCTTGGTGTTCAGCAATTCCTGGATGTCAGCTGGTAATCCGGCCGGTGCGAACACACCCCACCATAGCTCAAATTCATAGCCGGGAACAACGCTGGAAATCGGGACCAGGTCGGGTGCGATCGCACTTTCATTCAGACTCGTCACACCAATTGCACGAGCCCGCTCACCCCGGATGTGGGGCAGTAAAGATGGACCGCTCGCGATCAGAATCTCGGTCTGACCACCGATCAGATCAGTGGTCGCTTGCGCCATGCCTTTGTATGGAACGTGAACAGACTCCAGACCAGCCAACATCTGCAGCAATTCGGTTGCAAACTGGTTGCTACTGCCGATGCCGGATGATGCATAGTTGAATTTTCCGGGGTTTGCCTTGATCAGCTCAACGAACTCCTGTGGTGTTTTAGCGGGAAACTCATTGTTGACTGCCACAATAAAGGGCCCCTTTGCCAGCATGGCAACCGGAGTCAGATTTTTGACGGGGTTGAAGTCTTCTCTCGGGCGTACCGCCTCATTGGTTGTCATGCTTGAGGAAACGACTAACAGGGTGTATCCGTCAGGTGCAGCACGGGCAACCTGCATGGATCCGGTCACGCCACTCGCACCCGGACGGTTATCGACTACCACCGGGACGTCCAGCTCTTTGCTCAGACCACCGGCAACGAGTCTGGCAAAGCGATCGTTCGAACCACCTGCCGAATAGGGGACCACGATCGTGATTGTCTTGTCCGGGAATGCACTCTGCGCAGCCACGGGCTGAATCGTAGTAAAGGCAAGTGCACTTGACAGCACTGCCATGGATAGAATTTTTTTCATTGTGTAATCAGTCCCAATTGTTTTGCCATTTTCAGAATGCTGTTGGCACGTTCTACGAACGGTGCATCAATCATCCTGCCCTCCACTAAAAATGCGCCTACGGCGCTTTCCTTTGCCTGCGCTTCTGCTTGCACGACTTTCAAAGAAAACTCGATTTCCTCTTGCGTTGGCCTAAACACTTCGTTGACGGAATCGACCTGCGACGGATGAATACAGCTCTTACCGTCAAAGCCAAGGCTTTTCGCGAGTAGGGCCTCGTTGCGGAATCCGTCCTTGTCGCTCACATTGGCGAATGCACCGTCATACACACGCAATCCATTCTCATGGGCAGCCATGGCAATCTGAAACATGGCTGCCTGGATTGCCACAGGCTGGCGACGGTCGATGCCGTGAGGCTCAAACAGATCTCCCAGACCGAGTTGCAACCCGAACACGCGCTTGTCCGCTGCACCGAGCTCATGGGCAATTCGAAGCGCCTTAGGTGTTTCGATGTTGACCAATATCTGGATCGGCTGCTGTCGCGCACCACCGAGACCTTTGCGTTGCTCCGCCTGTTCGATACATCGGGCGGCGTATCGCACATCTTCGGCTGACTCTGCTTTGGGAATGTTGATAATGTCGATGCGTGCACACACCACAGATTCCAGATCAGCCAGAAAGTGTGATGTCTCCAGACCATTGACGCGGACAATCATGGTCTTGTCGGACTGGATGACTGCGTCCGAACAAAGAAATGTGGCAAGTTCGGATCTTGCTTGCTGCTTGCGCTCTTCTCTGACAGCGTCTTCCAGGTCGAAGGACAACCCATCGGATGGGCCAGTCAACGCCTTGTTGAATAACTCGGGTCTTGAACCCGGGACGAACAGTTTGCTTCGCATATCACGTTACCTGATAGATGATGACAATATTCTGCAACCTGGCTAACTAAAGATAAACTATCTTTATGTTGTATCAATTAATACAATTACTATTGTTATATGGATACTGATTTTTTGAGAAGTTTTCTGCTTACCGTTGACTCTGGCTCTATGTCCGAAGCGGCTCGTCGCCTGGATATCACGCCGGCTGCTGTGGCTCAGCAGATACGGGCTCTGGAGAAGGAGCTTGAGGTGCAGCTGGTCGAGCGTGCTGGCAGGACGGTCAGGCCGACGCAGGCCGGACATATGCTGGCAGCCAATGCCAGAGCGATTGTGGCGAGCGTTGATAATCTGAAATTCATGGTCAATATCAGCCCTCTTGCCGGGGAGTTGCGCCTAGGAGCCATCAACACGGCACTACTGAGTTTCTTGCCCAGAGTGCTCAATAGTCTAAGGTCAGAGTGCCCCTCACTTCATGTATCGATCCGTTCAGGACACTCGTCCGAATTGATCGGCTGCTTGCAAAACAATGAGCTCGACGCCGTGATCTGTATCGAACCGAACTTTGCTTTCCCAAAGTCCATGCTCTGGCACGTCTTCCGACAGGAGCCACTGGTTTTGTTGACGTCAGCGCGAACGAAAGAGGATGATCCTGAAACATTGCTCAGAGAGAATCCGCTCATTCGCTATGACCGCAACCTGGCTGGGGGCAAGCAGGCAGAGCGATTCCTGGTGAACTTGAATGTTCATCCAACCGAGGTGGTGGAGTTGAGCTCCATTCTTGCGATTGCACTCATGGTGGAGGCAGGGCTAGGCGTATCAGTCGTGCCGGACATTGACTC
This sequence comes from Orrella marina, assembly GCF_003058465.1. NCBI lineage: Bacteria > Pseudomonadati > Pseudomonadota > Betaproteobacteria > Burkholderiales > Alcaligenaceae > Orrella > Orrella marina. The sequence goes on along the minus strand of NZ_CP028901.1, from coordinate 1,755,705 downwards.
CAAGCTCATTAATAGTCTGGAGATCCGCAAACGGCCTTTGAGAGATGAGTCGCACCGACGGGTGATTGGTATTCTCACTCATCGCCATTCGATCAAGTCTGATGTCATCAGCCGTCTCGTACGATGCTACGAGGCGCTATCAGATGCGTGACTCCTGTCATCTCATATAGGAGCGCGCATAACCTTCATCGTGCCTTCGATATTGGAACAAGCCAAGCCGGGAGCGTCAAATCTGGTACCAGCTTTTGACTGCCTCGACGTATCGGTTGACGCCCTCAGTCACACTCTGCGCATCCAGTGCACCATAAGACAGGCGCTGATAGTTGCCCGTTTGCGGGTCGGTCAGACCGAACGCAAAGCCCGGTACTGTTGCGACCTGGTGTTGCTGTGCCATGTGGCGATTGAATGCCATCGGATCAGATCCTTCTGCCAGTGGCGGCAACTTCATCAGAATGTAAAACGCTCCCTCTGTCTTGGGAAACTGAACAATGTCACCCAGTGTGGAGAGCACTTCAAAAACATCCAGCCTCACTTTGGAAAGTGCTTCTACCTTCGGTGCGATCCACTCGCGGCCGTGCTTGAGTGCTTCGACTGCCAGCAGTTGCGACACGACTGGCGCACAGATCAGGTTGGTGTCCTGGACCTTGGTCATAGCTTCGGTCAGGCGACTTGGAAACACGACGTATCCGACGCGCCAGCTTGCCATGCCGTAGTTCTTTGACATGGAAAAGAACGAAATGGTGTGGCCGGATGCTCCGGGTAGCGAGCCTGGGGAGAACTGTGTTCGTCCTTCATAGGTGAAATATTCGTATGCCTCATCACTGAAATGGTATAGACCATTGTCCGCACAGAGGGTGTTGACTGCGATCAGCGATTCCTTCGAGTAGACCGCACCTGTGGGATTGTTGGGCGAGACAGTCACAACTGCCCGTGTGCGTGGGGTGATAGCGGATCTGATAGCGTCCACGTCGAGACTCCAGTCGTCATGGGTGCGCACGGTTACGGGCACACAACCACACATCCGGATCGCCATTTCGTGGTTGAAATAAAACGGCAAAGGCAAAATCACCTCGTCACCCGGGTCGGTGACGGCCAGTAGACAGTTCAGGAAGGCCATATTGCTGCCAGCAGTCACCATGAGCGTGGACTGCCCGTCCAGCCCGATATCGTTATCCTGGCTGAGCTTGGAAGAGAGGGCCTCAACGAGCGCCGGATGTCCCAGGACTGCCTGGTACTTGTTGAGTTGGACATCACGCATGAGATCCGGGATTGCATCGATTGCAGCCTGCGGAGGTCCGTAATTCACGACGCCCTGACCAAGCGAGATCGTGCCAGGATTGTCACGAACCAGCGCCGCAACGGTAGGGATGATGGGGGCATCGACAGCAAGCATACGGCGCGATGATGCGTTCATTGGTTGAAAACCCTCTCAAAATTCTCATAAATTGGATGATTGCTTTGAAGTGTACCGAAACAGCGACTTGCTCAGGCGTTGATCGATCAAGGTGTGTGTGTGGTCGGTTTGAAGTGTTTGCATCAAGTCTGCGCGTGATCCACTTTTTCTGGCGTGTACCGCATTCGAATTCTGTAGCTGCCTTCATGCTTTCCAAGTAATATCGAGGCCAGTCATGACAACGTTGGCGTGGACGTGTTTCATGTGCCCGAGATTACGCACGCACACTTTGTACCCCGGTCTTATCCATGCTGTGCTTTTGTGTGGAGGGCTTCCGGATTCTGACGTTGAGCGGACACGGACGAACCGGGTCGGTTCGTGAAACGAGCCAATTGAACGATGCGCACATGCCTGGAACGGGCGGCGGCGGCGAGACCAGGACCGCTGGCGCGGCAACGCGCCAAGTCAAAGTCTGTGACCCGCGAAACCCCCGCTACAACGACGCAAGGGGTTTAGCAATGGGAGAGTTCATCAGTATGGGTGTTGCATGAAGACGAGAAACGGAGCAAGCCTGATCATTGACACGTTGGTCGAGATTGGTGTCAAACGAATCTACGGTGTAGTCGGAGACAGTCTGAATGGGTTGACAGAGGCCGTCAGGCAGCAGCCGGATATTGAGTGGGTGGGGTTGCGACACGAGGAAGTCGCCGCATTTGCTGCCTGCGGGGAGTCCCAGATTACGGGAGAGATAGCCGTTTGTGCGGGATCCTGTGGCCCCGGTAATCTGCATCTCATTAACGGTCTGTTTGATGCACACCGAACGCGAACGCCGGTGCTGGCGATTGCGGCTCATATCCCGTCCGCCGAGATTGGTGGAGGCTACTTTCAGGAGACACACCCACAGGAACTGTTTCGTGAATGTAGCCATTACTGCGAACTTGTTTCCGATGTTCGGCAACTACCATTTGTGCTGGACAATGCGATCCGGGCTGCTGTCGGCAAGCGAGGCGTAGCGGTCGTCGTCATCCCTGGGGACATTGCCCTGGAATCGGTTCCAGTTTCTGGAAACAGTAGCAAAGCGGGCCTTTTGCCATCAGTGCCCAAGGTGGTGCCGCAAGACAGCGACATCCTGTCTCTTGCCAAAGCGCTTAACGACGCCAGGCGGATCACCGTTTTTGCGGGGCGCGGATGTGCCGGGGCTCACGCAGAGTTGCTTGAACTTGCCAGCACGCTCAAAAGTCCCATTGTGCATGCGCTGGGCGGCAAGGAGCATGTGGAATATGACAATCCGTTTGACGTTGGGATGACTGGCTTCATCGGGTTCTCATCCGGTTATGTTGCCATGCACAGTTGTGATCTGCTGCTGATGCTCGGTACCGACTTCCCGTACAAGCAGTTTCTGCCGCAGGACGTTCAAGTGATTCAGATCGATATCCGACCTGAAAACCTGGGCCGTCGCGCCAGGATTTCTCTCGGACTCGTTGGCGACGTCGCCCAAACCATACGGGCGGTTCTGCCTCATCTGGCCGAGAAGAAGGACCGAGCGTTTCTGGATGCGTCTCTGGTCCATTATGGCAAGGCGCGCGAAGGACTCGACAGTCTGGCCGTCAGTCATGAGGGTCGCGAACAGATTCATCCGCAGTACCTGGCGAGTCTGCTAAGTGACAAGGCGTCTGATGCTGCCGTGTTCACGGCTGATGTGGGAACCTGCACTGTCTGGGCTGCCCGTTACATCAAGATGAATGGCAAGCGCCGGTTGATTGGGTCACTGGCTCATGGTTCGATGGCCAATGCCATGCCACAAGCGATCGGTATTCAGGCAGCCAGCCCCAGGCGTCAGGTTGTCACTTTTTCTGGCGACGGTGGACTGTCGATGTTGATGGGGGATCTGATTTCGCTCAAGCAGCATAATCTGCCTGTCAAAGTGGTCGTCTTCAATAACGGTGTGCTTGGGTTTGTCGCCATCGAGATGAAAGCGGCTGGTTTTGTGGAGACTGGCGTTGATCTCGAGAACCCGGATTTTGCAGCGCTTGCACGAGCCATCGGTCTGTATGGAGTAAGGGTCGAGAAGGCGAGTCAGCTACCGTCAGCGATTGACGAGTTTCTGGCTCATGATGGCCCGGCGTTGCTTGATGTAGTGACCGCCAAGCAGGAACTGATCCTGCCACCAACTATTCATCTCGAACAGGTCAAAGGGTTCAGTCTCTGGGGATTGCGCGCCGTCATGGATGGACGCATGGGTGAGGTGCTTGACTTGGCCAAGGCGAATTTGTTGCCACGATAGTTTGCTGTATTAGCGTTCAAGTATTAGTAGAGGCGGCCGGGCACTTCCGGATGTTCCGGATGTTCCGGATGTTCCAGACGTCCTGGCCGAAACCATTGAGCCACCATGTCAACTGACCGGAGTCAATGACGGTGGCATGTACCACCTGAAGTCCATACGCGATTTTTTCGACGACCTGGTCTGCGCAATGAGGCGTTTCCAGCAGATGCTGGCCAGCCTCTCGCGTGATGCAGAAGGATAGTTGGATCTTTCTTCCTTCCCCAGAACCGAACCGTCCCTCTGCGTCATAGCAAGCCAGACTGAACTGAGCTGTCGACTCGAAGTTCAATCCGGATGCCTCTGCCTGCTGGATGCGGTGGATGGCGAGACTGCGTTCATTGTCGTCGCCCTCGAATCGACGCACCAGATACCGTCGGGGACCTTTTTGGGCCAGGCCTAGTGGCATAACACGATAGCTGGCCGCCTGTTTTCTGGAAACGTTCAGATAGTCAATGTTCAGCCGGAGATTGCTGTAGAGCGCGGCTGTGACTGCTTCGAATACGTCGGAATGGATCCTGGCTGGCATCAGGGGCTGAGTCGCAATGACCACCCGCACCTTGCGCAACCACAGGCTCTCTGGCGTTGATCTCTCGGCACCGGCCAGATTACTGCGGGCCTGGAAGAAGAAGCCTTCCATGGCCTTCCATGGACTGCATCGCGGAAACGGGTAGCCGGTTCTGCAAGTACTGATGTGCGAGTGCCAGCAACAGGGATTCCTGCTCATTGAGCATTGGCAGGCAGAGCCCTCGAGCCTGTACTTTCCAGCGATACCCAAAAACGGTTTGCTTCGGTCGTATCGCTCGAGAGCAAACTTCCTGACCAGATTCTCAAGTTGTCTTTCGATGCTGCGCTTGCTGCGTTCAGTTCCGCAGGCCATTCAATATCTGTGCAACTCACTCGCTGTGATATCGCGACCTCTAGGAATCCGTTTGATCAACTCGAGCGCAAACTTGACTGGCTATCTGGTATCGGGTTGGGTAGTCATGGACATCCTGGTCCCAGAAAACTGAAGTTGATGAATGCGTATCCGTTCTCGGTGTGTTTGATCTGGACTTCCATAAGACAGCAAGTTATTTTGAGTCAAAGGCTGCCTATCCATTCCCTCTTCCGATCGGAGTCACATGTATAGAGCTCGGCGGTGAGCGGTATCAGTTTCTCCGAGATGATCCTTCTGTCGCCAGATCTGGTGCAGTGTCTCGATGGCAGTTTGCGATAACCGTAAGTTGACTTCGATGACCCTCTCGCAAATGATGCGTGTGTTCGTGTAGCACGGTATCCGGGTGAAGCGATCTGTGTCGATCGTGTCGACAATTGTCCTGAGTGCCAGGCGGGTGTTCGAGTGAGTTCTATGTATTGTCTGGTGTACTGCCATGTCAGGCTTGATTCATGGATGGTTGATGCGATGAATATTGCAATCGGTCGATGTCTTGCCGTAATGGATGAGTGCGACGTCTATGGTCGTTTTTCGCCGAAATCCGATGAGGTTGTACTTCCACACCTGAATCAGCCACTAAAGAATAGTTGTCTTCAGGGAGTTGTGTGACTCGCTTATATTGTCAATGCGAGCTGCCAGTCCGACCCCTGTTTCCTTGTAACCTTAATCCAGTACGCCCCGTTGTGAATCAGATGAGAGTGTCGAGATGACCGCGCCAGATAATTCCGGTGAGCCGAATGTCCATGTTTCTGATCCGCCTGCCTGCATGCCGACTGTGGCTTTCTACGCCCAGTTGCAGCGGGCTTTCGATCACTTCAATCGAGATCTCTTCGAAGGTCGCTTGCCCCCATGCCTGATTACATTGCGATCTTCGAGTCGTCACTATGGCTATCATCACAAGGAGCGGTTCGTGAATCGTCAGGGGCAGATGATCGATGAGCTCGGCCTGCATCCAGGGTTCTTTACCCTTCGACCCGTTGAGGAAGTTCTTTCAACGCTGGTTCATGAAATGGTTCACCACTGGCAGGATTGTTTCGGGAGTCCGACGCGATCTAATCCTCACAACCGTGAGTGGGCCGACAGAATGCGATCCGTCGGGCTAGAGCCCAGTTCAACCGGGTTGCCTGGTGGTGAGTCCGTCGGTCGAGCAGTCAGTCACTACATACTGCCTGAAGGCCCTTTCATGGCGTCTTGCAAGGGACTGCTGGCCGATGGGTTTGAGTTGTCCTGGTTTGACCGCTACTCACCAAGGGAGTCGGTCACAGCCGAGCAACGTCAGCAGGCACTGAAGGAGTCGGGTTTTGCGGTGGAGTTCACGCCACCACCGGTACAGACGATCGTACCTGCGAACCCGGATCGATCGGTCGTGATTACACCTGCTCCCCGAAAGGAGGTCGATAGGGTGAAGTTCAGCTGTTCTGGCTGTGATACAAAAGCGTGGGCATCGAGTCAGGCCGAGTTGCTGTGTGGCCGTTGTAGTCTTCCAATGAGTCACAACGCGCAATGATGGTTGTATCTGGACTGCTGGACTGGCTCGCGTAACATGACCAACTGTGAGCGCAAGCCCCTGACTTTAGTCATGGGGTGGTTCAGGTTCTCGTTATCAGTCAGATGATCAGGCTGTACATTAAAAGCAAGGATCGGTCAGTATGGCTATTGCAAAGCTCTGGTACTACGTGGTTCAAGGTAAACAGGTTGGCCCTGTTCGCTCAGACGAGTTCGAGAGTCTGATCTCGCAGGGCATCATTAATCCGTCCACACTGGTTTGGGCCGAGGGGATGGCGGACTGGGAAAGGGCTGATCGTCACTTTAATGGCCTCAAGCAATCTGTTCCGCCTCCAATTGGCCGCACGCCAGGTCATGGGTCGTCCGAATCCGGCATGAATGATGTCAAGTCAGGGTCCGGTACGTATTTCGATGCGAAGGTGTCTGGATCTTCAGGGGCGATGAGCCCGGGAAACGGCAATCCGCACATTGGAGCAGACGGGCTTTATATTCATTCGCCTAGTCGCACCTTCAGCGGCGCTGTTGCGACGTGTTTGAATAAATACGCGAATTTCTCGGGGAGAGCGAGTCGTTCCGAGTATTGGTACTTCGTTCTTTTCACGATTTTTGTCAACATGATTGCGTCGATCATCGACTCAATCATCTTTGGTACTTCATCGTTTGGGGAAGACTATGGACCAGTCAGTTCGCTCGTCTGGCTAGGTCTTCTTTTACCTTCGCTGGCAGTGGGATGGAGGCGCCTGCATGATATCAACCGCTCAGGGTGGTGGATCGGCGGACTGTTTCTGATGATCCCGGCGTTCACCCTGATTCTGCCATTCCTGTTTCCAGCACTGTTCTACAGCGAGAATTCGGAGTGGATTGGTTTTTTTCTGGTCATTCCCGGGATTCTGCTCTTTTTATACCTGATCGTGCTGTTCTTCTTTTCATGTACGAAGGGAGACCTCGCCCCCAATCGATACGGTTAAGGATCAGTCCGCCGCAAGTTTGTTCTGACGCAGTTTCAAATGCTGTCGACATTCATTCGTTGATTTGGCCATGCGTGAATTTCGGTTGAAATAATCCAGGGAGGCACTGCAGCCTCCCTGGCGAGTATCGAGCGGGTGACGGCAGCATCAAGCCGAGCTTGCGCATTCGCTCTCAAACAATTAACAAATGAGTGGTTAATTGATCATCTGGGTGACCCTGTTGGCCAGACTCTGGTCAACCTGAACGGCCTGATTGATCTGCAGAAATTTATCCACACTGATTCCCTCTGCGCGAATGGCCCGGACCATGTCCTGATCCGCTTGCTGGATCAGCACTTGCTGATCAGCCTCGGACGGTGCGGATTGTACTTTCGGCCTGTATTCGTTCGTGATTTCGTTGACTTTCTCTGCAGCAGCGACGTACGTCTTGATATCCTGGTCACTGAAATCGGTAGCGGGTGCGGCTTGCTGGGCGGGTGTGACCTGTGAGGTTGCGGGCGAGTTCCCTTGCTGGTTGGTCTGTGAGTTTGCAGATGCGATTGGGGCAAATGCCAGTGTAGCGAGAAGGGCGGTACCGGTTGCGGCAATAGAAAGCTTTTTCTTCATTCATTCTCCTGACAGATAGGACACCAATGTCCGTTTGATACGGTTCTCACTCTAACAAGTCAGTAGCATTCGAGTAAACCCGAATATGTAAGCGCACGTAAATGCCACTGGTTGCACGACACGCGTTAGGTAAGTAAATGGCGAGATTCATATGATCTGAATAACCCAGAAATGTCAGGCAGTTGAGAGTGGCGGTTTACTCCCTTGCGAGTAGCATGGTCTGCTCACGTTTTATTACAACTCGGGTCAAGTGGACCGCGAGGGCGGTGTCGAAGGAGGTCGCAACGGCTGGTAAAGATCGTTTGATACTGGCGTACTCTTCGGGTCCAGTAATGTTGAGAGAGCGTTCTGTCCGTGGCGCCCCAAGGCCCACGGTTTAGTTCAATGTCGTGCCTGACCCCCCCCGCGTAGAAATCTCCGGCCGTGGGACCTGGGAGGACGTCTGGGGCTCTGTGTCGGGAATCTCTAGACCTGAGTGGGTCTTTCTGGTTTCATGAACCGGCACGCAGTAATCAAGTGCAAGTTTCTCCATGATGGATGGAGAAACTTATAAATAAAACGGGGAAATCAATATGAAACTCAAACGCACAGTGCTTGTCGGCGCGTTAAGCGCGATGTTCGCGATGACGGCGGCGCAGGCTGAAGGCTATCCGGACCGTCCAATCAAGGTGTTGGTCGGGTACAGTGCGGGTGGTTCCGGCGATACGATTGCTCGTATAGTCACATCAGCAATGTCGGACAAACTAGGCCAGCCCATCATTGTAGAAAACAGACCCGGTGCCGGGAGCACGATCGCTTCCAATGCACTGGCAAATGCACCTAAAGATGGGTACACGCTTGGGCTTGCCACGGGTAACCTTTATGGCGTGGATGAGTTCGCCTACAAAGTCAGTTACACCCCAGAGGATTTTACGCCGATTAATCTCCTGGCCAGTTACCCTCTGATTCTTGCCGTCAACGCGGAGAAAGGCCCCAAGACATTTGCAGAATTTGCCGAGAAGGCCGAGAAGAATCCCGGTACGATGTTCTATTCCACTTCAGGTGTTGCCGGTTCTCCCCACACATCATCGGTGATGTTGCAGGAATTCATGAACACGACGTTCACACACGTTCCCTACAAAGGTGGCAAACCCGCTCTGATGGCCGTGGCTGCTGGTGATGTGGACTTCTCAATGGGTACGGCACCGTCAGTGTTGCCCTTGGTCAGGGTGACAAAATCAGAATGCTGGCAGTTTCGACAGCTGAGCGTTCAGCAGTGGCACCTGATCTGCCGACGATCGCCGAGTCAGGTGTCGACGGGTTCGATTTCAGTTTCTGGTTTGGAATGTTCGGTCCTGCTGGTCTACCGGAAGATGTGACCAAGAAATTGTTTGAGGCAACAAAGGATGTTCTCGAGGATCCTGCGGTCCGGATGAAACTGCTAACTGCTGGCAGTGAGGCGGGATCATTTGAGTCTCCTGCGGCCTTTGAGGCGTTTGCCCGCAAGAACGGCGCATTTACGCTTGATCGCGTCAAGAGGGCCAATGCGCTTGAGTAATCATGCAGTTGGGTGATCTTTTAACCTATTGACATTGTCAGCATCTGGCAGGAGGTCATCCAGATACCCGGTTGACCTCCTGCATTCTTTCCATCTCAGTCAGGCGGGTGAATACCGCCTCCGCTTTACACCAACTCAGGAACAAAAATGGGGACTCCCGAACTCACCATCGATGGCCATCTGGCTGTGATCAAATTGCGCCGTCCTGATCAGGCCAATCGCCTTGGGCCGGACGATCTGCAGACCATTTTCAAGCACCTGCAAACAGTCAACGACGCTCCCGAAGTGCGCGTGTTACGTATTGAATCTGAAGGTAAATATTTTTGCAGTGGATTTGACATCAAGAAGCTCGGCGGAGAGCGTGTCGTCGACTTTGAGGACGTTGTGGACCGACTTGAGACTTTGAGGCCAGTCACAATTGCGGTCTTGCATGGTGGAGTCTACGGTGGTGCGACGGACCTGGCTCTTGCGTGTGACTTCAGGGTCGGCTCAGACAAGACCAACATGTTCATGCCAGCAGCCAGACTTGGTTTGCATTATTACGAATCAGGTATGGAACGTTATGTTCAGCGTCTGGGCATCAACACAGCCAAACGGCTCTTTTTGACTGCCGAGCAGATCGATGCGCAAGAGATGCTCAATGTTGGCTATTTGACGCACCTCGTCGAGTCTGAGTCACTTGGTGAAAAAGTTGCGAATCTCACTGCCACCTTGATTGCTATGGCGCCACTTGCCTGTCTGGGCATGAAGAAACACCTGACGCGCATATCTCAGGGCAAGCTGGATCGGCAGGACCTTGAAAAAGATATCAAGGTGGTCATGGCATCAGAAGACCTCCAGGAGGGTCGCACCGCCTGGTCAGAAAAGAGAAAGCCGGTATTCAAGGGTAGGTAAACCGAATCTTTGATTCTGCTTTGCGTATCAAAGATGGCGGTTTCGGGCTGGCTTGTACATTTGCGTCGAGCCGGTCCTGTCTGCGTGTTCGGGTATCGGGTCAGTTCTGGTGCCGCTCCTTGCTGAACCCGTGCGATCAGGGTCAGTGCTCAGCGCGAAGCTGGGTGCATGAGTGGCTTGTTTTTCGTCATGGCCGCTATTCGCATTTGATGGTGTGCAAGACCGCCTCCCCAATGTTGCTGCTCCACCCGATCGTTTGCCCCTGGTGGGTACCTCGGTAAACGTCTTTCAGTGAAAATCAGGGCAATACCTTTCAACGGGTTAGCCAGAGAATTCGTGAGAACGGCTGGTTATTCGACGCGTCCAGGTCGACAACCGTGGCGCAATTATCTGCGCCATGATCGACCTGATTGAATTGCAGGAGCTTTTCGACACTGGGAGTTAATGTCCGAAAGGCTCGAGCCACGTCCTGGTTTTTCGGATCTCATGAACGTACTTTGACAGGTGGCGACCACCGCTCAAGTGCCCAGTAAATGGTGCCTAGCACGGAGTCGGTTCTACTTGCCTGTCAGTAACAGTGCGCTCAAGCAGGAGGGCTTCAGTTGCGGATTGTCATCGACTCAACCAGATTGTGCGATTGGATCAATGTCTGGATCTTGCGCAGGTGCTATGCCCGCCCCAGAGATGCCGTGGCGCTCCAAAGCATTGGCTAATAGTCCTTCAGCTTTTACTCTCTCAATGAAATGACGCAGGTATTGTATTGCTTGCGAGCCACGGTCTTTGTGCATGCCCATTGCCTGGCGAATGACCATGAAGCGGCCGTCAAGCATACGCAGTCCAGTCTGGTGCGTCAGATCCGCCTGAAGTTGCTGGCGTACACCTGCTGCCACTTGCGCGCCACTATCGAGGAATGTCTTGATAACGGTTTGAGATGTCTCGGCACGCACGATCTCTGCCTGCTTGAGCGATCTGGACAGATACAGATCGTATGCGCTGCCTTTGCCAACCACAACCCGGTTGCCTTTGGTGTCGACTTCTTCGTTGGAGCGAATAGATGAGTCCTCACGTACCACGTAGGCCCCTTCAATGAGCACATACGGGTTGGTAAACGCGATGTGTTCTGCGCGATTCGGGTCGATCGCAAAAAAACCGATATCTGCGAGACCTGTTTCGACAGCTTCGACAGACTTGGCTGCTTTGTCAAACACCACTAGCTCGATGTCAATGTCTAGTGATTGCGCAAGACGGGTCGCCAGGTCAACTGAAACTCCGCTTGCCTGGCCAGGACCAATGGCTTTTGCAAGCACTGCGTTGCCGGTGTTGATTGATGCGCGCAAAACGCCGGTTGGCGCAAATTGTCTGACCAAGTCCTGATCCATACGGTTTCCTCTCTACAATTACAAGGGTGGTGAAATTTGAACTGTTGGTGTGGCCACGACTTTCGCCCGATCGCTTTCAGGTCATCATACAAGTGACGTAAGTCTCAGGTGTGTGACTCTAAATGTCATTCGAATGTCAGAGCTAAATTTAGCACTTCGCGCTCGAAATGAGCGTACCGATTCTGGACTACCTGGATTAATGTAATCAACAAGGCCAGTGCTGTATGGGGGAACTTCTCAACGCAACACACGCTGAACACGTCCTGATAGCGCTCACTATTCAAGGCTTGTTTGTGCTCGGATTTAGCGTTTTTCGACTTGCTGACGGTGTGTGGTACGGCGCTGTGTTTGTTCTGGCCGTCTTCCTGGGAAGAGAGCATGCACAGCGTGAATACAAGCTTGGCGAACCGAGCAGGCTTGCAGGCTATGAGGCTTTCGACTTCTGGCGATGGTCACCAGATGCTCTGCTGGACTTGTGCTTGCCCGTTGTTGCTGTATTTGTGGTCGCAATGAGCGTCAGTCGCTTTCGGCGTTAGGCTGGTTTTAATGAGACAGAGTCCAAAGCCGATGTGCAGTCTCGAACCCAGAGACCGATGTGCAGTCTCGAACCCAGAGACAGGCGTCCGGTCATATGCTGGCTGTTCTGAACGTGTCCATTTGCATGATCTCGTGCGTAAAAACTGCGTACCAGATTAGCAAATGCGTTTCGTTCTCGGTCGAGTTGGCTAAGTTATGAGTGCTTTCACCCACCATTCACGCATCATAATCTCATAGAGAAATGGAAGTGGAGATACGTGCATCAGGATCTGTATAGGCGTAATCATGGCGCCCCCGGCGTGACTCGAACACGCAACCACCCGCTTAGAAGGCGGGTGCTCTATCCAGTTGAGCTACGGGGACATCATTTCATGCATATGTACTTGCGAAGGACATTGTAACGTGTTGTTGAGTTGCGTGTTGGAGCCAGGCTCTGTCACAGGTCCGCAGACATCATTTGCCTGGGAATATTGCCCTGCAGGCAGATGGTCTGGAAGCATATTGAGTTGCTTGACTGGTAATTTGACTGGTTAATTCAATTGGTTTCAATTAGTCAAGTTTGTCCGGTTTCTTGTGTGATCCACGCTAACCACAATCGCGACCGCCGATTGGGTCCAGCGCAATGGTCTGGCGTTGAGCTTGTTGTGTGTCGCAAGGAATATCTTGATGGTTTCTCGCAGATGTTTCACTCTGGTGATGCATACACGGTAAAGGGCTCTACGCTCGAGTTGACCGGACCATCGTTCATGCGCATTGAATCAGGACGCAGGGGCAATTGTGGCTGGGTTCTGTCCAGGGTCTGGTTCTGCGTCCTCTCATCGAAGGACGGCAACATCGCATTGTCGAGTGCAATCTCCTCACACATAGATGTATCAAGCAAACAATGTGTTGGCTCATTGACCATGAGCATAGGGTCGGTTTGCTTTGTGTTGTAACCGCTACTATGCTGCACGTGGTATGTTTGAGGACTAATGACGTCTTGCGATGCTTTTTCTGCGAGTTATGTCATGCCATCGTTTTTCATTCTTCTATTCTTTTATTGAGCCGAGTGTTCAATGAGTCACTTACTTCAGGTTCATCCGACCAATCCTCAGGCCCGGCTGATCGGCCAGGCTGTCGACATGATCGAATCGGGCGGCGTCCTGGCCACGCCGACCGATTCAGGTTACGCACTGGTTGCACGGCTCGATGACAAAGATGCCGCCGACCATATGCGACGTCTGCGTGGTCTGGACTCTCGTCATCATCTGACGATTCTGTGTCGCGACCTGTCGGACATCAGTCTTTACGCAAAAGTCGACAATGCCCAGTACAGGCTCCTCAAGCTGGCGACACCAGGACCTTGGACGTTTATTCTGCAGGCAACGCGCGAAGTGCCCAAGCGGGTTTCTCATCCGTCACGCAAGACGATCGGTATTCGAGTACCTGAGCACGCAGTACTGCAGGCTCTGTTGGCCCAGTCAACGACGCCATTGCTCTCGACAACACTCATTCCCCCTGGTGAAGAAGCGCCGGTGGTTGATCCGGAAGACGTGATGCAACAGTTTGGCAAGCGGGTGCAGGGAGTGATTGATGCGGGTAACTGTGCCTGGGAGCCGACAACCGTGATAGATCTGTCCGGATCTGTTCCGGAAGTTCAGCGGCTCGGGCGGGGGATCCGACGACAATCGGCCTGGCGTGACGAACATCCCTCTGAGCGTTGAAATCACCGGGTTGACCAGGTGTGGCTCCAGGCGGCAATCCCCTGGAGCCAGTCGGGCGGTCAGAAAGAGGCAGATGAACCGTGTCGCTATGACAGAAGCGTCGTGTTTTCACAAGGGTTTTGAGTGCTCTGCAATCATCTTTAAGGCAAGAGGTTGCAGGCAATGAGTAACGCACAATGAAAGGTGCATATATGCCAGGTAATTCATGGGTGATCTGATTCAGACGATATCGCTTTACGCATTGCCAGTAATCTTTGCGATAACGCTTCATGAAGCTGCGCATGGTTATGTGGCAAGAATGCTTGGGGATCCGACTGCTACGCAGGAAGGGCGTGTCACGCTCAATCCGATTCCGCACATTGATCCGGTCGGTACTATTCTGGTGCCGTTGGGTATTCTCCTCATGTCGAAGATGATGGGAGGACCGCCGCTTCTGTTTGGATGGGCCAAGCCGGTGCCTGTCAACTTTGGACGGTTACGCAAACCCAAACAGGACATGCTATGGGTGGCGCTGGCCGGGCCCGGTGCGAATCTGTTTATGGCAATCCTCTGGGCAATAGGATTGCGGCTCATGTTCGAGGGGGGCGCCGGTATGGATAGTTTCTGGTTCCAGATGGCGATTGTTGGTATCCAGATCAACCTGATCCTGATGGCCTTGAACCTCTTTCCGCTTCCGCCGCTAGATGGTGGACGGGTTGTGTTCAGCCTCTTGCCGAACCATCTGGCGTGGCAGTATGGCAAGATTGAGCCGTATGGCATGATGATCCTGATCCTGTTGCTAGTGACCGGTGTGCTGTGGTCGTTGCTGCAGCCGTTTCTGGCATTCGGTAACTGGATTGTGCAGATGTTTCTATAGAATGCCCCGGACTGCACGTAGTGCGCTCGTTCCGTTAAACTAGTAAACAACATTTACCGGTCGGGCGAATTGCCGCCTGTCCGTTCGTCCTTATTGTCCGGTACCCGAAATGAATTCTTCCGATACGACTCAAGCAGTAGAGTATCCCCAGTTCAGGGGAAGCATGGTTGCACTCGTGACACCCATGCATCCAGATGGCAGCCTCGATCGGGACGGCTACCGTAATTTAATTGACTGGCATGTCAGAGAGGGGACCGATGCGCTGGTCGTGGTGGGAACCTCGGGCGAGTCACCGACCGTGGATATGGATGAGCATGCCGAGTTGATCCAGATTGCGGTCGAACATGCTGCTGGGCGGATTCCGGTTATTGCAGGTGTTGGTGCCAACTCAACCGCTGAGGCGATCCATCTGGCCGAGCACGCGAGTAACGTGGGGGCCAAGGCTGGTCTGTCCGTCGTTCCTTACTACAACAAACCGTCGCAGGAAGGGATGTATCGCCACTTCGTGGCGATACAGGAAGCGGTCGGGCTTCCGACTATTTTGTATAACGTTCCTGGGCGCACGGTCGCAGACCTGTCCAGCGAGACAATCGTGCGTCTGGCTCAGGTGCCCGGCATCATTGGCATCAAGGATGCAACGGGTGACATTGGCCGTCTAGGCATGCTGATGCGGGAACTGCCGGATTCATTTCAAGTCATCAGTGGTGATGACCCTACCGCTGCAGCTCTGATTCTGCTTGGAGGACGTGGCAATATTTCAGTGACGGCCAACATCGCTCCTCGCGCGATGCATGAGCTTTGCATTGCTGCGCTTGAGGGTGATCTGGTTCGCGTGAGAGAGCTCAACAGCAAGCTTGCAAAGCTCAATAAATTGTTGTTTGTTGAAGGCAATCCAATCCCGGTCAAGTGGGCGCTGGCACAGATGGGGCGTATTTCGGGTGGTATTCGACTGCCACTGTGTGAGTTGGGTCCCCAGTTTCATGAGGGCCTACGGGCTGCGTTGGTGGAGGCAGATTTACTGTGATGAGAATTTCAGGCGGCCATATTGGTCGGGTAGTGCAAGTGTCATGTATGGTGGGCCTGGCGGTGTCGCTGTCAGCTTGTCAGACGGTCAAAGAAACCCTCGGTGGAGAAAACGCTGTCGATTACCAGTCTGTTGTGCGCACAGACCCTCTGAGCATTCCTCCTGATTTGACGCAGGCTGCCGCAGATCCGCGGTATCGGGCGCCGGCAACCGGTGTCACGACCTACAGCCAGTTTCAGAACCAGACCGGTGCTGCTGACCAGCGTGGATCATCCGCGCTGACTCAGGTTGCTGTGTTGCCGACCTATCCAGGCATCGAAGTCAAGCGTGACGGCAACCTTCGCTGGCTGATCGTAGACAGTCCGCCAAGTGCGCTGTTTCCGAAGATTGAGGAGTTCTGGTACGAGAACGGCTTTAACCTTGAAGTGATTGATCCCAAAGCTGGCATCATGATTACCAACTGGGCCGAGAACCGGGCAAAGATCCCGGAGTCCTGGTTGCGACAACTGCTTGGCTCAGTGCTCGAGACTGCATACGACAGCGGGGAACGTGACAAGTTCAGGACCATTTTCGAGCGTGACGGTGAGAATCGTACTGCGATTTACGTGAGTCACGAGCATATGGTTGAGCAACGTTATGGAATCGAGGATGATCAGGTTCGCTGGGATAGAGGTCGTGAGGATCCCGGCCTGAATGCTGCCATGTTGGCCCGTATGATGGTGTTTCTAGGAGAGAGCTCAGAAGAGGCGCGTCGCAAGATGATGTCCGCCCAGGAGCAGCAACTGGCCCCGGTCGTCGAGAACCTGATCAGCACCGATGGCATGTTTGTGATTGAGGACGGCTTTGATCAGAGCTGGCGTCGCGTTGGCCTGGCGCTTGATTCCGGTAACTTTGCAGTTGAAGACAGAGATCGTTCTGCCGGTAACTTCTACGTGCGTTATGTGGATACCGACACGGGACAGTCGCGTGAAGAACCATCGTTCTTTGCCAAGCTGTTCGGTGCAGAAGCACCGGCTCCCGCGCAACTGTATCGTCTGAACCTGCAAGCCGACGGTGACAGGACTATTGTTCGTGTCTACGACCCTGACAATGTCCAGGATGCGACCGCAACTGGCAAGCGGATTCTGACTGTCCTTTCCGAGCGACTCTGATCACGCTGTAAACAGACGAGCGTCGGGTCGATACCCCTTGACTCGATGCCTCTGTTATACCAAGCCCCGGAACTTTGCCTTTGGCACTGCTCTGGGGCTTTTTTATTCCGAAGGCTCCAGAAGCAGGATTGTGTTCCAGGGTGGTGCTCGATATTGCACCACTCTGGGTAGCTTGCTTTATTTTGCACCGGATCTGTGCCTGAATTCTCACGGCTCGCTCCGGGTGCACTTGAATGAATCCCGCTGGCATGAAACTTGCATGATATTCAGCATGTTTGATCTGAGACATGGCGGGATTCCTGATGCTGACAACGTTGACTCGTGCAGAGACTGACGATCGCCGTAGCCACCGGCGGATCCTGGCTGTGCGCGACGGGGGTAATGATGCAGCGGCCGCCGCTGCTTCGGCATCAGTCAAGGATGGACCAACCGGCTGGCGTGCTGCTCTGGAATTGCGTTTCAGCGCCCGTGCTGACGTTAATCCCGACGTTAATCCCGACGTTCGGCCACACGCGCCTGGTGTCTCAGGTGGTGATTCGTCGCCTGACAAAAGACGGGTTCGCCAGACCGTACTGCGTCATCGACACGTGGGCCCACTCAGGATTCAGAAGGCCTTGTATCCGGAAGGTCAGGACTGTTGTCATGCGGTGATGATTCATCCGCCGGGCGGCATCGCCTGCTCGGATCATCTTTGCGTAGACGTTCAGGTCGAGGCCAACAGTCATGGTCTGATTCTCACACCAGCGGCGACTAAATGGTATGGCGCGTTTGGCTCATCGGAGCAGGCGTCACAAACTATCGCACTCGATGTGCAGGGTGTTCTCGAGTGGTTGCCCGCAGAGACAATTGTCTTTGATCAGGCCCGGGTCAGATCATTGATAGACATGAATATAGGACCCCAGGGTCAGATGTTCGGTTGGGATCAGCTCATTTTTGGACGTAGAGGATGCGATGAGTCCTTTGAGACCGGAATGTTTGATCAGCGGATGCAGTTGCAATTCGGGCCGGAGCGGGTATGGATTGATCGTATGCGTCTGTGCGGTTCGGATCCGCTGTTTCAGTCCCCACTTGGATTTTCCGGGTGTGACAGTTGCCAGACAGCGTGGATGGTCACTAGCGCGTCAGATCCTGTGACTGACGACCTGCTTGATGCGGCTAGGCAGACGCACCCTGACATTGCCTTTTCAAGAATTCATCCTCGTGTACTGGTTATGCGATCGCTTGCCAGTGCCTCGATCTTGCGCAGCCGGTTCGAGCGTCTGTGGCACTGGGTGCGACCACGCTGGATCAGACGCCAGCCTCATACGCCGAGATTATGGGCGACCTGATATCCATGATCTTGATCCTCGATACCTCGACACTTCAACGTACTGACCTTCAAGCGGAATCTTCATGGACCTGACACCTAGAGAGAAAGACAAGTTGCTGATCTTCACTGCTGCCCTGCTGGCTGAGCGACGGCTTGCGCGTGGGCTAAAGCTGAATGTTCCGGAGGCAATCGCCTTGATCACGGCTGCCATTCTGGAGGGGGCTAGAGACGGAAGAACTGTTGCCGAGTTGATGGCATCGGGGCGTGAGGTTTTGAGGCGGGATCAGGTGATGCCAGGGGTGGCCGAGTTGATTCCTGATATTCAGGTAGAGGCCACGTTCCCGGATGGCACCAAACTGGTCACTGTTCACCATCCGATTATCTGATCCGGATAACACACATCTGTGGCTGCTAGTGCCTGTTTTCTTTTCCCGTTTCATTTATCAAAGGAGTTCATCATGGGTCTGATTATTGCTGGGTTGCGGTCTTATTTTGGGGCGCTGGCAGGGTTCTTCGTGTCTGGAGTGGCCTTGGCCCATGACGGGCACGGGAACACACCTTGGCACGCAGTGCTGCATATGCTGGAAGATAGTGGGGCCATTCTGCTGCTGGCACTGGTCTTGATGGTTGCATTGCTCGTCTTGCGTGCGCGAAGACAGCGCGGCACAACAACCACGATGGTGCAAACAAAGACCATCAGATCGAATCAGGCCAGAACGGGAGATTCACATGACTCCCGGTGAGCTACTGGTCGACCCAGGCGAACTTGAATTGAATGTGAACCGCCCGACACTGCTTGTTCGGGTCGTCAATCGGGGTGATCGTCCTGTGCAGGTCGGCTCGCATTATCACTTCGCGGAAGTAAATGATCTGCTCTCGTTCAATCGCGAGGCAGCAAGAGGGTTCCGGCTCAACATCGCGGCCGGGACTGCCGTGAGATTTGAACCTGGTCAGGAGCGTGAAGTCGAGTTGGTTGCGTTTGCCGGCGATCGTCATGTCTATGGATTTCAGGGACGGGTCATGGGTGGCCTTGACGAGCTTTTCAAACAGCGGTCAGATAGTGAGGGTGCGAGATGAAGATATCCCGACAGGCGTATGCGGAGATGTTCGGTCCGACAACCGGAGACCGGATCAGACTTGCGGACACTGCGCTCATTGCCGAGGTGGAGAAGGACCATACCGTGTACGGGGAAGAGGTCAAGTTTGGCGGCGGCAAAGTGATTCGAGATGGAATGGGTCAGTCGCAGCGTATGTCACAAGATTGTGCCGATACGGTGCTGACCAATGCGCTGATCATCGACTGGTGGGGAATCGTCAAGGCCGATATCGGCATCAAGAATGGTCGCATCCAGGGAATCGGCAAGGCAGGTAATCCGGATGTTCAGCCAGGGGTGTCGATCGTTATTGGTCCTGCCACGGAGATCATCGCGGCCGAGGGCATGATTGTGACCGCCGGAGGCGTCGACAGTCACATCCACTTTATCTGCCCGCAGCAAATCGAGCACGCACTGGCAAGCGGTGTGACAACCATGCTTGGAGGCGGAACTGGACCCGCGACGGGTACGCTGGCGACAACGGTGACACCAGGACCATGGCATATTGCGCGCATGTTGCAGGCGGCCGAGGCTTATCCGATGAATCTGGGGTTTCTAGGCAAAGGCAATGTGTCTTTGCCCGGGCCCTTGCATGAGCAGATACAGGCTGGCGCTATCGGACTCAAACTGCATGAGGACTGGGGCAGCACGCCGGCGGCGATTGATAACTGTCTGACTGTAGCCGATCAGACAGACACGCAGGTCGCCATCCATACCGATACGCTGAATGAGTCCGGTTTCGTGGAGGCCACGCTGGCCGCGATCAATGGCAGGGTGATTCACACCTATCATACGGAAGGGGCGGGAGGCGGACATGCGCCGGACATCATCCGGGCCTGCGGTGAGCCCAATGTGCTGCCGTCCTCAACCAATCCGACCCGACCATACACGATCAACACCATCGACGAGCATCTGGACATGCTGATGGTTTGCCATCATCTGGATGCCTCGATCGCAGAGGATATCGCCTTTGCGGAGAGTCGGATTCGGCGTGAAACAATTGCAGCTGAAGACATCCTGCACGACATTGGCGCGTTTTCCATGATCTCGTCGGATAGCCAGGCAATGGGGCGAGTGGGCGAAGTCATTACTCGCACCTGGCAGACTGCGCACAAGATGAAAGTTCAGCGCGGCTCGCTTAGCGATGGCGGGCTTACGGACAGTGCCAGTAACGATAATCTGCGTATCCGACGTTATGTCGCAAAGTACACAATCAATCCAGCGATCGCGCACGGGATATCTCACGAGGTCGGGTCGGTCGAGGTTGGCAAGCTGGCTGATCTGGTGCTCTGGCGCCCCGGTTACTTTGGTGTCAAGCCGTCCATCATCGTCAAGGGCGGGATGATTGCCATGGCTCTCATGGGAGATCCGAACGCTTCAATTCCTACTCCGCAGCCGGTGCACTACCGCGACCAGTTTGGAACGGCAGGTCTGGCGATGGCAACAACCAGCATGACGTTTATCTCGCAGGCAGCCAGTCAGAACGGGGTGCCGCAACAGCTTGGTCTGAGGCGACTGATGGGGGTCGTTCGTGGCGTGCGCCAGATCTCCAAGCGCGACATGCTGCTCAATGATGCAATGCCACGGATTACTGTCAATCCCGAGAACTACAAAGTTCATGCGGATGGGGTGCTGCTGGACTGTGAACCTGCTCATGAACTTCCCATGGCACAACGCTATTTTCTGTTCTAGAGGGAGATGCGATGACAATCCGTTTCGAGACTTGCGTTGCGGCGTCCGGCATGGCATCCGGACCGGGGGGCGGACGCTCTGGAAAGACGACTTTGGCCGCGGTCATCAACCAAATGGCGGTGCAAAAACTGGCGCTTACCAGTCATCAGCGTAACCGCTCCCGACTGGCATGTCTTTTGCCGGACGGGCAGGGGGCAGCCATCATTCTGCCCGCAAGGCAGTCGATGCATCCAGGTGATCGTCTGTTGTCTGCGTGCGGTTGCCACTGTGTCGAGATTGTGGCTGCCAACGAGCCGCTGTTGCGTATTGAGGCAGACAGCCCGTTTGCTTTGATGCGAGTTGTGTATCACCTGGCCAATCGTCATGTGCCGGCGATGTTACTGCCTGAGGCAGTTTTGATTGAGCCCGATACAGTGCTTGCTGACCTGGTTCTTCGGCTTGGGGCTCGGGTTAATCGTGTCGAGGCACCTTTCGTTCCCGAATCCGGTGCATATGCCGGTTCGCACGAGCATGGTTCCGGACACGCGCATCTACATTTGCACGTCGATGGTCGGCAGGGCGCAAATCACGGGCATCACCAACGTGATGATGATCCGATGGACGCAGAAATGGGTCATGTTGGTGAGATGCTGTCGCGCCAGGCGCACGAAGCCAGGCAGGCGCGGTCATGATGGACCTTACCGCTTCTGCTTGTGATGCATCAGAAGCCATGCGATGGTCGGTCAGTTCACTGGTCGATGCGATGCATCTGGGAAGTACCGGTCTGCCTGTGGGTGGCTTTGCCTACTCGCAAGGCCTTGAGCAGGCGCATGAAGACGGACTGATCAGCGACCGTGACAGCGCTGCACACTGGATTCGCGATGCGCTGATTCTGGTCCTGGCGCGTCAGGATCTGCCTTACTGGCTTGCTTGTCACGCAGCGGCTCGTCAGCGTAGCTGGAACGAGCTCGACGATCTGGTGCAGGAGCTTGTTGCACTCAGGGAAACCGCAGAGCTCAGGATAGAGTCCGCTCAAATGGGCTACTCGATCATGCAATTGTTCCATCAGTGGTGGCCAGCTCCAGACGGTCGCACAGCCGACGCATTCAATGCCAGTGGCGGGGGCGCACTTGAGAATCCTTGCGAGTTGCCAGATGCGCTGCAAAGGAAGCTTGCGTGCAACTACACAGCCGCGCATGCAACACTGTGCGCAATCAGGACAATGCCAGCTACCGTGGGCTTGACGGTTTATGTCTGGTCATGGCTGGAGGCTCAGGTCATGGCTGCGTTGAAGATTGTGCCGCTCGGACAGCGTGACGGACAGTGGCTATTGCATCAGGCTCGTCAATGGATCGAGCAGTCTGTGCAGATCGCCAGAGAAACCCCACTTGCACAGGCAGGTAGCGCTCCATTCGGGTTGGCGATACTCAGTGCCCGCCACGAAACGCAGTACACCCGTTTATTCAGAAGCTGAGAGTCTGTAGCCAGTCAGATTGATTGATTCAGGAGAAATTTAGTATGTCATCCAATCCATTGCGAATTGGTGTGGGCGGCCCGGTTGGATCGGGCAAGACCACCATTGTCGAAGTGCTTTGCAAGCGCATGCGTGAACGCTACAACCTTGCGGTGATCACTAACGATATTTATACCAAAGAGGATGAGCGTCTACTGGTGGCTGCACAGGCCTTGCCGGCAGATCGGATCATGGGCGTCGAGACCGGTGGTTGTCCCCATACTGCCATTCGTGAGGATGCATCGATCAATCTGGAGGCGCTTGAGCGGATGAATCAGCGCCACCCCGGACTTGACCTGGTTTTCATTGAATCAGGGGGCGACAATCTGGCGGCGACCTTCAGCCCGGATTTGTCGGATCTCACGATCTATGTCATCGATGTTTCCGGGGGAGAAAAAATCCCCAGAAAGGGTGGTCCCGGTATCACGCGCAGCGATCTGCTGGTGATCAACAAGATTGATCTGGCTCCTTACGTTGGCGCAAGCCTGGACGTCATGCGTCACGACACTGACCGGATGCGCCCTGAACGTCCCTGGGTGATGACCAACCTGAAGACTGGAGAGGGAGTGGATGAGGTCATTCAGTTCATCGAACAGCAAGGCTGTCTGGTCTGAATGCCTGCAGCGTCGGCCCACCTGCGCCAGATGATCTGTTCTTTCTGTCGAGACGGCACTACCGTCAGACCACTCGGGTCTGATCAAGTATCAAGTGGCTGGTAGTGCAGCCATCCATCTTCATACCACTGTGCCAGTAGCTCCAGGATGTCTTCGGACATCCTGGTTCTATCTGAAGCGAGAATGGTCAATGCGCGTGCGTCGGCCAGGGATTTCAGACGGGGACTCGCTTTCAGGGGGGCTAATTCGCCATTGATATAGAAATGGCTGGATTCGTAGAGCATGCGAGTACGGCGATCCACCTCCCAGTGTCCACGTCCTTTTCGCTCAAAGATGGTCTGGACGACAGATTCGGCATCTGCTGGTGGTTCAAACACGGCCAGCGGGTGGGGTTCGGTCAGCCAGCAGCCGAGGTAGCGGCTCGCCAGTTTTCGGTCAAAACGGACCTTGCCAATGGCTTCAAGTGTCGCGTCGATTAGCTGCACGGGGATCTCTCCCGCATGCGCGGTGGCTGACTGGGACGGATCCTTGTAATGACTTGTGAAGTCCGGACCGGGTAGTGGCGGGTCGGCGTATAGCCCGGACCCGGCACCGCTGCGCGCCGCGATCTGCTCTGCTGCAGCCTCGAGCATGCCTTGAGCCAGCGTGGATGCCTGAGGCGCCCGGAACCCGACTGATAGTGTCATGCAGTCGTTGCTGAGCGAGATCCCGTCATGTGCCGCGTGTGGAGGCAGATACAGCATGTCACCTGGCTCCAGAACGACATCTTCCCGTGGCTGGAAACTGGCGAGAATCTTGAGAGGCAGGTCGGGCACCAGGCTGAGATCCTTCTGCTGGCCAAATTTCCAGCGACGTCTACCCCGCGCCTGGATCAGGAAGACATCGTAACTGTCGAAATGGGGGCCGACACCACCGCCCTCGGTGGCAATCGACGCCATGAGGTCGTCGAGTCTGGCTGCGGGGATGAAGTTAAAGCGGTGCATCAGCCGGGCTGCAGCGTCGTTGTGCAAGTCGATGCTTTGTACAAGCAAGGTCCAGTCAGACTCACGCTGCATGGGCAGTCGTGCGAAAGGCCCTGTCTGCATCTGCCACTGATCATCCTCGCGCCATATCAGTCGTGATTCGACGTCGTCGCGACGAGCCATACGCTTGAGCTCAGCGGACGACACAGGCGGCCTGATGTCTTTGAACGCCTGACGCACAAGCAAGGGTTTCTTTTGCCAGTACGACCGCATGAAATCTTTGGCACTCAACCCGCCGAGGATTTCCAGTGGCTGGTCAATCTCCGGCTCGGGTGCTGCATGCTGAGGTCCTGTGGCATCAGTCCGATGAGCGGCGTTGTGGCTGTCTTTACGGCTTGCCTGTTTTCTGGGTGTTCTGGATAGAGGGTGCGTCATTGCAGTCTCTGTCTGAGTTGGTATAGTGCGTCCAGTGCCTGGCGTGGTGTCAGGCTGTCAGGATCAATGTCGGCAATCTCGCGCACCAGGTCTTCGTAGGCCTGAAGGGACTCGCGGGCCTGTTCGCTCGTGTCAGTCTCTGGTGGAGCAAACAAGCCGAGTTGAGGGCTGGGCGCACCTTGGGCCTCAAGCCGCTC
This sequence comes from Orrella marina, assembly GCF_003058465.1. NCBI lineage: Bacteria > Pseudomonadati > Pseudomonadota > Betaproteobacteria > Burkholderiales > Alcaligenaceae > Orrella > Orrella marina. The sequence continues at coordinate 1,731,099 of NZ_CP028901.1, read as the reverse complement.
AAGTTCCCTGGCCGCGTGCCGGATGACGCTGGCGGGAATCCCGGCGCGTTTGGCGACTTCAATACCGTAACTGCGGCTCGCTGGACCATCACGCACTTCATGCAGGAATACGATCCCGCGGGCTGAGTCTGCAGCGGCCAGATGCACATTGGCACTGCACGGATTCTCTGAGGGTAGACGGGTCAGCTCGAAGTAATGTGTTGCAAACAACGTCAGGGCACGGTTGTGGGAGAGCAGCCGATTGGCAATAGCCCAGGCGAGCGCGAGACCGTCATAGGTTGATGTGCCGCGTCCAATCTCGTCCATGATGACCAGACTATGTGATGTGCTGGCCGCCAGGATTGCTGCCGCCTCAGTCATCTCCATCATGAACGTGGATCGGCCCCCCGCAAGATCGTCGGCAGCGCCAATCCGCGTAAAAATACGGTCAATCGATCCGATGACCGCCCGTCTTGCCGGGACATAACTGCCAGTGCGAGCCAGCAGCGTGATGAGGGCGACCTGTCGCATGTAGGTCGACTTGCCCCCCATGTTCGGACCCGTGACAATCAGCAGGGAGCGGGTCGGATCCATCCGGCAGTCATTGGGTGTAAAACGCTCGATAGTGTGTTCGACAGTGGGGTGTCGTCCGGCTTGAATCTCGATGCCTGGTGAGTCCACCAACTCGGGAGCCACCCAGTCATGGCGTCTGGCGTGCAATGCAAGCGCACACAATGAGTCAATTTGTGCCATGGCACTTGCTGCACGCGTGAGTGCGCGGGTGCGTTCGACCAGCGAGTCAAGCAGCCCTTCGTATAACCATTTCTCGCGCGCCAGTGATCGCTCCCTGGCCGAAAGTATCTTGTCTTCCCATTCCTTGAGCTCGGGTGTGATGTATCTCTCGGCATTCTTGAGTGTCTGCCGTCTCCGGTAATGCTCCGGGACCTTGTCACTCTGGCCTCGGGTGACCTCGATGTAGAACCCGTGAACCCGGTTGTATTCCACTCTCAGATTGGCAATACCGGTACTGTCTCGTTCTTGCTGTTCGAGCTTGACCAGAAATGTTCCCTGATCAGCGGCCAGTTCTCTTAACTCGTCTAGCTCGGCATCGTAGCCGTCTGCCATCACGCCACCGTCGCGCAACTGGACGGCTGGCTCGACAGCGATTGCCCGGCTGAGGGTGTTAGCGAGTGCATCGTCCAGGCAAAGGTCTGCGATGAGCGCTGGCAGGTGACTGTCCGCAGAACACTGATAGGCGGTTAGCTGTGATACGAGCGCGGGCAGGCCGACCAGTGCATCGCGCAAACTTGCGAGCTCGCGCGGGCGAACCGTGCGCAGCGCAATGCGCGTACTGATGCGTTCGAGGTCTGGCCAGTGACTCATGCTCCTGATCAGCGCGTCAAGCGAATCGGGTGGAGCCCCTTCAAGCCAGGTGCGCACGGTCGCCTGCCGCTTGAGGACTTCACTGCTGTCGCGCAGCGGGTGATGCAGCCAGCGTCGAAGCAGTCGACTTCCCATGGGAGTGACACAATGATCCAGCAGACTGAATAGTGTCGGGCTATCCTGTCCGGAAATGGTTTCTGTCAGTTCAAGATTGCGCCGGGTTGCCGGGTCCATGATGACGAACTGACCTGGTCGTTCAGCCTGTAGCGTATTGATATGAGACAGAGACTGCGACTGGGTGCGCAGAACGTAACGTAGCAACGCGCCTGCCGCACAGACTGCTGTCTCCTGATCGCCAAGGTCAAACCCATCCAGACTGTCGACCTTGAAGTGCGCCAGCAACTGTTCGCGTGCGTTGTTGAGCTCGAAATGCCAGACGGGCACAGTCGCTATGGCACAGGGACGAGACAGTTCGAGTGAATGACCTTCTGCGGCGATCATTTCTGCCGGATCAATGCGAGACAGTGTCGTGCTGACCAGATCCGGATGGCATTGAGTCAGAGTGAACTCGCCACTGGCCAGGTTCAGCCACGCCAGCCCCGCGTCGCCATTGGGTCGGCCCTGTCTCACTGGTTGCCACCAGGCTGCCAGGCAACGGTCGGATTTGCTCGGTAGCAACGCGGCATCAGTCAGTGTTCCGGGGGTGACGATCCGGACAATCTTTCTTTCAACGGGACCCTTGCTGGTGGCCGGGTCACCGATCTGCTCACCCACCGCGACAGATTCGCCGGCTGCGAGCAGCTTGGCCAGGTACTGCTCGAACGCATGCACTGGGACTCCTGCCATCGGAATCGGAGCACCATTGGAGGTCCCGCGCTGGGTGAGCGTCAGCCCAAGCAGGCGTGCGCCTCTTTCCGCATCATCGTAAAACAGCTCATAGAAATCCCCCATCCGGTAGAACAGCATCAGATCGCCTGCCTCTTCTTTCAGCTGAAAGAACTGGCGCATCATGGGGGTGTGGGCAGAGAGGTCTACTTTGGTCATTCAGCTCGTTGATTTCGTGTTGTAGATGTGCGGCAAGCAGATTGTGTATGACACGGGCGCATCGGTCTGATGCCAGTGCATTGGCAGCAAGACGGTCTCTTGTGGCGACCCGGTTGGTAGTGTCCGGGCACGGTTTGTCAGAAGAGATGTTGCAGGCAATCCGATTTTGTCTCTCATCTAGTGCCCCACTAACCTTCTGCTCGACTCATGCGCTGGAGATGAGGGTCTGAGAAAGTCACGCTGATCGTTGCCAAACCGCCATTGGGTATGTAATGACTAATGACCGTCTCTGCGGTGCCTATTTCTCTGGAGCCACTTTTCGTATGCGCCACTGTTACTGACAGTTTAGCCGGTTTGGACCTTGCCCAAGCGGCCGACCAGGGTTGCCAGATGTCAAGTCCAGACGATCGCTTTAGTCGTCGTGGATCGAGCAGCTTACCCGTGGCCGCAGCGATCTGGCGTGACCAGGCGGTTGGGCAATCTGGAGTGACAACCCCTTGTGCCAATGGATGCATCATCTTCGATTACTCTCGGTTTTCGAGCAGGGAGTTGTGGCTGTGGTTGATGTGGGTGATCGATCACGCTCATCGCCTTTGGTGCCGGTCACTCCATGTGCTACATTTTTTAGTTAAACGACCAATGTGAGGTCAGATGAGTCGCAATCCAGTGACTTGCATGCGCTCACGGAGTTGATGATGTATTTATCCGAATTTTTTGGGGATGCCGATGACGAGATCATCGGCTGTATCCACTGTAAAGGCGCCAGACCACTGAACAAGCGGATGAAGATGGCATTTCAGCCGATTGTCGATGTCGATACTCGGGAAGTTTTTGCGTATGAGGCGCTGGTACGTGGGGAGAACGGTGAGTCGGCATGGTCCGTTATCAGTGCGATATCGCAAGAGGATATGTATACCTTTGATCAGACCTGCAGGGTGCTCGCAATCGAGACGGCCCAGCGTCTTGGCATGCAAACTTATCTATCGATCAATTTTCTACCGAATGCCGTGTATGAGCCTGCGACCTGCATCCGTCTGACTCTGGCCGCTGGCCGAAAGGTTGGGTTTCCTCCGGAGCGTCTCATATTCGAGATGACCGAATCGGAGAAAATCAGTGATCCAGCGCACGCTCTGCGCATCATCAGAGACTATCAGAAGAGAGGGTTTTTGACTGCGATCGATGACTTCGGGGCTGGGCACTCAGGTTTGAATCTGCTGGCTGATTTTCAGCCGCATATCGTCAAGCTTGATATGGCGCTGACTCGCGACATTGATAAAGATCCAGTGCGTCAGGCAATCGTAGGAGGTGTAATTGGTACCTGTCGTGCACTGGGATGCAGGATTGTTGCCGAAGGGGTGGAGACCCGCGAGGAGCTCGACACGCTGCGCCAGATGGGGGTGCACCTGATCCAGGGTTACCTGTTGGCCATGCCAGCGCTTGAAGCACTGCCAGAGCCTGACTACAGCGTTTGCTGACAAGCATGTCCAGGAACGATCCATATCCAGGAACCGTCCCTGAGGTGCGGGTTTTGATTTTTGGGGCTGCGCAGGACTTGCTTGGAACATGGCCGCCATCGCGTTAGACTGGCCTTTTTTTGCTTCGGGTGTGACGCAAACATGATCAACAAAATAGTTTCCTCCCTGGAAGAAGCGGTGGCCGGGATTAAGGATGGTTCCACCGTTCTGGTCGGTGGCTTCGGGGGTGCTGGCCAGCCGATTGAGCTTATCGATGCGCTGATTGCACAAGGTGCCAAAGACCTTGTCATCGTCAATAACAACGCGGGTAATGGTGAAACCGGACTGGCGGCTTTGATGAAAGAAGGTCGGGTCCGAAAGATTATCTGTTCGTTTCCTCGCCAGGCTGACTCCTACGTGTTCGACGAGTTGTACCGAGCTGGCAAGATCGAGCTCGAACTGGTGCCACAAGGCGGTCTTGCCGAGCGAGTACGCGCAGGCGGGGCTGGAATTGGTGGGTTCTACACTCGTACAGCGGTCGGAACCCCACTTGCCGAGGGGCGGGAAGTCCGTAACATCGATGGTGTGGACTACCTGTTTGAGTACCCGATTCGTGCCGATGTGGCGCTAATCAAGGCCAAGCATGGTGATCGTTGGGGTAATCTGACATACAACAAGTCTGCCAGAAACTTCAACCCGGTCTATGCAACAGGTGCAGATCTGACCATTGCCCAGGTGGCTGATGTGGTCGATCTCGGTGAACTGGATCCTGAGGCGATTGTGACACCAGGTATCTATGTCGATCGTGTAGTCAAAGTTTAGTCGCGAGGGTTAGAACAACATGGCACGTTTATCCAGAGACCAGATTGCAGAGCGACTGGCAAAAGATATTCCTGAAGGCGCGTATGTGAATCTGGGCATCGGGTTGCCGACCAAGGTCAGCAACTACCTTCCAAAAGACAAAGATATTTTTCTGCAAAGCGAGAATGGCATTCTGGCCATGGGTCCGCTTGCAGCCGAAGGTGAAGAGGACTGGGATCTCGTTAATGCTGGCAAACAGGCTGTAACCCTGCTCAAAGGTGGTTCCTACTTCCATCATGCCGATTCATTCGCCATGATGCGAGGAGGTCATCTTGACTACTGCGTGCTAGGGGCATTTCAGGTCTCACGTGATGGTGACCTGGCCAACTGGTCGACTGGTGAGTCAGGCGCGATACCGGCTGTGGGTGGAGCAATGGATCTTGCCGCCGGCGCGCGTGCGACCTACATCATGATGGAGTTACTCACCAAGGACGGTCAGTCCAAACTGGTCGAGAAGTGTACTTATCCGTTAACCGGCGTGCGTTGTGTCAAGCGAGTTTACACCGACTATGCGGTCTTTCAGATCGAACCCGAGGGCGTCGTGCGGGTGATTGACGACTGCGCCGGTGTGGGTCAGGACGAGTTGCGCAGACTGACAGGGCTTGATCTGGTTTTCTGAGAAATGCCTGCACCTCTTCGCGAAACGTTTGGTCTTGTCGCGAAGAGGATATTTCGCTGTGTCAACAGCTCCACGCGTCCTGACGTTTTCTCCGGATCATCTGGCTGACGGCTATCGCTCCAGGTTATTGGGATGTGGCCGGGCCTCCTGGAGCGGTGCTCGCTTGGTTACCGGGGCCTTCATGTATCACACGGATCCGTTATCCGCGTGATACGCAACATGCGTTATTCCACCAGCTTGTTCAGTCTTTCGGTATCTAGCGAACCGTTTTCAGGTTGCTCGATTTTTTTACCCAGAGATTCGATCGCCTGGCACAGTTGGGTGATTCTTGCATCCTGTCGTGCAGCATGCTCGATCAGCTCCTGAACCACCTTGACGAGCGGGTCGGTGTCACTACTGTCGACCGCATAAGCGCTAAATCCGCTATCCGTATCTGTCTGGTTTTGTGCCTGACTCTGCTTGCTTTCCTGTGTATCGGTCGACGTGCTATAGGATGTTCCGCTGGTCCTTGCGCTACTCATAGCATTGGGTGCGCCGTTTGATTGTGTCGAGGCCGCTCGGCCAGCTGCATTTGCCTGCGGACCACCCTTGCCGTTGTTGCTCAGCATCTCCTGAAGTGGTCGAGTATCGAGCTGTCCTTCGTTGCAGCATCCAGTCAGGTCCTGCGTGGATAGAGGGGGAGGCGCAATCGGTTGCTGCGGATCGACGAAGGGGCGTGCGCGCGCCGCAGTATTGTCCTGGTTGTCTCGGTGCTCGATGATGCGCGCTGGATTGCCGACCGCCGTTGCACCAGCTGGCACAGGCTTGACCACTACTGCGTTCGATCCGATTCGGGCACCGTCGCCGACCGTAAATCCGCCGAGTACCTGTGCACCGGCACCAACCACCACGCCTTGACCAAGCGTCGGATGGCGCTTCTCACCTTTGTATAACTTGGTTCCTCCGAGGGTTACGCCTTGGTAAATCGTACACTCATCACCAACTTCTGCGGTCTCGCCAATGACCACTCCGTGTCCATGGTCGATGAAAACCCGCCTCCCAAGCGTCGCGCCAGGGTGAATCTCAATCCCTGTCAGGATGCGCCCAAGGTGCGAGATGAAGCGCCCAAGCCAGTACCAGCCGCCTGCCCAGAGTCGATGCGCCATGCGATGTATCAGGATAGCGTGCAGGCCTGGATAGCAGGTGATGACCTCGAGCCGGCTCCGTGCGGCCGGGTCGCGTTCCAGTATGCAGGAGATGTCTTCTCGGATTCGTTCAAACATGTATCAATCGTAACTGAAGGCGCCAGTCTGATCGTGACGCAGACGTGTGACTGGCAGGGTCATTGTGTTGTGTCTGACCGACACTGTCACTGCCTCATGGGATGTCGTGGCCGGCCTTGCGCGCTGTGGTGATCATGGCAGTGCAGACGCCTCGCAGCATGTCGACCTCGTCCCGGCTCAGATCTGAGCGCTGAAGAAGATGCTGCATTCTGGCAACCAGCTTCTTGGGATGTTTTGGATCCAGAAACTTGATTGCAACCAGTGCCTGTTCCCAGTGCTCAAGAAGGTTATGCACGGCCTGTGCACTGGCTGGCGCCTTGCCTGGATCAGGTCGAATGTCCGGGGTTGTGGGTAGACGCTCGTCAGGATCAATCAGTGCGTAACGCATTTCCCAGGCGGCAAGTTGCAGGGCCTGGGCCACATTGAGCGAACTGTAGGCCGGGTTGGCTGGGATGTGACAAACGCGCTGGCAGAGGGCCACCTGAGCATTGTTAAGTCCGGCACGCTCACACCCCAGGACAATTGCGACCCGATTCTCTGTATGCTCGGCGAGGTGAGCGCGCCCCAGTTGTGCGGCTTCCCGGATGTCTAGCGGTGGCGGACCGAGATCACGCGCCCGTGCAGTCATCGCAAATGCCAGTGTAACGGGGGCGAGTGCCTCCTTTAAACTGGTAACCTGACCCGCGGATGTCAGGACGTCTGTGGCGCCTGAGGCGAGTGCGATTGCTTGTGAATCACTGATGATGTCGGGCTGCTGGGCACCCGCAATCCACAGATCCGAGAAGCCCATGGTCTTGACGGCACGCGCCGCCGAGCCTACGTTGCCAGGGTGACTTGGCTCTGTCAATATGAAGCGCACCCGTTCGAAGCTAGAAGTCAACTAAAATCCCCGCATTACTCTGTCAGGACGACGAAATTTTCCATGCATCCAATGTTAAACACGGCGGTCAAGGCCGCCAGAAAAGCAGGCAATATTATCAACCGCGCCAGCCTCGATGTAGAGCGACTGCAAATTGCACAGAAAGGTAAACGTGATTTTGTCACGGATGTCGATCACGCGTGCGAGGAGGCAATCATTGATATCCTGCACACGGCCTATCCCCAGCACGCGTTTCTGGCTGAGGAGTCTGGCAAGGTACATCACCCGGAAGATGGCTCTGTGCCGGATTTTGAGTGGGTAGTTGATCCCCTGGACGGTACCAGCAATTTCATTCATGGTATGCCGATTTATGCGGTGTCGATTGCCTTGCGTCACCGTGGGCAGCTCACCCATGCAGTAGTCTACGATCCAAACCGCAACGAGTTGTTCACGGCTAGCCGGGGAGGCGGAGCGTTTCTGAATGACCGCAGAGTGCGGGTCTCGGGCCAGCGCCGGCTTGGTGATGCATTACTTGGTGCTCGCTGGCCTGGCTCGGCAGATCCAGACGGTGGTTCGACTCGTCAGCTCAGGCAGCTGAGCTTAGACAGCGCGGGCGTTCGTCGTACGGGGTCATCGGTTTTGGATATGGTGTATGTCGCTGCAGGTCGCCTTGACGGGTTCTGTGGCGCAAATCTCAAAGAATGGGATCTGGCAGCGGCCGCATTGATTGTTCAGGAAGCTGGAGGTCTCGTGACCGACTTCACTGGTGAGCAGCAATGGATGAGTTCGGGTGAGGTTATCGCTGCGACACCTAAAATCTTCCCGCAATTGCTGTCGTACTTCACAGAGTGACAGAACCCTGCGACATAATTCCGCTACCATTGAGCTTAACTTTACAACGGGAGCTCTGAATGGAATGGCTGCTTGACCCGACAATATGGGTCGGCTTGTTGACGCTGGTTGTCCTGGAAATCGTTCTGGGGATTGATAACCTCATCTTCATCGCCATTCTGGCTGAGAAGCTTCCGCCGCGCCAGCGGGATCAGGCCCGGGTGATCGGACTGTCGCTTGCGCTGATCATGCGTCTGGTGCTGCTTGCTGGCATCGCCTGGCTGGTACAGCTTACCGAGCCAATCATCGAGTTTGGTTCGATCAGTTTTTCTGCCAGAGATCTCATCTTGATTGTGGGTGGATTTTTTCTGCTCTTCAAGGGTACGCTTGAACTGCACGAGAGGATCGAGGGCAAGCGCCCAAGCAGCTTTGGTCCCAGGGTCTATGCAAGCTTCGGTGTGATCGTTACCCAGATCGTCGTGCTCGATGCGGTGTTCTCGCTTGACGCGATCATTACTGCAATCGGGATGGTCAATCAGTTGCCAGTGATGATGGCTGCCGTGATCATTGCGATCGGAATCATGCTGATTGCCTCCAAGCCATTAACCAGATTCGTGAATTCTCACCCGACGGTGGTCGTGCTCTGTCTGGGCTTTTTGATGATGATCGGTTTTTCGCTGGTAGTCGAAGGGTTCGGTTATGAGGTGCCCAAAGGTTATCTGTACGCGGCAATTGGATTCTCGATTCTGATCGAACTGCTCAATCAACTCGCGCGTCGCAATTTGTTGCTTATCGATGCGAAGCGTCCCTTGCGTGAACGTACTGCGGAGGCGGTCATGCACATGCTGGGCAAACGGCTTCCACAGCAAGCGATGGAACAGGACGTGGAGCCCGGCGAGAAGGGCGAGCACGTCACCTTTGCAATAGAAGAGCGCAACATGGTAAGCGGAGTGCTCACGCTGGCCGAACGTTCCGTTCACTCCATCATGACGCCCAGAACGGAGATTACCTGGATCGACATGGAAGAAGCGCCCGATATGATCCGGCAGCAGATTGAGGATACGCCGCACAGCTTTTTTCCGGTGTGTCGGGGGTCCCTCGACGAGGTGGTCGGAATTGGTCGAGCCAAGCGTATGGTGTCCGATCTGCTCACGCACGGGCGCATTCGCGAGAGTCGTCTCAAAGACCCTATCATCGTACATGACACGATCAGTGTGATCAGGCTGATGGATACGCTCAAGCGGTCTCGTGGTCAGTTGGTGCTGGTCGCAGACGAGTTCGGAACCATTCAGGGGCTGGTCACACCAATCGACGTGTTTGAAGCAATTGCAGGGGAGTTTCCGGATGAGGACGAAACACCAGACATCGTTGCTGTGGATGAACGTCACTGGCAGGTGGATGGTGCCGCCGACCTTCATCTGCTTGAGCAGGTGCTCGAGTTAGGTGGGCTGGTGCAGGAAGCGGATGAGTACACGACCTTGGCCGGTTATCTGCTGGCACGATTTGGGCAGCTGCCGGCAGTGGGTGATCAGTGTGAATTGACGACTGATCATGCCTCTTATGTTTTCAAGGTGATGCGTCTGGAAGGGCGTCGGATTGCAATGGTTGATATCGAGAAGATGTTTCACAATCCACAGTACAACGAGGCAGAGGAGTCTTGAGCGACATGGAGCTGCAACTGATCAAGGCTTTCTTTTTGGGGATTGTTGAAGGGGTTACAGAATTCATCCCCGTTTCAAGTACCGGACACCTTATCCTGGTTGGCAAATGGATCGATTTCCAGTCGACTGAGTCCAAAACCTTCGAGGTGGTGATTCAGCTCGGCGCCATCCTGGCTGTGATCTGGCTGTTTCGTGACCGGGTGTTCAAGCTTCTAAAAGGCTCGATCGATCGTGATCCGGTCGAACTCTCCTTCATGCGTAACCTGGTCATTGCATTTCTGCCTGCTGCCGTCATTGGGGCGATATTCATTTCCCAGATCAAGGCGCTTTTTTTTCATCCTGGAGTGGTTGTCGTCACACTGTTTCTCGGGGGGCTGATCATGCTCTGGGTGGAAAGTCCCTCCCGGCGCCAGGGGAAAAAACCCAGTGCTGTGTCACTCGAGACGATCAGCTGGAAGCAGGCACTGGCGGTGGGGTGTGCACAGTGTCTGGCCATGGTGCCGGGTACATCTCGGTCGGGGTCAACGATTATTGGTGGCATGATAGCCGGAATCGAGCGTAAGACCGCTACCGAGTTTTCGTTTTTTCTAGCTATGCCGACCATGCTGGCCGCCGCTGTCTATGACACATACAAGCATGCGGGCGAGCTTTCCCAGGCGGACATCTGGGTGATTGTGGTTGGGTTTCTGGCTGCGTTCTTCAGCGCACTGTTCGTGGTTCGTGCCATTCTGGCGTTTGTCTCTCGTCACACGTACAGGGCTTTTGCCTGGTATCGAATCGGACTCAGTCTGGTGGTGGCCTACTTCATCTTCTGAACTCACCATTTTAAATCAACGCGAGTCAGCGACTCTGGGTGAGGTCAGATGCGGGCAGGCAAATCGATTAGCCCCCGCAAAACGAGTCCGCTCTGGTCGATCTCCATCCATCCACCCCGTTCTGGTTCTCGCCCGCAATGGTGATCACATTCCCAGTCAGGCAGCACCCATCTGCTGAGGTCTCCTGACTGAGCGGTGTGAACCGGAAAATGGCCTGGTCGATGGGTATGTCCATGGATGCAGCAGTGCGCGCCTGAGTTTTGAAGTGCCATCGCCAGAGCAGTATCCTGCACGTCGTAGGACGCTTCATGCGGGCTGCGATCGGTCTGCTGGCTTGTCTGGCGTGCGCGCCGGGCGATCTGTGTCCGCAGGGAAAGCGGCAAGAGCATGAAACATGATTGAAGAGCGGGGTTTCTGACGATGCGTCGGAAACGCTGATACTTCAGGTCTTCTGTGCAGAACTCGTCGCCATGCGCCAACAGAAACTTTTTGTCTGGTTGGGTGACTGTGTGTTTTGAAGGCTTGTCCTTGCCATGTGACGTGATTCGCAGCAGGCACTGATCCCGGATCAATCGTGCATCGAGGTGATGGGCCAGTTTATCTCCGATCAGGAAATCACGGTTTCCGCCAAGAATCCACATCGGGAGGGTCTGACCTGTCTCGCGCAGGTGGTGCAAGGCCAGTTCTAGCCAGGGGGGAGGGTGACGGATCCAGTCATCTCCGATCCAGACATCAAAAATGTCGCCTAGCAGAATGAGGGCGCCAGCCCGGTTTCTTGCGTGAGCCAGAAACCGGTAGAAAGTCTCAGACGTTCGCGGATTGTCTGGACCTAGATGAATGTCGGAAGCGAGCCAGACAGGCTCGCAAAACGACAGATTATTCAACGATCACAGCCTTCTCGATAATCACGTCAGCGGTCGGCACGTTCTGGTGAAAACCTGATGTGCCGGTTTTTACACCACGAATCTTGTCAACTGTGTCGGTACCCTCGACGACGCGACCAAAGACAGCATAGCCCCAGCCTTGCGGGGTGGGTGCGGTGAAATTGAGGAATTCGTTGTTCGCTACATTAATGAAGAACTGGGCGGTGGCAGAGTGAGGGTCGTTCGTGCGGGCCATCGCGAGGGTGTACTTCTCGTTCTTGAGTCCATTGTCAGCTTCGTTCTCGACTGGATCCCGGGTCGGCTTTTGCTTCATCCCTGGCTCGAAACCTCCGCCCTGAACCATGAAGCCGTCGATCACTCGGTGAAAGATCGTGTTGTCGTAGAACCCGTCTTTAACGTACTGCAGAAAGTTCTCTGAGGTCCTGGGTGCTTTCTCGAGATCGACCTCGATCACGAGGTCGCCTTGGTTGGTGGTGAGTTTGACGCGGTTAGGAGATGTCATGGATGAATTGCCTGTATCGGTTTGGGTTGTCGTTTCGGCCGCAACAGAGGCGACCGGCGAAGCAAATGCCATGATCAGCAAGGCTGCTGCGGCATGTCTTCCGAGCAAGCTCGGGAGTATGGTTGAGTTAATCATGTTGTGAAAGCAGTCCAATATATATTAACGGGGGATTGCAAAGGCAGGGTTCTGTCAAAAGTGGCACCGGCAAATGTGCCAGAGTGCGGGTAGCCAGGATATCCAGAACGCATGTGTGCCTGTGACGACTATTTTGCAGCTTTCTCAAGTTGAGTTCGCTGCCGCCAGTCAGCCCTGCTAGCGGTAGCTTGCCTGGGCCCGGAACGCTGCCCGGTTCCTGATGATTTGATGATGGAACCGGCCGATGGTTCAACCGACCGGTTCCAGTCAATTATCCTTCAGGAAAGATTCAAGCGCCTTCAGTCGTCTGGCGGCCCCTGGGACTTTCATCCTGGCCGCTTCACGGTAGTCACGAAGTGCCATCAGTAGACGAACATCGGCCAGGTTGGCAATCGCATTGCCATTGTCCGGGTTATTCGTTACCGCGGTTTCGAGCGCAAATTCTGCTTGGTCCAGGCTGCCGCTGCGCACATAGAGCATTGCCAGATTATTCCACGGCTCTGCAAGTTCCGGAAACCGGATAGTCATCTGCTGGTAAATGCCTCGGGCTTCTTCAGCACGGTCAAGTGCCGTCAGAGCTCTGGCCTTCTGGAACATCAACTGGACGTCGGTGCCGGGTGCCGTGGAGGCGGCTAGTTCCGCTTCGCGTGAATCAATCAGGGCAAGTGCTTCGGTTGCACGACCCTGATTGATCAGGCCCTCGATCTCGTCAGTGATCTGGGTGCCAGAGGGCGTTTCATCGGTGTTGATCGAAGGGGTCAGCGCATCGAGCATGCGAGCGAGCCCCTCCCATCCGCGATTCTCGGTCTCAACGGCTGGGGTGGCAAGATCCTTTGTGTTGTCCATGCTGTCGGATCGGCTGCCTGCAGGTTGGGCTGATACGTTCAGGCTGGTGAGCGTCACTACAGCGACAATTAACAGCCAGCCTGGTAGTGGCATAGGGCTAGCGTAAAACAGGCTCTCACGCAGTTTCGCGCTTGCAGATGCCCGCAATGCCGGCAAGATTCGGACAGGTGTGGTTGTGTCATAGGGGGGCTTGTGCGCGATGACGGCCGCCTTCGGTCGCTGGCTGGCGTGACTTGGTGACTTGCACAATCTGACAGTTTTGTCGAATGGTCTGGACATCAGTTTGATTGACCCACGTTGTTATACTGACGAGCTCTCATTGTAGCCAGCCTTTGGACAATAACCAGCCACCCCGGGTGAGAGATTTCCAGACTGTCAGGGCCTGGTCGCGTGGCGCAGCAAACCCTTGGAAACGATGCTCCAGATCTATGACTCCCTGTCGCGTAACAAGCGACCCTTCAAACCCGCTCGCGACGGCGAGGTGAGAATGTACGTGTGTGGCATGACGGTGTACGACTTCTGCCATCTGGGACATGCGCGCATGCTGGTCAGTTTTGATGTGGTCCAGCGCTGGCTGCGGGTACTGGGTTACAAGGTTACCTACGTTCGCAACATCACGGACATCGATGACAAGATCATCCGTCGCGCAGTCGAGACTGATCGCAAGTTGTCAGACGTGACGCGCTTCTTCATCGATGCCATGCACGCCGACGAGGCAGCGCTGGGAGTCCAGGCTCCCGACCATCAGCCTCGGGCAACTGCATTTGTGCCAGACATGCTCGACATCATTGACCGACTCGAACAGCGAGGCCTGGCCTATCGAGCCGAAGATGGTGATGTGAACTACGCCGTGCGTAACTTTGCAGATTACGGCAAGCTGTCTGGAAAGACGCTTGACCAGTTGCGAGCGGGCGAGCGCGTAGCAGTGTCTGCGGGCAAGCGGGATCCGCTGGACTTTGTACTGTGGAAGTCAGCCAAGCCAGAGGAACCTGAAGAATCGCGCTGGCCGTCTGTTTACGGCTGGGGGCGGCCAGGGTGGCATATTGAGTGTTCGGCAATGAGCAGGTCAGTGCTCGGACTGCCTCTTGATATTCACGGTGGCGGACCTGATCTGAAGTTTCCGCACCATGAGAACGAGATTGCACAAAGTGAAGGGGCGTTTGGTGGCGCATTGGCCAATACCTGGATGCATTGCGGATCGCTGATGGTCGATTCGGAGAAGATGTCAAAGTCTCTGGGCAACTTCCGAACCATTCGACAGACAGTGGCAGCGCTTGACGTGTCCCAGGATCGGGCCGAGTATGAGCCTAATCCGCGAGAGGCGCAGATGCTACGTTTCTTTATTGTGCGAAACCACTACCGTAGTCTGCAGAACTATTCGCCAGACAACCTTGTTGATGCACAGTCGGCGCTCGACAGGCTGTATCAGACACTGGCCAACGTGGCGCCTGATCAGGTCGAGGTGAACTGGCAGGAGGGCCCTGCCCGACAGTTTGCCGACGCGATGAATGATGACTTCAATACTGCGGAGGCGGTGGCTGTTTTGTTTGAGTTGTCCGCCCGTGCGCATCGAGATCACGACAGCGCAACCAGTGGTCTCATGCTGGCGCTGGGTCAGACGCTGGGGCTTTTTACTGTTAATCCGCAGACTTATATCCAGAGCAGTTCGCGCTACACCAGACGAGCAATTGAAGCCAGGGAGCAGGCTGCGCTGGAACAAGAGCAGGAGAGCGGCCCCGAACAAGGTCTGATGCAGGCTGGACAGGTAGTCGAGTTCGATGCCCGGAAGATCGAGGATTTGATCGCGCAGCGCGCCCAGGCGAAGAAAGACAAGGATTTCAAGCGTGCGGATTCCATCCGGGAGGAGCTTGCACAGGCTGGCGTGCTGCTTGAGGACAAGCCGGGCGGTGTCACTCAGTGGCGGCGAGGTTAATCAGCCATGACCGACGATACCAGAGGGATAGCGAGCGTTGCAGAGAAACCAGATTACTGGGAGTCAGCCACTGAGCAGTTGATGGCTCGTGATCGTATCCTGAAGAGAATCATTCCTCAGCATCCCGAAGTCCACCTGGCCTCGCGCGGCGATCCGTTTGTCACGTTGGCCCGTTCGATTGTCGGGCAGCAGATTTCAGTCAAAGCGGCTGAGTCCGTATGGCAACGCATGCTTCAGACTTGTGATCAACGGGTCACACCAGATGGCGTTCTGGTTGTCGGGGCCGATGCCTTGAGAGAGGCCGGGTTGTCAAAGCGC
Source organism: Orrella marina (assembly GCF_003058465.1). Lineage (NCBI taxonomy): Bacteria > Pseudomonadati > Pseudomonadota > Betaproteobacteria > Burkholderiales > Alcaligenaceae > Orrella > Orrella marina. The sequence goes on along the minus strand of NZ_CP028901.1, from coordinate 1,715,713 downwards.
AAGGTCGAGTATGTGATGGATCTTGCAATTCATTTCAGGGATGAGCAGGTGCATCCCCAGAACTGGGCCCATATGGATGATGAGGATGTCATTGTCGAGCTGACTGCAATCAGAGGGATCGGTCGCTGGACGGCGGAGATGTTTCTGATTTTCAACTTGATGCGTCCGGATGTGCTGCCTCTTGATGATGTCGGGCTTCTGAAGGCGATATCCCTGCACTATTACAGTGGCGAACCGGTTTCCAGGTTTGAAGCGCGAGAGGTTTCGCAGGCCTGGCAGCCGTGGCGAACGGTCGCGACCTGGTATCTGTGGCGCAGTCTGGATCCTGTTCCAGTCGAGTACTGAGGCGCCAGAATCAGGCGCTTTCCCTGGGGACTATCGGGCCATTGAAACGGCTCATGAACCACCGCTAAGGGGCAGTTGCGAACTGGCACGAAGTCACGCCTTCGAAGCTCACGCAGGTTTAGCGAATGGATTTCTCAAGGTGCAAACGAGGATTCGCGCTGGATTTTGCTAAACTGTGAGGTTGTGGAATCTGACTCCAGGAACAACGGCAACGAGATGCGCAATACATTTCTCGAATTTGAGCAACCGCTCGCGGAACTAGAAAACAAGATCGAGCAGCTTCGGTACGTTCAGGCTGACTCAGCTGTCGATATTTCCGAGGAGATCGTTCGCCTTCAACAAAAGAGTCAATCACTCGCAAAGGACATTTACGCCAAGCTGACGCCCTGGCAGACCGCACTGGTAGCGAGGCATCCCCAACGTCCTTACACGCTTGACTACGTTCGCGAGATCTTCACTGACTTTCATGAGCTTCATGGTGATCGTATGTACGCGGATGATCAGTCGATCGTTGGCGGTCTGGCACGTTTTAATAATGTGCCTTGTATGGTTGTTGGGCATCAGAAAGGTCGTGACACCAAAGAGCGTGCGGCAAGGAACTTCGGGATGCCAAGACCCGAGGGCTATCGCAAGGCTCTGCGGCTCATGCGTCTGGCAGAAAAATTTCGGATGCCAATCTTCACATTCGTTGACACACCTGGCGCCTACCCAGGTATTGGGGCTGAGGAGCGAGGTCAGTCCGAGGCGATTGGAAGAAACCTTTTCGAGATGGCGCAACTAAAGGTGCCGGTTATCAGTACCGTGATTGGAGAAGGTGGCTCGGGCGGGGCACTGGCTATTGCTGTGGCCAACAGCGTGCTGATGCTTCAGTACTCGACCTATTCCGTGATTTCTCCAGAGGGTTGCGCCTCTATCCTTTGGCGTAGTCCAGACAAGGCGCCCGACGCAGCCCAGGCACTCGCGATCACTGCAGATCGACTGAAGGCGTTCGGGCTGATCGATAGGGTGGTGAACGAGCCTGTCGGTGGTGCGCACCGCGACCCACGTGTCATGGCGAGACTGCTCAGACGTGCCTTGTCAGATGCTTTGCGACAGTTGTCTGCCATGAATGCTGAAGAGTTGGTCGAGCATCGTCTCAAGCGTCTGCTGGCTTACGGGCAGTTTCAGGAAGCTAAAGCCTGATTTCCGAAGGGACGTGATCGCGTGGTCGCGATGCGAGTGTCGGCGTTTGGTCGGCGTGCTGATTGGTGACAGGGGCAAGTGTCGACTCGGGCTTGTGCCGTTTGCGCCGAGTTCTGCCGTGTCAATGCGTTAAAGCCCAGCGACCTGGACTGGCGCCTCGGATGCGACGCTCTGTCACAGTTTGAGTGGCCCGTCTGTAAAGATGCGACCAAGGTGGCGAGACAGCGGTCTAATCCTTGTAGCGAGAGGCTGTGTTGACACAAGATTCCGAACTCGTTGATCCTATTCTGAGGCTGCTTGCCGAAGGTCAGTGTTTTGCCTTTGGTGAGTCCACAGGTGGTTGCGTTGGTACTGCAGGTTCGCCGGAGTCTGCTGCACCCGGACGTCTGGATCCTCTTGCTGTGTCACTTTCGCTCGCCGAAACTCCCCGCAAGTCCATGGCTTCAACTGGATTGTCAAAACTTGTTGAGCGGTTTGCTGTGGGTCTTAGTGCAGGGCCGGACTCCTCGGCACTCGCTATCTGTGCGGCCGAGATCGCACGACGTCACAATGTACAGGTTCGGCTGTTTCATGTTCATCATGGGTTGATGCCGCAAGCCGACGCATGGCTTGGGCGAGTTGAGCAGTTGGCTGCACTTTTGGATCTTGAGCTGCAGGTGCGTCACGTCAAGGTTGACCTGGATCAGGGAGTGGGGCTGGAGGCGGCTGCTCGCAAGGCCCGACATCACGCGTTAAAGCAGATGGCGATAGGCTCGGATACGGCTTATGTTCTGTTGGCACACCATCTCCAGGATCAGGCGGAGACCGTGCTTCAAAGGCTGTTCAGGGGGCAGGGGTGTCTGGTGCAGCGGCTATGCGACCGGTTGCTGCAGCGGGTGGTGGTGCTATTCGTGGCACATCAGTTGACGCGCCCGATGCGTACCAGCGATCAGTCTGGTGGTTGAGACCCTGGCTGGGCGTTTCGCGCGACAGAATTGTCCGGTGCGTGCGTCAGTTTGAATTGGCCACAGGATGGCAGGCCGTAGATGATCCGAGCAACACTGATCAGTCACTCGCGAGAGGGATGATCCGGGGGGCGCTCGCACCGTTGATCAGCAAACACTGGCCCGGATGGGTGCCTAATCTTGCACGCCATGCCGAACAAGCCCAGGAGGCATCGGCTTTGCTCGATGAATATGGGTGTTTGTTGCTTGAGCAGATCGGCGATTCTGATACGACTTTGGATTTGCGCCGATGGCGTGCCCTAACGTCACCTCAGCAGAGTCTCGTACTTCGGACCTGGCTTGCCCGATTATCGCTTCAGATGCCTTCTCAGAGGCGGCTGGCGGAACTGTGCCGGCAGTTAAATCAGGTCCATGCTTTTGGACACGATCGAGTGCTGTTATGGCGCCAGTCTGGATGTGAAATAAGGTGTATACGCGGAAAAATTCATCTTCAAGTTACAATATAGAGCTTTGGTTTGGCGCACATCAGGTATTTCAGGGTGATTCACCGATGTTTGAGCCGACCGCTAAAAAGAAGAACGGGCGCAGTTTGCGTCAAGGGAAACAGACAATATGGCATTGATTGTTCAGAAGTACGGTGGCACTTCCATGGGGAGCACCGAACGGATTAAAAACGTTGCCAAGCGTGTCGCAAAGTGGAAAGCAGCAGGTCATCAGGTTGTGGTGGTCCCATCGGCTATGTCCGGAGAGACTAATCGTCTTTTGGGGCTGGCAAGAGAACTATCTTCTTCGCCTGACAGTCGTGAACTCGACATGATCGCATCGACCGGCGAACAGGCTTCCAGTGGCTTGCTTGCGATCGCGTTGCATCAGGAAGGTGTCCAGGCACGCAGTTACACCGGATGGCAGGTTCCCATCAAGACTGATTCAGCCTTCACCAAGGCCCGGATTACATCGATCGATCATGAGCGCATTCGTGCCGAACTCGATTCAGGCAAGGTCGTGATTGTGACCGGATTCCAGGGGATTGATCCGGATGGCAATATCACGACGCTCGGGCGAGGTGGTTCTGACACATCAGCCGTCGCAGTCGCTGCGGCCATCAAAGCCGATGAATGCCTTATCTTCACCGACGTCGACGGGGTTTACACCACGGACCCGAGAGTCGAGCCCAATGCTCGTCGCCTGAATGTGATTTCGTTTGAAGAGATGCTCGAGATGGCATCTCTCGGTTCGAAAGTGTTGCAGATTCGTTCAGTCGAATTCGCAGGAAAGTATCAGGTACCGCTGCGTGTGCTGTCGTCGCTTACGCCGCCTGAGTTGCCTGTCGAGCAGGAGATGCGTTCCGGCACATTGATTACTTTTGAGGAAGACGCACAAATGGAAGATGCAGTTGTTTCCGGGATTGCCTTTACCCGTGATGAAGGCAAGATCACTCTGCTTGGCGTTCCAGATACGCCCGGTGTGGCCTACGTGATCCTCGGCAAAGTGGCTGAGGCAAACATTGATGTGGACATGATTGTTCAGAACCAGTCTGTTGATGGAACAACCGACTTCTCGTTCACCGTGCACCGTAACGATTTCGAGAAGGTCAAGGGTCTGATCGAGAAGCACGTTATTTCTGCAGTCGGTGCGCGTCAGATGATCGCCGACGAAGATGTGGCGAAAGTATCGATTGTGGGTATTGGTATGCGCTCGCATGCGGGTATTGCCAGCCTGATGTTCCAGACTCTGGCTCAGGAGAACATCAATATCCAGATGATCAGCACCAGCGAGATCAAGACATCGGTCGTGATTGCTGACAAGTACATGGAACTTGCTGTGCGAGCACTACACAAGGCGTTTGATCTTGAGACACCGGCATCCGCTTCGTGATAGAATTATGGACTTAATTCGACGCTAACAAAAAATTTGGTGGTGTTGAAAGTTGTACCGGAGGCGTGCCCGAGAGGCTGAAGGGGCTCCCCTGCTAAGGGAGTATGTGGCTAAAAACTGCATCGTGGGTTCGAATCCCACCGCCTCCGCCAGTTACCGAATTTGCATTACAGCATTACAAAAATCCCGCATCGCTTTACGACGTTGCGGGATTTTTGTGTCTGTGTCGCTCTAAATGACAGGTGCAGACGTTCGAATCGCGGCGGTTTCGGGTTGCTATCTGGCATTAGACGAGAATCGGTTTTGCATCCTCTCCCCTGAGAGGACCGATTCCTCTTTTATCTGGAAATGACACCGGTCTTTGGGTTGACTCGTCGATTGTGTGCTTTTGGCGGTTTTGCCAGGCCAGGTTTCTGGCTCCCACCTTTTCGAGTGGCTGCAACGTAAAACACTGTTAATACAGTAGCTACGATCAGCACGATTGCACAAAGCACGATCAAGTTTGTCATCGCAGTCGACATGATTCAAGCCTCAAAAGCCACGATTTCTCGGAATCGTAATCGATTTCAACTCCGATGTTTCGCTTTGTGATCAGACGCAACAGATCAAGGGTCAGGTCGGTTCAGACACTTGCTTCGTGCAGTGTACATTGCGATTGATAGCTTCAAACGCCTCGTTGTTTGACAGATGAAGCGTGACCTGCTCAAAAAGGTGCACACGTTTAAGTTTGTCCGATATGGGGCCCTTGACCTCGCACAGTGAGAGCTCGATCTGTCGTGAGTTGAGGTCTCTTGCAAGTTCTTGCAGCCCCTCAAGTGCCGTGCTGTCGATGTCGGAAACGCTTGCCATGCTCAGGACGACCTTTCCTTTGTTGCTTAGATGTCGTGCTTGCTGGTCGATGAATTCCCGGATCCGGTCCCAGTTGGCAAAAAACAGGTTGGCATCAACTCGCAGGAAAACGGCGTTGTCCAACGTTTCGACACGATGCCGTTGTACGTTCCGAAAATGTTCGGTCCCAGGAATCCGACCAATAATCGCGATGTGTGGGCGCGACTGACGCCACAGTACCGTGCCAACCGACAGTGCGATACCGAGCATGATGCCGTGCTCTACACCAAAAAAAAGCACTCCGAGGAATGTGACGAGCCAGCCGGCGGCATCAGCCCGGTCAAACCGGATGCATTCACGCAATGTGTGCCAGTCCAGCAAGCTTGAAATTGCAACGATGATCAACGCTGCCAGGCTCGCGAGCGGTAATGATTCAAGGTACTGACCTGTACCCAGGAGGACCGCCACCATGAGGATGGCGGAGAACACGCCAGCTAGCGGAGAACGGGCGCCGGCATCCAGATTGACGACTGATCTGGATAGTCCGCCTGTGACTGGAAAGGCTCCAGATAATCCGGAAAGCAAGTTGGCTGCACCCAGACCGCGCAACTCGGCATCAGAATCGGTTGATACTTGTCGTATGCGGCCGATTGCCCGAGCCATAGACACACTCTCGATGAAGCCCACCACGCCTATCAGGAGCGCCGAGATCAGTAGACTGTTGTAAGCTGAACTAATGGGAGGCAGCATGAGAGTCGGCAGACCAGTTGGTATCGATCCAACCGTCTGAGTATCGGAGTTGTAGCCTGTGCTCACGAGTACCAGAGTCACGATGGCGATCATTGCCAGCGGACTTGCCTTGGTGAGAATGTCGAGCAAGAGTCCTCGCACACCAGCAAGCTTGAACAGCCGCCCGGCCAGACGTCGTGCCAGAAGCAACAGGAGAAATGTCGATAGTCCGACAGATAACGTCACCCAGTTGACATCACCCATGTTGGCAAGCAGTTGCTGCAACTGCTGCAATGCCGTCCCTCCCGTGACAGGTATCCCGGTCAGAGTTTTGATTTGACCCAGAATGATGAGGATGGCTGCGCCTGTGACAAAACCGCTCATGACCGGATGGCTCAGAAGAGCAGCAATAAAGCCAAATCGCAAGAAACCGAAGACCATCAGAATCAGGCCTGAAGCGACTGCGAGAAACATTCCGCCTGCTATCCATTCTGAAGAACCTGGTTCGAAAAAAGGAATCAGGGCGTCAAAAGTCATTACGGATGCAATGGCCACGGGCCCCACGGCGAGAGCTGGGCTCTTCCCAAAAATGGCGTAGCCGATCAGCGGTAGCACGCTGGCATACAGGCCAATGTGTGCCGGCATTCCGGCCAGCAGGGCATAGGCCAGACTTTGAGGGATCAGCATCAGCGTCACAACCAGTGCTGCAGACAGATCTCCTGTGACGGTCTTGCCATCAAGTCGGGAGTCTTTGAGCCATGGAAAGAATGGTGAGTTCATGCACATCCAGTCATTGACGAGGGGGGTGACACTTGCTCTGGGCCGTGAGGTTGAGGTTCAGTTCAAAGTGGCGAACTTCGCACGAAAGTCGTTCGAAAATCGTGCAAAAGAATTCAGACCAGGAGAATGGTGAAAGTTAATATATTATGTAATTTGATTATATTTTATTTGAAATTGAACGGTCAACAACATCGCAAGAAAATAGCGATCTTCGTTTGAGCGAACTTCGTTTGCAGCAGCTTTTTGATTGTGTGTTGTGGTGAGCGTACGATGGACATGGTTTCGGTTCCGGGTTCTGGTGTAAACCATTGCACCACACTGATCGATAATCGAGTCGGGCTGGAGTGGTGAGGAGGGGGCGTATGTCCCGTGTTCGGTTGCGTTCTTAAAGGTATTGTTGATCTTTGTAGAATTTTCTTTATTGTTCGGGCCTGCCAATGGGGACTGGACGAACTTGCAAGGGGGCGTGTCGAGTGTTTTTGTTTGTGTATTACAAGTTCATCGCACAAGCGTATCCGTCGATTGCAACGCAGCTCGCCGAGCTGGAGACAACAGTGCATGAAAGGTTTCCGGAAGTCTCTATCCGGTTATTGAGACGCCCTGAAGCAGATTCTTCCGGTCAGCAAACCTGGATGGAGATGTATGAAATCCAGGGTCGGGATCTGCCTGGCCTGCAATCTTTGTTGAGCGAACTCGTCGACCGACTGGGACTTCCCCCAAAGCGGGCAATCGAGGTCTTTATCGCACCGGGAGAATAACCTGAGCGCTCCGATTGCCAGTGGATGGGTGCTGTTCGCTGCAACGGTGAGCGCACGGTCGTGTCGTTATGGAATACTCAAGGCACGTTTTGCCGCGAGGTGGCCAGGATACTGTTTGAGGACCATTTCATAGTCGGATCTGGCAGCTTCTGTGTCAGCGAGCCCATCATGGCAGCGAGCGCGCATCAGGTAACCTGTCCAGTCTGCGCCTAGCGTGATCGCGCGTCCCAGGTCCTTGCAGGCCAACTGGAACTGCTGAAGGGTTAAATAGGCCTGGCCCCGGCCGAGGTGGCTTCGCATGTGGTCTGGATCAAGCTCAATGGCACGCGTGTACGCATCAATCGCGGCTTCGGGTTTAACGGCTGAGAACTGAAGCTCTTCTGCATAGATGTAGGCGGCATTGAGCATACGTTCCCGGATTGCGTCGGTCATGGGTACTCCCGCCAACAGAGCGATCTCATAGTGAAAATCAGCACTTTGCACGTCACCCAGCTCGAAATACACGTTGCCAAGTTCCAGATTGAGCGCAGCGGTACTGGGCCGGTTCGTCAGGAGCTCGATCGCGTCTTTGTGTCGTGACTGGGAGCGGAGCTTTTCAGAGGCGTGAATCGCAGCCTCGTTTATCTTCACATCTGAGCCAATGGCCCCGGTCGACGCCATCTCGCAAATATTGAGTGCACGCTCTGTTGTCGCTTCATTCAGACAGCGTTCTAACGTCGGTAACTGCTGAGCATGACTGGTCGCTATCACGGCGATGACTCCAGCAGTGACAATGGCAGTCGCCGCCGGCAGAAATCGGGTTGATGTCAGCACTATATCGCTGTTGGCCGGCTTGTTTGGTCGAATAGGCGTCATGTTGATGCGGTCCGAGATCAAAAATCGAGGTTCGGATATCTTGTGCGCAAGAAGCAGGAACTGGCTCCAGCATGAATGCTTCGGGTACATCTCATGACTATTTTCGTGCAGAAGTCCAGGATTGCTCTACCCAACGGGTGTTCCATTAATGTACTCGAGACTAAGATCGCAGTGGTCATCGGCTGTAGCCGAGGGCTGGCGGATAGAACGTTCCTGGCGGTTTTCTTTCATGTCAGCGATTTGCGTAATCCGTTCGGATCGAGGTTTTTCAGCCTATCCTCTTCATCCATCACCCCGACCGGTTAAGTAAGCGTGCACGGAATATGCGTTTCGCTGAGTATGAATCTTGCTCACAGAAGTTCGACACCAAATGCCATTTTTCCCGGATTTTCGCCGGCCGAGGTGTTTTGAATCAACATGTTAGCCTGATCAGTTTCAGATTTTTGTAGTGGCAACAAATTATATGATGGGTGTTGGCAACCATTCGGCGATTTGCTACACTCCTGTCATGTTCATCAAACTCACCACCGCCCGCGGCCACCAGTACGTCCAGCTGGTCGAGTCCTACCGTAACGAAGAAGGCAAGGCTCGCCAGCGAACCATTGCCACCCTGGGTCGCCTGGACGACGCCGGCGGTCAGGTCGATGCCTTGTTGGCCTCTCTCTTGCGCGCCAAGGGCCGTGGTACCGAGGTGGCGGGCCCGCAGGTTGCCTTCGAGTCTGCCTTGACGCTGGGTGATGTCTGGGCACTACACGGTCTGTGGCAGGAAGTCGGGTTTGACGCACTGGCTGGCGTGTTTCGCAAGGCACGCTACACCACCGCGGTTGAACATGCCATTCGGGTGATGGTCTTCAATCGACTGTGTGATCCGGATTCCAAGCTAGGGGTGCTTCGCTGGCTGGAGACGGTCAGTTTGCCGGAAGTCGATACCAAGGCACTCACGCATCAACAGTTACTGCGCAGCATGGATGCCCTGATGGATCACCAGGATGCCGTCGAGGCTGTCGTGGCCCGACAACTCAAACCCATGGTGGATCAGGATCTATCACTCGTCTTTTACGACCTGACCACCATCCGGGTGGAAGGCCAGACAGAGCTCTCTGATGATGTACGCCATTACGGCATGTCCAAAGAAGGTATGGTGGCCCGTCAGTTCATGCTCGGCGTGGTGCAGACCGCCGAAGGCTTGCCGATCTATCACGAAGTGTTCGATGGCAATCAGTCCGAGACCGCCACTCTGTTACCCACCATCAGGAAGGTCTTGGCACGCTATCCCCACATCCGCAAACTGATCATCGTGGCCGATCGAGGACTGCTCTCACTGGATAACCTGGAGGAACTACTCGCGCTCAAGCTCGATGAGGGCCAGACACTCGAATTCATCCTGGCGGTACCCGCCAGGCGTTACGGCGAGTTCCACGACATCCTGCAACGGTTCAATGACACGATCACCGACCCGGAGAACGAAACCATCAGCGAGACCCGCTGGCAGGATCTTCGTCTGGTGGTCGCGCATAACCCGCAAACTGCTCAGCACCAGACCGAGTGGCGACGTTCCAAAATCGAGGAACTGGAGAACAAGGCAGACCAGTGGGCCAGCAAACTCGATGGGCAGGATTCCGGCAAAGTCAGCCGAGGTCGCAGACTCTCGGACAGTGGTGCCAAGGCGCGCTTCTATCATGAGGTCAAGCAGGCCCACCTGGCGAAGATCATCAAAGTGGATCTGACTTCTGATCTGTTTACCTACCAGATTGACGAGAAAGCGCTCAAACAGGCGGAGCTGGTCGATGGCAAGCTGCTGCTCGTGACCAACGCCAAGGAATTCACCCCGAAAGAGGTCGTCGAGCGTTACAAGTCACTGGCTGACATCGAGCGTGGTTTCAAGGTGCTGAAGTCAGAAATTGAAATCGCACCGGTGTTTCACCGGTTGCCGCACCGGATCAAGGCTCACGCCATGATCTGTTTCATGGCACTGATCCTGTACCGGATCATGCGCCACCGCCTCAGACTCGCCGATACAGGACTATCGCCAGAAAGAGCCCTGGCACAGTTGCGTCGCATCCAGCGCCATCAGGTGAAGGTCAATGACCAGACGGTTGAAGGGGTATCGACGGTCTCAAAGGAACAATCAGGAGTTCTCAGTGCACTGAAGCTAAAGAAACCTTCAATGCCCGAGCAGCTGACGCTGCTGTAGTGGCAATTTAAAAACTGATTTCAATGAAATCAGGTGTTTATGAAGCTTCGTGTCGAACTCGTGTAAATATTCGGTGAGGACGTCCGTCATTTTTTCGGTCCTGTAAAAATGACTGGACACAAATTTCATTTAAGGCTACTGTTGCCGTCATGGACAACTGCCTGCCAACCCTCGAACACTCAATCGCCGCTGAGCCCGACTCCACGGGCACTACGCCTTTTGATCTCGATCGGGTTACCATCACCCGCCGAGAGCACATCGAGCTGAAGTGTCAGGCTGCCCAGTATCAGTCATTACACGCCCGGGCGATCGAGCGAATCGAGAACATCCGCATCGCCCACAAGAAAGAGATGACTGCGCTCAAGGCGAAGTGTGCGGCTTTAGAGGTTGAACTGGAACAGACCAAGGCGCAGTTGCGCGGGTTGCGGCGGCAGGCCTTTGGAACGCGTAGCGAGCAATCCAGGACCGTCAAACCGCCTTTATCCGGACTCAAACCAGAGGGGGCTCCAGCACCTAGACCACGCGGGCAGCAGACCGGCTGGCAAGGTCATGGGCGAACCCGACAGACAAACCTGCCTGCACGGGAGCAGATCATTGATGTTGACCCGTGCTGCTGTCCGCAGTGTGGTCTGGGATTTGTCGAGATGGCCGGCACCCAGGACTCGGAGGTTCTCGAGATCGAGGTCAAGGCGTATCGACGGGTGATCCGGCGAAAGCGCCTGCGCGCGAGCTGCCAGTGTCGGGTGCTGCCCGGCATTGTGACCGCACCCGCACCACCCCAATTGTTTGATCGCGGCAAACTCGGTCTGTCCGTCATGACCGAAGCCTTGCTCTCGAAGTATCGCCATGGCATACCGACGCATCGCTTGCTCGAACAGTGGCAGGACATTGGCCTGCCCGTTGCCCAGGGCACGCTCACAGGCAATCTACAACAACTGCTACCGCTGTTCACCCCATTGATTCAGGCCGGATTGAAGCGACTGCGTGCTTCTGATGCCTGGCACGCGGACGAAACCCGCTGGGAGGTGTTCGGTGCGCAGGGAGATCGCTCGGGTTACCGCCACTATCTCTGGGTCTTTCAGAGCGCGGATGTGGCGCATTTCGTGATGGACCCGTCTCGCTCGGCCAGCGTTCCGAAGGCGGTTCTGCAAGGCGTGACATCGGGTGTGCTCTCAGCTGATCGCTATGCCGCTTATCAGTGCTACGCGCGCAGCACACCCGGTGTGGAGCTGGCCCTGTGCTGGGCGCATCAACGGCGCGACTTCCTGCAAGTTGCCAATCAGTGTCCCGAGCATGCCCTCTGGGCACTGCGCTGGATTGACCGGATCGCCGAGCTTTACGCCTTGCATCACAAACGCCGTCAACTTGCTACGACTGAGGACGTGGACGAGTACAAGCTGATCGATGAGCTGCTCAACGGTAAGCGAACGGTGAACACATATTGAGGGCAAATCCAGGATGGCCGATCATGTTGGCATGTAACTCTTCAGGACATGCCCATGACCGAGCTCCACTCTGCGGTGAACCCACCAACGTCGCGTCGCCGATATAGCGCGCAATTCAAATCCGATGCTGTCCAGGCCTGTCTGGCTCCCGGTGCGGTCATCGCCCACGTCGCCAGGCAACTCGGCATCAACTACAAGATGCTCGGTCACTGGGTCAATCGCCACCGACGGCAGTTGGCGCAGGACAAGCCCGCGTTTGTCCTCTGGTCACCTTCAGAGCGCGAGCCGATCCCGGATCAGGCTTTGAGTTCGCCGCCACAAATGCATCGTGAGCCTATTCGTGTGAGTTGCTCACGTGGCAATCAACAAGTGAGGATCGAATGGCCGGTGAGTGATGGCCAGCAATGTGCCGAGTTCTTGCGGGAGTGGCTGCGATGATGCGCATCGAACAATACTGGCTCGCGCGCGACCCGATCGATATGCGCGCAGGCATGGAAACCATGCTGGGCAAGGTCGTGTCGGTGTTTGGTGCAGCCCAGGCTCATCACGCCTATTTGTTTACCAATCGACGAGGCAACCGGATCAAGGTTCTGATCACCGATGGGTTTGGGGTCTGGGTGGCCGCACGACGGTTGCATGATGGTGGGTTTACCTGGACGCAATCGACGGGTAGTAGCCGGTTGGAGATGACCCAAAGTCAGTTCGATGCACTGGTGCTCGGGCTGCCTTGGCAGCGGGTGTCGAAGGGCGAGATCGTACGCTATGCGTAGCGATTTCACGACTCAGATTTGACCGAATTTCTCTATATAAATCAATTGGCAATTGTGCCAATGGCGAGATACTTTCGCGCATGTAATACTGTTTCCCATGATCACTGACACCACCGCATTGGAGCACTTGGACGAGCAGGCCCTCAGGCGCCTGGCGCAAGAACTCATGTCGACTGTCGGTGCACAATCCCAGGTGCTGGCCGAGCACGAACGGGTACTGCGTGAGCGTGATCAGTTGATCAACGAGAAGGATCTCAAGATCGCTCGCCTCACCCAGGAGATTGCAGTGTATCGACGCTGGCGCTTTGACAAGCGCAGCGAAGCCTTCAAGGGCGCGCAACGCAGCCTGTTTGACGAAGACATCGATGCGGACCTGGCTGCCATGCAGGCTGAACTGGCCGCTTTGTTGCCCAAGAACGACAAACCGGCTGCACCCAAGGACAAACCCAGGCGCAACACATTTCCGCCGGAACTGCCTCGCACCGAGTTCCATCACGAGCCTGAGACCACCACCTGTGGATGTGGCTGTGCGCTCAAGCGTATTGGCGAAGATGTCAGCGAGAAGCTGGACTACACGCCGGGCGTGTTTACGGTGGAACGTCACATCCGCGGCAAGTGGGCTTGTGCCGCTTGCCAGACGCTAACCCAGGCACCGGTGCCCCCACACATCATCGACAAGGGCATCCCGACCCCCGGTCTGCTAGCCCATGTCATGGTGGCCAAGTATCAGGACCATCTGCCTTTGTACCGTCAGGAGCGCATCTTCGGACGAGCTGGCCTGGAGATTCCGCGTTCGACATTGTCGCAATGGGTCGGTGTCTGTGGTGTGCGCTTGCAACCCCTGGTTGATGCATTACGCCAGTGCATGCTAAAGCTGCCAGTGTTGCATGCCGATGAAACCCACGTGCCGATGCTCAAACCCGGTTCGGGCAAGACCCATCGCTCGTTTATCTGGACATACGTCTCGGGTCGGTTCGAGCAGCTCAAAGCTGTCATTTACGAGTTCCATGACAATCGGGGCAAAGTCAATCCCGAGTCGTTTCTGGCAGGCTGGAAAGGTCAGTTGGTTTGCGACGCCTATGGTGGTTACCACGGTCTGATGGCCGAGGGTGTGACGCACATTGGTTGCATGGCGCATGCCAGAAGATATTTCTTCGACTTGCACAAGGCAACGGGTAGTGATGTGGCTGATCAGGCGCTGGTGATCATCCGGGAGCTCTACAACATCGAACGGGATTGCAAGGATCTTGATACTCAGGCGCGATGGCGAATCAGGCAAACTCGCAGCAAACCGATCATGGAAAGATATCGTGCCTGGCTGGTATCCCAGCGACTGCTCGCAACAGATGGCACGCAGTTGGCCAAGGCGATCGACTATAGCCTGAAGCATTGGCCGGCATTGGTTCGCTATCTGGAGGACGGTCAGCTGCCGATAGACAATAATTCAGCTGAGTCCGAAATTCGTCCAGTTGCCGTGGGCCGCTCCAATTGGCAATTCGCCGGATCCTTGCGCGCAGGAAAGCGTGCCGCAGCGGTGATGAGTCTGATCCAGAGTGCTCGCCTGAACGGGCATGATCCTTACGTCTATTTGAAAGACATCTTCACGCGACTGCCCACTCATCCGAACAGTCGGATTGAAGAACTGCTGCCTCACAACTGGACCGCACCGACAGTTTGAGCTCTGTCAACCTGTCTTGCCCGGACGCTTACGCTCAACGATCATGTCACCGGGATGCAGATGCAATGCCATCTCGAACTGCAGCAGCCCGCTCTGCCCAGACAGGCACACGCTGTCTTGCGAAGCATGACCCGTCACTGGAGGGGGTTGCTGACCTTTGTTGAACATCCCGAGATCGAACTTGACAATAATCGATCCGAACGCAGCCTGCGACCGGCCGTGGTGGGACGCAAGAACTATTACGGCTCTGGCAGTCAGGCGAGTGGCCAGTTGGTGGCCACGATGCTCAGTTTGTTCACCACGCTGGACCTCTGGCGAATCAATCCCCGGCAGTGGCTCACCGAGTACCTGCAGGCCTGTGCGCTCGCCGGTGGGCAACCGCCCATCGATTGCACCCCTTTCATCCCCTGGCAAATGGATGCGGCAAGACTGGCTGGGCTCAGACAAAGCAATCCACTCAAGGCTGCCGCATGAAGCGCTACGGTGGCTATCATGCGAACGTTCTGGTGGACACGCTCAGCCGACTGATGACCGAACATCCCGGGATCAAACGTTCGCCGCTCTCGCGGCTCGTGTGCGAAGCACTGGATTGGCGCGGTGTGGACGGACGCCTGAGCGAGATGACGTGTCGGGTAATGATGTTGCGATTGCAGAAAGACGGTCTGATCACACTGCCTGTTTCGCAAATACCCAATCCCAGGCAACGCGCACGCTACGAACCCACGCCCGCCACAGATCCTCAACTCGAGATCGATCAACCCGTGCATGAGTTGCCGCCGCTGCGCATCGAGATTGTCCTTGGACAAGGCCCGCAATCACGATTGTGGAACGAGTTCATGGCTCGCTACCACTATCTGGGCTACACGCCGCTCTCAGGCCATCAGATGCGGTACCAGGTCTATGCAGGCGACACCTTGGTGGCCTTGCTCGGATTCGGTGCGAGCGCCTGGAAACTTGCCGATCGCGAGCGTCTGATTGGTTGGACCGACGAGCAACGTCAGCGCAATCTGCACAAAGTGATCAACAACACCCGGTTTCTGATCCTGCCCTGGATTCACTCCAAGGGGCTGGCGTCAAAGATCCTGGCCAGAATCGCCCGACAGTTACCCCATGACTGGCAGCAGCGCTACGACTATCAGCCAGTGCTACTCGAAACCTTCGTTGAGAGCCCGCGCCATGCGGGCACTTGCTACAAGGCCGCCAACTGGCAATGCATTGGAAGAACAACAGGTCGAGGCAAGAAGAGTCGAAGCAGCAAGCAGGTTCTGCCCATCAAGGACATCTGGATGTATCCGCTGCGCAAGAACTACCGGGATGTTCTGTGCCGGTGAGATTCGGAGCCGTGTGGGCCAGAATCAAAGAGCCGGACGTCCTCACCGAATATTTACGAACTCGTGTGCTCATGGCATGGGCGGCTCTTTTGCAGTTCGGATCTCCCTTTAGCCAGTCTTTAGTCGAGGGCAACTCGAGTGGGCGAGTGTATGAGGCGCTCGCGTCATGTACGTCATGCTCGTAACGACTGGCAGCATAGAATATCCCGGCAACTGGTGTACGAAAATCAGCTCGTTACGACAGTGATGCTGAACGTCAAAGGTATGATGGGGTGTTGGAGCCTTAGCCGTGCCATCTCAACCCATGCAGGCGCGGTAGTGGACACCGGGCGCCTGTCTGCTACCACCCACGGACTGGGAAGCTTGCGACTTCAGGCATATGACTCCATTACCTCTTCACCCGATCATCATGAGGCTGGCGTTACCGCCAGCCGCTGCCGTGTTGACACTGATGGAGACTTCTCGCAATAAGGGTTCCGGTCGATAATGCATACCGGCTTCGATTTCATCGCTCGAGAGTCCTTGGGCAAGCACGATTGGACCATTGCGTTGAGTCAGGACTTGATTGAAGGCAATAAGTGCGTCACCGTCACCTTCAAAAAGGGCTGCCTCAAAAGACTGATTCATCCAGTCCTCGTGCGAAACCAACTCACAGAATGCGCCTGAAGACGGGGCTTTCTGGTCGACCATCTGCTTGACGAATTCGCGTGCGACCGGAGTGTCGATCAGCAGCATCCTGTTGCCGGTTTGAACGCAGATATCCTGTTGTGCCTGTATCCCTTTGATACTAACGGCCTTGCAAATGACTTGTCCACGCGGCTTGAGCAGGTACGTGTTGCTCTCTCCGGTCGGACCTTCCAGAATGACTGGGGCCTTTGCTGCGAGCGCGCTTTCAATGCTTTCAGGCATCTCGTCTGGTTGGGTTGCTAGCAGTCTGCGCAAATAGAGCGGTCCGCCAGCTTTGGGCCCGGTTCCTGACAGGCCTTCGCCACCAAATGGCTGCACTCCTACAACCGCACCCACGATATTTCGGTTGACGTAAATGTTGCCCACACGGATTCGTTCACTGACCTGCGCAATCGTCTCATCAAGGCGGGTGTGAATGCCAAAGGTCAACCCATATCCGGTCGCATTGATTGCATCGATCAGTTCATTCAATTGCTCTCGTCGGTAGCGCAGGACGTGGAGCACGGGTCCAAAAACCTCTCGACCCAGTTCACTGATCTGACTGATTTCGATGAGCGTGGGGGCGATAAACGTGCCATGGCGGGTTGCGGGCCCCAGGTCGATCTGGTCCACGCGTTTACCGGATTCGCGCATACGCACGATATGTGACTGAATGGCTCTTTGCGCCTCGGCGTCAATGACCGGGCCCACGTCAGTGGAAAGCTTGTCCGGACGATCGATCGAGAGTTCACGCATTGAATCCCGTAACATGCTGATCACATGATCGGCGCAATCATTCTGTACGCAAAGGACGCGTAGCGCAGAACATCGCTGACCTGCCGAATCGAAGGCCGAAGCCAGCACGTCCTGGATGACTTGTTCACACAAGGCAGACGAGTCAACAATCATGGCGTTCTGTCCACCCGTCTCGGCGATCAGCGGAATGGTGTGGCCTTCATTGTCGAGGCGTTCAGCCAGCGAGGCAGCGATGACTCTGGCAACCTCGGTTGAACCCGTGAACATGACAGCACGCACCGCAGGATCGCTCACCAGCGCCGATCCGACCGTTTCGCCACGTCCGGGCAGGAGCTGGATCGCACCTTCGGGGATTCCTGCGCGTCTCAGAGCGTTGACCGCGGCCGCTGCGACAAGGCTGGTTTGCTCGGCAGGCTTGGCCAGAACGGTATTGCCAGCAGCCAGTGCGGCGCTGACTTGCCCGGTAAATATTGCCAGTGGAAAGTTCCAGGGACTGATGCACACCACGGGTCCGAGAGGTCGATGGGTGTCGTTCGAGAAACCGTCCTTGATCTGGTTGCTGTAATACCTCAAAAAGTCAACCGCCTCGCGCACCTCTCCGATGGCGTTAGGCAGAGATTTTCCGGCTTCTCGAACGATCAGACCAATGAGGGTCTGCATCTCGTCTTCCAGTATCTGGGCAGCTCGTGACAGACATTCGGCACGCTCCTGAACAGGTGTCGACGCCCAGATGCCGAAAGCGTTGAGAGCCTGTTCGATGGCTTTCGGGATCAGGTCCGGATCGGTGTCCATGACGTGCCCGACAATGTCCCGATGATCTGCCGGGTTATGTACCGGACGTGCGTCTGCCGGGTTCCACGTGGTTTGCATCTCATCGATCATCGGCATGGCTCGCCATTCGAGCGAGGTGCTGTTGAGCAGTGAGCCCGACAATGACGCAAGCCGTTGTTCGTTGGACAGATCCAGACCGATCGAGTTGCGACGCCCTGAGATGCAGTACAGGTCACGAGGTAGCGGGATTTTGTCGTGAGGAGAACCAATCGGAACGATCTTCTCTGCGACAGCGACGGGATCGGCTACCAGTGACGACACGCTGATCTCTTCGTTGCCGATCAGATTGACAAATGACGTGTTGGCCCCGTTCTCCAGCAATCGTCTCACCAGGTATGGCAGTAATGTCTCATGTGAGCCAACTGGGGCGTAGATCCTGCAAGGGCGGTTCAGCTTGCCTTGCGAGACCGGGCCAGTGACAAGCTCGTATAAGGGCTCGCCCATACCGTGCAGACACTGAAATTCGTATTGCCCCGGGTAGTAATTGTTGCCTGCCATGTAGTAAATGGCAGATAGTGTCTGTGCGTTGTGCGTGGCAAACTGAGGGTAGACGTATTGTGGCGATGCCAGCAGCTTTCTGGCGCAAGCAAGATACGACATGTCGGTATACACCTTGCGTGTGTAAACCGGGTAGCCTTCCAGGCCATCGATCTGCGCCCGTTTGATTTCGGTGTCCCAGTAGGCACCCTTGACCAGGCGAATCATGATTCGATGGTTGCTACGCTTGGCCAGGTCGACCAGATAATCGATGACGAAGGGGGCCCGTTTCTGGTAGGCCTGGACCACGAACCCAATGCCGTTCCAGCGATTAAGCTCCTCATCAAAACACAGGGCTTCGAGCAGATCCAGCGAGAGCTCAAGCCTGTCGGCTTCTTCGGCATCAATGTTCAACCCGATGTCGTACTGCCGTGCCTGGCGCGCCAGTACGAGCAGCCGTGGCAGCAGTTCCTGCATCATTCGCTCACGTTGTGCACGGCAGTATCTTGGATGAAGGGCAGAAAGCTTGATCGAGATGCCTGGGCCTTCGTAAATGCCTCTTCCCTGGGCCGCTTTGCCAATGGCATGGATAGCCTGTTGATAGGACAGAAAGTAACGCTGTGCGTCATCGGCGGTCGTCGCCGCTTCACCTAGCATGTCGTATGAATAGCGAAACCCTTTGGCTTCAAATTTTCTGCCATTAGCCAGCGCCGACGCGATGGTTTGCCCGGAAACAAACTGCTCTCCCATCATTCGCATGGCAACGTTCACACCTTTGCGAATCAGGGGTTCACCACCTTTACCGATCAGCCGTGTGAGCGCGTGAGACAGATTGCGTTCGCTGCTCACCCCCACGAGCTTGCCTGTCAGCATCAGTCCCCAGGTTGCTGCGTTCACGAACAAGGACGAGGATTCCCCCATGTGAGAGCGCCAGTCGCCTCGACTGATCTTGTCCCGGATGAGTGCATCGCGGGTGGCTCGGTCAGGGATACGTAACAGGGCTTCGGCCAGGCACATCAGTGCGATGCCTTCCTGGCTTGACAAGGAAAACTCCTGGATAAGTCCTTCAACGCCGCCGGTGCTGGGTTTTGCTCGCAGGTCCTGCACAAGCCTGGTGGCCAGGGTGTTCACCTCCCGTGGATGTGAGGATCTGGCCAGGCTCAGCAACATGGGAATCTGTTCGGTCTCGGGTCGCCTGTAAGCAGACGTGATGCAAGAGCGCAGAACCGACTGTGGCAGGATGTCCTGAGCAAATTCGTAGAATGGACTGTAAGACTCGGCATTGCCTACATCATCGGTCGAGTCCGGATCGGTTGACGATAAAAAAGAAATTTCCGCCGGTAATTGACCCTTCTCGATCGCCTCAATGTAGGCAATGAGTGCTTGCTTGTGTAACCAATGGGGGGTACAACCCAGCCTTTCTGATGCACGCTTGAGACGGTCGCGAATCGCGTTATCAACTTTAACGCCCAAAGTGGTAGTCGTGGACATGAAGGCAAGCTTCCATTCAGGAGGGGATGCAAAGACGCTATGTACGTTTACGCGCGTATCTGGCGCGGTTTCGTAGATGACGATCCATCTTATAGTGTCATCTCTCCAACCAGAACTAGGGTTAACCCTGTGAGGTTGTACCTTTTCCGAATATTGACCATTCCTGTCGCGTTTTCAGGTGCCCCGATCAAGGGTTAGTCCGGTCAGTCTGGGTGGCGCCCGTGAGTTCAAGCACGCTGTGGCGTTTTTATCCAGTGAGACGGAGGAGAACACTGGTGCCAGCAGTCCGTCTAACGGATTTGTCCAGTGCGCAGTGTTGCGGGGCGGAAGTCGGGAGGCAAGGGCGCCAGTTTTTTCATCGCTCTGCGGGGGGGGAGGGGGCGCAGAGATGTGGATACGATTGCGCGAATCACTTTGCCTGTGTTCGGCGCGTGTCGCACACCGTGTCACCAAGTAAAAAGGCACGCGTTTGACGCGTGCCTTTTTACGACCTAAATTAATCTGCCGCGTACGTTTTGGGATCAATCTTGGAGTAAACCTGATCCCAGTACAGCTGGGTCAGATCGTCAGGATTGTCAACGTCCACGACTAGTGCTTTCCATTTGTCGATCAGGTTGGACATGTTGTCGGTCAGCTCCTGTGCGCGTTTCGGGTCAATTTTGTATTGATCTACATAGAACTGGGGGATAAAGGCCAGGTCGCCACGAATGAACTCACGCGACGACTCTAGCAGTTTGGGATCTGCGTTCACAATGTTGATCCCGCGTGCTTTGGCTTCAGTCAGGTCTTTGTCAGCCTGTTCCTGGTACAGGTAGGTGACGTAAGAAGACATGACAGAGCCGGCACGTAGCATCGCTTCTTTGGTCTTGTCATCAAAGCTGTTCCAGCGGTCACGGTTCAGTGTCGAAGAGCCGCCAGCTGCATACAGTCCACCTGGTACGTCCATATTGATGTTCTTGACCACTTCCTTGAGGTTGAAGTTGGTCAGCTCCGGTGCGGACATCAGTGTGCAATCGATTACGCCCTGGCTCAAGCCTTCATAGACTTCACCGATGGGAAGCACCACGGGTGAGGCGTTAAAGCTTCTGACCCAGCGAGCCCACGGTGCACCCGATGTGCGGATCCGCTTGCCAGCAAGATCTTCAGCTTTAGTGATGGGCATGTTGCAGAACAGGCCATATGCAGGTGTTGATACAACGCTGGTGTAAACCTGATTGTTGTCCTTGAACTCCTTAAGGCACTCGGGACAGTTCAGCAGAATTTGCTCAAGCATGGCACCTGAGTAAGCAAGACCTTCCTTGCCAGCGATCGAGTTGTCAAGCGCGAGCTTCATGGACAGATCTGCTGCCATATTGGAGTAGGGGTAATCAGATGGCGAGTAGGCGGTCAGAAGGTAGCCAATGTCGGCAATGCCATCGCCTACGCCAGAGGACATCTCGCTGTGGTTGAGCAAGGACAGCTCGTACACCCGGACAGTGAGCTCTCCACTAGTCAGGTCCGAGACGGCCTTGGAGTAGGCTTTGGCGGCCTCAAGTGGTACGCCAGCTGGAAAGCCAAGTGCGAACCGAAGCTCATCTGCCTGGGCAGAAAAGGAAAGGGCAGAGGCGGATGCCAGTGCCAGCGCATACTTGCTGAGCTTGCCAAACTTTCTAGATTTCATATTATATTTTTCCTGGTTGACTTTAATTGAGTTTGAATTAATAAAATGAGCTGTATTGTAATGAGGCCAGAAAATCAACTTGCCTAAATTGATTATGTTACGTAATATGGTTTGCGTCAATGGTATTTATACTAGTGTGAATAAAAATTATATTTCAACACGTCTATTTAATTAGATTAGGCAAAATAAATCCAGCTCACCAGATATTATAATTTCTGGTGAGGATGTTATTTTCAAACACAACAGGAACGAGAGAATATGCAGACTGCTATCGAACGCCCATCCAGCTATGTTCGCTATGAGTTCAAAGAATTTGGCGGAAAAATATTTGCTGCTGAGCACGAACTCCCTAAGGTTTCAGGAAATGAAATTCTGGTTAAAACCGATTTTTGTGGTGTGTGCCACAGCGATGTTCATATCCATGAAGGTTTTTACGGACTTGGTGATGGCAAGAAACTGACGCTTGAAGACCGAGGCATCCGTCTGCCGGTTACGCTGGGGCACGAAGTGATCGGCACAGTTGCCGACGTTGCTGACAATGGCGATCAGTCCATGGTCGGAAAACAGTTTTTGGTGTATCCATGGGTTGGTTGTGGCGAATGTCACGAATGCACCACTGATCAGGAGAACCTTTGCACAAAGCCAGCCTCGCTCGGGGTGTTCCGCCCTGGCGGGTATGCGCAATACCTCGTTGTCCCGCACCGGCGTCATCTGGTGGATGTGACCGGGCTTGATCCAGCCCGGGCTTCCATGCTGGCTTGCTCGGGGCTTACTGTCTATTCCGCAATCAAGAAAGTGCTCCCGGTTGCGGATGTCGACAGCGTGGTTGTGATTGGATGCGGCGGACTGGGCCAGCTTGCCATCAGGATGCTGTCTGCAATGGGTATCAAGAATATTCATGCTGTTGATATTTCCGCAGATAAGAGAGAAATCGCAAAAGAGTCCGGCGCAAAGCATGCGTATGATCCAACTGAAGACGGTGTTTCACAAAAGATCCTTTCCGAGACTAACAATCGTACGTATGCTGTTCTTGACTTCGTGGGTAATGAGCAGTCCGTCAATCTTGGCCTGAGTGTGCTCAAAAAAGGCAGCAAGCTAGTCATTGTCGGTCTGCATGGTGGAGAACTCCGCTATCCCATTCCGGTCATCATCACGAAAGCCATCTCTGTGATCGGTTCCTACACTGGCAGCCTGGGAGAGCTCAAGGAACTGGTGAAATTTGCTCATGGCAATAACTTCACCGATATTCCTCTGGAGATCCGCAACCTCGATCAGGCTGATTCGGCAGTTAACGATCTGGAGCAGGGCAAGGTAAAAGGTCGAATCATCCTCCAGAACAAGTAATCCGTCCGGCTAAACCGGTCTGATATCGCCCCGACTGAATTCGGGGCGATATTCTGTCAGTGAATATGTAAGAACTCAGCCACACACACGTGGTGAATTTCCAGAAACTCCTCGATTCCGTACTGTGAGCCTTCACGACCGATCCTTGACTCCTTGACGCCACAGAATGGCACTGTCCCGGAAACAAACCTCGGTGTGTTCACACCAACCATCCCGTACTCCAGCGCCTTTGTGACCCGGAAAATCAGGTCAGCGCTTCGTGTGTAAAGATAGGCGGACCGATCATATGGCGTGCTGTTTGCCTTTCTCGGACAGGGGGGCGATAACACTTCGGCATGTACCTTTGCAAATGACTTGTCTTGTTCCAGGGTGAGCTGGGTGGCCAGTGACTCCGAGTGACCCTGAGCCTCCTGATGCCATCGCTTAGGCAGGATGCTGCGGTCCCTGGGAGTCAGGCCTTTCCATGGACCGAGTGCCTTGTGAGCAGCCTTGATTGCAGTGGCCATATCGTCAGCCTCCATGTCAGGAACCTGCGCAAGCACCTCTTCGGTGGAGGGATTCGGAACCGCTTCTGGAATGGTCATGTGCTCACTCCTGGTTGATGATGGTGTGTGACTTGTCGTGCAAGTCTGGGGATCACTCCATCAAGCGAGGTAGCCACATGATCATGTCCGGGAAAGCGATGAACAGCACCACCAGAATCACGTCCATCACCAGGAACCAAAGGATTCCTTTGAAAATCTGGGATGTGGTTACCAGATTTCCCACTACACCTTTGATGACAAATACGTTCATGCCGATCGGCGGGGTGATCATGCCAATCTCAAGCAGTTTTGTGAGCAACACCCCGAACCAGATCAGGCTAAAACCTGTTGCATCTACAATTGGCAGCACGATAGGAAGGGTCAGGAGCATTGCACCGATCGGCTCCAGGAACATGCCGAGCAGAAGATAGAGAATTACAATTCCGAAGATGATGACTAATGGTGATGTATCGAGTCCGATGACCGCGTCAGACAGAAAATTACCGGCTCCTGATAGCGCCAGAAACCGCGTCAGGAGACTGGCACCCACTGCGATGATCAGCAAGGAGCTCGTCGTGACCAGTGTCTCGATAATGGCCTTCTGAAAATTGCTCCAGTTCAGTGTGCCTTTCAACAAGGCAACCAGACAGGCCAGGAACGCGCCGACCGCACCGGCCTCGGTTGGTGTGAAAATGCCACTGAACAAACCTCCGAAGATACCCACCATGATGAGGATGATTGGCCAGGTGTCCTTGAGGGCATGAATCTTTTCCGAGAGCAGGATCTTCTCGTTAACGTCGGGTGCAAGTGCCGGGTTGAGCTTGACGCGAATCAGTACGACCAGGATGTAGCCCACCATAGTGGCGATACCCGCCACGATTCCACCCAGAAACAGACTGGAGATCGGAATCTGGGCGATCACCCCGAAAAGAATCATGATGATGGATGGCGGGATCAGTGCACCGATGGTTCCAGCGACGGCGACTGTTCCGGTTGCCAGCTCCGGGTCATATTTGTATTTGATCATCTCCGGAATCGCGATCCGTCCCATTGCTGCCGAACAGGCAACCGATGAGCCAGACACCGCAGCGAATCCCGACGATCCAAAGATCGAAGCGATCGCCAGCCCACCTGGAATGGACGACAGCCACATTCGTGCGGCCTTGAACATGCCTTGGGTCAGGTTGGTGTGATAACAGATGAACCCCAGCAACAGGAACATTGGTACCGAACTCAATGTCCAGCTCGATCCGAAGTTGTAGGGAATGATACCCAGAGATGACCAGGCCACGTTGAAGCCGATCACAAACCAGATCCCGAAGAATGAAACGCTTATCAGTGCGATGCCGATGGGGACACGTAACGCGATCAGGAGCATCAATACCCCGATTCCGGCGAGTCCGATCTGAACGTCACTCATGAATGAATCCTCAAGTCCGCTTGTTTTTTGAAAAGGCTGATGACGTACGAGACGAACTTCAACAGCAGGACGAGTCCCAGCAGACTGAAGCCGATCGGCAAGAAAAAGTAAGTGGGCCAGGTGATGATCGAGTGATCAGCCTGCATGACGGCAGTGCCTGAGTTGAATCGTCGGATCGCTTCCTGCCAGGTCCGGTCCGTCACAATGAAGCACACGATGGAGGAACCAAGAAAAATCAGGCCTTCAAGATGCCGTCTGATACAGGCAGGTAGTCTGTCAGAAAAAATCTCGACCGAGATGTGCGCGTTGGTATGTTCGGCATAGGCAAGTGGCAGGAAAATCGCGATCAACATGTAGTAGTTCGCGACGTAGGTGATTGTCCCGGGAATAGGGGTGTTGAACACAAATCGCATGACAACGTCTGCTGTGATGTGGATCATCATCAGCGCAATCGCCAAGCCCCCCATGATGGTGGTGACCCGATAGATCTGTGCGAGAACTTTCTCGAGTTTATTCATGGTTGCAAGTCAGCATTGTCTGAAAGGTTGAAAACCGGGTCAGCAGCTTTTTTCTGTTGCCCGGTCCGTAAAGAGTCCTGAAAACGAGGCAATATTTTTCTGGTGTTTCTCAAGCACGGCAATCCGGTCTGACGCCTGACGTCCAAAGGATTCGCAGATGTCATCGGACTGCGACAAATCAGGCATGGCATCTTGTCTCCTCAATTGCCAGCACGCGTTGCGCACAAATGGATCTCTGGCGTTTGTGATTTTGTTGAACTGAATTGTGAATGCAATTCAGTATTGAAAAATATGAGAACTGTCGTAGGGGTGTCAAGCACACGCTATGAGGGATTGTCTGGATAGGCTTCGCCGGAAGTTTTTAGGGCTAGTTATAAGTTATTGAATAATTTAAAAAAACTTAGGGGTTCCAGTTTTGTTAACTCAGACTTAATCTTTGTCTGTTTCTGGGTGCACGTATAAATAAGGGCAACCTCTCGATCTGTCGCAGGTGCGTGCCTGGCGGACCTGCAGTCTGAGCTGGTCGGAATGTGAATTCCCTATCTATGCGGGAGAGTGGGTGCGCCTCAATGACCGATGTCGCGCGAGTGCTCATGCGAGCGTGGAAAGAGTGACCGTTGCAGGTAAAGCGCCGTCTCCCGGATCGAGTAAGCTGCTTTGAGCAGGCTATCGTTGTTCTGTTGAGTCGAGATCGCAATGCCCGACAGGGCAAACCTGGGCTTGCCATGCTGGTCAGTGATGGCGCTTCCGACCAGGCTCACTCCGTGATACAGGCCACCTTCGTCGATAGCCCATCCCTCGGCCCTGGCTTTCTCCACATCGGCCAGGTAGCGATCGAAGTCTGGCGGGTTGTCCCATCGAATTCCGGAGAAATGGCGCCTGAGCGTATCGACCGGGAGGTTGCGGGCGGCCGCAATACAGCGCCCGACTGCACCAACGAGTTCCGGCAGACGGCTATCCTTGCGAACGGCGACGTGCGGAACGCGAGGCGTGGCACTCGCAATCATGCTGATGTGCCGGTCACTTGTGACTCGCCACAGGACGGTCAGGATCTGCAGGTTCAATGCCAGACGGTCAAGTTCGGGCTGGATCAGATCTGCGTGGCTTTGCCCAATCAGGTTGACGGCAAGTTCAGACAAACCGAGTCCCAGGCTGTAGGTTTTGGTGCTTTCATTAAATCTGACCATGCCTTCGCTGGCCAGTGTTCGCAGGATGTTGAAGGTCGTGCTTGGGCTGACGCCGGTTGCACGCGCGGTGGTCGTGACGCTCTGGGGGTTGGTCTGACTGGCAAGAAAGCGCAGAATATGGACTGCGTTGACAACGGCCCCAACCTCCTTGGTAGGTGTCTGTGGGACGATATTCTGTGCCATCGATTTTTCCTTATGCTGATTTGCATTTTGTTATGTGAATCTATCATGCAGAACGAGCATCGTCAGCACGGATCGATTGCCGTGCAGACAGGAGAGTGAGAGTCGGCGAGCTGGTTTGCGAATCAATCTACTCCATCCAGTTAGCGTTGATTTGCCTGGTCTGATTTGATCGATTTTGAGATCAGAATGGTTTGTTGTTTCTGGAGAGTGTCTGTGATTATCCGTGCCACCAAATCTTTGTTTGTTGCCGCGATCGGTTTGTTTGCAACGCTGGTTGCGTTTGGCAACCTTACTGATTACGGGAGCAATTTCGAGTTTGTGCGTCATGTCTTGCTGATGGACACGATTTTTCCCGAATCGAGCATCCGCTATCGATCCGTCGATGCGCCCTGGCTACATCACCTCGGCTACTGGATCATCATTCTGATGGAGGCGCTTGTTGCCTTGCTGTGCTGGATCGGGGCTTATCGTCTTTACCGCTTTCGACGGGCAGATGCACGTACTTTCAATCGGGCAAAGGGTACTGCGATCACGGGGCTGGCGCTCGGTTTTCTGGTCTGGCAAGTCGGCTTCATGACGATCGGTGGTGAATGGTTCGGGATGTGGATGTCCGATCAGTGGAACGGCGTGGAATCTGCTTTCCGTTTTGTGGTGGTAATCCTGCTGGTTCTGGTGTTTCTGGTGATGAGGGACACGGATCAGGACGCATAACTGTCGTTGTGGCTTGATTCGCTCACGCAAGCGAGACGATGGACGGGAGATTTACCGAAGACATGCACCGCGGGCGAATGCCAATGCAAAGACTTCCACATTTCGGTTACAAACGCGTTAAATGTATTTGAATGATGGTGTTTCTTGATGGGCTTCCAGTGGACTGAACTCGTAGGTGGGCTAGGCATGTTCATGCTTGGCATGGCCATGTTGTCCAATGGCCTGAAGCTTGCCGCTGGTTCATCACTTGAGCGGATATTGGCTAATGCCACGAGCACCCGTCTCAAAGGGCTGGGTGCCGGTGCGCTTGTGACCGCGCTTGTTCAGTCGTCCAGTGCTGTAACAGTTGCGACCATCGGATTTGTGAACGCTGGCCTGCTTTCACTTGGGTCGGCACTGTGGGTGCTTTTTGGCGCGAGCATCGGTACGACCACCACTGGCTGGATTGTTGCAATCGCCGGCTTGAAGCTCAACATCGCTGCGGCTGCCTTGCCGCTGATTGCACTTGGTGTGGCGGCGCAGATCGCGCGCAAGAACCACAGGATCGGATTTTTCGGGGAGGCTCTGGCCGGTTTCGGAATGCTCTTTTACGGCATCATGCTGATGCAGGCTGGCTTTTCCGGGGTGGCAGAGGGCTGGACGATTCCGCAAGGTTCTGGCTTGTCGATTGCAGCCTTGCAGTTGCTCATTGGTATTGTCATGACTGTCGTCATGCAGTCCTCGAGTGCGTCAACGGTGATCGCCATTTCAGCAGCGCAGGCGGGGCTCATTGATGTTGGCGGAGCAGCGGCCGTGGTGATTGGTGCGAACGTAGGAACCAAGGTGACTGCGATTCTTGCAGTGATCGGGGGTACTCCGAACGCCAAGCGGGTGGCCACTGCTCATGTAATTTTTCATCTGCTAGCCGCGATCATCGGGTTTCTGTTGCTGCCGGTCCTGCTCTTGGTGATTGATCTTCTAGGTAACTGGTTCGGTTTTGACGAAGCGCCCGCAACCAGTCTCGCATTATTCAACACAACCTTTAATGTCATGGGTGTGATCGTGCTGGCGCCGTGGGTGAACTGGCTGACAGGCCGGCTCGAGACCTGGTATGTGCCGGCTGAGGACAAGGCAGCAGCCAAGCCGCAGTTTCTGGATCGCACCACATTGCCTGTACCCATGTTTGCTGCCAGTGCACTCGCTAATGAGGCAACCCGTATGCTCTCAATGGCCTGGGATTACGTCTCCTGTACGATTGGAGCCAAGTCGGATGCACCGGATCGTAGACGGGATTTGTTCAGTCTGCTCAAAGCGAGCGAATCGTTTGTTGACGAAATGAGCCGCGGTACCATGGACGAAGTGACCAGTGACCGGGTCGCAGCACTGCTCAGGGTGCGCCGTTACCTTGAGAACGTGCTTGAGTTGGTCTTTGAAACGCTGCAACTGCCAGTAGACGTTCTGCAGTCCGAGGCTCTGACCAAAATTTACACGAACTATCGAAATCGCATCGAAGAGTTGATGGCCTGTTATCAGAATCCCGAGACAGACTCTGATAGTCTGGAGAGTCTTTCTCGATTCGAGCAGTCCTACCAGACGCTAAAGATGGCGCTATTGCGATCTGGCGCGAGCGGGCAATGGCGGGTCGAAGACATGGAGCGGGCGTTGCATCGAATCAGTTCGCAGCGCAGAGCTATCCAGCAAATGGTCAAGGCGCAGCGCTGGCTCGAGTATGCGATCAAACTCTCGCAGTCCGGTTCACAAGTCCTCCCCACTGCGCCATCCGAGGTGTTGGTGCCGGGACGGCAGGTCAGAGAGTCCAGTGCCGAACTGCAGGCTCAGGCGCAACAGACAACTGCACAATAAAGTGCCGATGGCGTTCGATTTGAAAGCAAAGTCGCTTTGGTCACCGCAGGCAACGAGACAACACTGTTGGCAAACGAGATTGGCTTGTAAAGCTCGGCAGCCATGTTCAACGACCGGCATTGTGCCCTGCTGCTCTGGCGTTTCAGGCGTTTTTCGTCGTGTCAACGCTGGATAAATGCCTGACTTTGACGCCATTTCATGTCAGCGAGCGGTTTGCCGGCTTTTGCTATCCCCACCCATCTGACTGGAAAGTGCTGCAACAAGAAACGGTACGCTTCTGTCCTCTTGCACGTGTTGCAAGAGGTCTGCGCACACGAACGCGTACACGAGCGAGACATCGCGATCTTGATCTGTGCTTTGCCGGCCGTCATCCGTTCAAACAATCAGGCATCTTGTTTGCTGCGTGCCAGATCGGGCCACAGGCGCGCCACAATCTCGCGTTCGGCAGAGTAGGCATAGCAACTGTCGACCTTGGCACGGCGCAGATGCTCATTCTCTGGTTTGTTGGTACGTTCGATGCGCTGAGGAGCCAGTCCCTGGTAGGCCGTTGTAGCCATCGGTCCGAGCATTTCCATGATGTGAGTACAGGACTTTGATCCACCTAACAGATCACGCACCTTTTTGTTCCAGCCTTTGGCGATGGTCAGTCCGATCAGGCCGTCAAGTGTTTGCTGCGCACCGCGACAGACGCCAAAAGGGGTTGCCAGCATGATCGCACGGACATCATGGACTTGGAGGTCGGTATCAATGACCAGTCGTACGATGATGTCATGTACAGGGTCACCTGGTTCCAGGTTTTTCTGACCCAGCTGACGCATGAATGGGTGACTTTTACTGTCTGTCAGGTGCCCCTCTACTTCATACAGGCCGTCTGAACGGCGATAGAACTTCATGTTCACCTGGCGATGGTGCAACTCCTCGCGGGTGTATTGGTCTGACGTGGTCATTTGGCTACGGCCCTCGTTGCCCGACTGAATGAGTGAGACAGTCCGGGTTGCAGAATAAGATTGATAGATAAGCGGCACGGTCTTGCCCAGGCGTACTCACGCGAGTTTCACTGGCATCATGAGTATTACCTGTACATCGTGCCATCAGACAGCAATAATAGGTCAATGGCGGGGTTGTTTTGCCCGGCAGGATGACTGGAACACATTCCGACTGGCGTGCACACCAATGCCTCGGCTGTTGTGCGAACGAGACACAATGACGTGGTCGTCTTCAAGCGCAGGTGAGAGTCTTTTGTTTTGTACGATTCCTGTGAGGATGGTTGCGGCAAGGAAAGAGAGCACTGTTATAGTGCCAATGGAAACATCTTCGCCAAGTCATCAGAGGGCTTGGATCGCGAACGCAGAACTGCATAACTGAACTTTCGAGCGCTGGCATTTTTTGATCAGACTCAGAAAGAGGGGATGATTGTCGGAGCCACTTTGTGCTTTCCTCCATCAGGCTTGCTTGGTGTATCTGATAGAGATGACTCACCCACCCATCCCCTTTGATCCGGATTTTCCTTATCAAGTCCTGAGGAACCATTCACTGCCATGCTAGTTCGCGCTTATCTCAGAGCATATGGTCTGGTGTTTGTTGTATTTGCCGTGATCGTGTACTGGGCTTTCCTGGACCGTGAGCATCAGAGGGACATTGTCCTGGCTGATACGGCAGTCATTGCAACCCAGCAGAGTCAGCTGATTTCCAAAGGAGTCACGTTTTTTCATGTGGCTGCTCGCTATCTTCTGGGAGAGGTCGTGTCGAGTGTGGAGGATGAGCACCTGAGTCAGTTGCAGAGTGACGAGGAGCTACGACAGTTTTACAACAGTCTGCTGCAGAACAAGTTGCTGGATGCGCCTTTCTTGCACGGGTTGTCGATTATTGGCTCCGATTGTTCGACGCTGGCAGCCAATGACGCTTTGCACAGATCCTTTACCCAGACGCCGGCACGATGTGATCAGTTGTGGCAGACTTCGTCACCTGTTCTCCAGATGCATGTGCTTGGTCCCGGGCAAACGGTCCACGCGGGTGGATTGGTTGCGTTTTCCAGACAGATCACCAGCCAAAGTGGCGAGTTTCTGGGGGCAGTGACCACGGGTCTTGATCTGGACTTTGTTAAGGACTGGTTCGGTCACTACGCCAGTCGTAACAACGAATCCATCACGTTGCTTGGACCAGACGGACAGGTGCTGGCACATATGACTTACGGACTGAGTGAGATCCGGGCGCACGAAGTGTTCCTGATCATGCGTGCAAGCGCACATGACACGGGTGTGGAGAATTCGCAGGACGCCCGGAATGCTCAGTATGCACAAAGCGACCGGAACGCTTCCGGCAATTCGGTGTATGGCTCGGCCGGGGCCGCAATGCGGACGCTCTCCGGTAGTCAGAGTTATCTGGGTGAGGAGGCTGTTTATGCCTTGAGCAGAGTCGATGGTCTGCCGATGTACGTCCTGGTGAGTTATGACATACAAAGGCAACTGGCCAACTGGCGAGAACACAGCGTCAAGACTGGGTTGTTTGTTTTTTGGGCTGTTCTTGCTGTCACTGTTGATCGTTCAGTCTTATCTCAGAGTCCTGCAACAGCGCGAAGCACTGGCCGAACTGGCCACCACGGATGCACTGACAGGCATGAGCAACCGGCGCCATCTGATGGAAGTGGGGACTTACGAGGTCCGTCGTGCGAACCGTTACGAACGCTCATTGTCCATGTTGCTAGTGGATGCAGACCATTTCAAGGATATTAACGACGAGTGGGGTCATGGTGCCGGTGACCTTGTACTCAAGCGACTCGGTCATACAATTCTGAGTAATTTACGGCAGACTGATCTGGGAGCGCGTATCGGGGGCGAGGAGTTTGTCGTGCTCCTGCCGGAAACTCCCGTGGATAACGCAGAGATACTGGCTCAAAGATTGCGACAGGCGATCGAAGCGCTTTCTGTTCCGGTCACGAGTACTGACCGGGCCAATGTGACGGTCAGTATTGGGGTTGCAGGGTTGCAACCGGGCGAAACACTGGATCAACTGATGAGCCGTGCTGATCGTTGTCTCTATGATGCCAAGGAGCAAGGGCGCAACCAGGTGGTGCTGGCGCAAGAGTCACAAGAGATCTGAGGTGGCCATTTTCAACCCAGTATGCTGTCAAGTACCATCATGACTGCAAAACCGACCATCAGTCCTATTGTTGCGGGTGTCTGGTGATTGTTGCGGTGAGTCTCAGGGATGACTTCGTGTGAGACGACAAACAGCATCGCCCCGGCAGCCAGTCCCAATCCGACGGGATAGGCGAGCGCTGACCCACCTACCAGGCTCACGCCAATCAACGCTCCCACAGGTTCCAGCAATCCGGTCGCGGCGGTGACTAGCAGAGCATGCAGTGGTCTCATTCCGATGGAGCGCAGGGACATCGCGACCGCGAGCCCTTCGGGCAGGTTTTGTAGCGAGATGGCCAGGGCCAGCGGCAGGCCAACCGTGATGTCACCTTTCGAAAAGCCAAACCCGACCGCCATGCCCTCTGGCAGGTTGTGAAGCGCAATCGCGAAGACAAAGAGCCAGACTCGGGCGCATCGCTCATGTCCCGGTCCGCAAGGGCCTGTCTTGAAGTGCTCGTGAGGTGTAAACGCATCGAGTCCCAGCATCAGCAAGACGCCTGCAGCCATGCCGACTACGACCAGCCCTGCACCCATAATAGCGCTGTCAGTCAGAACAGCACCTGCTTCGAGCCCAGGCAGGATAAGCGAGAACGACGCTGCAGCAAGCATCATCCCTGCTGCAGTTCCGAGCATGACATCTTCCGTGCGCGCATTGAGGTTGTTCATCAGCAGCGCAGGGGCGGCACCTAGCGCAGTACTGGCAAAGCCCGCACCACCACCCAGCAAGGCGAGGGTGATGGCTGTCGAACCTAGCTCGGATGGATTGCCAAAGGCAAGACTCCATAGCCAGATCAGTCCGATGATGGCAACGCCGAGTCCGGCGAGTGACTTGGTGTGAGAGCGGGCATGATGACGAAGTTGCTCGGGCCAGCGCACTGACGCGGTACGGTTGCTCATGGAAGGAAGGTGCTCGGATTAACGTTGATGGCGTGAGAATAAATTCCGCTACATGACTCTTGCAGATTGGGCGTGTGTTTGAAATTCCCGCATGGAATCGACACGAGGTCGCAAATCATGATTGCTCAAACGCCTTTGTGAAGTGAAAATTGTAGCTTTGCCTGCAGTGATACGAGGTTATCAGCTTTCTGGCTCTACCGTGCAAGAGGAAGAATGGGTTGTCGCACACTCTCATGCCTTCGCCGCTGCCAAGCGCTGTCGTATAAACAGGTGTGTAACCGGTGTGCTAAAGGCGCATGGCGATCAGTCCACACAGGATGATGGACGCAGCAACGATCTGTCTTGCGCGCACTTTCTCTTTAAGCAATATTGCACCGAGCACACCAGCAAACAGTACAGAGGTTTCGCGTGTGGCGGACACCAGTGCCAGGGGAGCCTGGCTCATCGCCCAGAGCACGACGGTATATCCTGTTGCCGACATGATCCCGGCCAGTGCTGTGTTGCGGAATCGATCCCTAACGTAGTTGCGCAACGCCTTGCCGCGCCCTAGTGCAGTCAGAAGTGCCCAGAATGCAATGGACTCTGAAACAAAGAGCCAGGCAGCAAACGACAGGGCGTTCCCGGAGATGCGAGCTCCATAGCCGTCGATGATTGAATAAATGGCAATGGTCAGGCTGCAAGCCAGTGCCCATTTGAGTGCTCTTGCCACATTTTCGAGGCCGGACCGAAGCGCAATAACAAGTACACCCGCACTGATGAGCAGGACGCCGAGCCAGTTGGTCAGGTTCAGCGTTTCGTCGAGAAACACGAGTGAACCGAGTGAAATCATGATCGGCGCACAACCCCGGATGATCGGGTAGATCGTGCTCAGATTGCCATTGCGGTAAGCACCCGCGAGCGTGGTGTAGTAGGCAATGTGGATAATGACCGATCCCACCAGAACCAGCGCTGCCTGTGGAGTCGGCAGCGGCAGAAAAAACAAGGTGGGTAGCGCAAACACCCCGGTCCACCCGACCACGGCTGCAGTGTGCAGCAAGGGGTCTGAACCTCCCCGAACCAGCGCATTCCAGGTAGCGTGCAGAGCGGCTGCTGCCAGCACCGCCAGAAATACGTGTAAAGGATAGTCAAGCAAGGCTGTGGATGCCGTGTGAAGTCAAGATCAGTGGCTGCGATGGTAGCATGGGGGATGTCATCAAAAGCACAGATTGCAGATAGCGGCCATGAGCAGTATTCGACCCACCGTTCGTCTGGTGATGCCCTCTGGACAGCAGGGCCTGCAGTGTGCGTCCTGGGGCGTTGCTCTCACACCCTTTGGCCAGTCTGTCGCTGTCTGGGCTGACGCCGGGTTGCTAGCGCTGTGGCTGGCGACCGACGACCCGGAACCAGCAATGTCATTCGTGCAGGCAAGGCACGCTCAAGCAATGGGCTCCGGCGATTCGGTCCTGACCACGATACGTGACGACGGGAGTGCTCGGGTCTGGTGTGATCGCGTGTTTGGCGTGCCTCCTGAACGCGCTTGTCCGCACGCGACGCAGCCGCTTGACGTGGTGGTGAGTGGGACTGAATTTGAATTAACAGTCTGGCGGGCGCTGTGTGAGATACCCAGAGGAATGGTCGTGACCTATAGTGAACTGGCGAGCGCCATCGGACGTCCCAAGGCCGCGAGAGCTGTGGGAAGTGCGATCGGTCGTAACGGTGTGGCTGTTTTGATTCCTTGTCACCGTGTGGTGCCGGGTTCTGGCGGAGTTGGTCAGTTTCGCTGGGGTGCGTCAGTCAAGCGTGCCTTGATTGACTGGGAGGCGGCTTGATGGTGATGGGGCGACGAGTGCCGCATCATCCGGGGGATAGTCGCTGGCGTCGCAAACACGATCCGTTGTCAGTCAGATCGCCCGGATGGCGAATAAAAGGGCCAGTCTCAAAACATGTACACCCATCTCATGCACACACGAGACAGACCGCAGGACTCTCAGATAGTCCTCTGTCCGATCACCACCACATGTACCTGGATGACATTGCCGATGAAGATGAGTGCAATCATGTCGACTCGGGCCAGCGCTGGACTGACCCTGCCCCAAGGACAGGGCTGATGGGCAGAGTGTGGCGCCTGTTCGGGCGGCTCATCGGACTGCTGTGTCTGATCGTGATCGTCGTGCAGGCTTATTTTCTGGTGCAGATAGGCATGTTCCGCTGGTTTGATCCGCCTTCCAGTGCCTTTATGAGAAGCGAGGCAGTGCGACTGGCGCAACTGTCTAAGGGCGTCGAATTCCGCCATCAGTGGGTTGGGTATGACAATATTTCCAGACACGCCGGGCTGGCGGTCATCGCGGCTGAAGATACCGGATTCATGTCTCACCCTGGCATCGAGTGGCAGGCAATCGAGCGCGCCCTGAAAGTGAACCGGGAAAGTGGTGAAATCGCACAAGGCGGTTCAACCATCACCATGCAACTGGCCAAGAACCTGTTTCTGTCGTCTGACAGGAGTTATGTTCGCAAAGGACAGGAGGTGTTGCTTGCCGTCGTGATGGAGTTGCTTCTGGACAAGCGCCGGATCCTTGAGCTTTACTTGAATCTGGTCGAGTTTGGCGAAGGGGTGTTCGGGATCGAGGCGGCGGCTGAGCACTACTTCAAGACCTCGGCCGAAAAACTGACGGCAAGGCAGGCGG
Source organism: Orrella marina (assembly GCF_003058465.1). NCBI lineage: Bacteria > Pseudomonadati > Pseudomonadota > Betaproteobacteria > Burkholderiales > Alcaligenaceae > Orrella > Orrella marina. The sequence continues at coordinate 1,679,692 of NZ_CP028901.1, read as the reverse complement.
CATGGCTTGCCAGTATTCTGCCGGCACCCAAACGTTACGACAAGAACAGAAACTCTAACTGGATTCAGCGCAAGACCGGCATCGTGATGCGCCGCATGCCTCAGGTGCAAGCCCCTTGACCGGACTTGCACCTGATACTCAGTCTTGTGCGTGATTGCGGTCGAACTCCCAGACTGCCTCGAACCCCATCAGGCGACTGAAGGCTTCAAAGTTGTACAGGTGGTCACGGATCGCAGTCGTGTCACCGTCAGAGCGTAAGGTCTGATAGACGTTCTCGACGGCTTGTCCCATAGCCAGAAAGGCTGCAGTCGGGTAGATGGCCATCTTAAAACCCATTTGTTCAAGCTCGGTCTTTGACAGAACCGGAGTGCGGCCGCCCTCAACGATGTTGATGAGTGTTGGTTTGGCAAATGTCGCCGCAATCCTGGCCATTTCGTCCGTGCTTTCGGGAGACTCGACGAACAGAATGTCGGCACCCGCATCGCTGTATGCCTGCGCCCTGCGCAGTGCTTCATCGAGCCCGTGCGGGGTGCGGGCGTCTGTTCGTGCCACAATCAGAAAATCCGGATCAGTCCTGGACTCGACTGCGACCTTGATCTTTCGGACCATTTCCTCAAGCGGGATGACTCGCCGCCCGGGGTATGTCCACACTTTTTTGGATATTCCTGGTCTTCGAGCTGGATACCCGTTACGCCGGCTGCTTCGTAGCCGCGAACCGTATGCGCAACATTGAGCAGCCCCCCGTACCCGGTGTCACCGTCTGCGATCAGAGGTGTTTCGGTGCCCTGCGCAAAAGCGGCCGCGCGGTTGACCATGTCGGTGTAGCTTGCAAGGCCAGCATCCGGTAACCCAAGGTAAGAGGCAACTGTTCCGTATCCAGTCATGTAAAGCGTGTCAAATCCAAGCCGGTCGGCCATACGTGCCGAGATCATCTCGAATACGCCCGGCGCGACAATCAGTCCGGGCTCACCGAGCCGCTGGCGAAGCCGTTTGCGCTTGGCGGTCGGGTCAGGAATCGTGTGCATGTTGAATACCCCCATGTGTGTTCTGCAAGACATTGATTGGAATCAGCTGGCATTGTAGGCAACTGCCGTGACTGCTACATGCGCATTCAGTGTGAGAGGTTGCAGGTGATGCAATTTGATAAACGAAACTTCATGAGTAACTCTATCGCAACCCTGGTTCGCGAGTCGATTCCAGGCAGCCTGGGGGCAGGTGTTGTGGTCCAGGTTGTGTCAGTCATCACCATTCTGGTGCTCACAGTAGTACCATCAGACCACGAAGCCGTTTGACCGTCCGAGGGTGCTCTCTATACAATCCGCGCTGTTTTGCGAGGAGATGCAGTCCTGACGTCGATTTGATATTCAGCGAATTGTGCGCGGCGGCGCGACAGCTTTACTCACACACATAATATTGTTTTATCCTCAGGAGGAGTCTGTATGAAATCCCGCTTCATGAAAGCTGTTTCGGTTGCTGCGCTGGCAACAGCCGGTTTGATGGTCAGTAGCCAGGCGCTGGCTGAACGTACGGTGCGGCTGTCGTTGCAGTTGCCTCTCAAGCACCAGATCGGACAGAACATCGTGTTCTTTAAAGATGAGGTCGAGCGCCTGTCCAACGGCGAGCTCAAGCTCGAGCTCTACGATTCCGCTCAGCTCTACAAGGGCAGCGAAATTCCCCAGGCCGTCGGTTCAGGTGCCATTGATATGGGGCTGGTCCTGATTGACGAGTACGCCGGCACGATCCCGGCTGTGGGCCTGTTCTCGGTTGCGTTCATGTTTCCGGACTACGATGTCCTGGCCAAGGCTGCCAGCCCTGATAGCCCGATTCGCCAGAAAATCGACGAATTGATTCGCCAGACTGGCACCCGTGTGATGTGGTGGCAGGATTACGGCCCAATTCAGCTGGTATCCAAGACACACCTCGACATGCCCGAGCAGGTCAAGGGCCAGAAAGTTCGTGTGCTTGGCAAGCCCTCGGGTGACTTCGTCGATGCGCTCGGCGGCATTCCGGTCAAGATCAGCGGTTCGGAGCAGTTCATCGCCTACCAGCGCGGTACCGTCGATATCGGGATGACCGGCACAACGGCAATTGAGTCCCGCAAACTGTATGAAGTCATGGACTTCGTGACCATCACTAATCACGCCCAGACCGAGTTCCTGGTCGTCATCAACGACAAGTTGTTTGATTCCCTGAGCGATCAGGAGAAGAAGTGGATGAGCGAAGCTGCGCTGGCTGCCGAGAACAAGATTCGTGCCGAGACCAAGAAAGAGAACCTCGACTCGGAGAAGTTCATTGCAGAGAAGACCGACATGAAGGTCATCAACTTGACGCCTGAGCAGGTCAAGGCATGGCAGAAGGCTGCCGAGCCAGCAATCGATGAGTACATCAAGTCTGCCGGTCCTGTTGGTCAGGAACTTGTTGAAGAAGTTCGCAAACTTTACTGAGAATGAACATGCGGGCAAACAATGAACACAAGGGACCCCCGATTCCGGGCCTCGTCTGGGTTGATCGGGCATCAGAACTGCTGGGGCGCATCGGTGATGTGCTCATCGTGCTCATCACGGTTCTGCTGACCTATGAAGTTGTTGCCCGCTATGTTTTTTCAGCGCCAACCAAATGGACCCAGGATGTTTCAACCTTGATGCAAGTCTGGTTTACATTCCTGGGTATGGCGCTTGTGCTTCGCAAGCGCGAGATGATCCGTATCACTGCCATTCTTGCGATTGCACCGGCCTGGGTCCGGTATCTGTTTGAAGCGATCGCACTGATCGTGATTCTGGTTTTTTCTGTCGTCGCGGCCAGCAAAGGCTACGACATGATGCAGGACTCCCTGCGGCTTGGGCGTCGCCAGCCCACCATGATGGCTTTTCCAAACTGGGTGGGTGAGTTGCCTATTGTCATCGGGTTTGCCTTGCTGGCATTGCAGTCGCTGGTTGAGTTGATACGACTGCCGTTTGGTCCTGCTCCGCAGTTTTCGGTCAGTGGCGAGCAGGAAACTCCTGCTGCCGAGTCTGACAAATCTTCTCAGGTGAGTGCATCGTGACACTGGTCTATATCGCCATGGCCCTGCTGGGCTTGCTGTTTATTGGTGTTCCGGTCGGATTCGCACTTGCTGGCCTTGGTGCAGCGTTGATCGCCCTGAAGGGCCTGCCCATGGCGATGTTGTCGCAGAATCTGTATGGGTCGCTGGACAACTTTGTTCTGCTTTCAGTGCCTCTTTTCCTGCTCATGTCCAACATTTTGCTCAAGGGCGGGGTTGGGCGTGATCTGTTTGACGCTGTTCAGAAGTGGGTCGGTCACTGGCCCGGGGGACTGGGTGTGGCTGCCCTGATCTCGTGTGGACTGTTTTCTGCAATTTCCGGCAGTTCTGTCGCCACGGCAGCAACTGTCGGTACAGTTGCTATCCCGGAGATGACCAGGCGTGGCTACGGAAAAGGGTTCACGCTAGGACTGCTGGCTGCCGGAGGCACGCTTGGCATTTTGATACCACCGTCGATTCCGCTGATCGTTTACGGCGTCATCACGGAGGAAAGTATTGGCAAGCTGTTTCTGGCCGGTGTTGGCCCAGGCTTGTTGCTGGTCCTGCTCTTTGGTATTTACACGGTCATACATGCCCGTTTCAGCAAAACTCAACAACGCATTCCCAAGGCGAGCGCCTCCGAGCGCCGGGTGGCAACATTGCGTGCCTTGCCGACAGTCGGTCTGGCGATGCTGATTCTGGGCGGCATTTACAGCGGTGCATTCACGCCAACAGAAGCATCAGCCGTTGGCGCTGCGGCGTCATTTGTCCTGACCATGTTCTTTTTACGCACGCTTACATGGCGTACCTTTTATGAAGCGGTGCGTCACTCAACCTCGACGACCATTGTGTTGTTTCTGATTGTGGTGGGTGCCAAGATCTTCGGCAAGGCCATTACGATCTACCAGGTACCCGGAATGATCTCGGATCTGGTCGATCTGCACTTGTCGTCGGTTGATGGGTTCATGGTGATCGTCACGATCATCTTGCTGATTCTCGGGCTTTTTCTGGAAAGCCTGTCGATGCTGTTAATTATGGTGCCGGTCTTGTTTCCGACAGTCATGGCACTGGGTGTTGATCCAATCTGGTTCGGTATCTTCTTTGTAATCCTGATCGAAGTCGCGCTCATCACACCGCCAGTGGGGTTGAACCTCTTTGTCATTCAGGCTATCTCGAGTACATCGCTAGGTGTCATCTCCAGAGGTGTGTTCCCGTTCATCTTGCTGATGATGCTATCTGTGCTGCTGGTGTACTTTTTCCCGCAGATCGTGATGTGGTTGCCGTTTGCCTGGTGATCAGTTGCGCTGAACGGACTGCACAGTTACTCGTTCAGGGTTAGCACCAAAGCTTGATCAGACAGGCCTGGCAAGGCCTGTCTGATGCCTGGCAGGATAGTGTGCGCGATGATCTGCCGGATCATCTGTATCAGCAATCTTGCCAGTCTCTCATCGGCGTCATCTCGCCACAGCAGATAAAACTCCCGGCCTCCTTGCAGATTGCCGGCGAGTTCCCTGACGTCCACTCTGTCAAGACTGTGTCTTGACTGCAGTAGACAGAGTGCTGACGAGATTGCCCATCCCATTCCTGCAGCGACCAGTGATAACAGGGTCTCGGTCTCATCAAACTCGAAGCGCCTGTTCGCCCGCACCCCATGATGAACCACGAATCGCTCGATCTGGACACCGATGCGGGATCGCAGGCTGTACCGGATGAAGTCCTTATTCCTGGTCGCCGCCTGAAGGTTTGCGCTGGCACCAATGTTCTCAGGGCTTTGTCCCTGAGGATAGATTGCCAGCCAGCTCTCTCTGAACAGCGGTACGCAACGAACCGATTCCTGCTCGGTCATAGGGTCAGTTGACACGGCAAAGTCAATGTAACGCTCCATGATCTGCCTCGAGATATCTGGTGCCAGTCCTGAATAGAGTTGCAGGGAGTTCTCGTGTGTGTCTAGACCCCTGATGAGCGATGGTCCGACTGTCGCAGCGAAAGAGTCGACACAGCCAAGGCGAAGATTCCGGGGTGTGTGATGACCAGTAGCCAGCAGTCGCTTGCGTAAGGCGCTGGCTTCGTCAACCAGTCGCTGTATGGCGGGCAGCGACTGTTCACCAAATCGCGTCAGGCTGACAGGCCGGCTTGAGCGGTCAAACAATGGCTGCCCAAGGTCGCTTTCCAGGTTCCTGATGACCTGGCTCAGTGCACTTGCGCTGACGTTTAACTGTCTGGCTGTTTCATGAAACGAGCCAGTCCGGGCAATCCGGGTGAATGCGCTTAGTGCGCGCAGGTCCAGGTGATCGTCGTGTCTGGGCATGAGTGATTCATAAATTTAGATTTTCTTCACAACAAATGAAATATAACTGAACTTGTCGTGGGTTTCATGGCATGTCACTACGCTTGTAACTGCGATATCCGGTGTCATGCAGTTGTTGCTGACAGGCACCGGTGAGTCATCGGGATCGCGCCAGTTCGACGTTTGCCTGAAAGGCTGGCAGGTTGATCCCCTTCTTTACTACTCAATGGAAAGCAAGACCGTGTCGACAGAGCAGACATTTGATGTGATTGTGATTGGTGCCGGGGTCATCGGCGCCTCTGTGGCCTTTCATCTCGCCCGGCTTGGTGCTGGTCGGGTACTTGTTCTCGAGCAGAGCCAGATAGGCGATGGAACTGGAGCACAATCTTCCGGAATTTTGAGAACTCATTATTCAGTTGAGTCCAATGCCAAGCTGGCGCGTCTTTCCTGGGATGCGTTCACCGATTTCAGCCGGTATCTTGGTGATGAGGATGCCCAGTGCGGCCTGGTCAGGTGCGGTTATCTGATTGCAGCGGGCGAGGGCCAGCGGGCTCAGGCACTCCACGACACCATTGAGCAGCAAAAGTGTATGGGTATTCCGATCGAGGTGCTCAACGCCTCGCAGGCGCGCAAGCTGTTGCCGATCGCCAGGTTTGGCGAATCAGAACTGATTGCCTACGAGCCAGAGGCAGGGTTTGCCGATCCCTACATGACCAATACATCGTTTGCGAAGGCAGCGCGCCGTCTGGGCGCGAAGATCCTGCAGGGCACACGGGCGCTCGGTCTGATTCGTGATGGCAGCCGAGTCACGGGTGTGCAGACTTCAGCGGGTGACTTTTATGCTGGACATGTCGTCAGTACCCAGAATATCTGGGCGCACCAGCTCGCTAACTGGCTGAACGTCGATATCCCGCTCAAGGCCGAACGACACATTGTGCTGGCACTTGAAGCCGAGCGGGCCTACACCCAGGAGATGCCGGTCTTTAAAGACATGGTTTCTCCGGGTATGCTGTATCTGCGCAGTTATGGTGCACGCCAGATGCTGGTGAGTGAAGGCGTGCAGGGCGAGGTACTGGAGCAGTGCATGAACGAACAGGGTGACGTGCCACTCGATACCATGGTCTCGATTGGAGAGCAGGTGGCTGAGCGCTTTCCGGATTATGATTGCGCTCAGCTGGCATCTTCCTGGACAGGGGTTTATGATGTCACCCCTGACTGGAACCCTGTTCTGGGTGGACTGCCTGGTATCGATGGATTGACTGTCGGTTTCGGGTTTTCCGGGCACGGCTTCAAGCTCTCACCCGGAGTTGGCCTGGTTCTTGCTCAGCATGCGCTGGGAATGCCAACGCAAATCGAAATCAGTCCGTATCACATCGGTCGATTCGCCAGCGGGCAGTTGCTCACTGGAAAATACGGCGCCGGCGCCGTATCGTAAGAACAAGTCGACGGACATCCGATGACTTGGATAATTTTAATAAGGAGAAGTTGCATGAAGATCTCTTGGAAAACTGTTGCGGGCGCTGCGCTCGCTCTGTCACTGGTTTCAACCAGCGCTATGTCGCAAAGCCGCGAATTTTTTGGTATCGCAACGGGCGGCACTGGTGGTACCTACTACCCTCTCGGTGGCATGCTGGCTCAACTGATCTCGAACAAGGCCACGATCAATGGCAAGAAAGTATCGGCAACTGCCGAGTCGGCAGGCGCCTCGGTCGCCAATGCCAAGTTGCTTGCCAACGATGACATCGAGTCTGCATTTGTTGCTGCTGACATTCTTGATGCGGCTTACAACGGTCGTGCACAGTTCGAAGGCAACGCATTGCCGCAACTGCGTGCACTGGCTGCGCTGTATCCTGAGACGGTTCAGCTGATCACCCGTGCCGACTCCGGAATCAACAGCATCGCTGACCTGAAGGGCAAGAGCATTTCATCCGGATCGCCAGGATCGGGTCAGTACCAGTTGCTGACCGATCTGCTTGAGATCAGTGGATTGTCTCGCTCGGATGTAAGTGAGGATTCTTCCTCGTTCACGCAGGCTGTTGACAAGATTAAAGACGGTAACCTCGATGCAACGCTGATCACCGCAGGAGTGCCGACCGCTGCTGTGACCGACTTTGCCCAGGCTCATGATCTGAAGGTTGTGCCAATTGCTGGCGCGCTGGTCGAGAAGCTTCGTGAAACGCAGCCTTACTACGCGAAAGTCACGCTACCGGCTAACACCTACAAGGGACAGACAGAACCGGTCGACACCATCGCTGTACTTGCCGTCTGGGCCACCAACGAGAACCTGAGTGACGATGCTGCTTATGAGGTCACCAAGGCTCTGTTCGAGAACCTCGACACGATGGGCAAGGTCCACGTGCAGGGCAAGAACATCACGACTGATACTGCACTGGAGGTTGGTTCGGTACCTGTGCATCCCGGTGCGCTGCGTTACTTTAAAGAAAAAGGCCTGGTGAAGTAAGCCTTGTTCAGGAGACGGTGTTTCAGTCTCGCGCCACCACTTCTGGTGGCGCTTTCTCTGGGGGTGGGCGGGACGCCAGTTGCGGCCCAGTCACCCCCGGAGAAAGCGTGCTACCTGACATTAACGCAGCATCGGACTGGCCTGCCGCTGGCCAGTATCCTGATGCAGCAACGGCCGGTGCAGTTCTCGGTCGAGTTTATTCATTCAGTGCTCGGTACAAGGGTCAGCGACTTGTACGAGATGCGATCAGATGGCAAGCAGTGGCGGGCTTTCCTGATCGAGGAAACATTTGAAGGGCAGGGCTATGGTCTGCCCTATGGTGCCACAGCACCCGGCGAGCGGTATGAGCGAGTCGGTGATGGTTGGCGACTGACCCTGAATCGAGTCATCGATCCACTGGTCCAGTTGCCTCTGCCGCAGCAAGAAATTGATCTGGTCTGGCCGATCGGCCGTATCCGGATCGCAAGCCTGAGCGAGTCCTCAGTGCGCATCACCCTTGAAGGTTGTCCGCCTGACTGACAGTCAATCCGATTCATTTGAGGTATGCAGTGAAATCAGAAAACAATAAACCAGATGAGGGCGCTGCGCCCAACGTCGACCAGTTGATCGAGCAATACGATCCGGAGTCGAATTTCCGGAATCTGGCCGGCATGGCTGCGATGTTTGTGACCATCGTGTCTGTCTCGCTCTCGGGCTGGCACCTTTACACCGCAGGCTTCGGTCTGCATAACGAGATTGAGCACAGGGCAATCCATCTGTCAGTTGTGCTCGGCCTTTGCTTTCTCGTCTTTCCGCGCCAGAAGGCCTTGCCTGGCATTTGGGAATGGATTGTGCCGACGCTGCTAGGCGTTTTTTACATGCTGCTTGCCTGGTGGCTGGTCGACGAGCTTGGTTCTGATCTTGATCCAGTTACGAGCTGGATCTTCATGGGTGTGGTGCTTTTGATCAGTGTGCTAGCCATGCCGTTCAAGGCTCTAGATGGCAGCCATACACACATTCCCCTGCGAGACTGGTTCTTTGCTGTCGTGGCAAGTGGTTTCTCGCTGTATCTGATTGTCTTTTTTCAGGACATTTTCATTGACCGTCCGGGAGACCATACGTCGATCGATCTCATGATCGGTGTACTGGCGATCATCATGGTCGTGGAAGTGACCCGGCGCACGATGGGCGTGTTCCTGCCTCTACTCGCCGTTGCGGTTGTCCTTTACGGCATTTTTGGCCCTTATCTGCCAGGCGATCTCGCTCACCGTGGGTACAGTGTTCCACGAGTGGTGGCACACCTTTACAAAGGTACCGAAGGCATCTACGGCATCCCTGTCGGTGTGGTTGCCACTTTCGTGTTTCACTTTGTGCTGTTCGGCATCATGGCGCAACTGACCGGTCTGGGACAATTGTTTGTCGATCTTGCAACAATTGCTGCAGGCCGCTTCTCAGGTGGCCCGGCCAAGGTTTCAGTGGTTTCTTCCGGATTGTTCGGCATGATTTCCGGATCACCGATTGCCAACACCGTCACGACAGGGGTGATGACCATCCCGATGATGAAGCGGGTCGGTTTCCCAGCGCGTTTTTCTGGCGGCGTTGAGGCTGCGGCATCCTGCGGAGGCCAGGTTACGCCGCCGATCATGGGCGCCGCCTCATTCATCATGGCTGAAACCCTTGGTATTCCGTATTCGACGCTGGTGTTGATTGCAATTATTCCGGCTGCCATGCATTACCTTGCCATCTTGCTGATGGTGCATTTCGAAGCCAGACGTCTGCGCTTGAAGGGGATGGATCCTGCCGATATTCCGGACGCCTGGAAGGTTCTCAAGGCTTCTTGGCACCTGTTCATTCCGCTGCTTGTCATGGTCACGCTGCTGCTGATGCAGTACACACCGTTCCTGGCCGCCTTCTGGGGCATTATTCTTTGCATCGTCTGCTCATGGATTCCGAAGTTTCTAGGTCAATATGGTCGAACGATGGCAGGAACGCCTATCACCCCGCGGGGTCTGATCATCGGTTTCGAAATGGGTGCCAAGACGGCTTTGGGCATTGGTGCGGCGTGCGCTTGCGTGGGCTTTGTACTGGGCATCATGACGCTCACCGGCATGGGGTTCAAATTCTCGTCATTTGTCTTGAACCTCTCGGAAACAGTTGCGTTGGGGGTGAAGGGATTTGACTTCCTCAATCTGCTGGACATGAAGCAGCTCACCATTTTCTTTGGTCTGCTGTTCACTGCTGTCGCGTGCATCGTGATGGGAGCTGGTGTTCCCACGACTCCGACTTACATCATTCTGGCTTCGATTGTTGCACCCACGCTGGCTCAACTGGACGTGCCGCAGCTTTCGACACACCTGTTCGTGTTTTATTTCGGGGTGCTAGCCGATGTCACACCGCCTGTTGCGCTGGCAGCCTTCGCGGCCGCGGGGATTGCCCGTTCTGAACCGATGCGAACAGGCATGACTGCGTTCCGTTTGTCAATGGGCAAGGCACTGGTGCCGTTTGCATTCGTGTACACACCAGCGCTGCTGTTCGTTGACTTCACCTGGAGTGCTTTCCTGGTGGCGTTCTTTGGCATGGTTGTGGCGCTGACTGGACTTGCCGCCGCCTACACGGGGTATTTCGGACGCAAGATTTCCTGGCCGATCTTTATTGTTCTGAATGTCTTGTGCATCTCGCTGGTCTTTGGCAATCCGGTAGTGACGGCCGTAGCTGCGCCGATTGTGGTGTTGATCATGATGTGGTTGTGGCGTAACCGCGACAATCACGATGATGTTCAACCGCAGGTGCAGACTGTCTGATCATGATGGTCTGGGCGGGTTGTCCTCGTGTGGGTGGTCCCGCCTTTTTCACACGCTGAGTCTTGTCTGCGAGTCGTCGTTAAAGGTTGAATCAGGTTAGCCAGCAACAAAAAAGCCAGACTGACGTCTGGCTTTTTTGTTGACTACCTCTTTTGCTCCTCATCCCGTCCTGGACGGTCGTGACGGTGGATCCATTGCCATTTTTCTACATGGTGCCGTGTTCTGAGTGATGTGCTCAGGGGGTGTGCGGCAGAATGGCGCGCAGACTGCTCTGGACTTGAATCAGAACCGGACCCTGCTCACGTACCGCCTGAGCGATGGTCTGGTTGATGTCACGGCTGTGTTCAAGTCTCAGTGAGCGCATACCGAAACTTTCTGCCATCGCCGCGAAATCCGGGTTATGCAGGCTTGTGCCACTGACTCGGCCAGGATAGTGAACTTCCTGATGCAGCCGGATCGATCCATAGGTTCCGTTACACGAAACAATCATCACGATTGGTAATTGCCTCTCGACTGCAAGAATCATCTCCTGACCGGTCATCAGTATTCCGCCGTCACCTGCGATGCAGATGACCTGGCGCTTTGGATAACGCAATGCGCAGGCCAGCGCTGCGGGAGTGCCGTACCCCATTGCACCTGCCAGTGGAGCCATCAATCGACGCTCCTGTATAAAAGATGCATAGCGGTAGACAGGTGCAGCGAAGGTTCCTGCATCCAGACAGATCATGGCGTCGGGTGTGGCATGGTCCATGACGGCACGCACGACCTGTGTAAAGTCCAGCCCATCATCAAGTGTGCGTGGCGCGGGCCACTGGACATATTCGGTGTGGAAAGCTCGAAGTGCCTCGCGCCAGCTCTGGTCGCGCATTTCGCAGCTGGCATCGTGTCCTGTCATGGCTCTGGCGAAGCCGACAGGGTCAGCTACCAGCGGAAAATCGGCCTCGGTGTCCCACCCGATCAGCCGACTGTCGGGATAACAGTGCAATAGCTTCTGTCGAGCCCGGCCGTATCGGGGAAACACATAGTTCTGTGTGGTGATGTCTCCAAGCCGGGTGCCGAGCGCGAGCAGGAAGTCACACTGTTCGAGTAACGCCATTTGGCGTGCAGGATTGGCCAGTCCCATCGTGCCAATAAATAGCGGATGATCGTGAGCCAGGATGTCGTGACGCCGAAATGACAAGATCACGGGTATCTGGAAATGTTCGGCAAAGGCTTGCAGAGCTTCGCGACCGCCGGGAACATCAAATGCGCCGCCAGCCATGATGAGTGGGCGTTGTGCCTGATTGATTGCGTCGGTGATCGACTGGCGGGTGCGATGATCCGGGATGCCGGCAATCTGCAGTTGAGCCGACGTGATGGCTGGCTCGACCTCCTGCTGCTGGATATCCTCCGGCACGACCAGAATGACTGGTCCGGGTACACCTGACGTCGCCACCCGGACCGCCTTGGCCGCCGCTTCACCTAGCTGTTCCGGGTGTCTGCACTCAAATACCCATTTCGCGATTGATCCGAACATCTGCTGGTAGTCGATCTCCTGGAATGCCTCTCTGCGCAGATCTTTCTCGGCGATCTGTCCGATCAGGAGAATCATGGGAACAGCATCTTGCTGTGCCGTGTGAACCGCAATGGTTGCGTTTGAGGCACCTGGTCCGCGACTGACCAGTGCCACGCCGGGACGTCGGGTTAGTCGACCATCTGTGACCGCCATGAAACCTGCTCCGCCCTCATGACGGCAGGTCACGGTGTCAATCTGCGCAAAGTCAACCAGCGCGTCGAGCAGACCCAGATAGCTTTCTCCTGGTACCAGGAATACTCGATCGACGCCCGCTTGAGACAGGACGTCAAACAAGGCGTGGCTGCTGGTGTAACGAGAATGCATTGGCTGGACTCCACAGAAAAATAGGGGACTCGGTGGTGACTGGGCGAACACGCGTGTGGCTGTCTGGTCACCGTGAGTACGATTCGACCCGTATTTTGCGTAGAGGCGAACCTGCCGGCAAGATCTCAGAATTACTTGCGAAGCTCGCCACCTGTCTCTATCCGGTAGAACGGGCCTACAGAACACAAGTTATCTGTTATTGCAATCAGCAGTGATGTTGTGTACAGTACTGTTTAAGAAATCAGTTTTTTGATCAGTCAACCTCAGACTGGCAGTCCGAAACAGAAACTTCCGGAGATGAACGATGACAAGTCTTTCTGCCACCAGCGTGCACGCTTCTTCATATGCCAGGGCCAACGAAGCATTACGAGAAAAACAGTCTGCTTCATTCAAGTCCGATGTCATGCTGGTTCTCTTCTGGGCAGCAATGATTCCTGGTCTGATGTGGATGGGGTCGTATCTCGGTTATTGATGCTGGTGGCGGTTGGCATCTTTGCGACTCGCCAGGACTGGCGTATGTTTTCAGGATAGGGGGGCATCGGTTCAAAGCACAGACTCGCAGAAACCGATATAATTGCGGGCTAACTTGTTTGCATCCTCTGTCCAGCGGATATTTAACAATTTCACAAGCCGGTCTCGTGCAGACCGCATTCGCTGCGAACAAGATGCGTATGGAGCCTTAAATGAATTTGATCGCTATTCTTGAGCAAGAAGAAATTGCTCGTCTGACAGAAGGGAAACAATTGCCCGAGTTCGGCCCGGGTGACACCGTTGTGGTGAACGTCAACGTGGTTGAAGGTACACGCAAGCGCGTCCAGGCCTACGAGGGTGTGGTGATTGCCAAACGCAAGCGTGGCTTGAATTCCGCGTTCATCGTTCGCAAGATTTCCTCTGGTGAGGCCGTTGAGCGGACCTTCCAGTTGTATTCGCCCCAGATCGCTTCGATCGAAGTCAAGCGTCGTGGTGATGTCCGTCGCGCCAAGCTCTACTATCTGCGTCAACGCTCCGGCAAGTCGGCCCGTATCAAGGAAAAGCTGGTCCGTCGCTCGGTCTCAAAGGCGACTGCTTCCTGATTTTCATTAGCTGGACACGGCGGCTCATGCTGTCGTTCAGCTTGAAGTCGATTTCGAGTCAAGAACACCCCAGCGTTTTTACGGGGTGTTTTTTTTCGTCTTCCTGTCTGGTGCTGGCGGTTTCAGTCAGGGTTTGGGCACCGGTGTATTGCGCATGAAATGCAGTCCCTGAAACTGCATCCTGAATCGTGCTGTGTCCGCGGCAACCGTCTCAGGGGCATCAGTCTGTAGTGCATGCGTAATGAGTTGTCCCAGTTCGCGCGTGTCCTGAACCCTTAGTCCTCTGCGGACAATTTCGGGTGTGCCGAATCGCACCCCGTTCGGCTCGCCCTCATCGCAACCGAGCGACGACTCCGGCAATCCAATACCGCACGCGAGAAATCCGGCGCGTCGCAGGTGGGCTGCCGCGTTCTGACCTCCGCCCCACGGGTGTGCGTGCAGGGCAAACTGGTGCGACAGGGTGGCGGTGTCCCGCAAGTCTTCAGGTTGGTAGACCGGTAGTCCTCGGTTGTGTAGCTCCATCGCAAGTGACTGGGCGACATCTACCATTGTGCGGGCATAGTCGCGTCCGTATGTGATCCAGTCTAGCAACGTGATTGCCAGTGCTGCTGTCTTGCCGGCATCGAAGTTCGCTGTCATGCCGGGAAACGCAATTGCTTCGATTCGCTGTGCGAGTTCCTCGTCCTGTGTAAGAATCATTCCGGAAGGGGGGCCACCGAGACTCTTATAGGTGCTCATCGTCATGATATGCGCACCCTGTGAGAGGGGGTTCTCCCAGACACCTCCTGCAATCAGGCCACATTGGTGCGCGGCATCGAATAGTAGCTTCGCCCCGACTTCGTCAGCAATCTCGCGAATGTCGGCAACTGGGTGGGGCAGCAAATTCAGGCTGCCTCCAATTGTGATCAGTTTAGGGCGTGTTTCGTGGGCGAGTTTTCGTAGCGCATCCAGATCCACAGTGTATCGGTCGCGGTCGATCGGAGCGTCATGCGTTCTGAGACCATACAGTCCGGCACATCCCGCTTCATGATGCGTGACATGCCCCGCGATCGCGCTGGCTGGTGCAATGATGTCATCACCGTGTGAGCAAGTTGCCATGAATGCATAAAGATTGGCCATGGCACCAGAAGCAACGCGCAGTTCGACGTGTCTTGCGTCAAAGACCTGCGAGGCCAGGCTTGATGCGATCACTTCAATCTGTTCGATGGCTTCGAGTCCGGTCTCATATTTGGCACCTGGGTAGCCAAGCGACGGTCGGGTGCTCAGTCCTGCACTTAACATCGCTTCTGCTTGCGGATTCATGATGTTGGAGGCTGGGTCAAGATTGAAGCACTGCTCATCGTGAATGCTCCTGTTTTCCTCCACAAGCGAGCGGATCCTGTTCTCGATACCGTCGCATGAAAGCCCGTCAATACTCAAAAGTATCCGTTGCTCACGTGTCTGAGTGGGTGAGGCAAGCCAGGTTCGTTGTTGGAGGCTGATCGTATGAAGATAGTTCTGGGTCATGGTCAACTCGCGAGGTGTTCAATGAGTCAGTTTGAATACAGGTGTGCAGGAACTTTGGACATGAGCATCGCGATCCTGGAATGCTGGGCGCAATGCGCTTCTTTAGCTAGTTTATGTCTCCATCTCTGAGGACTGACTTGCCCCTGCGGGATGTCACCATAACGGCAAGATGGACTGGGCCTTGAGGCGCAGCATAGAACGAACGCCTAAGACTAACGCTCAGGCAACCCGCTGCCAAGGGGAGCCCCATTTTTACACTATCTTGGTCTGGCGCTCGAGCATCTAAACTTTACGCCGTTGGTTCTGTAAGCGAATTTGAACACTTGCCCGCGTATTCCCCTTGCTGGTCCGTCTGGTTTGCGTGCGAACCCTTAGGCGACGCCGACCTGACAGGAGGGGGGCAAGCGGGCGGTCTGGTTCTGGGTGGTCCTGGGCCATTTGCCTTGGCGTTGGTGACTGCTTTGCGGGCATGCTCTTCGGTTCCCCGAGCGTCGACACAGGCACGCACTGTCTCAAACGTTACGCCGCCGACACTGCCGACAAAACAGGCGCGGTGCCAGAACTGCGGTTTCTTGTAGAAAGCCGCAATGTGTTCGGCATAGGGGTTTCTGGCTCGGCGGTTTCTGGCACGGCGGGTACTGGCCGTCTTGATGTTGTTGATCAGTACCGAGATATCCAGCGCATTGGTGGTCCTCATCGATGCGCACACGCCTGGGACGGGCGTGGTGGCGAGGCCCAAACCGCTGGCGCGGCAACGCGCCAACTCAAACTCTGGTTTCGGCCCTGAACCACCCCATGACTAAAGTCAGGGGCTTACGCTCACAGTTGGTCAGGAATGGGCCGCACACGATCACCATTGGGGGCCATACCGACTCGGTAGCAATTCGAAGCTCGCGCTTCCCTTCTAACTGGGAGCTTTCGAGTGCACGAGCGGGCAGTGTTGTCTGGTATCTGCAATCCAACGGAATCGATAGCAAACGTCTGAGAACAGTCGGCTATGCTGACACGCGGCCCATTGTGGCTGACCTGACGCCAGAAACACGAGCCATCAACCTACGTGTAGAGATTACGCTGGCACTTCCGCCTGGAGGATCGAGTGAGGTCAGTCGGTGATTCAGAAGAATGTCGGAACACAATCGCGTCTACGTCAAACGATAGGGGCTCGCGATTCTCAGATTTCACTGAGTAGCTTGTGAGTCCAGGAGTGGGTGAACTTTGTCTTTCAGGCACTTTGCATGTCAGTTGTGGCAAAACGTGTTCAATAGATCGGGGAGGCCCGTCGTCAAGGAGTTGACGCCAGCGTGTATGCTTGGATTCAGCATAGGCAATTTGTATTGACGCAAGTGACTCCTCGAAGTTCGGGTCTCTGTATTCGTCAAATATCATATCCGTTTATATTACATACGCGTAACCGAAAAAAGCAGCGTTGAGTGCAGGAAGTGGAATCATGTCTTCAACACCATTGAGTGGTGATCGGGTTAAGGAAAGACCTCGCAGGGGACCGCAGTTTGATCCCATGATGCAGCCATGGGAACCGGCAGATGCCCGGTTTGGTGCTGTACCGGCCGAGGTCCTGAGCCCGGATTTCATCAGAGCGGTGCTTGGGCGTCCGATTACCCCTGTTCCACTGGAGATTCCTCGCGAGATGCCAGTCGCCGGATACGAAAGTCGGACATCTCCCGTTCCAGCTGCCGTACTGGTACCGATGGTCATGCGAGAGCAAGGATTGACGGTGCTGTTGACGCAGCGCACAGCTCATCTACATGATCATGCTGGACAGGTTAGCTTTCCGGGGGGGCGAGTCGAACCCGAGGACCCCAATCCGGTCGCAACTGCGCTCAGGGAAACCATGGAAGAAACCGGTCTGGCTCACCACCATGTCGATGTGGTGGGACGTCTGCCCCAGTATTTCACTGGAACTGGTTTTTCCATTACACCAGTGACTGCTCTGGTACGGCCCGGTTTTGAGCTCGCACCAGACGCTTTTGAGGTGGCTGAAGTGTTTGAGGTTCCGCTGGCGTTTCTCACCGATCCTGGTAACTACAGAATCCATTTGGCTCGGCTGCCGGACGGCGGCGTGCGTCGTTACTTTTCTGTTCCATGGCAGCAGTTCTTCATCTGGGGCGCCACCGCCGCGATGTTGAGGGGGATGTATCAGGTTCTTGCGAAAGCTTTTTCCGAAAACAAGCGCTGATAGAGGGCGTGGCGGTCGGGGTGAACCAGACCTGCCTTCAGGTCGGCAAGCACGCCACATCCAGGTTCATGCAGGTGAGTGCAGTTGTAGAACCGGCAACTCTGCCTTCCGTGTTCGAATTCAGGAAATCCGTGTTCCAGATCTTCCGCGTTCAGGTGCGCCAATCCAAATGTTTGCACTCCTGGCGAATCGATCAGGTCACCAGTGCCTTCTGGCAGGTGGTATAAACGAGTCGCCGTTGTCGTGTGCCGTCCGGCCCCCAGTGCGACCGAATGAGTCTGAGTGGCCGCCTGAGCCTGAGGTACCAGGGCGTTTAAAAGTGTGCTCTTGCCCATGGCGCTCTGTCCGAGCAGAAGGGTTGTCTTGCCCTCCAGTCGTGGCAGAACCCGTTGCCTGGCCTGTTTCACGTCAAGTGCTGAAATCTCGATGACATCCACTCCGAGCACTCGATAGGGTTCTAATTTGCGGTGTGCCTGGGCGAGTCCTTTTTGCTCATCAGTCTTGTTGAGCACAATAATGGGGTCAACGCTGGCTGCCCACGCGCCCGTCAAGGCACGACCGAGCAAGTCCTCAGAAAACATTGGGTTGCCCGCGACTACAACCATCAGTTGATCGACATTGGCCGCGAACTGTTTGGTGCGTTGATCATCAGATCGATGGAGCAGGTTTTTTCGGGTCTGGATGCCAGTTAGAGACGCTTCCGTTTCACCCTGTCGGGCGATGTCGACCCAGTCGCCCACGCATGCGTCCTTGCGCTTGCCTCTCGGGTAGCAAAGCAGGACGTCTCCATTCTGAAGCTCAACCATATAGTGGCGGCCATGTGCGCTGATGACTCGTCCTGACAGGGTGGGGGCATTCATGTTGGAGCAGTGAGTTGGCGAATCCGGATGGCAGCCGGAGGGTGCGTGTCATAAAAGGCTGAATGCACCGGGTCTGGTGTCAGGGTGGCGGCATTGTCATCAAACAGCTTCACAAGCGCGGATACCAACTGTTCCGGGTCACTCTGGTGGGCCGCAAAGCGATCAGCCTCGAATTCATCTTTGCGTGACAGCATGTTCAAGAGAGGAGTGAACCAGAAGGTGAATACAGGTACCACCATGAAGAACAGGATGAGTCCTGTTGCACCCACAATCGATGTGTCTGGTGCAGCAACACCGAGATCCGTGTAAAACCAGGCTTGCATGCCCAGCCAGCCCAGCAGGGCAAACATCATCAGGGCAGTCAGCAGGCTCATGGTGATTCTTTTTGTGATGTGACGGTGTTTGAAGTGTCCGAGCTCATGCGCCAGAACGGCCTCGATCTCGTCCGCGGTCAGCTTGGACAGCAGCGTGTCAAAGAAGACAATCCGCCTGGATCGTCCGAACCCGGTGAAGTAGGCATTGCCGTGCGCAGATCGCCTGGAGCCATCCATCACGAACAGACCGTTGATCGAAAATCCGCAACGCCTGGCGAGTGCCTCGATTCGTCCACGTAGATCGTCGTCTTCCAGGGCAGTGAACTTGTTGAAAAGCGGTGCAATCCATGTCGGAAAAATCAGCATCATCACCAGGTTGAAGCCAGCCCAGACGAACCAGGCCCAGAACCACCAGCTTTGTCCGGCGACTTGCATCAGCCAGAGAATCAACGCCACAACAGGCGTCCCCAGAGCTAGCGCAACCAGCAGACCTTTGATACTGTCGGTGATAAAGAGCTTTAGCGTCATGCGGTTAAAACCATATCGTGCCTCCAGCCCGAACTGCCGATAAAGCGTGAATGGCAGGTGCAAAACAGCAATCAGTAGCAGGATGGCACCAACCAGGGCGATATCGGCCGTCATGCCCGAACCCAACAGACTCTCAAGCGATGAGGCAATCCAGTGAAGACCACCGCCGAGAGTGAGTGCAAGTAACACGGCAGCATCAAATACCGTTTCCACCATTCCGAGCCGGGTCCGGTCGACCGTGTAATCAGCCGCCCGCTGATGACTTCGCAAGCGAATCCTTGCGCTGAACTCTGCAGGAACCTGTTCTCGATGCTGCTTTACGTGCTGCATCTGGCGTCTGGCCAGCCATAGTCGGGTCATCACTTCGAGAGCGAGCAAGGTTAGAAACAGCGAGGTCAGCAATTGCATCGATATGAGAGAATGAGTCTGGTTGAGTTGATTTAGAGACAGTCTGCACATCCGTTGCAGGGTGTGCGCGGATATATTGATGGATTATAGGGTGAACCGATGTCGCAAACGCAGCAACAACAATCTTCAACAGGGCCATTGAACGAGTACCGCCTGGTCTGGCTGGATATGGAAATGACCGGGCTTGAGCCTGAGAAGGAACGAATCATCGAAGTCGCCGTCGTGGTGACCGAGCCGGATCTGACAGTGGTTGCCGAAGGGCCGGTTCTTGCAATTCATCAACCTGACACCATTCTGGATGCCATGGATAAATGGAATCAGTCAACCCATGGAAAGTCTGGTCTGGTTGATCGCGTCAAGGCATCGACTGTGACGGAAGTACAGGCTGAGAAGACGCTGATCGAGTTCCTGTCCCGGTACGTACCGCCCGGCAAGTCTCCCTTGTGCGGCAACACAGTAAGCCAGGATCGTCGTTTCATGTACCTCTACATGCCCGAGCTTGAGAAATTCTTTCACTACCGCACGATCGACGTCAGCACGATCAAGGAACTCGCCCGCCGCTGGCGTCCTGAGTTGCTCAAGGGGTTCGTCAAGCATAGCAAGCACGAAGCGTTAGCCGATATCCACGAGTCGATTCAGGAGTTGCAGTACTACCGGGAGCACTTTATTCGTCACGATCGACCAGAGTCGGATTCAGTGGCAACCTGACCCTGTTTTTCCTGGCGATGAGGCGGCGGTACCAGATGTGCAGCATCAGGCCGGACAGACCAAGGCCGACGCTGGACATGACCCACATGGTACCCGCACCGGGCGGTGCGTCTGCGAGCAGGGTCTGACGCAAAGGCGCCATGTACTGAACTCCCGGACCAAATCCCAGGTACCAGCCACCCAGCAAACCCACAAAAGTTAGCGCGAAGCCTTGGATGACAAGCGGGGCCATGGCTACCTTGTGGGCGCGCAGAAGGTACGCATTCGCACAATGCAGTGCATCGATGACATGAAACCACGGCAAGATCACAAGCAGTGACATCGCAATGGATGCCACGACCGGGTCACTGGTGTAGGCGGCAACGATCCAGCTGCGTCCAAAATAAAGTCCGCAAGCGGTCAGCAGGGCGCCCACGAATACAACTTTCAATCCCGTCATCCCCGTTTTGTGGGCGAGCTCATGTTGCTGCGCACCGATGGCCTGTGCGGTCAGTGATGCGGTTGCAATGCCGATTGCGAGGGGCATCATGTAGCTCAGAGCCGCCAGATTCGATGTGATCTGATGGCCACCGGTCACGGAGGTTCCTTCGCGAGCAACTAGCAAGGCCATGAATGTGAAGGCGCCGACTTCGATCATGTAAGAGGCGCCCATGGGAAGTCCAAGTCGCAGGATTTCCCACATCTGCGACCAGACCGGCATCCTGATGGTCAGAGAGAACTGCTTGAAGTAGGGTGTGCGGTAGACCCACCAGAGCGCAAGTGACAGATTGACCCAGAAAACAATTGAGGATGCCAGGCCTGCACCAGCAGCGCCCATTGCCGGCATGCCGAAATTGCCGAAGATGAAAACCCAGTTTAAAAATGCTTTTAGCCCGACACCCACCAGATTGATCACCATGATCATCTTGGGCCGTGACACAGCGTTAGCAAGAGAATACACCGTTCGGAATAGTAGCGCGGCGGGCAGTCCCAGCGTCAGCGCAAACAGGTACTCTGCGAGGCGTTCACGCACAGCAGGCGAGATGTCACCTGAAACAGACAACCAGATGTCCGGAAAACTCAATACCATCGCACCCATGATCGAGAGCAGCAGGGACACCCAGACACCCTGACTCCAGAACTGGCCTATCTCGTCAAATCGCTTGCCTCCGAAGGACTGTGCCTGGATGGGAATCAGGGCATGCATCACTCCCATCAGGCCAATGAACACGGTGATATAAATCGAGATTCCGAGGGCTAGTGCTGCCAGGTCAGTCGGACTGGCGTGGCCGGTCATGGCTGTGTCAAGCACTCCGAAAGCGATACTGGCCCATTGACTGATGAGTATGGGCCAGGCCTGCTTGAGAATGGATCGCAGTGGGTGAGCCGACACGCCTGGCGTGGTCGGCATGGGACGTGATGATGTCATTGCTGGGGCTTGATTTGCAAGAGTCGATACCGGTCAAACCGGTCAGCACCTCGTGATCCACTCCACAGCGTGGCAGTGTTGCGGTCAAACCCTGCAATCCCCTGGCGTAGCCGTTCAGCTGTCGTCTGTTGTAAAAGCAGCGGGCAACTCATGTCGTCTGTGACTTCAATCCTGTTGAACACGAAAAGTGAAGCCTGTGCGCCTTGGCTCAGCCCCACTGCACTGATGCACAAAGGCCGCCCTGCCACAGTCTGCACACGTTCAATTGCCTGGTGAAGGTCGGCCGACATGGTCCGGTAGCTTCTGACGTAATCGACGGTTGGCATCCAGAGCAGGACCAGCAGGATCCAGCTGCTGGTCAGCCCTGCAGCGCACAGCAACGCGCCGCGCCAGGCGGCTTTGGGGTTCAGGTGGATTCGCCATATCACGGTCGCAATCCAAGCCAGTGAAATCACAATCGCCATGGCGATCGCGCCAGTGGATACGCTCCCGGTGTACCCGACGGTCTGCCTGGAGATGTTTGATGCCAGCGCTGTGGGCCAGCCCGTCTGCTGGGTAATCCATCCCAGCCAGACCGATACCGCAGTTACGGAGAAGTACATCAGTGCAAACCAGTCCAGCGCGTTGACCGCGGCACGTCGCAGGGTGGGCACCGAAAAGGCTGCCATCATTGCACATGGCACGGTCAGTGAAATGTATTCCAGCTCACCGGCATGACGCTCCAGCAAGATAGCGATGGACTGGGTCACAATGAAGACTGTCGGAACCCATATGTGTGGGGCCAGAAGACTTTTGCGCCAGTTCCAGACAGCTATCAGCGCCAGGGGCCAGGTTGGCCAGATGAACCACGGTAGATCCCTGATTGGATTGAGATGCTCGGAGATGGCTCCGGGCTGCAGGTGCACGCCATTGTAAAACCACCAGGCCTGCGCCCATTCAGGGTTGACCAAGTGCACAAAGTAGAGCCAGATTGCGATCGGCAACAGGCCAGCGAGAACGGCGAGAATAATCTGCACGATTCTCTTTCTTATCGGCTCGCTCACGCTGGCCAGAAGGGTCGCTGCTGCGAGTGGTAGTGCAGCCGTCAAACCAAAGGTCAGTCCCGCTGCAGCAATGGCGGTGGCAAGAATTGCCCACGCTTGTAACGGCTTGTCCAGCAGGCGCAGGACACCGAGCAGGGCGAGCGCCTGAAAGGCCATTAGAGCCGGTGCGACTGACGTTTCATGGGTGCGCAGAACGATCCCTACAGTTGCAATCAGAAACAGGACGCTGATGTCGGCCAACAGGCGTCCATACTGGGCTTCCTTGGGCTCCCCCCCAAAAGGTAGCGCCAGCGGCTGGGCTTCGCTTCGACGTCCTGCCAGGTAGGTGGCGTACCAGAGGCATGCCAGGCACAGGACATACCAGAATAACGTTGCAAATCTGGCGGCGGCGATATCTCCGAGCAGAGGTCCCAGGATCCGGATAAAAACTTCGCCGACCCAGTTTGTAAGGGGACCGATACTGGCCAGGGCGGCTGTGCCAATGTGTGGAAACAGTCTTGTGAGGCCACCGGTCTCCACTGCCGTCATCATCGAAGCCAGCGCCACGACGTCATCGGTCTTCCAGGGGTCTCGCTCAAACAGCCCGATCAGAATATACAGCGTAGCAATGGCGATCAGCACCAGCCTGGGCAGTCGTGTGGTGGCCAGTGCAGTCAGTCGTGCAGGTGTAGCGGAGGTGAATGGCAGCACAGTCTCAGTGAAATTCAGCGAGGATTAAACGCAAACAGAGGGTTGGTGGCACGCGTTCTGGCAGGGATCTCGGCTTGTATCGTGGTGAGTGTCAGCCTGGAGACCGCCGTCACAGCGCAGCCGGTGCCCCGATGATCGCCCAATGAACGATAGCCGGCAAGCCCGGATTACCTGTTGAGTAATCAACGAGTGAAGGCAGCGAACTAAAAAAACAGGCCATTGTCGCAGTTCAGCGGCTCAGTCGGGTGTCTACGGCAGTGAGTTGTGTGTTTTCATATGTACGCATTGCCAGCTTATTGCAGAGACAGCTTTCTCAAGTTGCAGATCGGCACATTTGACCAGTCCGGATGCAAGAGGCAGCAATGAATGACTGAACCCGGGCTCCCCGGGCGCTCCTCATGACAGGCGGCTGTCAGGTACTTGTGCGCCAACAAAAATGGGCAGCACAGGGCTGCCCATTTTTGAATGCCTGTATCGCCTGGATCAGGCAGTTGGCTTGCTGCGTGTGCCGGCGGTACGAGCAAAACGCTGGCGGAATTTCTCGACGCGACCGGTTTCAACGATACGGGTTTGAGCCCCGGTGTAGAACGGATGTGACTCAGAGGTCACATCGCACTTGAACAGTGGGTAAGTCGTGCCGTCAATCTCGATGGTTTCGCGAGAGTTGAGGGTCGAACGGGAAATGAACGTGTTGCCAGTCTGCTGGTCCAGAAACACGACTTCACGGTATGCTGGGTGGATGCCTTCTTTCACTTGATGTCCTTGATAAGTCGTCTGTAGTGCCCGCACAATCTCGCCATCTGATCGATCACATGACGCGTGTATTGCGAATCTTTTGATTCATCACGTCCGGGTCTAGCAGGGCGCAGACCGACGAACGCAGGCAGCTGGAAATCTATTAAGCCCTCTAGTTTAACGTTTGTGTCGATTTCTGGCAATATGGGGTTTAATAGATGCCCATACGTGGGTCTGGCACCCTGCCAAAGGGGCCGTGTTGCCATCTGCATCCACACCTGTATCGATCTGACAGGTTCCAATGTCGTCCTGTCTCTATGCCTTGTCATGGCGTCCCGTCATGACATTCCATCACATTCCATCTGTTGTCCGCTTGTTCTGTTCTTGATTATGTCCAATTGCTTCAACGTACCCGTTCTCATCAGTCTGGCGATGCTCGCATGACTCGCGCCCGAGATCCTTCCAGCGAACAGTCATATATAGGTGACGAGCCGACTTTGTCAGAGTCTGTCGGAGTGCGCTACCTCCATTTCGGAAGTCCCTGGGTTCAGGGTGCCATGCAGGTTCGCAAACCCGAGCGACTCTATCTGGCCTACACTCAACAAATGATGGCATGGTTGCTGTTTCTTGAGCCTGAGTCCGACCGGGTCATTACCCAGCTCGGCCTGGGTGCGGCGTCAATCACCCGTTTTTGCCATAAGTTTCTGCCAAACCCGCTGGTTGTTGTTGAGCGAAATCCTGCAGTCGTGTCTATTTGCCGGCAATACTTCAAGCTTCCTGATGACGATCGGACCCAAGTGGTGCTTGATGATGCCGCTCAATGGGTCCTCGCGTCAGAGAACCGTGCAAGCGCAAGTGTGTTGATGGTTGATCTGTACGACGCGCAGGCACAGGGGCCGGTCTGTGATTCCCTTCAGTTTTATCGACATTGCCAACGCGTACTAGAGCCTGAAGGTATTCTCAGCGTCAACCTGTTCGGTCACCATCAAAGTTATGAACGCAATCTTGAACGACTGGCCAAGGCGTTCGACAATCGTCTCTTGTTGATGCCGCAGGCGGAAGAGGGTAACCAGATCGTGCTCGCATTCAAGGGGCCAATTCTCGAATGGAATCGACCCGCGCTCATGGAACGTGCCGAGATGCTCGAGACGGCGACCCGGCTGCCGGCTCGCCGCTGGGTGCGCAGTCTCGGTAAGATCACGTCCATTTGACGGGTACGAGACGATTGTGCGTCGACGATTGCTGGCGTCACCTCCAGATGGACCGGTCTTTAGTGGCTACTGGGGGGCGGTTTTTATCCGACCGTTATTTCGAATTTCCCGATTTTCTCTGAAAGCCTGAATGCAGATCTGGAGCTCCCTTTTATGGCCAACTTGTATAGCGTCCTCAGTAAACGATTTCTCGAACAGCCCGGGCATATTGCTCTCGACACGGGCGATCAGTGCTGGACTTACCAGCAGCTGCACACGCTCACGGGTCAGATCGCCAGCTGGCTTGCGGCAATGGGTTTGCCTCGTGGATCCAGACTTGCCGCGCAGGTGGAGAAGTCCCCCGAGGCGCTTGCGCTCTATCTGGCAACTTTGCGAGCCGGGTTGACTTATGTTCCACTCAATACTGCGTATCGCCCAGCAGAAATTGAGTACTTTCTGGAGAACTCGGCTCCTGCTGTATTTGTGTGCGATCCTGCCAGCTTTGCGGCCCTTGATCCGCTCGCACGAAACAAAGGGGTGTTTCAAGTCGTGACCCTGGATGCCGCAGGTGCGGGTTCTCTGATGGATGAGTCCGGCAAGCACAGTGCGGATTTTGTGGATGTGGCGACTGAAGACTCGGACCTTGCAGCCATTCTGTACACTTCGGGCACGACAGGGCGAAGTAAAGGGGCCATGCTGAGTCATCGCAACCTGATCGCCAACGCCGAGACGCTGAATGTGTACTGGGGCTGGACCTCCGATGATGTGTTGTTGCACATGCTGCCGATCTTTCACATTCACGGACTGTTTGTTGCATGCCACGGAGCCTTGCTGGCAGGCGCTCGCATGGTCTGGCTGCCTAAGCTCGATGTGGATCAGGCACTGCAGTGGCTACCTGAATGTACATTGATGATGGGCGTGCCTACATATTATGTCCGTTTACTGGCTGACCGACGATTCAATGAATCCATTATTCCAAAAATGAGACTCTTTGTCTCAGGATCGGCACCATTGTTGCTTGAAACGTTTGAATCATTTCAGCGTCAAACGGGTCATACCATCCTTGAGCGATACGGTATGAGCGAGACCGGCATGCTGACATCCAATCCATATCTTTCTGCCGAAGGAGATCGTATCGGTGGCACGGTCGGCAAGGCGTTGCCTGGCGTTCAGGTCCGGGTGGTTGGCGACGACGGGCAGGTGTGCGGTGTGCACGCAGTTGGTCATATCCAGGTCACCGGTCCGAATGTGTTCGCTGGCTACTGGCAAATGCCCGACAAGACCCGCGAGGAGTTTACCGTTGATGGCTGGTTCAGGACGGGAGATATGGGGCGCTGGGGTGGCGAAACGTCCGAAGGACAGCCCATTCCTGACGATTACCTGTCGATTGTGGGGCGAAGCAAGGATCTGATCATCTCTGGCGGTTATAACGTCTATCCCAAGGAAATCGAACTGGTGATAGACGCCATGCAGGGAGTGCTGGAGTCGGCCGTGATTGGTGTGCCTCATCCTGATTTCGGCGAGGCTGTGATGGCTGTTGTGGTCGCGCGCGAGGGCCATGAGCTTGATGACGTGGCCATGATTGCTGATCTGAAGACTCGACTGGCGAACTACAAGATTCCAAAACGGATTTGTCAAGTCCCGGAGTTGCCTAGAAACGCCATGGGAAAGGTTCAGAAAAACATTTTGCGCGAGCGCTTTGCAACTGCATCGTGATAAATTATTCGGGTTAACCAGAGGTGGCAGTATGCGTACGTTTCTAAAGCTAGGTCTGATCCTCTCGATATCCCTGGGCGTGAGTGCGTGCGCATCAGGACCGAGCATTGTCAGTGACTATGATCGGTCAGCTGACTTCGCTTCTTACCGCACCTTCGGTTTCATGAGCACGTTAGGCACTGACCGCGCAGGCTATTCGACACTCGTTACGGAGCGATTGAAGACGGCGACCCGGTTGCAGATGGAGCAGAAAGGGTACGTCTATGATCCGGCGGACCCGAACTTGCTGTTGAACTTTCAGGTACAGGTGCGTGAGCGTACGGAGTACGTGCCCCCACCTCCCATGCCGTGGGGGCCTAACTACTATGGATACCGGATGGGATGGTACGGACCCTGGCCTGGTTACGATTTTGGTCCGGACTTGATTCAGTACACGGAGGGTGTGCTGAACATTGACCTGATTGATGCGCGCAAGAAGCAGATGGTCTGGGAGGGCATCGCAACTGCTGTGCTCGATAATGCGCAGCAGGCCTCTTCGGCTGTGTACATTGATCCGCTGGTTGCGGACATTTTTAGGAAGTACCCGTTTCTCGCGGGTTCCGGAGTGCCAGCTACGCAGAAGTAATGCGGATGCTCTGCTCTGCGGGCTCGGTTGGGCAGTCATTTCTCGGATTTGAGAATGATTGCCGTTTCAAATTGACAGATCTTCCCTGACCGACAGGCTTCGGGGAGAGCTGTTGCTGATTTCAATTTCATACTCGGACAGTTGGATACACTCAATGAGCTCTGCCTCACACAAGGTTATTCGTTTGGTTGCAGTCGGTTCTGTTGCCGTGCTGCTTGCAGCCTGTGAACCCTCACAACAACAAGGGCAACAGCCACCACCGCCACTCGTGAGCACCGTCACGGTTGTCCCTGAAAGAGCGGTCATCACGTCGGACCTGCCTGGGCGGGTCAGCGCAGTCAGGGACGCGGAGGTTCGTGCCCGTGTGACCGGGATCGTTAAACGCGTTCTTTTCAGACAGGGTGGAGACGTCAAGGCGGGTGATTTGCTGTTCGAGATTGACCCGGCACCCTACGAAGCAGCTTATCAGGCAGCTGCGGCAGACCTGGAGAGAGCCCGGGCCGATGCACGGGCAGCGAGTCTGCTGGCCACGCGCTACGAGCCGCTGGTCAAGATCAACGCTGTCAGCCGCCAGGAGTATGACGATGCAGTGGCGCGTTCCCAGCAGACTGAGGCCAATGTGCTGGCAGTCAAGGCAGCGCTTGAGAATGCCCGTATCAACCTGGATTACACGCGTGTAACCGCACCGATTGACGGTCGTATCGGGCAGGCCCTGGTGACTGAAGGCGCTCTGGTGGAAGGGTCGACTGCGACACGTATGGCACTGGTCCAGCAACTCGATCCGGTCTACATCGATGTTCACCAGTCGACCTCTGATCTCTCGAGGTTGCGTCAGGCATTTCGGGATGGGCAGCTTGTGCAAGTCGCAGACGATGCTGCACAAGTCAAGGTGGTCCTTGACGACGGCACCATTTACCCGGAGTCAGCTCGTCTGCTTTTTACCGGGGCGACAGTTGACCCTGGCACCGGTCAGGTCGTCTTGCGCACAGAGGTCGACAATCCCGATGATGTGTTGCTGCCGGGAATGTTTGTCCGGGTCCGGGTGGAGCAAGGTGTGAATGACAGGGCGCTTGCGGTTCCGCCCCAGGCCATTCAGCGTGCTCCCAACGGATTAAGCAATCTGTATGTCGTGCGAGATGGTGCTGCAGTCATGGTGCCAGTCAAGACCGGAAACAATTACGACGGCAAGATCCTGATCACCGAAGGCCTCGAGCCGAATGATGAAGTGGTCGTTGAAGGATTTCAGAAGATCCGTCCGGGTGCGCCCGTTACAACCAAGCCTTGGCAGTCACCTGCCTGAACTGTCTGATACGGTTATCAAATGCCCCTGTTTTTTACTGAACGTCCAATCTTTGCCTGGGTTGTCGCGATCCTGATCACCTTGGTCGGGGTGCTGTCGCTACAGTCCATGCCGGTTTCACAATATCCCGATGTTGCGCCACCTGCCATCGATATTCGTGCCACTTATCCGGGTGCGTCAGCCGAGGAGGTTTCCGAATCGGTCACAAGTATCATCGAGAACGAGCTTAACGGTGCCAAGGGCTTGCTCTACTACGAGTCGGTCAGTGACTCCAACGGCTCGGCGCAGATCACGGCCACCTTTGCCCCTGGAACCAATCCTGATGATGCCCAGGTCGATGTGCAGAACCGGGTTTCGAACGTCATGGCACAATTGCCCGGTGCCGTCTCCCAGCAGGGTGTGCGTTTCGAGCAGACCAGTGCCGGCTTCCTGATGGTGGTGGCGCTGTCTTCGGTGGACGGAACTCAGGACCAGACTGCGCTCGCTGACTACATTACCCGCAACATCCAGAACCCCATCTCCCGGGTTCCTGGTGTCGGGCGATTCCAGCTCTTTGCGGCTCCGCGCGCTATGCGCATCTGGATCGATCCCGACAAGCTTGTCGGACTTGGCGTTAGCACGCAGGAGATCACGGCTGCCCTGCAATCCCAGAATCTGCTGATTCCAGCCGGGGTTCTGGGTGCACCACCCAATCCGGACAGCCAGCGGATCACTGCCAACCTGTCAACCAATGGTCAGCTGACGACTGTTGAGGATTTCGAGAGCGTGATCGTGCGTTCTCGTGGCGGCGGTTCCTCGATCCGGCTCGGTGACGTTGCCAGAGTTGAGGTAGGTGCAGACAACTATCAGTTTGGTGCCCGTTTGAATGCTGCACCAACGGCTGCTTTTGCTGTTGTGCTCGCTCCGGGAGCCAACGCGCTCGAGACAGCTGAGGGGGTTCAGCAGCGCATGGAGGAGCTGGCGGCGTTCTTTCCTGCTGACATTGAGTACACCATTCCCTATAACACCGCGCCTTACGTGGAAGTGTCCATCACCCAGGTGGTTTACACACTGCTTGAAGCGATGGTTCTGGTGTTCCTGGTGATGTACCTGTTTCTGCAGAATGTCCGTTACACCATCATCCCGTCTCTGGTCGTTCCGGTTGCGATGATGGGAGCATTTGCCGTCATGAATATGCTCGGATTCTCGGTTAACGTGCTCACCATGTTCGCCATGGTGCTGGCCATCGGTATTCTTGTGGACGATGCGATCGTGGTAGTCGAGAACGTCGAACGGATCATGGTGGAAGATGGGGTGTCACCGCTGGAGGCGACCAAGAAAGCCATGCCGCAGATCTCGGGAGCGATTGTGGGGATCACGGCAGTGCTGACCGTGGTGTTCCTTCCACTGGCCTTCATGTCGGGCTCCGTGGGTGTGATCTATCAGCAGTTCGCCGTTGCCATGGCGATCTCGATCATGTTCTCCGGGTTCCTTGCGTTGTCTTTTACACCTGCCTTGTGTGCGACCATCCTCAAACCCATTCCGAAAGGCCACCATGAAGAGAAGAAAGGGTTCTTCGGATGGTTCAACCGGGTGTTTACCAGCACGACCCACAAGTACGAGAAAGGAGTCAGTCATCTGGTCCACAGAGGTGGCCGTTATATGGTCATCTATCTGATCCTGGTTGCCGTGATGGGATGGATGTACCTGCGCATGCCAAGTGCCTTCCTGCCCGAGGAGGACCAGGGGTATGTGGTCGTCAATATGGAGCTGCCGTCAGGTTCGTCGTCCAGTCGTACCATGGAAGTGATCAACACGGTCGAGGATTACTTTCTGGATCAGCCTGAGACGCAGAACATCGTTGCAATCCGGGGATTCAGTTTCAACGGTAATGGCTTGAACGCGGCGCTCGCGTTTGTTCCACTTAAAGATTTTACGGAACGCACTGGACCTGGGCAATCCGCCCAGGCCATTGCCGGCAAGGCGACGGGTTATCTGATCAGTACTATCCCGGATGCGCTGGTGTTCTCTGTGATTCCTCCCGCAATTTCATCTCTGGGTAATTCCAGTGGTTTCGAACTGCGTCTCCAGGATCGCGGCGGCATGGGGTACGACGCACTGATGGCTGGTGCAAACGAGTTGCTTGCCAAGGCTGCACAGAATCCGGTGCTTTCCCAAGTCCGGATCACGGGTCTTGCTCCTGGACCCAAACTTGAGGTTCGCATCGACCGCGAAAGGCTCGCAGCGCAGGGCGTTGAGTTCTCTGAAGCGGCAGGTGTGCTGTCGGCGGCAATCGGGGGGCAGTATCTGGGCAAGTTCCCGAACATGGGACGCATGCAGAATGTCTGGGTGCAGGCTGAGGCTGATTTCAGGATGAACGTCGAGGATCTGCTCAAGCTTAATGCCCGTAACAAGGATGGCCAGATGGTGCCGCTGTCTTCGTTTGTCGAGACCTCGTGGACCCAGGGACCCACTCAGGTCGTGCGTTACAACAGCTATGACTCGGTTCGTATCAGCGGAGCGGCCGCGCCAGGGTATTCATCCGGTGATGCGATGCAGGCAATGCAGGCGCTGATCGGGGAGTTGCCCGGTGGGTTTGGTTTTGAATGGACTGGTCTGTCCTATCAGGAAGTCCAGGCAGGTTCGCAAGCGCCGATTCTGATGGGGCTGGCGATTCTGGTCGTGTTCCTGGTTCTGTCAGCGCTTTACGAGAGCTGGGCGATACCCTTGTCGGTGCTGCTCATCGTGCCGCTGGGCATGCTTGGTGCGGTCGGACTCGTAACGGCGCTGGGCATGAACAACGATGTTTACTTCCAGGTTGGTATGGTGACCGTGATCGGGCTTGCAGCCAAGAACGCGATTCTGATTGTGGAGTTTGCCAAGGATCTTTACGGTCGCGGCATGGGACTTTACGAGGCAACGATTGAGGCGGCGCGTCTACGGTTTCGTCCGATTCTGATGACGTCATTTGCCTTCATTCTTGGCGTGGTTCCGCTCACCCTGTCCAGCGGTGCTGGTGCGGCCAGCCAGAAAGCGGTGGGTTTTGGGGTGCTTGGCGGTATGCTGGCTGCCACGCCTTTCTCGGTCATTTTTGTACCAGTATTCTTCGTTGTCGTGTTGCGGTTCTTCAAGACAAAGGTCAAGTTGTTTGACAAACATGGCACGACTGCTGCAGGAGGCAAGCATGAATAAGCGAACATTGCCCCGGGCATTCGTACTGTCCGCGCTCTCGCTGGCGCTGGCTGCGTGCAGCATGGCTCCGAAGTACGAACAGCCGGATTCGACAGTTCCTTCCATGTACGGTCAGCAGTTTCGGACCAGCTACGATGCAAGAACTGGCGGGTTTACCGAGCAGGCCGTTGATGCCGCAAGCTTTGGGGTCGACTCGGTGGAGAATGCACAGACGCCATGGCAAGACTTTTTCAAGGATCCGCAACTCATTGCGCTGATCGAGCTGGCGCTTGCAGGAAACCGGAATCTGCAGATTGCAGTCTCCCGGATGGAGCAGGCCGAGGCGGTCTGGGGCATTCAGCGGGGGCAGATGTTTCCGCAACTGGGTGGCGCGTTTTCTGGATCCCGTCAGGCAACACCGAGTCCAGCCAGCCCCACTGGAAGCAACGTGATCTCGAGTCAGTACAGTGCTGGAATTGCTGTCACTGCATTCGAGCTTGACCTGTTTGGTCGCTTGCGCAATCTGTCAGAAGCCGCTTATCAGCAGTTCCTGGCTTCGGCAGAGGGTGCGCGCGCGGTCCAGATTGCGCTGGTGGCGGACACTGCCGTGCAGTATTACCGGTACCGGATGGCACAGGTGATGCATGAACTCACCAGCGAGACCTACAAGACCCGCAAGCGGACTTACGACCTTGTGAACGCCCGGTTCAGAAGCGGCGTTGCATCAGAGCGTGATGCTGTACAGGCTAAGGCCCTGGTCGATGCGTCTGCTGCCGATATGGCGCGTTTTACGCGTGAAAGGGAGCAGGCGCGCAATGCGCTGGCCATCCTGACAGGTCAGCCTCTGCCTGCGAACCTGCCCGATTCTTTGCCGTTTGCGGCGATTGATCAAGTCAGGGACATCCCGGTAGGGCTGCCTTCGGAGTTGCTGGAGCGTCGTCCGGACATCAGGGCAGCCGAGAATGTGCTCATGGCAGCCAATGCCAACATTGGGGCGGCACGAGCCGCGTTCTTTCCGAACATCAGCCTGACAGGAAGCGTGGGCACAGCGAGCACGTCACTTGGCGACCTGTTCAGCAGTGGAACAGGTGCATGGGCGTTCACACCATCCGTATCGCTGCCGATCTTCAGTGGGGGGCCCTGCAGGCCAGTCTCGAACAGGCCAGTGCAGCTCAGCGCGAAGCTGTTGCCACTTACCAGCAGAGTGTTGAGCAGGCGTTCAGGGAGGTGTCTGACGCGCTTGCCGGCGAAGCGACGTTCTCGTCTCAACTGGATGCACGTAGCGCTCAAAGCAAGTCCGCGCAGCGTTACTATGATCTGAGCAACGCCAGATTCTTTAATGGGATCGACAGCTTTCTTGACGTCCAGGTGGCGCAGGTCGAATTGTTCAATTCGCGTCTGCAGGAAGTTCAGACTGGATTTGAGCTGCTTGCCAACAGGGTGAATTTGTATAAAGCGCTCGGTGGCGGCTGGGACGAGTCAGTGCCAGGTGCGACTTTGATTCAGTCACCTTACACGCGCGGGAACGGTGCAAGTGAGTCTCTTGAGCATAGATCTGCGGGGGATCAAGGCGAAACAGCTGAAACTGTGGTAGAAACCATTGTTTTGACAACTGAAGAACCGGTACCCTCCAAAAAATGATTGACTTGGGTGTGAACATCGATCACGTGGCCACTTTGCGACAGCAGCGGCACACGACTTACCCTGATCCGATCAGGGCCGCGTTGCTGGCCGAACAGGCTGGCGCAGACCTCATCACGCTACATTTGAGGGAGGATCGGCGTCATATTCAGGATGCTGATGTCTGGGCATTACGTCCTCAGTTGATGACGAGGATGAACCTTGAGTGTGCGGTCACGCAGGAGATGCTCGATATCGCACTCAAAGTCAAGCCAGATGATGTGTGTCTCGTCCCGGAAAAGCGCACTGAACTCACGACTGAAGGTGGGCTGGATGTCGTAGGCGGGTTTGCTGCGGTGGCAGATGCTGTATCTCGCCTGCATGATGCATCCATCCGGGTGTCTCTGTTTGTTGACCCGGAGCCTGCCCAGATTGAGGCGGCGGCACGTGCCGGGGCTCGGGTGATCGAGCTGCACACAGGTGCGTACGCAGAGGCGAAGCAAGCTGTGCAAATCCAGGCCGAGATCGAGCGGCTCAAGATCGCGGTTGCGCACGCCAAGACGCATGGTATGCGGGTCAATGCCGGTCATGGGTTGCATTACAGTAATGTGCAGCCGATTGCTGCGCTCGATGGGATTGCGGAGTTGAATATCGGTCACGCCATTGTGGCTCAAGCCATTTTTTCGGGGTGGCAAGAGGCGGTACGCGAGATGAAGGGTTTGATGGTGCAGGGACGACTTGCTGGATTGCGTGATGAGTCCTTCACGCTGGGAGCCTGAACATTGAGCAAGTCTGATCAAAAGTCCCCCGGCAAAACAGGGTTCAAGGCACTGTTCAAGTCTGGTTTCAAGCCAGTGCGACTGGCTCGTGGCCCTGTCATGCTGGATATTGAAGGCCCCAGCCTCACCGTGCAGGATATCAGGCGGTTGCAGCACCCGGTGGTGGGCGGTGTGATCCTGTTTACGAGACACTTCGAGAGCCGTGAGCAACTGACGCGTCTGACCCGACAGATTCACCGGCTTCGCAAACCCAGGCTGCTGATTGCAGTCGACCACGAAGGTGGGCGTGTTCAGCGGTTCAGAGAGGACGGCTTCACGCAACTGCCCAGCATGGCTCGCCTCGGTCAGATCTGGATGAGAGATCCGATGCGCGCCATGTCGCTTGCGACCAGTGTGGGTCTGGTCCTGGCCGCAGAGCTTCGTGCTTGCGGTGTTGATCTCAGTTTTACCCCGGTGCTTGATCTTGATTATGGCGTGAGCAGCGTAATTGGAGACCGGTCGTTTCACCGGGACCCCAGAGTAGTTTCAATGCTTGCGCGCGCACTGGTCCAGGGCATGTCCATGATGGGCATGGGTGCCTGCGGTAAGCACTTTCCGGGTCACGGTGCTGTCAGTGCGGATTCGCACCATGAGATTCCTGTCGATCAGCGGAGCCTGACTCGAATCCTCAAAGAGGATGGCGCACCCTACGAGTGGCTCGGTGACATGGTGATACCGGCCGTGATGCCCGCTCACGTGATTTATCCCAAGGTTGATCGGTTGCCTGCAGGATTCTCGCCGAAGTGGATTCGCGAGATTCTGAGGGGTCGCATGGGTTACGACGGCGTTGTGTTCTCGGATGATTTGACAATGGAAGGTGCCGCTGTGGCGGGTGACATTGTCGACCGTGCCAAGGCGGCGCTTGAGGCTGGTTGTGATATGGTGCTTGTATGTAACCACCTGGATATGGCAGATCAGTTACTTGAGAGTCTGGTTCACACCAGCGATGTAGCGAGTCAGGCTCGCATCAGGCGCCTCATGCCCAGTGGCAAGGCAGTGCGCTGGCCTGCACTCGTGACCATGCCGATCTACCAGCGTGCACTTGAGCAGGTGCGCAGTATCAATGAGTCAGTCTGAGCCCGTCTTTGACGTCAAGTCGTTTCTGGCTAGTCTGCCGCATTTGCCGGGTGTGTACCGCCACATTGATGAGCAGGGCCAGGTCCTGTATGTTGGCAAGGCAAGAGATCTCAAGAAGCGGGTCAGTTCCTACTTTCAGAAGACCGGTCACAGTCCCCGGATTGCACACATGGTTGCCCGGGTTGCCCGGGTAGATGTCACGGTCACACCGTCAGAGGCCGAGGCGCTGCTGCTTGAGAACAATCTTATCAAGCAACTCAAGCCACGCTATAACATTCTCTTTCGTGACGACAAGTCGTATCCATACCTCTGGCTGAGTGGGCACGATGCGCCGAGGATGGCCTACTACCGCGGATCGACGCAGCGTCCGGGACAGTTCTTCGGGCCGTATCCTAATGCCTGGGCAGTGCGCGAAACCATGCAGATCCTGCAAAGAGTGTTCCGGCTGCGCACCTGCGAAGATACGGTGTACGCCAATCGCTCAAGGCCGTGCCTTCTTTATCAGATCCAGCGTTGTTCGGGACCCTGTGTCGGGCATATTTCCATAGAGGATTACCAGCAGGATGTTCACCAGGCAAGCCAGTTTCTGAAGGGGAACACCCACGAGATCCTGGAAGACATCGAGCAGCGTATGAATGAGGCCGCTCAGGCTCTCGAGTTTGAGCAGGCCGCGCAGCTGCGTGATCAGATGTCCGCATTGTCGCGTGTTCTTCAGCAGCAGACGATGGAAGATGTGGATGGCAGTGATACCGATGTCGTGGCAGTCACGCTGCAGTCTGGCAAGGCCTGTGTCAACCTGGCTATGATTCGTTCGGGACGTCACCTCGGTGACCGGGCATTCTTTCCTACACATGTCGACGGGGACAGTGAGGCGGATGTTCTGGAGGCTTTTCTGGTGCAGCACTATCTGGAACAGCCAATACCGGCTGTCGTCACAGTAAGCCCGCCACCCAATGATCCGGACATTATCAGACTATTGGCCAGCGCTCGCGGAACGCGCGCCAAGCTGCTTGTCCGTCCGCAAGGAATGCGTCGAGCCTGGCTGGATCAGGCGATTCAAAACGCGCAACTGGCGCTCTCGCGAGCTTTGACTGAAGGCGGGGCACGCCATGCTCGAACGCTCGCGCTGGCTCAGCAACTGAGTCTTGAAACGGACGAGCAGTCGCTTCAGCAGTTGCGAGTCGAGTGTTTTGATATCAGTCATACCGCAGGTGAAGCCACCCAGGCCTCATGCGTGGTATTTCAGAATCACGAGATGCAGCCTTCACTATATCGACGCTACAACATTGTGGGTATCACGCCTGGAGATGATTACGCAGCCATGCGTCAGGTGCTGACGCGTCGCTATGGAAAGGTAGCCGATGGACAGTCCTTGCTGCCGGATCTGGTCCTGATTGACGGCGGCAAAGGGCAGGTAGAGGTTGCACGGCAGGTTTTCGAGGAATATGGCCTGGATGTTTCAGTTTTAGTGGGTGTAGCCAAGGGCGAGAACCGCAAGACCGGTCTTGAAACACTGGTGTTTGCGGATGGGCGTCAATCGCTGGTTCTCGGGCAGATGTCGGCTGCACTGATGCTGATTGCGCAGATTCGGGATGAGGCTCACCGGTTTGCGATTACCGGCATGCGTGCAAAACGATCCAGGGCCCGGCAGACATCGCGCCTGGAAGACATCGAGGGCGTTGGCGCCAGGCGTCGCCAGAAGCTGCTGGCCAGGTTTGGTGGTTTGCGGGGAGTGGGAGACGCCAGTGTGGAGCAACTTGCCTGCGTTGATGGCATCTCGCTGGAGCTTGCCCGGCGGATCTATGACGCTTTTCATAACGGTTGACGCCTCGCGATCCTGTCTCGAGCGGTGCGTCAATTAAGGATCAATTTCGGTTAGCATAGACAACATCATGCCTTTCAATATTCCCATCGCCCTGACCTGGCTTCGCATTGCGATCATTCCGTTGTTCGTGGGGCTGTTCTATGTTCCGGAAATCTTGTTGCCGACCGCATTGCGCGATGCGATTGCAGCCTGGATGTTTGTCATTGCCGCGTTGACCGACTGGCTAGACGGCTGGCTTGCAAGACGCTGGAATCAGACTTCATCGTTTGGTGCATTTCTTGACCCGGTGGCCGACAAGTTGATGGTTAGTGCAGCATTGCTGGTGCTACTGAATCTGGATCGTGTTGACAGCCTGATTGCACTGGTGATTATCGGGCGAGAGATCGCGATTTCTGCACTCAGGGAGTGGATGGCGAAGATTGGAGCAAGCGGGAGTGTGGCCGTTCACTGGCTTGGCAAGTTCAAGACGGCAGCGCAGATGATTGCGATTCCCTGTCTGTTGCATCACGAAGACTGGTTCGATCTGCCAGCCCAGTTGATCGGGCAGATCCTGATCGTGGTGGCAGCCTTGTTGACTGTCTGGTCGATGTTCTACTATCTCAAAAAAGCATGGCCTGAGATACGGGCCAGGACCTGAGAGGGTGTACTCGCGCCCGGGCTGATTGACCTTGTCACGATCGAGATGACACTGTAATAAAGGGCAACACCTCATCAGGCCAGCTCTCAACTATTACTACTAAGTGCTACCTGTTAGGAGATAGGCATGGCGCAAACTGCCGGGCTGGATTCGTCTATGCTTCCAGGGCGACCTGAGCAAGGCGACTGGACAACCATTGGTCTGGTAGGGGCTGCGCATGCCAGTTCACATTTTTTTCAACTGGTGATTCCCAGTCTGTTTGTGCCACTCGGGCAGGCGTTTGCGCTTGATTTTGTGCAGCTCGGATTTCTGATGACACTGTTCTTTGTGGTGTCTGGATTCGGGCAGGCAGCCAGCGGATTTGTTGTGGACCGGATCGGTGCGCGACCCGTGCTGTGGTTTGGTGTAGCCTGTTTTCTGGTGGCTGCTCTGGTTCTCTATGCTGCAACGGGGTATGGAACGTTGATGCTCGCTGCATTGATTGGTGGGATAGGTAATGCCGTCTTTCATCCCGCAGATTTCTCCATCCTGAACCACCGCGTTCAGCCCAGTCGTCTCGGGCATGCGTTCAGCATTCATAATGTCACCGGCACGCTGGGATGGGCGCTCTCTCCGGTTTTTGTTGTGGGTCTCACAGCGCTGTTTGGCTGGCGCAGCGCTGCACTGGCGGTCGCATTACTGATGGCGTTGGTGCTGGTGCTGATTGTGCTAGGACGTGAGTCGCTTGAGGTGCCAGGAACACGAGAATTGAACCGGCGTGCATCGGAAGGTGAAAAGAGCAGCGAAGTGTTTGGCGATGTGCGTGATGAGGAGCACAGGTTGAAGTCGCCCGGCGTGCTGGCTACGCTGCGTCAGTTGCTTGCTTCTCCCGCACTGTGGGGGGCGTTTCTGTTTTTCTGCTGCGCCACAGTTGCCCTGTCTGCAGTTCAAAATTACACCATTCCGCTGATGGGTAGTCTGTATGGCATGGCGGCTGTCGCAGCGGGTTCGGTCATCACGGCGTACATGGTCGGCCAGATTGTCGGCATGCTGGCAGGTGGTTTTCTGGTCAATGCAACGCCGCGCACCGAGTTGGTGGTGCTGGCATCATTGCTACTGTCTGCCACCATGTTCGTGTTGCTTGCCTCCGGTGTGGTGCCTGGCTATATGGCCATGTTCATCATGTCCATGGCCGGGTTTTTCTCTGGTGCTTCGGCACCGTCGCGCGACATGATGGTTCGTAAGGTGACGCCCAAGCGTTCGGTGGGTTCAGTCTACGGGCTTGTGTATTCCGGAATGGATGTGGGGTCCGCTCTGGGACCGTTGATGTTCGGTATCGTGATGGACTGGGGATGGGAGAGGGGGCCCTGGATGGGGGCGGCCCTGGCGTTTGTTGTCGGTGCAATGCTGGCAGCGCATATCGGGCGCTATAGCAGGATGAGCCCGAGTGCCGCCACAGCCTGACAGCCTCGTCGGAAGTGGCTGGGCAGGCTCGCTGCAATCATTTATTGTTGAGCGCTTCGACTTGTGACTGGTTCCGGGAGCCCTTGGGTTGCACGCCATGGATTGATGTCCATTCCTCCGCGACGGGTGTAGCGAGCGTAGACACTCAGACGCTGTGGCTGACAGCGTTGCATCAGGTCACAAAATATCTGTTCGACACATTGTTCGTGAAATCCTTCGTGTTGACGATACGAGACGATGTATCGCAGCAGCGCCTCGTGGTCGATCGCCGCACCTTCGTACTCGATATGCACACTGGCCCAGTCGGGCTGTCCGGTGACTGGACAATTCGATTTTAATAGTCTGGAAAAAACACTCTCAGATACGATTCGTTCCGGATCGCATGCTAGCAGGTCCGGATCCGGCTGGTAGTGGCCGATCTCGATGGCCTGGT
Source organism: Orrella marina (assembly GCF_003058465.1). Taxonomy (NCBI): domain Bacteria; kingdom Pseudomonadati; phylum Pseudomonadota; class Betaproteobacteria; order Burkholderiales; family Alcaligenaceae; genus Orrella; species Orrella marina. The sequence goes on along the minus strand of NZ_CP028901.1, from coordinate 1,639,965 downwards.
CATCGAGGCAGCCTTCAAGTGGTTCGCTGATCACTTCGCTCGCAAACTCTTGCGGTGTCACTACTTGAACCTTCACTTCTGCACCAACCCGGGAGGAGAGGTCAGACTTGATCCGCTTCTTAACGGATTCAATGTCGTCCATTCTTTCATTGTTCAGACTGTTCAGATACAGCTTGAACGACTTGGACTCGATGATGTGGGTACTGGTGCAAGGCACCCATGCCTTGAGTATGCCAATCTTTGGTAGTCCTCGAGGGTCGAACCAGGACAGTTCATATCCGCGCCACATGTCCCAACCGGTGAAGGCAATCTGTGCCTCGGGATTCTGCGTCAGTCCTGCGAGCAGCGCCCTGCCTAGCGATCGACTGATCGGAAGCAGCAGGTCGGGATCATATCGGGTTGGATATGCCACTTCCTTGCCCAAAGCGATGGTGGGGTGGTGGATTTCTAGCGTGTGAGTAGACATGCGCGCAATTGTAAGACGGAATGATGGGACTTCATTGCAGACGGGTTGTGTATCGAGCAAGGGCACCAGGCATGATTGTCCATCAATCGCGTACGGGTTCACTGGGCGCTATCTTGATGACCTTGTCTGCAATAGCCTGCCTGGATCGATAGTGCTCTGTCGACCGTTGTTTGCAGTGACTCAATTTTCATAATGTGAAACATAGGGTGCATCTTGTGAAATTTGATTGTGCAATGCCAGAATGGTTCATTTCATAACTGAGAATTGTATTTCATAATGCAAAATAAAAAATATAACAAATTGATAAATAACAATAAAAAAATATATCTTATATAAGACAAAAGACCTGGTTGCAACGCAGCATAGGAATAAACTGTTTACAACAGCAAACGAACTTTGTTCTCTGTTCTACCAAGCAGATGGTAGATGCACCGGGAGGTCCAGACGCAGTAGCCCGGCAGTTGGGGCGGGATGATGCGGTCCAGAGAGTGAGTTCAGTTTGACCAGTACCAGGGTTTCCAGTTTTTGTTTTCTTACTTTGTTTACAGACAGGAGTCATCATCATGAGCAACCGCGAAGCAGCTATCCGTGCCCTTCAAAAAGACTGGGCAGAAAACCCCCGCTGGCAAGGTATCCGGCGCGACTACAGTGCCGAGGAAGTCATCCGCCTGCGCGGTTCGGTTGCTGTCGAACACACCCTTGCCCGCCAAGGCTCCGAGAAGCTCTGGAAGCTGCTCAATGAAGAGCCCTTCATCAACACCTTGGGCGCACTGACTGGCAACCAGGCCATGCAGCAGATCAAGGCCGGTCTCAAAGCCATCTATCTGTCCGGCTGGCAGGTTGCGGGTGACGCCAACCTGGCGGGTGACATGTATCCCGACCAGTCTCTGTATCCAGCCAACTCGGTACCTCAGGTTGTTCGTCGCATCAACAACGCCTTGTTGCGTAGCGACCAGATCCAGTGGATGGAAGGCAAGAATCCGGGGGATGACGGATACGTGGATTTTCTGGCACCGATCATTGCTGATGCCGAAGCCGGATTTGGCGGCGTGCTCAACGCTTACGAATTGATGAAGGCAATGATTGACGCCGGTGCAAGTGGCGTTCACTTCGAGGACCAGTTGGCCTCCGTCAAAAAGTGTGGACACATGGGCGGCAAGGTTCTGGTTCCAACCCGCGAAGCCGTGAGCAAGCTTGTTGCTGCCCGACTGGCTGCTGACGTGGCAGGTACTCCGACCATTGTGTTGGCACGTACGGATGCAGACGCGGCCGATCTGGTTACCAGTGACGTTGACGAGAACGATCATCCGTTCCTGACCGGTGAGCGCACTGTCGAAGGGTTCTTCCGGACACGTGCCGGCATCGAGCAGGGCATCAGCCGGGGTCTGGCCTACGCGCCCTATGCAGATTTGATCTGGTGTGAGACTGCAACGCCCAATCTGGAATATGCTCGCAAGTTTGCAGAAGCCATTCACCGCCAGTTCCCTGGCAAGTTACTTGCTTACAACTGTTCGCCGTCGTTCAACTGGAAGAAGAACCTGGATGACGCAACAATCTCCAAGTTCCAGCGCGAACTCGGTGCAATGGGATACAAGTTCCAGTTCATCACGCTGGCTGGATTCCATTCGCTTAACTACGGCATGTTCGACCTGGCCTACGGTTATGCTCGTAACCACATGAGTGCTTTTGTTGAACTGCAGCAGAAGGAGTTTGCAGCAGCTGACCGTGGCTTCACTGCGGTCAAGCACCAGCGCGAAGTGGGTACCGGATACTTTGATGCCGTGACTCAGACCATTGAAGGGGGCCAGGCGTCAACTACCGCACTGACGGGCTCTACCGAGGAAGCCCAGTTCGAGGAAAGCCACGCCTGAGCCATGCGCCAGGATGTGTCGACCTTGAAATGAGACTGTCGAGACAGACGCGATTGTTCGTCTGTCACTGACAGCAAAGACCGGCCTGCGGGCCGGTCTTTGATTTACATCAATGCACGTTGCCAGCGACAGAACTATTATCGCGGCATGGCAAAATCTATCCTCGCATTCAACCGAACTCTCACGCCAGAAGAAACGCGCGCGCGTCGTCGTTCGCTGGTGCGTCTCGGGCTGGCCTGGCTTGCCATGATGCAGGTCATGATGTTTGCGTTGCCCGGCTACCTTCGCCGGGACTCCTACGGTCACGACAACCTTGAAGTGCTGGACTGGGCGATCACGCTCATGAACTGGATCAGTCTGGTCATGACGATTCCTGTGATCCTGTATGCGGCCTGGCCCGTCTGGAAGGGAACGCTCAAAGCGATCCGCACCTTGCACGTCACAATGGACGTTCCTGTTTCCATTAGCATGATCGCGGCCTTCGTGCCGAGCGTATACGCCACCATTTCAGGACATGGTGAAGTCTATTTTGATTCTGTGACGATGTTTGTCGCTTTTCTGCTGACGGCGCGCTTTTTTGAAGAACGGGCCAGAATGTCGGTGGACAATGCGCGTTTTGCGCGCGAGATGGATGCCTTGCGCACGCCCCTGATGGCACGCGCCGACAAAGTTGCCATGTGGTTCATCGTAGTTCAACTGGCCATTGCAGGTCTGGTTGCGCTGTATTGGTGGATGGTTGAGCCTGTATTCGCGATTCCCGTGATGGTTTCTCTGCTGGTCATGAGTTGCCCATGTGCACTGGCGCTCGCAGCCCCGTCTTCACTGGCAGCTACCAACTCTACCCTTGCAGCTTGTCCAGAACTGAATCCTGAGCAGTCACGTGCGCTGTTTGCGAAAACACGTCGTATCACCTCACAGAATCTCTACGGATCGCTTGTTTTTCACCTGATCACGACGCCGTTAGCTGCTGTGGGGCTGGTGACTCCGTGGCTGGCTGCGCTGGCAATGTTTGTTTCATCGGTTGCTGTCGCAGCCAATGCATGGCGCCTTTATCGCATACCGGCTACTCGTCCATCGCGTTCTGCGCCCGCGATGGCTGGGTAAGGGATCATGGAAATCCTCTATCTGTTATTGCCGGTTTCATTGCTGTTCGTTTTGATGATCGCCGCAGTACTGTGGTGGGCTGTGTTCTCTGGCCAGTATGACGACCCTGAACAGAGTGGTCATGCCATTCTGGATGACGACGACACCCCGGGGCAGGAAAACGACAGTCGGCGTGATTGATCGGTTTGCAGGCTGCCAAAGCGGATTCGGTTGAGGAATATCAAGGCATCTCGACAAAATAGGTGGCATCATGCTATCCGTAACATTTTGTATCACCACGTTTAAGGAAACTCACCATGGCTAGTTTGCCCACAGCAACTGCCGAGTCCTTCAACTACAAGGTCGTCAGGCAATTTGCCATCATGACCGTAGTCTGGGGGATTGTCGGAATGCTCGTAGGGGTCCTGATTGCTGCTCAGCTTCTGTGGCCCTCGCTCAACTTTGACATTCCCTGGCTGACGTATGGCCGTCTTCGTCCACTGCACACCAACGCTGTGATTTTTGCGTTTGGGGGCAGTGCGCTCTTTGCGACCTCTTATTACGTGGTACAGCGTACCTGTCAGGTTCGCCTGTTCAGTGACAAGCTCGCCGCCTTCACCTTCTGGGGCTGGCAAGCCGTGATCGTGGCTGCCGCGATTTCACTGCCAATGGGGTTTACCTCGTCCAAAGAGTATGCCGAACTCGAATGGCCGATCGACATCCTGATTACCGTGGTCTGGGTGGCGTATGCATTCGTTTTCTTTGGCACCATTGTCAAGCGTCGGGTCAAGCACATTTATGTGGCCAACTGGTTCTTTGGTTCGTACATCCTGACGATCGCGATGCTCCACGTGGTGAACAACCTGGAACTGCCGGTTTACTTCATGAAGTCGTACTCGCTGTATGCCGGCGTGCATGACGCCATGGTGCAGTGGTGGTACGGACACAATGCGGTGGGATTCTTTCTGACCACCAGCTTTCTGGGCATGATGTATTACTTCATTCCCAAGCAGGCTGGCCGTCCGATTTATTCGTATCGCCTTTCCATCGTCCATTTCTGGGCGCTTGCCTTCACCTACATGTGGGCAGGTCCGCACCACTTGATTTACACCTCGCTGCCTGACTGGACCCAGTCTCTTGGTATGGTGTTCTCACTGATTCTGCTTGCACCGTCATGGGGTGGCATGATTAACGGCATCATGACACTGTCAGGTGCCTGGTACAAACTGCGTACGGATCCGATTCTGAAATTCATGGTGGTGTCGCTGTCGTTCTATGGCATGTCGACTTTTGAAGGCTCCATGATGTCTATCCGCACCGTGAATGCCCTGTCGCACTATACGGACTGGACCATTGGTCACGTGCACTCTGGTGCACTGGGCTGGGTTGCCATGATCACCTTCGGCTCGCTTTACTACCTGATTCCGCGCCTGTGGGGCAAGGACAAGATGTGGAGCACCCGTCTGATTGAGGTTCACTTCTGGATCGCAACCATCGGTGTAGTTCTGTATATCGCGTCAATGTGGATTGCCGGCGTGATGCAGGGTCTGATGTGGCGTGCAACCGAACTGGATGGAACACTCACCTACAGCTTCGTCGAATCAGTAAAAGCAACCTATCCGTTCTACGCGATTCGTCTGGCCGGTGGCACGCTCTACCTGGCTGGTGTGTTCTTGATGGCCTACAACGTATTCAAAACTGTCGTAGGTGAGAAAGCGATCAATCCGCCGGTTCCAACCCAGACGGCGGATCCAATCCGCCCGGCGGCGTCGCTGGCCAAAGCTTGAGGTGAACAATGAGTGATCAGAAAACTCCTTTCTTTTCTCACGAGACGCTCGAGAAGAATATCGGCTGGATGATTATCGCGAGCTTCACCGTAGTGGTGTTCGCGGGTCTGGTTCAGATCGTTCCGCTGTTCTTCCAGTACTCGACGACTCAGGCTGCGCCCGGTGTCAAGCCTTATGAGCCGCTCGAGCTCGTCGGGCGTGACATCTACATCCGTGAAGGGTGTGTGGGCTGCCACTCGCAACAGGTTCGCATGTTGCGCGCCGAAGTCCAGCGTTATGGTGATTACTCCATAGCGGGTGAGTCGGTGTACGACCACCCCTTCTTGTGGGGCTCGAAGCGCACTGGTCCGGATCTTGCCCGTATTGGCGGACGCTATTCGGACGAGTGGCATCGCATTCACCTGCGCAATCCTCGTGATGTGGTGCCTGAGTCCAACATGCCGAACTACCCGTGGCTGGCACGCAGGTCGGTTGAGAACATGGATGTCGCACGGCGCATGGAAGTTCTGCGCGTCATGGGTGTGCCGTATTCAGATGAGCAGATCAGTCAGGCGCCTGAAGCGCTCGTAGGCAAGACGGAGGAAGACGCCGTCGTGGCTTATCTGCAAAGTCTGGGTGCAGGTGTGCGGGAAGCCATGCTGCAGCGTCAGGCTGAGGAACGCGCAGCGCAGCAGAAGGCTAACTGACCATGGCGATTCTGAACGCGATAGCGACCATTCTCGCCATGGTCCTGTTCTTTGGAATCGTGTGGTGGGCGTTTTCTGCCCGTCGCAAGAAGGACAACGAACAGGCTGCGAATTTGCCTTTTGATCTGCCCGACGAGGCGACCCAGGCAAAACAGACAAAAGACGATGAGGTAAAGAAGCCATGAACGACTTTACGAGTGGATTCTGGGGCATATTCATTGCCGCAGTCACCTTGCTGGGTATTGCCTGGTGTCTGTGGCTGCTGGTTTCACAGAGAAAGTGGCTCAAGATCACCAAGGAAGGTGATGTGGGTGACACCGGTCACGTGTGGGATGGCGACCTGCGTGAGTTGAACAATCCGGTGCCTCGCTGGTGGACCATCATGTACATCCTGATGTGCGTGTTTGGTCTGGGCTATCTGTTTCTGTTCCCCGGTCTGGGTAGTTACTCCGGTGTGCTCGGTTACACGACTGAGCAGGAACTTGAACAGCGATCCCAGGCTTATGCCGAGTCTGTCCGTCCGACTTACGCCAAGTTTGACGGCATCTCGGTCGAGCAGCTTGCAAAGAATCCGGAAGCCCAGCAAATTGGTCAACGCCTGTTTCTGAACTACTGTGCGCAGTGCCACGGATCGGATGCGCGGGGCAGTGCAAGCTTCCCGAATCTGGTTGACGGCGACTCACTCTACCCGCGCACGCCAGAAGCGATTACGGAGACAATCTCCAAGGGTCGCAACGGCATCATGCCTTCGTTTAACGGTGTGATTGATGGCGCAACCGCAACCGACATCGCCCAGTATGTGCGCTCGCTCTCTGGACTGGCTCATAACCAGCTGGCAGCCATTCGTGGCAAGAGAGCCTTTGACACAAACTGCGTGGCCTGCCACGGGGTTGACGGCAAGGGTAATAAGATGCTCGGTGCACCCAATCTGACTGATGGTGTCTGGCTTTATGGTAGTTCCGAGCGCAGGATTGTGGAGGCCATCATGAACGGCCTGAATAACCGGATGCCCGCTCAGGAAGCCATTCTGTCACCCGAGCAGATCCGCATGTTGACCGCCTGGGTCTGGGGACTGACGCACCGTGATGGTGCGGCAGTTGTCAGCACCGCACAGTAAGCTGGAGTCAGAAGCGTATGTCCACGTCAGGTCAACCCGAGCACCCGGCTCCTCAGGCAGAATCCGAGCAGCCGCCGCCATGGCGGCCCCCGGGCGCCAAGAAAGTGCGCCCCGGCTCGGAGTCGCTTGAGGAAACGCTCAGGGATGTTCGCCGCAAGATTTATCCGCGATCGGTAACCGGATGGTTTGCGCAGTGGCGGATTGTTCTGGTTGTTCTGACACAGTTACTGTATTACGGTCTGCCCTGGTTGCAGTGGAACGACCGCCAGGCAGTCCTGTTTGATCTTGGGGCGCGTAAGTTCTACATCTTCGGCATGGTTCTTTGGCCACAGGATGTGATCTATCTGACCTTGTTGTTGATCATCTCGGCGCTCGCACTCTTTCTCTTCACAGCAGTCGCTGGCCGGCTCTTCTGTGGGTATGCCTGTCCGCAGACCGTATATACCGAGATTTTCATGTGGATCGAACGCAAGGTGGAGGGCGATCGCGTTGCCCGGATCCGCCTTGACGAGTCGCCCCTGGGTGTCAGGAAATTACGTATCAAGGCCACCAAACACCTGCTCTGGATTGTGGTGGCGTTCTGGACGGGTTTTACATTTATCGGATACTTTGCACCGATCCGTTCGCTTGGGGCGGATCTGGTCGCGCTGTCGCTCGGTCCCTGGCAGTGGTTCTGGCTGTTTTTCTACAGCTTCGCGACTTGGGGCAATGCGGGATTTCTGCGTGAGCAGGTCTGCAAGTACATGTGTCCGTACGCAAGATTTCAGAGTGTCATGGTGGACCATGACACCTATGTGGTTACCTACGATCACAAGCGGGGAGAGCCCCGTGGTGCGCGCTCGCGCAAAGTCGACCACAAGGCTGCGGGCCTGGGCGACTGCGTGGATTGCAGCATATGCGTGCAGGTCTGTCCGACCGGCATCGATATTCGCAAGGGTTTGCAGTACATGTGCATCGGTTGCGGAGCCTGTATCGACGCCTGTAACCAGGTGATGGAAAAGGTCGATTATCCGAAAGGGCTGATTCGCTACACGAGTGAGCGGGGGATCGAAGAGGGAATGAGCGACCAACAGGTGCGAAAGCGCTTGTTCAGGCCGCGTATCCTGATTTACTCCACGCTGATGATTATCATTATTGCCGTGTTTTTTGGATCGCTGGCGACCCGTACGACTTTACGTGTCGATGTGATTCGTGACCGGGGTTCACTTGGGCGAGAGGTTCCAGGTGGACTGATCGAGAACGTTTATCGACTTCAAATTCTGAATTCGTCTGAATCTCCGCTGGTACTTGACATATCTGCCGTTGGTCTGCCCGACATGACTGTGGGGGTCGGGCGCGGTGGAGAGGGGCCAGCGCAAGGGATCGAAGTGCCTGCGGCAGCCAACTATCTATTGCCGGTCGTTGTTCAGACTCCCTACGATAGCCAGGTTGAGCCAGGCTCGTATCCGATCGAGTTTGTGACCACGTCTCGCTTAGCTGATGGCTCCAGCGATGCGGTCACCGAAGTACGTGAAGCCTCGAGTTTCATCTTTCCCAGATAATAGAAGGAGACCACAATGACCGATCGTGACAACCGTGCCCCGACACCCTGGTATCGTGAGCGGTGGCCATGGCTGTTGATGCTTGGCCCTGCAGTCGCCATCGTCGGATGTGCGATCACGATCACGCTGGCGCTTCAGAACTTCTCTGATCAGCCTATCTATGATGGTGGCGTCAAGCGAGGATTGCTGGTCGAGAAACCCTCGAACAAGAGTCCTTCCTCCTCTGCGATCGCTGAATAAGGAGTGCGTCCATGAACGCTCGCTCCATCATGCTGATTCTCTGGCCCTCCTTTCTGCTGGCCGGAGTTGGCAGTGCGGTTGTATTTGCTTTTATCGATCCGCTTGATGTGGCCATATTTGGTCATATCCGTCCCTCGCGGGAGTGGCTATATGCCATGGGATTTTTTGCCTTCTGGGGGATGACAGCGCTGTCGAGTCTGCTTACGGTGCTGATGTTGCCGGACAAGTCAGCGCAGACGGATTCCGACATTGATTTCTGATGTTTGTGCAAGGCCTTTCAATGATGCGTCAGTGACACTCATTGTCTATTGACCGATGTTTTGCGGGTGCAAGTCCCGCTGCATCCCAGGGCCGCAATGCGGGCATACGATGCAGCGCGATCAAAACAGCGCATGGGGGGTCTCATCGATGCGCACACGCCAGGAACAGGCGTGGCGGCGAGACCAGAACCGCTGGCGCGGCAACGCGCCAAGTAAAAGTCTGTGACCCGTGAAACCCCCGCTACAACGACGCAAGGAGTTTAGCAATGGTGGAAGAGCTCATGTCGATCAGAAAGGTAACTTCGTTCTTAATATGCCTGTAAGGTAATTCTTATGTCTGGCGCTTGCAGATAATCTGCATCATGAGAGCGAATCAAGTTGCGGCGTACTGTTGCTGGGGGTCGGGAAATTCTTTGGGTCATTTTGACACCGAACAGTAACTTGACTCATCGCACATCACTCGTACCTCACATTGTCGATATCGAGCATTCACGGCAAGAAGAAATTCGTGTAGCATCCAATCGTCGAAAGCCCCTCCGCAACGAGAAAGGACAGGTATGACCATGGATCATCATAACGCTTCTCACAACCATAACAGACGTGATTTTTGTCGTTATGCGACTGCTTCCGTTGCCGGTGTTTCAATGGCTGCCGGCATGCCAGCATCTGCTGCCGCTGCCGCAACAACTGCCGCTATTCCACCTGATCGGCTCAAGTTCATGGAGGAGGCTAGTCGCCTTGCCATGGAGTCGGTTGAAAAGGGCTGGGGTGGCCCCTTCGGGGCTGTTGTTGTGAAAGATGGGGAAATCATTGGCAGGGGACAGAACCGGGTGCTTTTGACAGGGGTGCCGGTCTACCACGCTGAAGTTACTGCGATTATTGATGCGTCCCAACGTTTGAACCCGAAGGCCTTGCTTGGAGCCGGTACGGAAGAGGGCACGTTGCTAGAGCGGATTCCTCCTCCCCCGGGTCACCCGATCTGGTATAGCAACGAGCCAAAATGCTTGCCGGTTGTGAAATCTATGTGAATGCAGCGCCATGCCCGATGTGTATGAGTGCAATCTACTGGGCACGAATTGACAGGCTCTTTTTTGCTGCCAGCCTTGAAGACACCAGTAGTATCGGGTTTAGCGATGCATTTCAGTACGAAGACTTTGCGCTTGCCTGGGAAGACCGAAAAGGAATCAAGGCTACGCCCAACTTCGGGCGGGAACTGGGTCTTGAACCCTATCGTGCCTGGATGGCACAATCTGATCCCCATTATTATTAATGGCCTACAAAAGGGAATGTGAACGTCGGTCGCGTTTGCGTTCCCTTTCTACCAGGCAAATCGTGGTTCATATTCTTATCACGAAGTCCCGGGTTTTGTATGAAAGGTCTACATGACTGTGGCTTGGCGCGTGGGCCAAGGCTTCGGGTCGTGGTGCACTCTCCAAAGGAATATCCTGACCCTGAGCGCGACAACCGGGACATTCCTGCCTCCCATGAGGCGCAGATGATCACGTCCATGTCAGTCGACTCGCGGTTTGGCCTTCCTGATGTAGTAATCCTCTCTCATTTTTTATTCGGCCTGTTTGGCGGATCCCTGTTCGAGAAGCGCTTTGATTTCCTCTTCTCCTAGACCCGCTTGTGCCAGCACCTCTGTCGTGTGCTGACCAAGCTGGGGCGCCAGACCAGGCTCAACATAAGAATTCTGCATCCTGACAGGATTGCGCACGAAGCGGTATGGATGACCATCCGTCCCGGGTACATCCTTGAAGAACCCGACGCTTTGCAGGTGAGGGTCGGACTCCAGGTCGTCCAGGCGATTGACTGGGGCGGCCGGAATCTGGGTTCTCTCGCACAGTTCGACCCAGTAATCTGTCGGCTGTGTGGCCACGATTTTTCCCAGCGTTTCATAAACATAGGCAATATGTTCAGTCCGTGCTTCTATGTTTGCAAACCGGGGGTCCCCGGCGTGTTCAGGGTATCCTGCAGCAAGAAAAAACTTCTGCCAGTGCTGATCAGTGTAGGGCATGACACAGACCAGCCCATCCGAACTGGCGTAGGGTTGCCTCCATTGAGTGAGTGCCCTTGGGTAGCCGGTACCAGCGCCTGTGTCTGGCAGTTGATGGCCGTAAAGATGCTCTACCAGCAGATATGACGTCATGGTTTCAAACATCGGGATCTCGATGAACTGTCCGCGGCCAGTTCGTTCGCGCTGGAACAAGGCCGCGAGAATGGCATGGGTCGCTGCCATGGCGCAGGTCTTGTCTGCGGCGATGGTCGGGAAGTATCGAGCCTGCCCCGACTGTTGCTGAACCAGATCGACCACGCCACTCATTCCCTGAATCAGGTCGTCATACGCTGGCTTGCCGGCATAGGCGCCTCCTTCACCAAATCCGTAAAGTCCGGCATACACCAGCTTCGGGTTGCGTGCACAAAGCGCCTTTGCGTCCAGACCAAGTGCCTGCATTTTCTGGGGCCGCATACTGTGCATGAGGACATCAGCCGTGTCGATCAGCTTCAGAAGTGCTTCTCTGGCGCCCGCTTGCTTCAAATCCAGACAGAGGCTTTTCTTGTTACGATTGACGCCAAGAAAGATGGCTGACAGTCCGCGGGTGTGTGAAGGTCCTGTGTATCGGGTTGAGTCACCAGCGGGTGATTCAACCTTGATGACTTCGGCACCATAATCAGCCAGCGTCTGGCTGGCCATGGGGCCAAAGACCACTGCTGTCAAGTCCACAATACGAATACCCTGCAGAGCAGTCTGAGTTGTTGTGCTGTCGGGAAATGGGGATGAAACGTTTGTCATGGGTGGCAATTGGTTGGGCTGTCGTTAGCGGGGTTGCAGCGAAGTGATCTGGCAAGGCAGGCGGCAGGAGTAAACCTGCTTCCGGTTTACGGACCCCTTGTTTGCAGCTTGCTGGTTTGTCTTGCGGGCTCTTTGTCAGCGCAGATCGCAGACCACTGCTCAGGTTTTTCAAACCCAGATCCGTATACGGGTGCTCTGATCATAACTGAGTGAATCACTGGAGACTTTTGGGATGATGCTAAAACCGCTGGATTATGTTAGCGAGCCTGAGGCGCTCGACTCGTTCCGGGTGCAAGTGCGCCAGTTCCTGGACGAGCAAATGGCGAGCACGCCGCCAAGCGAGCGGGCACGCTCGTGGATGGGGGCAGATGAGTCCTTTAGCCGCAAACTGGCTGAACGCGGCTGGCTGGGCCTGACTATTCCACAGAGCCATGGCGGGGCAGGAAAGGACTACTTTTCTCGCTTTGTGCTGTCCGAGGAGTTGCTGGTTGCTGGCGCTCCTGTGGCTGCACACTGGATTGCCGATCGACAAAGCGCGCCACTTGTCATGCGCTATGGAACGGATGATCAAAAGTCCTTTTATGTCCCCAGAGTTTGTCGGGGCGAGGCTTTCTTCTGCATTGGAATGAGCGAGCCAAATTCGGGTTCTGATCTGGCCAGTATCCGTACCCGGGCCGAACGGAACGAGAAGGGCTGGCTGCTCAACGGTAGCAAGATCTGGACCACAGTTGCACACCATTGCCATTACATGATCGCCCTGGTGCGTACCAGCGGTCAGGCAGCCGATCGGCATAGAGGCCTCTCGCAGATGATCGTTGATCTGTCGCTGCCAGGTGTGACGGTCCGTCCGATTGTTGATATGGCAGGTGATGCCCATTTCAATGAGGTTTTCTTCGAGAACGTCCAGTTGCAGGAGGATGCTCTCATTGGAACGGAGGGGCAGGGCTGGGAACAGGTCAATGCTGAGCTTGCGTTTGAGCGTAGTGGCCCAGAGCGGATCTACTCCAGCATGGCGCTACTCAGACTCTGGGTTGACGAAGTCAGGGCGGCACGACGCTCTGATGCGGGCACTGATTGTCTGCTCGGGCAATTGCTGGGTGAGATGGCGGTCCTTCGAGGCATGTCACTGGCAGTCACGCAAGAGCTGGTCAATGGTCAGAGCCCGGCTGTTCAGGCATCCCTGGTCAAGGACTATGGAACGGATTTTGAACAGAAGGTCATTCGGGAGATCGCAAGCTGGCTGGCTGCACGCCCTGACTTTGAAGCATCCGCCGAGCTAATCAGAACCCTTGCTTATCTGGAACAGATGGGCGTGACGTTCTCGTTGCGTGGTGGCACGCGTGAGATCCTGCGAGGCATCATCGCCCGTGGTCTTGGATTGAGGTAATCGACATGCAGAATGAACTGTTTGACACCATGGACCGGCAACTTGCCGAGATTTGCACGCCAGGCGTGATTCGCGAGATCGAGGCAGGCGGTGACTCGCACCGGCTCTGGGGTTCAATTGCCGATTCGGGGTTTGCCGACTTGATGCTGTCCGAGCAAGCCGGTGGCGCAGGGTTGGGATGGACCGATGCCTGGTCTGTTTTGTTTGCTGCCGGGCGTCATGCTGTGGTGGTTCCGTTCGGGTCGACGCTTTTTGCCCGGGCTGTGCTCGAGCAGATGGGGCAGCCGGTCAGTGCTGACAAATCAATGGCGGTTAGTGGTTTCGGACACATTGACTCACAGGGTCGCCTGGTCGCGCAGTCTGTTAACGCGGTTGCAGTGGCAGACGAGTTGCTGGTGCAGGCGGGCGAGACTGTTTACCAGATCGCCACCTCGAGTCCGTTCTGTACGCTTGAACGCACAGGGGGGCCGGCCTGTCTGGATGCCAATGTGGTGGTGACCCAACCTGATCCGATTGGTAACTTGCCAGTCGGTACGATTGCCAGTGGTCTTGGACTGGTACTTGCAATTCAGTTGGCGGGTGTGGCTGATAGGGTCCTGTCCATGACACTGAACTATGCCAATGAGCGTCAGCAGTTTGGAAAATCGATTGGTCGTTTTCAGGCTGTGCAGCAGCAGATCACCGAAATGTCCGAGCGCGTATACGCTATGCGCATGGCCAGCCAGATCGGGGCCCGTAGTGTCAACTGGCAGCCTTGCTCCTTACAGGCGGCTTTGGCCAAATCGCAGACAAGCGCTTGCGCTGCACGAGTGGCCAGTATTGCTCACGCAGTGCACGGCGCAATCGGTGTGACGCAGGAGTACGATCTGCAGATTTACACTCGCAAGTTGTACGAGTGGGCGCGCGCCGGCGGTGGAGAACAGTACTGGGCTGCTCAGATTGGACGCTCTGCTTTGGAGTCACAACAGGAGTTACTTGACTTCACACGTGAAAAGATGTTCGGTGGCAGCCCACCAGCCTCCTGACAGAGTAGTATCCGGGCGTAGCCAAACAGTAAGAGGCATCGGGTGAGTCGTTCAGCTCACCCGATCAGTCGGCCTGGCCAGGATCGCAAGAGGAGGTTGTCAGGAGACTTGTCCTGCTAGTTGTTTGAGTGCGTCCAGGTCAAGGATACGCACCTCGCGCTGGCTGACCCGGATCAGGCCGTCGCGGGCAAAGCGAGAGAACAGGCGGCTGACTGTCTCAAGCGTCAGTCCCAGATAATTACCAATTTCCTCCCTGCTCATGCGCATCACAAAATCCGTGGATGAATATCCCAGTGCAGACAGGCGTTGTGAGAGATTGATCAGAAAGGCGGCTAGCCGGGCTTCTGAACGCATGGAACCCAGAGCCAGCAAGACCTGGTGAGAGCGCGAAATCTCCTTGCTCATGATGCGGCGGACCTGCCCCTGCAGGGAGGGTGCGTAGCGGCTGACCTCATCAATGTCTTCGAGCTTGACTACACAGACCTCCGAGTCTTCCATGGCGACGGCATTGGACGCGTGCAGGGAGTCGAGCATGCCGTCAAGACCGATCACCTCTCCCGGCAGAAAGAAACCGGTGATCTGCACCTGACCGCTAGCATCCTCGAGTTGCGTTTTGACAGAGCCAGTGCGAAGGCCGAAAAGCGCGTCGAGTGACTCCTCCTGTCGGTAGAGCAAATCGCCCTTTTTGAGACGAACTCGCTCCTTGACTAACAAGTCAATCTGCTCGAGCTCTCTTTCTGGCATGCCTGCAGGCAGACAGACATTGCCCATCATGCAGGTTGAACAGTGTGGTGAGCTCACGGTCACCGGAACGCGTTTCTGAGTCATATCACTATAAGTTTAACGGTTTACCGGGGTTAAACAGCTTTTTAGAAGACAAGGCATCTACTACTGTTGTGAAACACCATCAGTAAATGCTTATTAACGCACCATACCTCATGAGACACGATCAATGTCTCACGCAAGCCAATAATCGGGTCGTTGATAGTGGTATTTCAGCCAGTCAATGAGAACGCGTACTTTTGGGGGGGTGAGCCGGCGTTCAGGCATGAGCGCAAAGATGCCGCTGGGCGGCGCCCGAAAGGTGTCCAGTACAGTCACCAGGCGTTTATCCTGGATGTCCTGTCTCACTTCCCAGAGTGATCTCCATGCCAGTCCGAAACCTTCCAGGCACCATGCGTGTAGCACTGAACCGTCACTGCACGCCATCGAGCCTTGTATCCGCACCGCCTGTGTCTGGCCATCGATTCTGAACAGCCACCCACGATTCTGCCCACTGTGCGCGGCCAGACTCAGGCACTCATGATGTTTCAGATCGTGTGGAGACTGCGGTGTGCCGGCACGGCCCAGGTAGTGAGGGGATGCCACGACTACGCGTTGGTTGTCCGCCAGACGAGTCCCAACCAGGCTGGAGTCGCTGAGCTCTCCAATCCGGATTGCACAGTCAACACGCTGGGAGACCAGGTCCACGAAATGATCACTCAAGTCCAGCGAGAAGCTCAGGCCAGGGTGACGTGCACGCAGGCCCGGCAGCAGCGGGGCTACGTGACGTCTGCCGAATCCTGCCGGAGCTGTGAGTCTGAGGAGCCCGGATGGTGTTGCGCTGGACTGACTGATGCGCATCTCTGTTTCTCTGAATGCTTCGAGCAGAGAAGGGACCTCCTCCAGGAAAGTCTGACCTTCCATCGTGAGAGAGAGCCTGCGAGTGGAACGAATAAAAAGGCGCACGCCTAACCGTGCCTCGAGCGCATCAATACGCCGGCCAATCAGGGTCGGACTCACGCCTTCGGCTCGGGCTGCTTCAGAAAAGCTGCCCAGGCTGGCTGCCGCCACAAATGCTTCCAGTTGAACAAACCTGTCCATAGGGAGCATGATACGTTCTGGCAGATGCTGTTGCATTGAAATTCTGGCAAAGATCCCCATCTAGTTGGCATTCAGACGGTGAACTCACCTTGATCATTAGATAACGACAGGACAGACCATGCGATTCGACAAACTCACAACCAGGTTTCAGCAGGCTCTGGCAGACGCGCAGAGCCTGGCAGCACGCAATGATAATCAGTACATCGAGCCGGTTCATGTGCTCGCGGCCATGCTGGCAGATAGTGAGAGCGGGGCGGGTAGCCTGCTGGCGCGCGCCGGTGTGGCCGTCAACCGTCTTGCGCCAGCTTTGCAACAGGCTATCGATGTTTTGCCCAAGGTCCAGGGGGGCGATGGCAATGTGCAAATCAGTCGTGAACTTCAGGGTGTGCTTACGCGCACCGACAAGGAGGCTGGCAAACGCGGTGATACCTATATTCCGACTGAGCTTTTCTTGCTGTCCTTGACAGAAGACAAGGGGCCGGCCGGGCGCCTGCTATCAGAGGCGGGCTTGCAGCGTAAGCCTCTGGAGGCAGCGATTGATGCTGTACGGGGGGTGAAGCAGTGACTGATCAGCAAGGTGAGTCCAATCGCGAAGCGTTGGCAAAGTACACGCTTGACCTGACCGAGCGCGCGCGCGCTGGCAAGCTCGATCCTGTGATCGGACGTGATGACGAGATTCGTCGTGCGATACAGATCCTGCAGCGGCGGACCAAGAATAACCCGGTGCTCATCGGTGAGCCAGGCGTGGGCAAAACCGCCATTGTCGAAGGCCTGGCTCAGCGTATTGTCAATGATGAGGTGCCTGAGACATTGCGTGGCAAGCGTGTGCTCTCGCTGGATCTGGCCAGTCTGCTCGCCGGGGCCAAGTTCAGAGGTGAGTTCGAAGAGCGACTGAAGTCAGTACTCAAGGAACTTGCGCAGGACGACGGGAGCAATATCGTCTTTATTGACGAGATCCACACCATGGTCGGCGCTGGCAAGGCCGAGGGTGCGATGGATGCGGGCAACATGCTCAAGCCGGCGCTAGCCCGAGGCGAACTGCACTGTATCGGCGCGACAACGCTGGATGAGTATCGCAAGTACATTGAGAAGGACGCTGCGCTCGAGAGGCGTTTTCAGAAGGTTTTGGTTAACGAACCGGACGTGGAATCTACCATCGCAATCCTGCGTGGTCTGCAGGAGCGTTACGAGGTCCATCACGGGGTGGAGATCACCGATCCGGCCATTGTTGCAGCAGCTGAACTTTCGCATCGGTACATCACGGACCGTTT
Source organism: Orrella marina (assembly GCF_003058465.1). Taxonomy (NCBI): domain Bacteria; kingdom Pseudomonadati; phylum Pseudomonadota; class Betaproteobacteria; order Burkholderiales; family Alcaligenaceae; genus Orrella; species Orrella marina. The sequence continues at coordinate 1,622,574 of NZ_CP028901.1, read as the reverse complement.
TCTTCCGGACAAGGCGATTGACCTGATTGACGAGGCGGCTGCGCGGATACGGATGGAAATTGATTCCAAACCTGAAGTCATGGACCGGCTTGAGCGGCGGATCATTCAGCTCAAGATCGAGCGCGAGGCGGTCAAGAAGGAAACGGATGAGTCCTCCAGACGTCGTCTGCAGATGCTTGAGGACGAGCTTGAAGGCTTGCAGCGCGAGTACAACGACTACGAAGAAATCTGGAAAAGCGAAAAGGCGGCTGTTCAGGGTACTCAGGCGATCAAGGAAGAAATCGAGCGACTTCGCGCCGAGATGGCAGAACTGCAACGAAAGGGGCAGTATGACAGGCTTGCAGAGCTTCAGTACGGCAAGCTGCCGCAACTTGAGGAGCGTCTGAAGGCAGCAGAAGGCGCGCAAAGCGACGAAGCAACCAAGCCAACGCTGTTGCGCACCCAGGTTGGCGCCGAAGAGATCGCCGAAGTGGTTTCCAGAGCGACCGGCATTCCCGTGGCCAAGATGATGCAAGGTGAGCGTGACAAGCTTTTGCAGATGGAAGAGCGTCTGCATCGACGCGTTGTGGGTCAGGACGAGGCTGTGGGTCTGGTGGCTGATGCGATTCGCCGTTCTCGGGCCGGGCTGTCCGATCCGTCGCGTCCATATGGGTCGTTCCTGTTCCTCGGGCCGACCGGTGTTGGCAAGACCGAGCTCACCCGTGCCTTGGCCGACTTTCTGTTTGATTCGGACGAGCACATGATCCGTATCGATATGAGCGAGTTCATGGAGAAGCACTCTGTGGCGAGACTGATTGGTGCTCCGCCAGGATACGTTGGTTACGAGGAAGGTGGTTACCTCACCGAGGCCGTTCGCCGCAAGCCGTACAGCGTGATACTGCTGGATGAAGTCGAAAAAGCTCACCCGGATGTCTTTAACGTGCTGTTGCAGGTGCTCGATGACGGTCGTCTGACAGACGGCCAGGGCCGGACCGTGGATTTCAGGAATACCGTGATCGTCATGACATCGAACCTGGGCTCCCAGCACATCCAGTCAATGGTTGGTAAGCCGTATGACGCGATCAAGGAGGTCGTGTGGGATGAGATCAAGCTTCACTTCCGGCCCGAGTTCCTGAATCGGATTGATGAAGTCGTGGTTTTTCATGCGCTCCAGAACCGGCACATCGAAAAGATCGCCGAGATCCAGATCGAGCGGCTGGCCAGGCGACTCGAGATTCAGGAAATGCAGCTCGAGATCACGCCTGCCGCACTGGCCGAGCTGGCACGCAGCGGATTCGATCCGGTGTTCGGGGCAAGACCCCTCAAACGAGCCATCCAGCAGCAGCTTGAGAATCCGATTGCCAAGTTGATTTTGCAAGGTCGGTTCGGACCGAAGGATGTGGTTCCGGTTGACTTCAAGGACGGTCAGTTCGTTTTTGAGCGAACCCTGCAGTAGGATGCCGACTTCGCAGAAAGCATCCGTGCCCGTTTCAGCGCGCCTGGCAGCTGCGGCGGGTTCGGATGTCAAGGTATGATTCGGGACTAGCGTTGCGGGGCGAAACAGGCCGGCTCGCGCCGATGCATGTCCCGCGGTAAACCGTAATCAGAACCTGGGTGTCTTTCCGGATGTCAGAGCAGATGTCGCAACAAGAACTCCATCAAGAACGCATTTCAGGCAGCTCTGGGGAAAGGGGTGCCGACGGTCCCGTCCATGCCTGCCTGGACCGGGAGTCGCGTGATATTGCCGTCACGATGATCTCCTGCGTTGTGCCCGCCTACAACGAGCGCGACAACCTGCGCGTATTGCTGCCGATGCTGCAAAATGAACTGTCTGCACTGACTGGATCCTGGGAAGTGGTTGTGGTCGATGATGGCAGCCAGGACGATACTTCAAGTCTGATGCAGAAGTGGACGGGTCGTCCCGGCTTCCGGTACGTCGAACTCACCCGCAACTTCGGGAAGGAGGCCGCTCTGACTGCTGGACTAGAGGCGGCGGCGGGGGGGTCGTCATACTGATGGATGCGGATCTTCAGCATTCCCCGGAATTGCTCGGGGCCATGGTGAGCAAGTGGGAAAGTGGCGTGGACATGGTCTATGCGGTTCGTGAAAGTCGTCAGGACGAGGGATGGAAGAAGCGACTCGGTACACGGGTTTTTTATTCGATGTTGCACAGTGGCAACCGGGTCAAGGTGCCTCCGAACGCCGGCGATTTTCGGTTGATGGATCGACGTGTCGTTGAGGCTTTGTTGCGCTTGCCAGAGCGTAACCGTTTCATGAAAGGTCTCTATGCCTGGGTGGGCTTCCGGTCAGAACCCATTGTTTATATGCCTCAGAGCCGCATGAGCGGAGAAAGTACGTTTAACGCGGGCAATCTCTGGCGTCTGGCAACCACCGGTCTGACTTCTTTTACCACCTGGCCGTTGCGTGCAGTTAGCATCGTTGGATTCCTGGTTTCGATCTGTTCGTTCATCTATGGCATGTTCATCGTGATCGAACATATGTTCTACGATAATCCTGTCGCTGGCTGGCCAACCATTGTGACAATCCTGCTCTTCTTTTCCGGGATCAATCTGCTCTCTCTGGGCGTGGTCGGAGAGTACATTGCCAGAATATATGATGAGGTCAAGGGACGTCCGCTTTATCTTGTTCGCAGATCGAGTGGCCATTCAACCGGTGACTCGTTGCGGCGCAAAAGCCCAGAGTTTGCTCGCCACAAAGGTGAGGAAGGCCACACCGATCAGGACACCGGCCAATAACCACTCATAGTTGATGGAGGTGTAAGTCAGCAACAGGGCGTACGATGTCTCGTTTATCAGAAACCCACTGGCTGATAGGGCAAAGAAGCGTCTCACGGCCGATAGCGCTGCAGTGTTTTGGTGTCGGAAGGTCAGTTGATAGTGTCCAGTGAAAGATACGACAAACGCTATCAGCCAGCCCGCGACATTTGCCAGCAGCGGGTTCATGGTGAAATGCGTGACCAGTGCAACGACAACCAGCCAGTGCACCAGTGCAGAACTCGTGCCCACGACCACAAACCAGAAAAGCTGGCGCATCAGGCGCTTCATCTGGTGTGCCTGTAAGGGATGTCTCGTGCGTGAGACCAGAAAATTAGGACGGTATATTTGAAAGGCATCTTGATCTGTGCGGATGATTACGGGTTGCACCCGGATGTCGATTGCGCCATTGTAGACTTGGCAAAGGCTGGACGGTTAAGTGCAGCCAGCGTGCTGGTCGACGCGCATGGGTTGCGCGAGCGTGCCAGCTGGCTGGACGGACTGGATCTGGATGTCGGTCTGCATTTGAATCTGACCGAACGGGTGGGTGACCTCAGTGACGGGGATGTCGAACCGTCTCTGGGCAAGCTGATTGTGGCGTGCTATGCGCGAAAGATCGCCCCGGCCTGGGTCAGTCATGCAGTCGCTCGACAGTTCGACGCCTTCGAGCGTCTGTTTGGGCGCCTGCCTGATTATGTGGACGGGCATCAGCATGTGCATCAGCTTCCGGTCGTTCGCACAGCGTTGATTGCAGAGCTTCAGAAGCGCTGTGACGCAGTCCAGCGCAGACCGTGGATACGCAGTACCCGCTCAACACGGGGATTGCTCGCCACCGGTGTACGTCAATGGTTCAAATCTCTGGTGATCGAGTCTCTGGGTGCCAGAGCCATGGAGCGGCTGGCTTTGTCGGGAGGGTTTGCCTGTAACCGCGGGTTTGCCGGCGTGTATGACTTCACACGGCCGGCAATGCCTTATGGTGATCTGATGCAGCGTTGGCTAGATACCTGCGAGATGGGGTCACTCATCATGGCCCATCCGTCTCGCGGATTGCTTTCAGGCGATCCTGTCGGCCAGGCGCGACTGACCGAATTTCAGGTGCTCGCCAGCGAGCGCTTTATGCTGTGGCTTGCAGAGCGTAGTCTGGCGCTCGTTCGTCCGGATCAGGTACTCGACCCAGTATCTGTCAACGACTCTTCGCGCCCGTAATACTTGACACCGATTTTGATCCGCTCACGCCCCTGTGCGCGACGATGGCGGTTGGTGTCGCGAAGCGAGTACACGCAGCCGCAGTATTCCTGTTGATAGAACTGCTCTCGTTTGCTGATTTCGATCATACGTTGCGAGCCGCCGTGCTTACGCCAGTTGTAGGTCCAGTAAATGAGATCCTCGTAGCGTGCAGCAGCCCGTTCGCCACTTCCATTAATCTGGTTCATATCTTTCCAGCGCGAAATGCCGAGTGAACTGGTGATGGTGTCATAACCGTGCTCGTAGGCGTAAAGCGCTGTACGCTCGAACCGCATATCAAAACAAACCGTACAGCGCTCACCGCGTTCTGGCTCGTTTTCGAGTCCCTTGATCCGGTCGAACCAGTTGTCCATGTCGTAATCAGCATCAATGAAACCGATGCCGTGTTGCTCGGCAAAGCGGATATTTTCCTGCTTGCGGATCTCATACTCCTTGACTGGGTGGATGTTTGGGTTGTAGAAGAAGATATCGAACTCGATTCCGCTGGCTACCATGGCCTCCATGACTTCGCCCGAACATGGGGCGCAGCAAGAATGCAGCAACACCTTTTTGCGGCCTTCAGGAAGCTTCATCGAGGGGCGGAGTGAATCAGTCATGATGTGTGTGTGATAACAGGTTACAAAATTACAGTTTGTAATTTAATATAGTAAAAACGTCGAATAAATGTGTAGGGATCAGACGTGCCCGGAACGCTGGCAAACTGGATGCCGTCTGGACTCAGGATGGAAGTGTCGCCCCGGAACATGACCCGCACAATAACGTATTGATCTGCAGGTTACAACCCGATTTGCAGATTCCCTGGTTCGGAGAACCGCTGACTTGGAATCGTCACTCAAGATTGCGGCATGTGCTGCCTTGAATGAACGTGAGATGCCAGATGTTCATACTGAATCGATAGAGTCTCAGCAAGCTTGTGTCATTTCTGTTCACCCGGTTAATGAGGTGACCTTGAGAACAAGCCTGTCAGACCTGTTTTAATCGAGAGGAGCATATGCAAAGAAGACAGTTTCTAGCCGGGGCCGCCTCAGTGGCGGCGCTTGGATGGGGGGCTGGTTCGCCAGTCATGGCCCAGAACAGGGTTAGGGTGGTGATTGCGGGCGCTGGCGCGGCGGGACTGTCGATTGCGGCCCGACTTCGAAAGCAAATGCCCAACGCAACGATCACGATCTTTGATTCGCGCCAGAATCACTACTTTCAACCAGGGTGGACGCTTGTCGGTGCAGGGTGGTGGCAGCCAAGCCAGACTGTTGAAAGCACGCGTAGCTACATACCTGATGGCGTCCGGTGGGTAGAGGAGTTTATTGCCGAGTTCGATCCTGAAAGCAACAGCGTCACTACAGCGGGGGGCGATAAACATGAGTATGACTGGTTGTTTGTCACAACCGGGCTCTCGCTGGACTATGGCGCAATTGAAGGGATGAGCACGGATCTGATCGGACAGAAGGGTATCGCCAGCATCTACAACGGTCCGCAGGCAGCGGGTGCGTCGGCCAAGGTGATTGATCAGTATCTGAGCAAAGGCGGTGTGGCGCTGTTCGGACGACCTGCGACCGAGATGAAATGTGCAGGTGCACCGCTGAAAATGACCTTCATTACCGATGACAAGGCGCGCAGGGCGGGGCGACGTTCCAGCTGCAAGATCATTTATGCAGCACACAATGACAGCGTGTTTGCAATTGCACCGGTCAACGAGCGAGTCAAGCAGATGTTTGGTGAGCGCGGGATTGACATTCAGTTCAATCACGTACTCACAGCGATTGATGCGGATGCCCGCAAGGCTACTTACCGCACCCCTGAAGGCGCGGTATCGATCGACTATGACATGATCCACGTTGTGCCACCGATGCGTGCACCCCAGGCTGTTAGAAACAGCCCACTTGCATGGCAGAGCGGACCCAATGCCGCAGATGGCTGGATTGAAGTGGATCGTCATACGCTTCGCAGCCCGCGCTATCCGAATGTTTTTGCTGTGGGTGATGTCGCGGGTGTGCCGCGCGGCAAGACTGCAGCCAGCGTGAAATGGCAAGTCCCGGTCGCGGTGGATCACATGATTGCGGCGGTGCGGGGGGAGACCTCTCCCAAGAGCTACAACGGTTACACATCATGCCCGATGGTGACCGGGCTCGGCAAGGCGATGCTGGTCGAGTTTGATTATGCGGGCAACCTGACGCCTTCTTTCCCGTTCATTGATCCCCTGAAAGAATTGTGGGTCTCGTGGTTCATTGAAGAGAAAGCATTGTTGGGTACGTACCGTGCCATGTTGCGTGGTTACGCCTGAAGGAGAGCACAAATGGAAGAGTTTTCAATCGGGATGGTGGTGGTCACCCTGTGGGAGACCTTTAGGTGGCTTGCTGTTATCGGGGCCCTGGCTGGCTTGTTCGCCCTTGTCGTGCTGTGGCGATCCCTGTGGCGGGCAAGGCGTCGCAATCTGGGGGCTTGGCGTCTGTTTCGACGTGGCGTGATTGTCATGCTGGTGGTCGCCTTGATTCTGACCCCGTTTGTACCGACCTGGACTATGGCACCGATTGGCGATCTGCGGGGCATTGCTGATTACGTCGTCGCCTTTGGCATGGCCCTTGCACCGGCTGCACTGGCAGGTGTCTTCTGGGTCTATCTGGGTTCATTGCGCACCGCATCACGACCGGCCAGAGCCTGAGAAAATCAGGTGCTTGACGCATGGTGACATCGTGTGACGAGTACCTGATCATAAATTCGGTGAGATGAATAGCGCCGACTATATCGTGTCAGCGGGGATGTTCGCTTCCAGTTTCCAGACTCATTACGGCGCTCAGGTCTGGATCTGCCCGCTTTGCAATGATTGCAGATGTCCTTTCGCCTGATCGGCGTCGAGCAACGGATAAACATCAAACTCGGCCGGTATCATGTCAGCCCATTCGTTCAGATAGCGGTGAAGCGTCAGATGTGAGTCGACATCGAACATGGCTACCACGCCACGACCGACTCGTGCATGCACGCTGCGACAATGACCGGCATCCAGCAAGGGCTGTACCCAGGCCCAGAAGTGACGTCTTGAACCGGCAACGTCGCTGGGACGTTCGGGTCTGGGATTGCTGATGACCAGAAACAGCATGATTGCTTCTCCTTCATTAGTGTGAAATCAATTGCCTAGAACCTCTTTCCACAAGGTTCTGACAGCTAGTCGAACGCTCGCCAGTTCTTCGGGCGCAACACGAGCTTTCTCCTGGCCTTGCAGTCGCAGTTCGTGCTGGCGTTTACGCAGAACCCGATAAGCCTCGATTGCCTCCCTGGCAGTCTCGCTTTGGATCAGACCGAGTTCGCCACTGATACGCAGCAATGCAATGTTGCCAAGATTCGGGACGAGCTCAGGGTGCTGATGTGCGTGTAACAAAACCAGATACTGGGTCACGAACTCAAGATCAACCATGCCTCCTTCGTCGTGCTTCAGATCAAAGAGCTCGGTACGATTCGGATGTCCGGCACTGATCTTCTGGCGCATTTCGCGCACTTTCGTGGCGAGATCCAGTGCGTCGCGCGTAAGCGTCAGTATTCTTTCCCGGATTTTTTCGAACTGCTGACCGACAACTGGATCGCCTGCCGCGAATCGCGCGCGCGTCAGTGCCTGATGTTCCCACGACCACGCGTTGTTGAGTTGATAGGCCTCGAACGATTCGACAGAAACAGCCATCAGTCCTGCATCGCCGTCTGGTCGCAGGCGCATGTCCACCTCGTACAATCGTCCTGATGACGTCATGGTTGAAAGCCATGACGTCAGTCGGCCCGCCAGCCTCGTGTAAAGCTCCTGGGCATTCTCGTTATCATCATCATAGATAAACACAAGATCCAGGTCTGACGAGTAACCAAGCTCCTTGCCGCCAAGCTTGCCATACGCGATGATCGCAAACTGAGGATCCCTGTAAGGCAATCTGGCACGTGCAAGGACCAGTTTCCAGGTCCGGATCAGCGCCTGCTCCAGCAGGGTATCAGCCAGTGCAGACAGGTTGTCTGCCAGAGACTCGACCGAAAGCACCCCTGCCAGATCCTGTGACAGCAACTGAAAGCTAACCTGACGTTGCAGATCACGCATCAGATTCATTTGCCGCTCAACATCAGGCTGGCCATCGGGCAACATGCTGGCATCGAGATCGGCTTGCAGGTTCTCGCGTAATCTGATGAAGTCGATCGACTCCATCAAGCTAGTCCAGTCAATCAGGCTGTCGAGTACGACCGGGTGCTGGATGACGTACTGGGCTGCCCAGGGGCTTGCCGCCATCAGCATTGCCACTCGGACCAGTGTGGCGGGAAACTCCACCAGCAACGCGAGATAGGCACTGCGCTGCGCGATTGTCTCGATCAGGTCCAGTAGCCGGAAGCAGGTCGTTTGCGGGGCCGATGTGCCGAGCGAGGCGTTAATGATCAGCGGCAGCAATTCATCGACCCGGGTGCGGCTGTGAGCCGACAGGCTGCGTATCCTGTGACCGTCCAGAAACGCATCAATCCTGGATTGCACTTGTTCGCTGCTCGCACCGAACAGCAGGATCATGGACTCGAGTGAATCATCCTCGGCCACTTGGTTGACTGCCTGGGCAGGGTCTGCGCCATTCTCCTGTAGCGGGTCAGTATCTGGTAACGGGTGCCCGGCGAAGTGGCTGCCCGTCAAACCAGCCAGCCGGAACGCATCCCTGAATGTCGCTTCAACAAATCTGCGGTGCTCGGCAAGCTGGGCTTCGAACGCACGGGGCTCCATGCGCAGCGCCTGGGCGAGGCTGGCACGAGACATTTCATCGCTCGGCAGTAGATGTGTCTGTCCGTCTTCACGGTATTGCAATGCGTGCTCGACCTGTCTTAGAAACACATAGGCTTTTTTCAGTGAGTGGGCGATCTGGGCAGGCAGAACTCCTGATCTTACCTGCGCACTCAGGGCCGACAATAGTCCTCGCTTCTGCAGGGCCGGCATCTTGCCGCCACGTATCAGTTGAGTGAGCTGGACAACAAACTCGATCTCCCGGATGCCACCATCACCGAGTTTGATGTTGTGCTGGGCATCTACCCCGGTTCGGGCACTCGCCTTGCGGTTCCAGTCTTGCCGGATTCTTTCACGCAGATCCCTTAGCGCAGACAGCGCGTCGAAGTCGAAATACTTGCGATAGACAAAGGGCAGTCGCATGCTCTCGACGTGCTGCAACGTGACGGTGGATTCGCTATCCGCAAATGCCTGTGCCTCGATGACTCTGCCCTTTAACCATGCATATCGTTCCCACTCGCGGCCTTGCGTGAAGAGGTAATGCTCGAATGCGTCCAGACTCCAGGCCAGTGGACCAGAATCTCCGTCTGGCCTTAAACGCAAGTCTGTCCTGAACACCTGTCCGTTCTCGTCGGGCTCGGACAGGATGGGCATCATCATTCGCGTGAGCTTGCCATAGAACTCATGATGAGAGATTGGCCTGCTGCCAGAGGTTTCTCCTTCCTCGCCGTACAGCATGATCAGGTCGATATCTGAAGAGACATTGAGTTCTCGTCCACCGAGCTTGCCCATGCCAACAATGATCATTTCCTGTGGCCTGCCGGTGTCTGGATCAACCGGGTGCCCATGGCGCTCGCACAGTTGCGCCATGACCGATCGATAGGCCTGCGCAATCGCAAGGTCTGCCAGACTGGTCATGGCACGGGTCACTTCTTCAAGCGAAGCCAGACCGGCGAGATCACGAACCATCACGCCATAGAAAACTCGCTCCCGGAGCTTTCTGAGAACCCGGCGACAGTCTGGCGTGGCGAGCGCTTGCTCGCTCATGGGCTGTCCCCCAAGCTCTTCTAGCCATGTGCGAATTCGCTGGTCGGTGATAGGCGCTTCGCAATGGATCTGCAGCCATTGCATAAAATCTGTGTCATTGAGCGTTCGGCGCGAAAGCGCTCCAGACCATTGGAGCGCGGGTTGCAGCAGGGGTGTTTGCATGAGTTTCTACGTGCTACAAAAAGCTTGACCTACAAGGTCAATCATATGTTGGTAACTGTTAAAACACGGTAACCTTATGCTATCTGAAACCTGATGAATAGTCCCCCATGACTTTACGAGTGCTCAAAGGATTTTTACGCGTCGTTCTGCTACTGATCATCGTGTCCTACTTTGTGGTGGCTGGGCTCTTGCTTGCTACAAAGTACTGGTTCATGCCCCGGATCGATTCATGGCGCCCCACGATCGAGTCATCTTTGTCGGAGGCGCTCGGAACCAAAGTGGTGCTCGACAAGATCAAGGCTGAGTGGGGAGGTCTGTCTCCGGCTTTCGAGCTTGACGGTTTGACTGTATATGACAGCCAGGGACACGAAGCGCTAGTTGTGCCGAGAATACACGCAAATTTTTCATGGCGCTCTGTCCTGGCATTTGAGCCTAGCTTCAGCTATATCGGTATCGAGGGGTTGGCGCTAGCGATTCAGCGCAGCAAGGAAGGTGTCATCCGTGTAGCAGGGTTCGATCTTGAACCGGCGTCTGATCAGGATGCTCCGTCACAGTCTGATGAGACGGACCAAGTCTGGCACAGAGCCGAGCCGGTCCGGTGGTTGCTTTCCCAGCGTCGTATCGATCTGAATGACGCCATCATCGTCTGGATCGATCAGGAACGCGAAGCCCCGCCGCTTGAAGTCAAGGGCTTTTCATTAAGCCTTAGAAACAGCCTGCTTTCACACCGCTTTGAGGGGGAGTTCGAGCTTTCTTCAGCACCTGAACAGAAGGTCGAGTTCGCGATGACGAGCGACCGGCTGGGGGGGCGGTTTGACCTGGTGGGTGATGAGGAGATTGACGGAGAGCTATACGTTGAACTGTCGGATATTGTTCCGGCGTCACTTGCTCCATGGGTTGATCTGCCTGAGGTGAAAGGTCGTTACTCCGCAAGAAACTGGCTTTCCCTGGAGCAGGGAAAGGTTGCCAATGTCACGCTGGAGGCGGCGGGAACTGATGCGGGAACAGGGGTGGCCAGCCCTGAGTTGACGTCCTGGACAGCCGATTACGTCAAACTTCGGCTCGATGGTCCTCTGGGCATGTTTCTGCCGGTTTCCGAGTACGCCGCATACATTAGCGAGATCGGAGTTGGCAATCCCGTCGCACTGCAATTTGACGGGCAGGGCCTCACGATTGATCCTCCCGCTGACGTGATGGCCACTGTACGGCTTGATGAACTTCGCACAAAGGCGCAGGTTCGTCAGAGTCCGCAGGGAGACCTAACCCTGACGATTGAGGACGTTAAAGCACAGACCCCTGATGGTCTTTTGACATTGCGAGGTGGATGGAACAAGCGGCACGACTCAGAGGCCGGTGACCTGAATCTGCAAGGGTCGCTTGCCGAGTTCAATGCTTCGCGTCTCTATCATTACATGCCAGCAGAAGTTGGAGGGGATGTGATTGGCTGGATGAAACAGGCTTTCACTTCTGGCACGATCCCGAAGGCATCATTTGTCGTTCGCGGGCCGCTTGCCGAATTTCCGTTTGAGGGTGAGTCCAAAGGTGTTTTCACGTTAGATGGAAGCGTGCAGGATTTGACCATTGATTACGCGCCGGCAGAAGGAGACAAGGAGCCAGGCTGGCCAGCACTTGTCGGGTTGAACGGCAAACTCAGTTTGAACCGGGATATCCTCACGGCATCAATTCAGTCCGGTGGACTGGCGGTTGCTCCGGACACCCGGGTTGATGTGACTCGCCTGGATGCGTCGTTGGAGAATCTTTTCTCGAATCCAGTGCTCAAGGCACAGGCTCGGACCCGCTCGCCGGCGCAAGGTTATCAGAAAGCATTGACAGATACGGCGCTGGCAGCGTCATTACCTGATATGGTGGCCGATCTCAAAGGTGCTGGTGACTGGACCTTGAACCTTGATCTGACTATGCCGCTCGATGATCTCGAGGCTGTCGCTTTCAAGGCCTCGCTGGATCTGCATGGAGGCACATTGCAGCTCGCAGATTTTCCCGCGCTTGAGTCTGTGACCGGCCAGGCGATCTTTACGGGAAGTGGTTTCAGTAGCAATAACCTTCAGGCAAAAGTGCTGGGCAGTGATTTGCGAGTTTCGGGCGCATTTGGCGAACCTGATTCGACACTGGCCATTCAAGGTGAACTGGCCATGCAGCCGCTGAACAATCATTTCAAAATGCCGTCCCTGAATCAGTGGGTCAGGGGCACTTTGCCATTTGAGATGACGGTGGCCCAGCCGGTTGCTGATGGACCTTTCAGGATTGCACTGGATTCCAGCATGAAAGGAGTGCAGCTGCTGTTTCCAGCACCTCTGACACTGGCATCCGGAACACCACTGAACACGCGTGTTCAGTGGGAAATCGATCCGAGCAGTGCATCGGTTGGATCTGGTACGTTGCGCATTGGCAATCTGATTCAGATCAATGCCTCTGGCCGAAATGGTGGCCAAGGCTCTGCTTTGTCCGCTGTTGCTGTCGGCATCGGCACAGCGCCGATTGCATCCAAGGATTCCTTGACAGTCAACATCGCCACCAACACGCTTGATGCGACGGCCTGGATGGCGGTTCAGGAAAGCCTGATGAAAGACCTTGGCACATCGAGTCCGTCTTCACAGCCGTTCATGCCTGCGCTCAGTTCAGTGCGGCTTTCGACAAAGTTGGCGAAATGGGGTGACAATAAGCTGAATGATGTTAATGCAACCATGCAGGTGACGGGAGATCGGTATGCTGTCAATTTCTCGTCAACGCAGACGAACGGTGCCTTGAACTGGCAAATGGAGAATGGTGAGTTCGTGGGCCGGCTGCAGGCTCGTGTGGCCAGGCTCGAGTTGGGGGCAGACCGGCCAGAAGATGCAACGGTAAAAGCTTCGTCAGCCCAAGCGAAGAGCTCAGCCCCCGTTTTGCCTGACGAAGCGACGCTTTCAACGATTCCGCCCGTTGATGTGGTGGTGGATGACTTGGTGCTCCACGGCATGAAGCTTGGCCGACTCGAACTGATTGGACAGAATGCCCCGGCAATCGGCATTGGAATATCGAGAAACTCATGCTGACCGGACCGGCGGCCTCGTTAAGTGCGACCGGGCAGTGGCGTTTTATTCAGTCCAATCCAGGCATGAATGCAGACATTGAGCTTGATATCAAGGATCTGGGAGAGTTTATGGGTGCGCTGGGTCACCCAGGGCAGATTCGTCGAGGCAAAGGTACTGTAAAAGCCCAGATTGATTGGCAGAATTTTCCGTGGTTTCTTGGATATGAAGGTATGCAAGGCAAGGCGCAGATTGATCTGAGCGAAGGTATTTTCGATCACGTCAACTCGGAGAGTGCCCGTGTGCTGGAGTTGTTGTCCCTGCAGTCGTTCAACCGGATTCTGAATATAAATGTGAATCGCGGTGAGACGTTTGCAAATGGTTTCCCATGGAGCAGCATCCGGGGCAATTTGGATATCAACAAAGGGCAGATTAATACAGCGGATCTGCTGATTGACAGTCCAGTGGCGACTATTGCGTTCAATGGTGGAGCAAACCTCGTGTCTGAACAGTTGAACATTCGTGCAACCGTCCGTCCTAATCTGGACATGAGTGGAACGGCCATGGCAACGGGTTTTTTACTGAATCCGGTGATTGGTCTGGGAGCGCTGGTTGGGAACTATCTCTTGCGTACCCCTCTTGAGAGTGCGTTGTCTCTGCGATATGAAGTCAGGGGACCGTGGACTGATCCTCAGCTCAAGGAGGTTGGCGCGACTGAAGAACCGCTTCCGGATAGTGTGCGTGAGCTTCAGGAGCAGGCGCTGAAAGAAAGTGGCAAGCAGGATGCCGTTCCTGGTGATACGCCCGCCTCAGTTGATTCGAAACCCTCCAGTCCAACGGGCACAAGTGATGCAGCCCAGAGTAGCTCGACTGAGGAGCCTGCACCCCGTGTTGAGCGGGAGGTTTACAGGATCGAACTAGGCAGGGACTCGGGGTTTGATCCGAAAGCCACCAGTGGGGTTCAGGGAAAGGCGCAAGCTCAGCAACCTGCTCAGTAGATTCGCACCTGGAAAGATACCCGGCGCACTCTGGGAGGGTTCCCTTACGCTGGAAAATTTTAGCCAGTCCGCAGTGAACCCTCGCTCCAGTCGGTCCCGGACGCGTAGCGTCCTTTAGCCGGAGGTGACCCGATTGGGCGGGGATACAAGGTGGGGATACAAGGCGCGCACGCCAAGGGCGTCCTTGGGTTTAAGTCGGTGTTCTCTGTCGCTCGACATACTGCGGAATGATTTCCAGTGGTGCACCGCCGCAGGAAGCGGCAAAATAGCTGCGACTCCAGAGCACATTTTTTCAGTACCGATTCTCAAGCTCAGGGAACTGCTTGCGGAGCAAGCGGCTTGAAACGCCCTTGAGGCCGTTGACCAGCTTCGAGAGTTCGACGCCCGGCGGGAAGTTGACCAGCAAGTGAACATGGTCACTTTCCCCGTTGAACTCGGCAAGTTCAACATGAAACCGCTCGCAGACGCGCTTCAAGAACAAGCACGCATCCCGGCAAAGCATCGCGTACCCCAGCGCGTGAAACTTGAGGGCAACCTCGCCTGTTTGCCAAAGGTTGGCTGGGTGAAAGCTGTTGTACACCGCGAGATCGTGGGCAAAATCAAAACTGTCACCATCTCACGGGAATCGACGGGGAAATATTACGCCTCGATTCTCGGGGATGACGGCTTGCCGGAGATCGAACCGCCAACCCATATCGAGCGCGTTACCGGCGTCGATCTGGGGCTAAAGGATGCGCTGGTATCCAGCGCCGGGCGCTGAAGAACTTGAAACGCAAGCAGCAGGCCATGTCGCGCAAGATCGAAGCGGCGAAACGACGCTTTGAAGCCACGAAAGCAGCCGACCACGGCAAGGCGTGTCGGCTGCGGGACTTCTTTGGCGCGAACATCGCCAAAGATCGGAAACGGGTATCAGTCGAGCACCTGGCGTGCCCGCAACCGCCTTTGAAGTGGGAAGCCTCCGCCCTCAGGCGTGAGGAGCAGTCGCATCTCATGACTGATCAATCAAAGATATTTTTAGTTATGGCTCGGTTTTTTGTGGCCTGGCACAACTGGCAAAGTAGCAGTTTGAGTTACGTTGGATCGTAAGAAAAAGCCGGCTCCTCGCAGAGACCGGCTATGGGGAAGTGTTTGTCCGGGTTTGCAATCCTACGGGAGGATTGATCTCCCGGGCGAGTCGACGTTGCAGCGTCGGACATCGCACCTTCTGAGAGGCTTACCTCTTCATCAACTCGAAGAATTCATTGTTGGTTTTGGTCGTTCTCATCTTGTCGAGAATGAACTCCATTGCTTCTACCTCATCCATGTCATGGATGAATTTGCGCAGTACCCATATCTTGGGGAGCAGGTCAGGTTTGATCAGCAACTCTTCACGACGTGTACCAGATTTGTTCAGGTTGATTGCCGGGTAGACCCGTTTCTCGGCCAGACGTCGTTCCAGGTGGATTTCCGAGTTGCCGGTACCCTTGAACTCTTCGTAGATGACCTCGTCCATCCGACTGCCAGTCTCGATCAGGGCGGTGCCAATAATCGTCAAGGAGCCGCCTTCCTCAAGATTACGTGCAGCACCAAAGAATCGCTTGGGGCGCTGCAGAGCATTTGCATCCACACCGCCGGTGAGTACTTTGCCTGAAGATGGAACCACAGTGTTGTATGCCCTGGCCAGGCGGGTGATTGAGTCAAGAAGAATAACGACATCCTTCTTCAGTTCAACCAGGCGTTTTGCGCGCTCGATGACCATCTCGGCAACCTGAACGTGACGTGTTGCAGGTTCATCGAAGGTAGACGCCACAACTTCCCCCGAACGGTGCGTTGCATCTCGGTGACTTCTTCAGGGCGCTCGTCAACCAGCATCACGATCATGACGGCTTCAGGGTGGTTGGTGGTGATGGCATGGGCGATATGCTGCATCATCACCGTCTTGCCCGATTTGGGGCTTGCCACAATCAGGCCGCGCTGGCCTTTACCAACTGGTGCGAAGATGTCAAGAATACGACCGGTCAGATTTTCTTCACTCTTGATGTCGCGCTCAAGGCGCATCGGCTCATTCGGATGCAGCGGAGTCAGGTTCTCGAACATGATCCGGTGCTTGATTGAGTCCGGTGGCATGCCGTTCACTTTGTCGACCTTGACCAGTGCAAAGTAACGTTCACCGTCTTTGGGCGTACGGACTTCCCCTTCGATCGAGTCGCCTGTGTGCAGGTTGAAACGCCTGATCTGGGAGGGCGAGATGTAAATATCGTCCGTGCTGGCCAGATAGGAGGTGTCTGGTGATCGCAGGAATCCAAAGCCATCTGGCAGGACTTCGAGAACACCGTCACCAAATATCTGTTCGCCCTGTTTGGCGCGACGTTTCATGATGGCAAACATCAATTCCTGCTTGCGCAGACGGTTTGCGTTTTCGATTTCCAGGCTTGCGGCCATTTCCAGCAACTGCGAAACGTGCAGCGCCTTGAGTTCGTTCAGGTGCATGAATTTAAGAGAATTCTTTAAGAAAGCAGATATAGGGGCGAGTAGAGGACAATCCGGGGGAGGTGCTGGCAGGATCCGACGGGATCCTGCGCAAAGCGACTGGATTGAAGTCAGGAATCAGATGGATTTGTCGAGAAACTCGGTCAGTTGCGACTTGGACAGAGCGCCAACTTTGGTTGCCTTGGCCTCTCCGTTCTGGAACAGCATCAGTGTGGGAATGCCGCGAATGCCAAACTTGGCAGCAGTCTGAGGATTTTCGTCGACGTTCAGTTTTGCAATCGTGACGCGGTCACCATACTCTTTCGCAACGTCTTCAAGCATGGGGGCAATCATCTTGCACGGGCCGCACCACGCGGCCCAGTAATCCACGAGAACCGGTTTGTCAGAACCGAGGACATCGGTTGCAAAAGTGTCATCACTGACGTTCTTGATGTTTTCGCTCATCGAAACACTCACTATCAAAAAATGGAATCTTGTTTAGGGCAACACATGTTCAGGACAGGTGCCCAGGCCTCAAGCCTTCAGGCAAAACGCTGACTGTGGCAAGACAGTACGCGGTACATGCTGTGACGGGGTATCAGCACCTGCACGTAAAGCGTCGAACTTGGTGTTGTCTTCAAACCAATACAGCAAGACTACCAGAAAGCAGAATTGAATGAAGATCAATATGACTACCCTGGTAGTCGGTTCACTATCCGGCGACAGACAACGCTGCTTGGTCGCTTTAGCCGTAGATGGCGAGATGTTGCACCTGATCGGTGCCTTAACATCTGTTTTAACCAGACTGATAAAAGCATAACACCGATTCTCTCAGTACACGAAACACTCCACCGGGAAGAGTTGAAACGAGTCGGCTACCAGTTTTGTATAAATGGCCTTTCACATGTTTACGGGTCAGGTCTTGTGTCGGCAGACTGAACTCGCTGCGTCAAGTGAGGTGGCCGGGCCCGGATCACAGAAGGTGGTTGCATACATGGTGCTAATAAATCATGTTTTTCTAATTGATTTTTTGATTTGTACCTGATTCGATGATGATGTTGCCAGACTCGAAGCAAGGCCACTTGTTTTGCGTCACTTAAGCTCCTGCCCCCTGGCGGTGGCGTCGGATTTGATTCACGATTGCTTACAAATTTCCAGGTGCGATTTTGCAACATATCGGCGGGAATGATGCGGCAGACGTCTCGCTACTCGGTGCAAGTTCTTCCGGTAGTTCGTAGCGAGTCACCTGTTTGTTCCTATATACTGTTTAAATAATCAGATTAAATTTGAATATAAGGAACTCCGTAGCTGGCAGCTTCCGGAGCAAGGCGTGTCGTCCCGACAGCCGGCTTTGGTGCGATCCGGAGGGGAGGGCTAGATGCAAATGCGTGATGCGTCCAGGTGAGCAAATTTTAAGCAGACGCTCAGGGGCGGTAAACTTGGCGTCGAACGGGGTTTGCAAAAGTAGAATACGTTGCATCAATACGTTCAGGGCTTTATGCGCGATAGCCAATGTGATTGAGTCCAGAACATGACAGAAATGGGGATAGCTTGACTTCACCTTCCTACAACGAATCATCCATACGGGTTCTGAAGGGTCTCGAGCCCGTACGGCAGCGTCCGGGCATGTACACCCGAACAGAGAATCCGCTGCACATTATTCAGGAAGTCATTGACAACGCTGCGGACGAGGCACTTGCTGGCTATTGCAAGCAAATTGATGTCACGTTGTATACAGATGGAAGTGTGGCGGTTCAGGATGATGGTCGCGGAATTCCTGTGGGGCTGCATGCGGAAGAGAACGCACCTGTTGCTGAACTCGTTTTTACGCGTCTGCACGCAGGTGGAAAGTTCGAGAAGCACGCCAGTGGAGGCGCGTACGCGTTTTCGGGGGGGTTGCACGGTGTGGGTGTTTCAGTCACCAATGCATTGTCCCGACGCCTTGAACTCACCGTCTGGCGCGATGGTGGTCAGCACGAGATGGTGTTTGAACAGGGTAATGTTGTACAGGAATTGAGCAAGACTGGCGAGGTCGGGCGCAGGAACACGGGTACCCGTGTTCGGGTCTGGCCGGAGCACAAGTATTTTGATTCGGCAACGCTACCGACACACGATCTCGTTCGTCTTTTGCGCAGCAAGGCGGTGCTTTTGCCAGGTATCACGGTTACGCTCAGAAGTGAAAAGTCGGGCGAGCAGCAAACCTGGCAGTACAAGGATGGATTGGCAGGCTACCTGATCGATGAGATTGGTACCGACGGGTTGCTGGTCCCGCTTTTTGCGGGGGAGCAGTTTGCAGCTCAAGACGACGACACTTTCTCGCCTGGAGAGGGCGCGCAATGGGTTGTTGTGTGGAATGAAGAAGGACCGATGTTTCGAGAGTCTTACGTCAACCTGATCCCCACGCCGGCAGGCGGTACGCATGAGGCGGGCTTGAGGGAGGGGCTGTTCAATGCGGTCAAGGCGTTTGCTGAAATGCATAGTCTGCTGCCCAAAGGTACTCGATTGTTGTCCGAGGATGTGTTTTCCCGAGTGAGTTTCGTCCTGTCTGCGAAAGTACTTGATCCACAGTTTCAAGGTCAGATCAAGGAACGTCTCAACAGTCGGGATGCCGTCAGGCTTGTGAGTGGGTTTGTCCGGTCAGCGTTGGAGCTCTGGCTTAATCAGCACGTCGAGTATGGTCGCAAGCTGGCCGAGCTGGCCATCCGGCAGGCTCAAGCGCGCACCCGGGCGGCACAGAAGGTCGAGAAGCGCAAGAGCTCTGGTGTGGCTGTTTTGCCGGGTAAGCTCACTGACTGCGAGTCAAGTGATATTTCCCGCACGGAAGTTTTTCTGGTCGAAGGAGATTCGGCGGGCGGTTCGGCCAAGATGGGACGGGACAAGACGTTTCAGGCAGTTCTGCCTTTGCGTGGGAAGGTATTGAACGCCTGGGAAGTCGACCGGGACCGGCTTTTCGCGAACAACGAGATTCACGATATTTCGGTTGCGATTGGTGTCGATCCGCATGGTCCAGGCGATGACCCTGATTTGACCAGCTTGCGTTACGGTCGTATCTGCATCCTGTCGGACGCCGATGTGGACGGGTCACACATCCAAGTGCTTTTGTTGACGCTTTTTTTCAAGCACTTTCCGAAACTGGTAGAAAAAGGGCATGTCTATGTTGCTCGCCCGCCGTTGTTCAGGGTTGATGTGCCAGCGCAAGGAAAGAGGCCAATGCGCAAGTTTTACTGCCTGGACGAGGGTGAGCTTGAGGCGCTCCAGGACAAAATGCGTCAGGAGGGTGTTCGTGACGGCAGTTGGTCAATCGGTCGCTTCAAGGGTCTGGGCGAAATGAGTCCGGAGCAGTTATGGGAGACCACTATGAATCCTGATACCCGTCGACTACTCAAGGTCTCGTATGGGGATCTTGGATTTGACCAGACGCGCTCCATGTTTACCATGCTGATGGGTAAAGGTGAGTCCTCGCAGAGAAGATTGTGGATTGAAGAGAAGGGCAACCTGGCCCAGCTTGACCTGTAAACGCGCTCCATTCGAACCTGCTTTCGATTCTGCCGTATTTTAGTAATTTCTAGGACAGTAACTGTTCATGAGTGATGATCAACAAGCGTCTTTGTTCGATTTCGAATCTGACGACACATTAACCCTCGGGCTTTATGCAGAACAGGCCTATCTGGACTATGCCGTATCGGTGGTGAGGGGCAGGGCACTGCCTGATCTGGGTGATGGTCAGAAGCCTGTGCAGCGGAGGATTCTGTATGCCATGCAGGCGATGGGGCTCAGTGGTGGCGCACGACCTGTCAAGTCGGCTCGCGTCGTGGGCGATGTGCTCGGAAAATATCACCCTCACGGCGATCAGGCGGCATACGATGCGTTGGTACGCATGGCACAGTCCTTTACATTGCGCTATCCGCTGATCGACGGTCAGGGCAATTTCGGTTCGAGAGATGGCGACAATGCGGCGGCCATGCGGTATACCGAAGCCCGACTTACCCCGTTTTCGCGCCTGTTGCTTGATGAACTCAACGAAGGAACTGTCGACTTTGTTCCGAACTACGATGGCAGCCAGATGGAGCCCGCAGCATTGCCAGCCCGTCTGCCCGTCATGTTGCTCAATGGTGCCTCCGGGATTGCAGTTGGAATGGCAACCGAGATCGTTTCGCACAATCTGAGGGAAGTTGGCCAGGCCTGCGTTGCGCTGGTCAAAGATCCGGGTCTGGACGATGAGGCGCTCATGCGCTTGATTCCCGGGCCGGACTTTCCAGGGGGAGGCCATGTCATCAACGCGCCCGAGGACATCTCTCAGGTCTATGCTTCAGGGCGTGGATCGCTCAAGGTGAGAGCGCGCTGGCAGTTTGAGGAAATGGCGCGCGGACAGTGGCAACTTGTTGTCACCGAACTTGCCCCGGGGACTTCCGGACAGCGAGTGCTCGAAGAAATTGAAGACATCACCAACCCCAAGGTCAAGGCTGGCAAAAAGACACTGACTCCCAAGCAACAGCAAGCCAAGGCAATGATGCTGGGCCTGCTTGACACTGTGAGGGATGAGTCAGGCAAGGATGCGGCAGTGCGTCTGGTCTTCGAGCCCAAGACTTCAAGAATCGATCGCGACGAGCTGGTCAACACGCTGCTGGCCCAGACAAGCCTTGAAACCAATGTTTCGGTCAATCTGGTGTGCGTGGGAACCAACGGACTGCCGCGACAAAAATCTCTGCGTGACATCCTGACTGAGTGGGTCGAGTTTCGCTTGCAGACCATGTTGCGACGCAGCCAGCATCGCCTGGATGCAGTCAATGACCGGATCCATGTGCTTGAAGGTCGCATGATCGTATACCTGAATGTAGATGAGGTGATTCAGACGATCAGAGAGTCAGACGAGCCACGACAGGCACTGATGTCACGCTTTCACCTGACTGAGCGCCAGGCGGAAGATATCCTTGAGATGCGGCTGCGACAACTCGCCAGACTCGAGGGTATTCGCATCGAACAGGAGCTTGAGAGCAAGCGCAAGGAAGGTGTGCAGCTAGCTGAACTTATCGATAAGCCATCGGCTCTTAGACGTTTGATGATCAAGGAGGTCGAGGCGGACGTCAAACAGTTTGGTGATGATCGTCGTACCTTGATTGAGCCAGCACAACGTGCAGTGCTCGAGGTCAAGGTGGTTGACGAGCCTGTGACAGTGGTTGTGTCGACCAAAGGCTGGCTGCGAAGTCGCCAAGGGTGGGGGCACGACGCGAGTCAGTTCAATTTCAAGAACGGAGACGGATGCTACGGCGCATTTGAGGTACGCACGACTGATCAGCTTGTTGCAATCGGCTCAAACGGTCGCGTCTATTCAGTGCCAGTCGCTTCGTTGCCGTCAGCGCGCGGGGATGGCAGCCCGGTGACAGCAATGATCGATCTCGAGCCTGGGACACAGATCATTCACTTTCTGGCCGGAAACGAGGACTCAGTCTGGCTGTTCGCGCACTCTGCCGGATTCGGTTTCCGAGCACCCCTACGTGCAATGAGTACTCGACAGAAAGGTGGCAAGCAGTTCATTACACTGGAGCCTGGAGAGTCACTGCTTAAGCCTTTGCAGCTGGTTTCTCAGGCCAGCCACCTTGCGCTGCTTTCGTCCAACGGCAAACTGGCCGTCATCGATCTTGCCGAAGTCAAGAAGCTGTCAGGCGGTGGCCGTGGAACAGTATTGATGGCGCTTGATGCAGCCAGCATGCTTGCGCAGATTGCCGCGGTCGATGCGCAAGGCTTGCGCGTCGAAGGGGTTTATCGTAACCAGACGAGAATCGATGTCCTCGTCGGTGATACGCTAGAGCCCTATTTGAGCAAGCGTGCACGCAAGGGCCGGGTGTTCCAGACCAGACTGAAGTCTCCCGTGCTTTTGAATCCGCAATCCCCATCGAGTATTTGAGTTATTACAGATATGGCAACCTTTCAGATCAAGATTGAACCCAGTGAACATCAGTTCAGCGCAACCGATGACCAGAGTGTTCTGGACGCAGCGCTAGCCGCTGGCATAGTTCTACCCTACAGCTGTCGTAGCGGGGCATGTTCGAGCTGCAAAGGCAAGGTCCTTTCTGGTGAGTACGATGCAGGGAATGCGCCAGAGCAGGTTCTGTCGGCTGACGAACTAGACGCTGGCTTCACGCTATTGTGCCAGGCCATGCCGCGCTCGGATATGGTGATCGAGTCCCGGGAGGTCCGGATGGCTTCGGATATTCAGATTCGAAAGTTGCCTGTGCGGGTTGTCGGAATCGAGATGCCATCGCACGACGTGGCAGTGCTCACTTTACAACTGCCGGCAGCAGAGACCTTTAGATACTACGCTGGCCAGTATGTTGACTTGCTGCTCAAGGACGGCAAGCGGCGCAGTTTCTCAATGGCCACGCCGCCTGAGGGCGCCAATCAGCTTGAGTTGCATGTACGCCACATGCCGGGAGGCTATTTTACGGATCATGTGTTTGGTGCTGGAGCTACCAAGATGAAAGAGAGGGAGATCC
Source organism: Orrella marina (assembly GCF_003058465.1). Taxonomy (NCBI): domain Bacteria; kingdom Pseudomonadati; phylum Pseudomonadota; class Betaproteobacteria; order Burkholderiales; family Alcaligenaceae; genus Orrella; species Orrella marina. The sequence goes on along the minus strand of NZ_CP028901.1, from coordinate 1,599,678 downwards.
TGCGCTTTGAAGGGCCTCTCGGGTCGTTTTTTCTGCGTCAGGATAATGACAAACCTATCATCTTCCTGGCTAGCGGGACTGGATTTGCGCCTATCAAGGCAATCATCGAACAGATGATCGCGCAGTCCAATCCCAGGCCTGCGATCCTGTATTGGGGAGGTCGACGTCCCCGTGACCTTTACATGAGCGATCTGGCGAGCAGTTGGCAGGAGAAGCTGCCTGGTTTCCGTTACATTCCAGTCATCTCTGATGCCCTGCCGGAGGACGGCTGGACGGGGCGGACAGGTTTTGTACATCAGGCTGTTCTGGACGATTTTCCTGATCTGGGCAGTCACGAGGTGTATGCTTGCGGCAATCCGGCCATGGTCGAGGCGGCTCGCCACAGTTTTGATGCTGCAGGACTGCCGGAAGAGGCATTTTTTATGGATGCTTTTACGCCAGCAGCTGATGCAGCACAAGGCTGAAGCTAAACTAAGTTGATCTGATAACCATAGAACGCCGGGAGGCTTTTCATGAAGGTTGTCGTACTTGGCAGTGGGATTGTGGGCACCAGCTCCGCTTGGTGGCTTCGTGAAGCCGGCCATGATGTGGTGGTCATTGATCGCGAGACGGGAGTCGCCCAGGAAACCTCTTTTGCCAATGGTGGGCAGATATCTGTTTCGTATGCGGAGCCCTGGGCGAATCCGCAGGCGCCTCTCAAGTTGCTCAAGTGGCTCACCAAAGATGACGCACCTCTGCTATTCAGACCACAGTTCGACTGGCGGCAATGGATCTGGGGTCTGGCGTTTTTGCGGGAGTGTTTGCCGTCACGACTGGTTCCGAATATCGAGGCGATGGTCAGACTTGCGCAGTACAGTCATGAGACACTCAAATTGATGCGCGAATCTCTGCAGATCGATTACAAGCACCTCGAGCTCGGAATTCTGAATTTTTATCGGGATCCCAAGGAGTTTGAGGGGTCTCAGAAGGCCGCCGACGTGATGCGGGATTTTGGTGTTGACCGCAGGGTGATCACAGCTGACGAAGTTGTTCAGATTGAGCCTGCACTGGCTGCGCATCGCGCATCAATTGTGGGTGGCGATTTCACTGCCACAGACGAGAGCGGTGATGCCAGGGTCTTCACACAGGAACTCGCCGAGAGGGCTGAGTCTAAAGGTGTGAAATTTATGTTCTCGACACGAATCACGCGGGTGATCTGCGAGAACGGACGTGCGGCAGCTGTCGAGATTATTCGTGATGATGGTAGTTATGGGCGGGTCGATGCTGATGCATTCGTGGTTAGTCTGGGGAGTTTCACTCCTCAACTGATGCGCCCACTCGGTGTTCACTGCCTGATCTATCCGACCAAAGGTTATTCAGCCACGTTTCCGATTCTTGATCCTGATGCAGCACCCAAGGTCAGCCTCACGGACAGCTTGAACAAGGTGGTTTTCTCCCGTCTTGGCAACGAGCTGCGCATGGCTGGCACTGCGGAGCTTTCAGGATATTCGAGAACGCTCAATCCAGCTCGTTGCACAAGGATGTCAGAACTGGCCCGGGAACTATTTCCCGAAATTCTTGACTTTGACAATGTCAGATACTGGTCCGGGCTTCGTCCGTCCACTCCCTCTAACGTACCGCTGATCGGTAGGACACGAATTCCCAATCTGTATCTCAACACTGGACACGGGACGCTGGGCTGGACGATGGGCGTGGGGTCGGGCAGAGCTCTGGCAGACATCGTCAACGGGCAGAAGCCCGAACCGGAATTTCCGTTTGTAGGAATCTGAGTTTCGCCTGCAGCGCCATCTTGGCTATAGTCTGCAGGTTTTTTGTAAAAGGAAGGGTCTGTGAAATATTTGATGCGCAATTTGATTGCTACATCCGCAGTCATGATCGGTGGTGCAGTCATTCCCGTACATGCGGTCGAGATCGAGGTCTGGCACTCCCTGACCGGACCGAATCGTACGGCCTTTGAGGCACTGGTTTCTGATTTCAACAAGCAGGCCAAAGGTGCTTCGGTTGATCTGACTCGTTTCTCCAGCCAGCAGGACTTGGTTGAGGCGGCCCAGAAAGCCATCAAGGGAGATCGCAAGAAGCCTGATCTTGTGCAATTGCACGATACACATGCACCGGAAGTGATTGCTCAGCACAAGGAGGTGTTGCCTCTTTACCGGCTTCTGTCCAAGTATCCGATCAAGGATGCCTCCTGGTTCCTCGAGAAAACGACTTCTTTTGTGAGAGACTCGAAAGGACGGCTGCTGGCGTTCCCTTTTATGGCTGAAGTTCCGGTCATGTTCTACAACACGGACGCTTACCGAAGTGCCGGGCTGGACATTAACAAACCGGCAGACACCTGGGCCGATCTGCAGCATCATTTGCTTGAGCTGCGCAATGTCGGCAATTATCAGTGTCCATACGCCTCGGCCCAGCAAGTCAATGTCCATCTTGAAAACCTGGCTCCTGTTAACGGGGAGCTTTATCTCAAGCCGGATAACGGGTTGACCAATGCAAAGAATCTGAGCTTTAACTTTGGCACCTTGTACATGCGGCATCTTTCGCTAATGGTGTCCTGGAAGAAAACAGATCTGCTGATCATGAGTACCGATGATAGCGAGCCGGACCGTGCATTTGCTGAAGGGCGATGTGCCGTCCTGACCACGACCTCATCTGCGTTGGGAACACTGCGCCCGTCGGGCGTGCGCTTTGGTGTGGCGCCTGTACCCTATTATCCTCAAGAGACCAAGACCCCAGGTGCCCCATTCGTGGGTGGTGGCGCTCTGTGGCTGTTGAGTGGTCAGTCGGCAGACCGAAACAAGGCTTCTGCGGAGTTTCTTGCTTTTTTAGCGACACCTGTAATTGCAGCCAGATGGCATCAGCAGACAGGTTTTCTGCCGTTGACTGATGCTGCTTTCCGAGCATCAGATGTGGCTTTTTACGATCGTGCGCCCGGCGCACGTGAGTTCATCGAGAAGATGCATAAGACTCATAACAAGGATAGCCGCGGATTTCGTGCGCCCCACTATCCCCGCGCGCGTGCAATCTTGAATACGGGCTTTAACCGTGCGATTAACGATGAGGCCCCACCTATGTCAGCCTTGCAGGAAGCGAAAGCTCCAGCTGAGCGGATGATCAACACTGGTAAGTAAGATCTGCTCAGCCTTGCGTCAAGGCTGAGCGACTCTCGATCGAAGTAAAAGGATTGCTCAAGCGCTGAGTGTACGCCCACCAGGGGGTGGGCGTGATCGGACTCCCTGTTAACTCCATGTCCCGGCAGCCCATTATCGGAAATGTCTCCTATAAAGCACCTGCCAACTTGAGCAAGCTTCGTTTTCCCAGGAACCTGTCGGACTCAGGATTTCTCGGCACGCCACGAATGCGATTCGCTAAGCTTTTGCGAAAACCCGCCTCACGAAATCGCTGTATTTCGTCAAAAACAACTAAGTAAAAGTTTATTTTTGACCGGTCTCAATCGATTTTTGAGAAGTCCGATAGACTCCAGGAGGGGAATGTGTTCGCTATTTATCAAAGCAGCATCAAGGCTTGTCAGTAGGGCCGCGTGGTTTCTCGTTTCGAAACCTTGATATTTCGAGGCTCCATGACCTTTGGCACGTCTGACAGGCGACTGTTGGGTGTCATAAGTGATTCAGATAAACCTGATGCTCAGATTGCTTCGGCTTGTCAGATGCCTTGGAAGGCGATGAGTTTTCTCATCGGTCGTGACGATGCGAGAATCAAAGAATATTTCATCTGTCCTACGCTACGTAGTCAGCCGAACCTATACGCGGAAGCCAGTCCGGTTTCGCTACTTTCATCGAGTGTTCAGCAAACTCTCTGTTTGCTTACGATGGCTCTCTCCTGCCTTGTTGCTCGATGAGCTGCGTGGAGATCTGTACCGTAGCGTGGGTATTCCGGTCGATCGTGACCACCTTAGGGTCATCGGTTGGGTCATGAGTGCAGCGTTGGGTCTTGATGTCCGACTCGCCTGGAAACAGGACTAAACCGGAACTCATCCTGCTCGCGAACTTCCTTCTGTTACAAAACAGGGTGGTGTTGCTCATAGTATTTTTCGTACTGTGGCATTTTCTATTGTTGCTCAACACAATTGTTGATCTGCCCGGCAAGGTGCATGATTCGGCCCTTGATCAACAAAGGGGGTCGTCTTTGATCCTCTCCCGACAAGTGTGTCGCGGTATCCGGGAGTATTGTGATGAGCAGGAGATGTCTTTGCGCGATGACAGCGGCCTTGGCAGGTGTGCTCGTGCTATCCGGTTGCAGTTCGGATAAGGATGGCTCTGCACGTACCCTGCGTCCACCAGCAGACCAGTTTCAACTGATTGGCGAGCCCGATTTCGACTGGTATCTCAGCGGTGATCGCCGGGTTGCCCCATTACAGATTTTCTCGGATCAGTGGCGTGTATGGCTACAGTGGCACCCAGGCCAGCCAGTTCCCTCCGTATTTGTGCTTGATGCCGGTCAGTGGCAAGTCGCTGAACCGCGCAGGCACGGCAAGTTCTCGGTGATTGACGGGCAGTGGCGCCAGCTTCGCTTTCAAGGAGGAATGCTCAGGGCTGATGCCAGACATGGTCGCGAGCATTTCAACGCCAGTCGCCAACCTCAGGTCAGGGAGCGACCTGCTTCAGCGATCGCCAGCTCTGCCACAGATACACAAGGCGCAAGACAGAAATTTGAGGCGGATTTGTTTGAACTGCAGATGCAGGATCAGACTATTCGGCAGGCGCTGATGCGATGGGCGGCAGACCATCGATGGCATTTCGAGAATGGTCACTGGGCTGTCCCGGTTGATTTGCCGATTACAGCTAGCGCCCGTTTTGAAGGGAGTTTCATCTCTGCGGTACGTGCGTTGCTTGCTGCTACCGACATAGCAGGTCGGCCCTTGCAACCGTGCTTCTATGCCAATAGAGTGCTACGCGTGATCTCGGCAAACGAATCCTGCGACCCTACCGCCAAACAGATCGGAGGGCAGTGATCATGCGTCCTCTCTCGATGCTCAGCCTGACTTTTGCATGCGTCTTAAGCGCATGCGGACTTGACCAGGATCTCGCTCAGAGTCAAAACACCATCGAAGTCGCCAAGTCCCAGATGGCGATGGCGCGTGAAACTTTCAACGAACCACGTGCGAGCGAGGGGGCTCAGATTGTCTCCAAGCCATGGGTGTCCGGAAAGCCAGTCGCACTGGCTAGTGAAGTGACTATGCCAGAGGCTTTGCGCACTCAGTTAAAGACAACTCTTGTTTTTCAGGACAAGCGAGGTTCGCTACAACAAGTTGCGAACAGGATCGCGCTTGCGACATCGATTCCAGTCAGAGTTCTGCCTGATGCACTGCTGCCTGCTCATCACTTCATGCCCAGATTGCAAGGCCTGGAGTCGGTTCAGCATTTGTCGCAGCCGATGCAAAGGCAGATGCCAAGTGGAACATTCCCACTGGCTACTATCCTGGATGTTGTGGCCGCCGAGCACGATGTTCACTGGCGCTATACCTCACGCGGCATTGAGTTCTATCGAACTCAGACCCGTGTGTTCGATGTGAGGGCTCTAACCCTTTCAGCGGCAAGCGAGATGAAGCTCGGACGTGGTGGGTCGTCTGCCAGCGAGGGCTTTCAAAGTGCCGCTCAGACGACGTTGACTCTGGATCGAGAACCCGTTCTGGATGCGATCAGGCATCGTCTGGAGCCGTTTCTGACCCGAGCAGGTAATGTCTCGGCCCAGGCGGGATCCTTGACATCTATTGTCGTGACCGATACGCCAGCGGCACTAGAGTCGATCGCGACTTATCTCGAAGCAATTAATCGATCGATGAGCCTGCGGGTCAGACTTGTATTTGAGGAGATGACCGTTACTCAGAAGGCGGGACAGGAGCAAGGCCTTGACTGGTCTCTGGCGTTTGCGCACGGTCTCATGGCTGTCGGCGGGGGCAATCACTCAACTGGTTCTGCGCCTGCAGTCATGCAAGCAAATGCGAGCGCCGGGATGATAAGCGCCAGCTTGACGGTAAAAGCATTGGCCGACTATGCCAACGTATTGCGTCACACGGTGGTTCCAGTCGTCACACTTAACCGACGACCAGTGACTCACGCAGTTCGATCCACTTTCACGTATGTGGATCAGGTTCAGGCTCTCTCAAGCACCACTCGCAAGGGTGAGGAAAGCGTGAATCAGCCCGGGGTAGCTGTCAGCCAGAAACGTGAGACAACCGGGGCGTTCCTGACGCTCGTGCCAGATGTCCAGGACGATGGGCAGATTCTGCTCTCTGTGGCCTATGACAACACAGTTGCGATGCCGCTCAAAGCACTACAGTTTGGCAGCGAACGTAATTCCTATCAAATTCAGCAGCTGACCGTCCACGGAAGCGGGACCGTCCAGCAGGTTGCGTTGCGTCCAGGTAGCCCCGTTCTGATTGCGGGTTTTGAAGAGCGAGAAGAGCAGAATGAGGGTAGTCGGCTCGCTCCCGATATGCCCCGAGCAACAGGTGGGCACGACCGACTGGCCAAACAGCAGCGAATGACGTTGATTTTTGTCACTGCCCAGATCGAGGAGGGACTCTGACGTGGATGCCATAGAGACCACGACCTCCGTCACGGATCCGGGTTGGACCTGGCACGAGTACGCACCTGGTTGCAGGGTCTTGCACTGCCCAGGCAAACGTCAGTATTGGGTGTTCGGGTTGAAATGGTTGCCCACGGTTGGAGCCAGAAGCCGGAAGTTGCTACTTAGACAATTGCGTCGGGAGCGTATTCGGTGGTGGGCAGGGCCGCAGACAGGCGCCGGTACTGTCGGCTTTCTGCCGCATGCTCCAAAAGGATCGATACGGGAGGCACACGGGCACAGTGCGGCGGTGCAGTATGCAAGTCAACGCCCAGTCGGGGCGCACATGCTGATTCTGCGACTTCAGGGGGGACGGCATTGGGTGGTTGCAGTCAGCGAGGGAAATGTTCTCAGCCAGACGGATTGTTGGGTTGACTCGCAAGAACAGGTGCAGGATATTGAGTCCTCAATCCGCCAGCGATTTATAAATTTGCAGATCGATCAGCACGATTTGCCAGAGTCCGATCTGAGTTCGGCATCAGCTTTGGATTTCCTTCGCAATCCCCGCGCCGACTCCAGAGCAACACTGCGCCGGCTTCGCACGTTCCCCGCAAAGTGGATCTTGCTTCTTGCTCTGGTTACTTTGTGCCTGATCGCATGGGTGAGATGGGCTCCGTCTGTTGATGGGCGTGGCTCGCACCGTGAGAGCGCACACCATCAGTTGCACATACCTCCGAACGAGAAAGCAGTGATTGAGCTAATCACTCCTGCCGATGTGAGCCGAGTTGCGCAGATCTGGAATGGCCTTCCCGTTGATCCACCTGGATGGCTTCTGGAGCGTGTCTTTTGTGACTGGGGACTCCGAACGGTGGATTGCCGTGCCATTTATTCGAGGCAGGCGCCAGGTGTGACGAATCTCCATTTGTCATCAGTTGTCGAGGCTGGTTGGCAAATTGTTCCATCCTCGATCGACAGAACCGAAGCAGTTCGAAGTCTGCCTTACCGGCCACGCCGCCTGAGGCATGATGAACTTTCATCTCAGCCGGTGGAAAAGGAGGCAGGATCCGGATGGCTTACAAGCTTGCAGGATCTTTCTGCATTCACTTATTCAATCGAGCTCAGCCAACCAGTTCCGGTGATCGATCTGATCTCGGCAAATGTAGCGGACGAGCTCGGCTCACATTCCCAAACTGACGGAACGGGGGCGTATGACGGGGATGGCCGGCCTGCCAGTTCTCTGCCTGCACAACGACTTCAACGCCGGATGATTCGGCTGAGCCTGCCTTTGCGTCATCTGTCCAGAGTAGAGAGTCTGCCCGTTCTTGTTCGATGGAAATCCATGCATCTGGAAGTGCTCAGCCCAAGCTTAGAACAGTCCAGAACAACTCGGCTACGTGCCTATCTTGAAGGAGATCTGATTGATGTGTCATAAGCAACCTGAATCGATTAGAAAATTGGCCGTCCGTTTGTTTTCAACTGTTTTGTTGTCTGGTTTGCCGGTTCTGGTCTCGTCAATGACTGTAGGTGACTTGCTGCACGAAGAGTCTGTGGCTATGTTGCGCGCTCAGAACCGGGCACCGTCCGGCGTGGTAACTCCTGTGTTTGAGCTGGTTGGGATCTGGGGTGTTGAGCCCAGCCTTCATGCACAGGTGCGCTACCGGGGTAAGACGGTGGAGTTTGTTCAGGGTCAGCGATCTGCCCAAAAGCCGTTCGAGCAGTCATTCCAGCTAGTTGCAATTCAGCCGCCTTGCCTGGCCTTCAGGTTCAAAGGGACTCGCCAGAAGATGTGCATCAACGGGGGCCGATCGTGACGGTTCAATATGTTTAGGCCGCTTTGATTGAGCATGTTGTCGTCAATGGTAAACGGGACTGAAACGCCGGTTTCCTCGTGCAGCAGTGTCCTGGAAATGAAGGAGTATATCCAATGAGGGCTTTTTCTCAATCTCGCCATACTGCTTTGAGTGATGTGGACCGGACCGTTCGATGGTGCGAGTACAGGGATCTTCCTGAATTGCAGTCTGGTCAGTTTGTTTCAGTAATGCACAGACTCGACGTCGACAGCAGTCAACTCGCAGACAGAATGTGCGCAGTACAGTTGCCAAGTCAGGAATGCGTCATTCTTGTCCTGCCCGAGTATTTGCATGACGACGGTGTCCTGGCCTTGCGCATTGCGATGGGACAGGTTGGGCTCAGACTCGCGGCAAGATCCGTGGTCACTGTGCCAGCGTCCGTGCTTAGTGCGATTGCTCGCAAAGGGCGCATCGAACAACGTGCGGGTGTCTCGCAGTCTCGTCTCAAAACCGGCTCTACCTCAGGGCATGTCCTGTTCAGTCTGCTCGACGATTTGCTTGGCTGGGCAGTCAGGCATGACGCCAGTGACGTCCATATTGGCGTATTCCGAGGTCAGGCGCATGCAGATGTTGCCTTCAGCGTACGTGGTGTCCTGGTGCGTCCAGTGCAATTTGCCAAGCTCTCAATAGAGATCATGCACGAAATGTTGTCAGTTGCATGGATGCGGGTCCAGGGGGGTAACGGCGCAGTGTTCGAACCTCAGTACGAACAGCAGGGGCGTCTTGAACGATTGGTTGGTGGTAGTCGGGTTAGTTTGAGGTGGGCGTCAATTGTGAGTCACAAAGGACCGAGCGTTACGCTTCGTCTGTTACAGCGGGAACGAAGTGTGGCGACGACTGATCTGAGTGGTCTTGGGTACTCAGAGCCTCAACTTCAGTGTCTTTACCGTGCGCGGCTTTCGACGGGAGGAGCGGTCCTGCTTGCTGGCTCAGTTGGTAGTGGAAAGTCCACCACGCTGGCAGCATTGATTCGTAGTCTGCCGCCGGAACGCAAGGTGATCACGCTGGAGGATCCAGTGGAGTTTGATCTGCCCAACGCGATTCAGTGCGGTATCACTGCGTTCGGTGACGGCGAATCAGATCGTGCTCGATTCGATATCAAACTTCAGGCTCTTAAGCGCAGTGCGGCTAATGATGTGCTGATAGGGGAGATCAGGGATCAAGGTAGTGCGCGGGCTCTCGCTGATCTCCTCTTGGCGGGAACCAATGTCTATTCGACTGTGCATGCGGGCTCTGCATTACAGATTGTTCCAAGACTGTGCTCGCCCACCCTGGGTGTCTCACCCGACCTCCTGGCTGTTCCAGGAGTTCTCAAGTTGTTGGTTTATCAGACATTGCTCAACGCACTTTGTGTCGAGTGCTGCCTGGATCATTCGCAATGGTTGAGTGAGGGTGAGCGGACCTGCCCGCTTGGGATGCCGATCACTCATGATCATGCTGCTGCATGGCTGGAAATGATTGAGGGGTGTCTTCAGATAGACCGCAGTCAGTTCCGGTTTCGACACCCTCAAGGATGTTCGCGATGCCAGCCACTACTTGCCGTTTCTGATTCGGGCATGTCTGGCAGGCACCCGGATGGTGAGGTTCGTGCCCAGGTTTCATGCGCTAGCGGGCATCATTCGACTGGATATCGAGGTAGCCTGATGGCTGCAGAGTTCATCGAGCCTGCTCGGATCGTGCACTTCTGGTCCTGGATCCAGAGCTTGTCCCGGATGACAGACGTTCGTGAGCAAGCTCGTCATCAATCTTGGATCGATGAGCAGCAAAAGGCTTCTGAAATGGCGAAAATCTATGTCAGTCAAGGTCTACTTGACCCCCGGGAGTATGTTTTGCGATTCGGAAGTGCCTGAGATGTTCATGAAAATTCTCGGTCGACAAAACAGTCTTAATGCGGCCCATCAGCGCACTGAAGCAACTGCACAACCTGGTCGGCTACCGCTTGGTGTCCGGTGGGCGGCATGGCGATTTTCTGGAGAGCGCAGCGACTATTACGATTATGTAGCGTCGAGCCTGTCTGCCGGATCCAGGCATCGTTCGTTACTTGATCTGTTTCAGGCTGACGCAATCAGGCACCCGCCACGCTCGGCTCGAGCTGTGCTCTCGAACTGGTGGGCGTCACGTTATCTGGCGTCTGGTGCAAATCTGGGTGAAACATTTGAATGCACCTTGCCTGTCGAGGACGTTGCGTGCCTTGAAATGTCTCGACTGGCGGGGCAGCAAGCATTGGTGCAAATTTTGCAGTCCATGTCGAACCGCGGCACTGCGCTTGAAGAATGCCGTCGCGCGTTTCTGCAGACGGTGCTGGCTGGCGTCATTGCGATGGCGACGGCGATGCTCGTTATGACGATTTTTCCGCTCTTTACTCTCAAAGAGTTACTGAACGCGTTCTCTTCGGTCGATCCTCAACAGGCAGGAACGGCCACCCGTTCATTGATCGCCTGGGTGCACTGGTTGCAATCGTTTGGTTTTTGTCTGCCGATTGTGCTCGCCGGTGCGACCGGGTGGGTGGTCTGGTCGCTGCGTGGATGGGTGGGGGACACCCGAGACCGGTTCGATGGGTTTGGAATCTGGAGGCTGGAGCGAGATCGACAGGCGCTTCAGTTCCTCAGCCTGACGGCGACTTTGATCCGTAATCTCGGGCCTCACGGTGTTTCCCTTCGGGCCATTGTTGAGATGCAGTTGGCATGCGCCCAACCTTGGATAGCCCGGCATCTGATGAAAATGCTGGCGATGATGGATCTTGGTGCAGACCCACTGGATGCAATGAATACCGGATTGCTCGATGTCGATAGCTGGGCAAGGCTCAATGATGTGGTGCTTGGATACGGGCTGACACAAGGTTTCGCGCAAGCGGGTGATCGGGTTCAGTCTTTGCTCGTGACTCGAGTAAATCGTCAAGGGGCCACTTTGCGCTGGTTAATGCTGCTGCTCTCTGCCTTGATTGTGCTCTTGATGGGGGCTTGGCATGCCAGCGTGATGGAAGAATTGAGGCAGGCAATGCTGCTCGGACTGGCGGAGTATTAGGCCGATCAGTTCGTCTTCTGGTCAGGGCGAACGGGTGATGGCTGTGAGTATGTGTTGGCGGCAATGTCCGTTGCAAGGTGGGTGTGAACAGTTTCGTTGGCAAGTCTTTGGGAGAAAGAATGGAAGAGCAGTTGCTTGAGTGTGAGGGTGAGGTGATTCGGGGTTGCGTCAGAACCCGAGGGCTGGCATCGAGGCAGGTGCGACATGAATCAGGAACCGGTTTGACCAGCGGTGGTAAGCGTGCGAGGAAAAGTCAGAGGCATTCACCAAACGATCAGGTGCAAGAGCATGCAGTAGGGGAAACAAGGTTCGGGTTGACGATTCCGCAAGTCAGAGTAGTCATGGCAAGGGCGATCCGGGGGCGATTGTCAGCCCGGTCGATCACGGAGGTGAATCGGCGAGCCACCGTACCCATTGTCAATCTGTTTCGACAGCGAGGCTTTTCGCTGGTTGAAGTTTCAATTGTCACCGCACTCATGATTCTGATTGCAATCATTGGTATTCCCGCGATTCAGGGGTATGTGATCGAGAACAAGGTGCCAAGAGTCGCAGAAGACTTGCAGCGGTTTATCGCGCGGATGAAAGTGTCTGGGATTGGTGCGGGTCCTGCTCCTTATCTGAGTGTAAGTCAGCGCACGCTGGTCAATGGCCTGCGTGACGCTGCTGCGATCCATGTTCAGTCTAAGGACCAGGCCGTGGTGCATGGGCTCGGCGGTGCGGGTCAGGCAGGCAAAGGTACGGTGTCGTTGCTCCCGGCGACGTTGCCAGGCGGTGTGGAGGGTAGCGCGTTCAAGCTGGTCCTCACGAATGTGAATCATGCAGCGTGCCCGGCACTTGCGGCTGTCATGCAGCGAATGGCGGTTCAGGTCAAGGTCGGCGGCCAAGGGCCTGGACAGGAGGTCAAGAATAGCGCGGCGATTCCGGCTCGAGAATATGACCCGATTCTGGCTGATGCACAGTGCATGGCTGGTGATGTGAATACTTTCGAGTTTGTCATTCAGTAGGGCCAGCGCAGTTTGTCCAAATCTGATCAGATCTGGCTCGCGAATTGCCCGGGCCAGATCTGGAATAGTGCTTGGCGAACTGTAGGAGTATCGGATCTGAGCCACCTGATCCTTCGGGGTTTCTTAGGGGTGTGGTATGTGCAGTGTTGGTCTGTTGGAAAAGAAGAAAGAGCTGGATGTCGCAGGAGTTAGGTGTGTGTTTGTGAGAGGAGCCGCAAGCCGGCAGCAAGGACAGGCTCTGCTTGAGTGTGTGCTGGTACTGGCGATCTTGTTGGCGGCGGCAATATGGGGGGCGTCACAGTGGCAGGGGCGTGTGGCTAACACCCGTATCCGTGCGATGGCTGCCTGGATTCTCACGATAGAGAGGGCCATCGGGCAGGACACTGATTTCATGGCGAATACGAACAGTGGCTTGTTTGACGATTTGGCTGGTCGCGGGGGTGACACCGGACTGGCGTCGCCTGTGGCGCTCGTGCGTGCGCTAAAGCGCTCTTCCCGGTTGCCGCCAGGTTTTAGCGAGGCGCCGCCGATGTCCTACGACCTCGCGTTGCTGCCAGTCACATCAGGCCAGTGCGCTGCGGGAGCGCCGTGTGTCCGTGAACTGCTTCTTGTGCTTAAACCAGTGGCTGGGCTGGGCCAGGCCGATGCGCAGATGCAGGCGCTGGATCTGTTGATGGCTCTCGAAGGCAAGGGGGCTGCTGTTTTGGAGGAGTCTGCGAATGTGCTCAGGGGTGCCACCATACAGTTCACGAATCCGCTTTCAGGGCATCCTGTATTACCAGTTGGTAGCGTAGGGCTGCTCTTGTGGCGCTCGGGATATCAGGCGCCCTATGTGCGCCTCGATGAGGACCGTCCAGTGCGTTTTCGGGGTGATGTGGCGTTTGACGGGCCGGTCTCGGTGACCCGTCCTTTGCTTGCCAATGGTGGGGTTGTACTGGGGAGACAGGTCCGTCAGGACGACGCATGTCATCCTTCAGGGCTACTTGCGACGCTGGTCGACGGTAGTCTGGTGATATGCAAGTCTGGACGCTGGGTTCAGGATGGGCTTAGGGCCAGGTCGTTCCAGTCTTGCAGACTATCGAGATCGCGCATGACATTGGGGAACGAATTGTTTGATTTCGTACACCCGTTTGCGGGGCCGACACGTCCGGGTGGCCATTGTGAGTGTGACGATGGCCAGGTGCCACGTTACCTAGGGCAAGATGTGACGATGTTTCAGGGGGTGCAGGTGCATGATGGTTTTGTATGTGAGTCGTGACGGGATGTGTGAGCCGACCTTATCAGTTTGCATCCAGACTTTGGCGTCGCAAGGTGTTGGCAAGCCACTATAATTGGCTTTTTATTGAGCACTTCCGTCTCAAGTTGCGAGAGTTTTTCTGATGAAAGCGTCCGAAATACGTGAGAAGTTCCTGGGTTTCTTCGAGTCCAAGGGGCACACGATTGTGCCGTCCTCCTCTCTGGTGCCAGGCAACGATCCCACATTACTGTTTACCAACTCTGGTATGGTCCAGTTCAAGGACGTCTTTACTGGCCAGGAGTTGCGTCCCTACAGTCGAGCAACGACTTCGCAGCGTTGTGTCCGTGCTGGAGGCAAGCACAATGACCTTGAGAACGTGGGCTATACCGCCCGGCATCACACTTTTTTCGAAATGCTGGGGAATTTCAGTTTTGGTGACTATTTCAAACGTGATGCAATTCACTACGCGTGGGAGTTGTTGACCAAAGTTTATGGGCTTGCGCAAGAACGTCTCTGGGTCACTGTCTATCAGGAAGATGATGAGGCCTACGACATCTGGCACAACGAGATCAAGGTACCGGCGGACCGTATTGTCAGAATTGGCGACAACAAGGGCTCGCGATACGCTTCGGATAACTTCTGGCAAATGGCCGATACAGGTCCATGCGGGCCGTGTTCAGAGGTTTTCTTCGATCATGGGCCTGATGTTTGGGGAGGTCCGCCAGGATCGCCTGAAGAGGACGGAGACCGGTATATCGAAGTGTGGAACCTCGTCTTCATGCAATTCGAGCGCGATTCGCAAGGTGTCATGCACCCACTTCCCAGACCGTGTGTTGATACCGGCATGGGCCTTGAGCGCATTGCGGCAGTCTTGCAACGAGTGCATTCGAATTACGAGATTGATTTGCTTCAGTCTTTGATCCGGGCAGCTTCGCGCGAAACAGGCTGTCAGGACTTGGCAAACAATTCTCTCAAGGTCATTGCAGACCATATTCGCGCGTGCTCGTTTCTGGTGGTTGACGGTATTATCCCGAGTAATGAGGGGCGTGGCTATGTCTTGAGGCGCATTATCAGGCGAGCACTCCGTCATGGGTTCAAGCTTGGTCAGACCGAGCCGTTTTTTTACAAGATTGTTCCAGATCTGCTTAAGGAAATGGGTCAGGCTTATCCGGAGCTTGAGCAAAATGGCCAGCGTGTTGCCAAAGTGCTGATGCAGGAGGAGGAGCGGTTTGGTGAGACGCTCGAGAATGGCATGCGTATTCTGGAAGCTGCGGTTTCCGATTTAAAGCCGGGGCAGCGTCTTGATGGACAGACGCTGTTCATGCTTTACGATACATACGGTTTTCCGGTGGACCTCACCGCCGATATTTGTCGTGAGCGCGAACTGGAAGTTGATCTTGAGGGGTTCGAGCAGGCAATGGCGCGCCAGCGGGAGCAGGCGCGTGCAGCAGGTCGGTTCAAGTCGGTCGAAGGGCTGCAGTATGACGGTTCCCAGACAGTCTTCGAGGGGTATGAGAGCCTCGAAGCGGACTCGGAAGTGGTCGCTCTCTACGTAGATGGCTCACAAGTGGATGTGGTTAAGCCTGGTCAGAGTGCGATTGTGGTGCTCGATCGCACGCCGTTTTATGCAGAATCAGGTGGGCAGGTTGGTGATGCAGGTGTGCTCACGCTCGGAGATACTGTCTTTGTTGTCTTTGATACCCAGAAAGTGCAGGCTAACGTTTTTGGGCATCACGGTGAAATTCGGCAGGGATCGCTGGCAGTGGGTGACCGGGTGCATGCTGTCGTTGATCAAACGCGACGTGGCCGCACAGTGCGCAATCATTCTGCAACTCATCTGATGCACAAGGCGCTCAAACAGGTTCTTGGCGAGCATGTTCAGCAGCGTGGTTCGCTCGTCGATCCTGAGAAGACCCGTTTCGATTTTGCTCATGATGCGCCGATGAGTGCGGATGAAATCGCTCGCGTCGAAGAAATTGTGAACAGAGAAATTCTGAGCAATGCACCGGCACGCGCGAGTGTTATGTCTTATGAGGACGCAATCAAGACGGGCGCGATGGCGCTGTTTGGAGAAAAGTACGGCGACTCTGTTCGAGTGCTGGATATCGGGTTTTCCAGAGAGCTCTGTGGTGGTACGCATGTCAGGCAAACCGGCGACATTGGTCTCTTCAAGATAGTGTCAGAGTCCGGCGTGGCTGCGGGTGTGCGTCGGGTCGAAGCCATCACGGGTGACAACGCATTGCATTGGCTACAGAAACTGGAGCGGACCTGCAATCAGATTGCGGCCCAGGTGAAGGCGACAGTGGCAGACGTGCCCCAGCGGATCACTCAGATCCAGGAGCAAATGAGAAGTCTCGAGAAAGAGCTCGAGCAGGTGCGGGCCAAGCTCAATGCTGGTACGGGTGCTGCACTTGCGGATCAGGCGGTTACGCTTGATGCAGGGTTTCGCCTCCTCTCTAAAGAGGTTAAAGGAGTCGAGCCCAAGGCCTTGCGAGAGATGGTTGACCAGTTGAAGGATAAACTCAAGTCTGCCGTGATCCTGCTTGCAGTCGCAGGTACGGATGGTAAGGTCAGCCTTGTGGCGGGTGTGACAGCAGATTTGACCAGTCGGATCAAGGCAGGTGAGCTCGTCGGGCATGTTGCGCGTGAGCTAGGTGGCAAAGGTGGTGGTCGTCCGGATATGGCGATGGGTGGTGGATCTAGTGCACAAGGGCTTGCGCAAGCGCTTTCGGGAGTCCGAAACTGGGTCGAATCGAGGGTTGAGGTCTGACATGAGTGGAGAACAGATTGATGTTCCTGTTCCGACCCAGACCGTCGATGCGAGAGGTCTTGCGTGCCCTTTGCCCATCCTGAAAGCAAAGAAGGCTTTGTCGGCGATGCAGTCGGGTGATGTGCTCGAGGTTATCACCACTGATCGCCACGCAATGCGCGATTTTCAGGCGTTTTGCAAGCAGACTGGCAATCCTTTGTTGTTACAGAGGCAGGAGGATGATCTTGCGTATCACTATCTCCAGCGCCGGGCATGATGCAGGAAGTAAAAATTCCGTTGAAACCAATATTCATGCTCACTGCTGTCCGGTTAACTTTCGAATAATTTCAATTGCTTAGGAAGATCGGTTCGTTCATTCTGGTCATCAGTCTCTCGAAAGACGCATAAAAGCTGGGTTTTCTCGAAGACAGACACCGACAGAATCTGTAGCAAAGTGTAGAGTGAGGCCTCAATTTGAAGTTCCTTTTTCACAATGGCAATCAGTACGTAGGTCGAGACAGCGCACCAGATCTGCGTCTTGACCGCGTTCTCGCTGTTGCCCAGGAATTTCTTGATCCTGAGGTGTTGCTTGATCCACTTGAAGAACAGTTCGACCTGCCAGCGATTCTTGTAAAGCGTGGCAATCGTCAGGGGCGCGAGCGCAAAGTTGTTGGTCAGAAAGACCAGCGTTTTGCCCGTCGTGGGATCTTTGAACCGGATCCTTCGCAGTTGCTCTGGGTAGTGTCGTGCGGCAAGAAATCCGTTGAACACCACCGTCTGATCGCAGATGACGCCACTCTGTCGATCGGTACGCCGCGAGTAGATCCTTCGCATCCGGGTATTGGACTTGGCTCGGGTGACAAAGAACGCGCCGCGCTGATGCATCGCAAACAGACGAGCAAAGTCGAGGTAGCCGCGGTCCATGACATAGAACGAACCTGCCTCCACAGGCATGACGTCGAGCACGTTGACGTCGTGCATCTTGCCGTTGCTGATATGGATGAAAGCCGGGATGCTTCCTCGAAGATCGAGCAGTGTATGCATCTTGACCGCTGCTTTGGTCTGTCGAAAGCTGGCCCAGTCGAACAGACTCAGGCAGAGGTCGATCGTAGTGGAGTCCAGTGCATAGACTGTGTTCTTGAGATCGAGGCCGACCAGATCCGTGTCGCTGTACAGTTTGCGGGCACGTTTGATCAGCAACGCCGCAAGATCGGACCAGATGCGCCAGTCCCGAGACTCGTTGGCATCGGCCAGGGTCGAGCGACGAATGCTGTGACGAAAGCCCATACCGTAGAGCTTGCTGGGATGTGCACCGAGCGTGACTTCGATATCTCTCAGACTTTCTCGCCAGGTCAACTGCGCAAAGGCCATGACTCGAAATTGCTCTGCACAGCTCAACCGGCGAACCCGTGTGTTGCCACCGTAGCGCTCGACAATCCGGCCAAAGCTCGTCCAGGGCACGAACTCCATGAGTTGCGCAAACAAGGTCTTGCCGACGTTCATGAGCCACTCCCAAAAGGTCTACCCTTTCGAAAGTACTCAAAAATGAAGAATTCAGTTTCAAATCGGCACCAAACAAAATCGTCTCGAAAGCCGCGCCAATACTGGCTTTCACTGAAAAAATTACCGGTTTAACCGGACACTAGTGATTCATGCTAGAATCTTGGGCTTGGTTCTACATTTGATTATCTTCACTTATTTAAAAGGGATTACCTATGGTGGTGATTCGTATGGCACGCGGCGGCTCCAAGAAGCGCCCGTTCTACAGTATCGTTGCAACTGACTCGCGTGATCGTCGCGATGGTCGCTTTATTGAGCGCGTCGGTTTCTATAATCCAGTCGCCAACGAAGGCGAAGAGGGTCTGCGTATCGCGATAGATCGTCTCGAGTACTGGAAAGGCGTAGGTGCTCAAATGTCGCCCGCAGTGGCTCGTTTGGCCAAGCAGTACGCCGGCAAGGTGACCGCGGCCGTTTGACGGGTGTTCGTGGAAATTGAAAGCCTAAAGATTGTTGCTCCTTCGGTATGACTGACTCGCGAGCGCAATCTAAATCGCCTCAATCTCACGAGGCGCAATATGACCCGCCTGCAGACCTTGTCGAAGTCGCTCGTGTTGCGGGTGCTCATGGGGTTCGTGGCTGGGTTAAGTTGCAACCGTTTTCTGCAGACTCCACGGTTCTGGATTCGGTCCGGACCTGGTGGGTCAGCGCGCCTCAGAAGGCGCTGGAACAGGCCTTGCGTGTGTCTGCCGATCGCGATGCCCATCGCTCGGGTGAGATGCCTCTTGGCCCTGTTGTTCCCCACCGAGTTGTCTGGAGCAAGGTTCATGGATCCACGTGGCTAGCTTGTCTCAAAGGGCTTGTTGATCGTGATCAAGCCCATGCGCTGAAAGGATCATCTGTCTGGGTGTCCAGAAAGGACTTCCCCGAACCTGATGCCGGTGAGTATTACTGGGTAGATCTTGTCGGGTGTGAGGTTTACTCGACAGACGCGGGTAACCAGCCTGCCGATTCAGGCGATCAGCCAGGAAGGTCCAGCATTTCTCTCGAGCAAGACGCGTCGATAGGGTCTGATAGTGTCGACTCTTCTGAGCCGCCAGTCACACTTCCGTCTGATCAACCCTCCTTACGCATTGGAGTCGTGGATCAGATTGAGGACAATCCTGCGCATCCCTTGCTTTCGGTTCTGCGGCAAAAGCCTGGCGCCGGCGGTCAATGGGTGCCTGATCTCAATGCACGTGGCAAGCCCATCCATACGCTCATACCATTTGTTGCTGCTCACGTTTTGTCCGTTGATCTGGAACGAAAGCGCATCATGGTTGACTGGCCAGCGGACTTTTAGTCTTCGATGCGAATAGATGTTCTGACTCTGTTCCCAGAGTACTTCGATGTATTGACCCGTCTGGGTGTGACGTCTCGTGCAGCGGACCGAGCCTTGTGGTCTTTGCACGCGTGGAATCCTCGCAATTTTGTTCATGATGTGCATCGGACGATAGACGATCGATCCTATGGTGGGGGTCCTGGCATGGTCATGCTAGCCTCACCGTTGACTGATGCTTTGCTCGCTGCCCGCGAGTCACGCGCTGATTCGGCAAAAGTAATTCTGATGGCGCCCGGGGGCAAACGATTTACTCAATCCGTTGCTTCGGAGCTCGCAGAGTCCTCTGGTGCGATTTTTGTTTGTGGACGTTACGAGGGAATCGATCAGCGCTTCATCGATCGTTTTGTTGATGATCAGTGGTCCCTTGGGGATTTTGTATTGTCAGGTGGTGAGCCCGCGCTTGTCGCGATGCTTGATGCTGCCATTCGCCTGCTTCCCGGTGCATTGAATCAAGGAGATTCGCACGGTCAGGACTCCTTTCAGGAGGCTCTGGATGGATTACTTGATTGTCCTCACTACACTCGCCCCGAGGTGCTCGGTGGTGATCGTGTGCCAGAGGTGTTGATGTCCGGGCATCATGCTCGGATACGTCAGTGGAGGCGCGAGCAATCACTTAGACTGACCCAACTCAACCGACCTGATCTTATTAAAACAGCGCGTGAGAAAAAACTCCTTTCCGATACCGATGAGGCGTTCTTGCGCGGTATGTTTCAGAACCATGAGTCGTGACTTACTCGAAACGCCGACCCCCTGACTATGCTGGAACTGCTTAACTATGTTGCGTCATCTTGCAAACAGGATGGGCATAAGAAGTCTGGGTGTGAGATTGGCGCGTGAGAAACAGCGCAAGTGCGCCCGGTTTTTCCTATAGGAATGCCATCCGGGTGCCAGCGCCACCCGGATGTGCTTTAAAGGCAGAAATCAGTTCGACGGGCTGTTTTCGGCCAGTCGGACTCTCTGCTGTCTGACGTTTTCCAGCGTTTGAGTGAAGTTCGCCACACGTTGCCTTTCCTGTTCGACGACGTGGGTTGGCGCACGTTGCACGAACGATGGATTGCCAAGTTTGCCATTTGCCTTGGCAATTTCATTCTCAAGCCTTGCGATCTCTTTGTCCAGTCTGGCAAGTTCCGCCTGAACATCAATTTCGACTTTCAGCATTAGCCGAGTTTCTCCAACGACTTGGACAGGTGCTCCTTGATCTTGCGGTAATGCGTCAACAACTTCCACCTCGGAAAGCTTGCCCATGAACGCCAGGTACGGCGCATGGGTTTGCAAGATTTCCATGGACCCTTCAGCGTACAGAGGCACCCTCTGGGCTGGAGATAGCTGCATTTCGCTGCGTAATGCACGAATGGCTTCTATCTCGGATTTGAGTGATTCAAATGCCTTCTCTGCCTGTTCAGAAATGCGGTCGATCTGTGGCACAGGGAAGGGTTGAACGCTGACGCTGGTTTGTTCGCCGGGGTTGCGGGTCCCAGTCACTAGCGAGATTTTTTGCCAGAGCTCTTCTGTAATGAAAGGTGTGATTGGATGTAACAACAGGAGAATCTCTTCCAGTACTTCGATCAGGGTCTGTCGGCATCCTGCTCGTACCTTTGGGTCATCAGACTGAAGCTGGACTTTTGCGAGCTCCAGATACCAGTCGCAGTACTCGTCCCAGACAAAGTGATAAAGCGCGTTTGCAATGTTGTCAAACCGGTAGTCGGCGAATCCCTTTTCTACCTGGGTCTTGACCTGTTGCAGGCGAGAAAGGATCCATTGTTCCGGTAGACCGGAGATGTTGACTTCCGTGCCAGACTCGTGTTTGTCCTGTGTGTGCATAAGCACGAAGCGAGCGGCATTCCAGAGTTTGTTGCAGAAGTTGCGATAGCCTTCGCAGCGCTTGAGGTCGAAATTAATGTTGCGGCCGAGAGATGCGTAGGCAGCCATGGTAAATCGCAGTGCATCTGTTCCAAACGAAGGGATTCCATCCGGGTAATGTTTCCGTGTTGCCTCTTCGATGGAGCTGGCTTGCTTGGGATTCATCAGTCCATACGTGCGTTTGGCAACAAGGTCTTCAAGCCCGATTCCATCAATCAGGTCAACCGGATCAAGTGTGTTGCCTTTGGATTTGCTCATCTTCTGGCCGTCGGCGTCCCGAATGAGTCCGTGCACGTAGACATGCCGGAAGGGCACCTTGCCCGTCAGGTGGGTGGTCATCATGACCATTCTGGCCACCCAGAAGAATATGATGTCAAATCCTGTGACCAGAACGCTCGATGGCAGGTATTTCTCAAGATCCGGTGTGGACTCTGGCCAGCCGAAGGTGGTGAATGGCACCAGCGCTGAGGAAAACCAGGTGTCAAGAACATCCGGGTCGCGGACAAGCTTGCCGGTGTAGCCTCCATCCCTGGCTTTTCGGTAAGCCTGATCTTCGTCGCGTGCTACAAACACCCGTCCATCATCTGCGTACCAAGCCGGAATCTGATGGCCCCACCAAAGTTGTCTTGAAATGCACCAGTCCTGGATATTTTCCAGCCACTGGTTATATGTACTAGTCCAGTTGGATGGGTAAAACTGAATCTGGCTGTTCTCCACGACATCAAGCGCCACCTCGGTGATGCTGCGTCCCGGATGCATGCTTCCGCTTGGAGCGGGTTTGCTCATTGCAACGAACCACTGATCTGTGAGCATCGGCTCCAATACCACGCCGGTGCGATCTCCTCTGGGCTGCATCATGGTGTGAGGATCAACCTTGATCAGATAGCCTTGCTCCTTCAGCGCGGCAACCACTGCCTTGCGAGCTTCGAAGCGCTCCATTCCTCGAAACGCCTCGGGTCCGTTCTCGTTGATATGCGCATCCGGGGTAAAAATCTCGATCAACGCAAGTCCATGGCGAAGCGCGCACTGATAGTCATTGAAGTCGTGGGCGCCAGTGATTTTGACCACACCGGTCCCGAACTCCGGGTCAACAAACTCATCTGCGATGATCGGAATCTGGCGATCGCACAAAGGCAGATCGACCATGCGTCCGATCAAGTGCTGATACCGATCGTCCAGGGGATGAACGCACAGTGCGCCATCTGCGAGCATCGTCTCAGGGCGCGTCGTGGCGATTGTCAGTCCACGTAGCTTGACCTTTTCTCCGTCCTGGTGGATTGTTTGTGGGCCTTCTACAAACGGGTATTCAACATGCCAGAGCGATCCCTGGGTCTCGACCATCTGAACTTCCAGGTCCGATACAGCTGTCAGCAACACAGGGTCCCAGTTCACCAGCCGCTTGCCACGATAGATCAGTTCCTCTTCGTACAGACGGACAAAGGTCTCGACTACCCCGACAGACATCCGCGCGTCCATCGTGAAGTATTCGCGTGGCCAGTCCGCTGAAGCCCCGAGTCGACGAACCTGGCTGGTGATCGTGCCACCTGACTGCTCTTTCCATTGCCAGACTTTCTCGACAAACTTTTCCCGACCGAGGTCGTGGCGGGAGACTTTCTGTGCGTCAAGTTGTCGCTCGACGACGATCTGGGTGGCAATTCCCGCGTGATCCGTGCCAGGTACAAACACTGTGTCATGTCCTCGCATGCGGTGGTACCGAATCAGGCCGTCCATGATCGTCTGATTGAAAGCATGCCCCATGTGCAATGTTCCTGTCACGTTTGGTGGAGGGAACTGAATCACGTAGGGAGCTTGTCCGGCGTGTGTGCTATCGACATGCCTGCCTGCCTGAAAGTATCCCGCCTGCTCCCAGCGTGGGTACCAGTAGGATTCAATCTGCGCGGGTTCGAAACTCTTGGGTAAGTCCTGGTCGGGTGTATCGGGTTTATTGGTCATTGAAATGCAACTATGGTCAGAGTGTCTGGTCGATCACAGGAGCGCCACTCCAGTTGTATGCAAGAAAAGGTCAGTGGATCGCACTATTGCTTGCGGCAACACCTTTCTTGCGGGCAGGTTTGTGACGAGCGATTAATCCTCTATTTTAAGGTGCTGGGCCGATCTCGGTCATGTTAGAATCTTCGGCTAACTTTAATTTTTAAAAGTCCCTGTTTTTATTGGGAATTACTGGTGCCCTTTAGGAGTTTCTGATGTCAGTTGAACGTACATTGTCGATCATTAAGCCCGATGCAGTAGCAAAGAACGTGATCGGCCAGATTGTCAGCCGCTTTGAGCAGGCTGGTTTGAAGGTGATTGCCGCGCGCATGATGCAGCTTTCGCGTGAAGATGCAGAGCGTTTCTATGCTGTGCACAAAGAGCGTCCTTTCTTCAAAGATCTGGTTGATTTCATGGTCTCCGGCCCTGTTTTTGTGCAGGCTCTGGAAGGGGAGTCGGCCATCCAGAAAAATCGCGACCTGATGGGAGCAACAGATCCAAAGAAGGCTGACAAGGGTACGATTCGTGCCGATTTTGCGGATAGCATTGATGCCAACGCCGTACACGGTTCTGATGCCCCCGAAACTGCTCGTAACGAGATCGCCTTTTTCTTCCCGGAAATGAATATTCACAGCCGTTGATCTGGCTATTGCCTTTTCAGCAAGCAGGGTGCGATAGGGAAAATCAATACCGTCCAGCACCCTACATTCTTTAAAAGTCAAACCGGAAAGCCTCATGTCGACGCAACCAATCAACCTGATGGGGATGGATTCAGCCAGACTGGCCGAGATGGTGGCTCAGTGGGGCGACAAGCCGTTCAGGGCTCGCCAGCTCTTGCGCTGGATTCACCAGCGGGGGGTGTCCGAGTTTGACCAGATGACCGATCTGGCCAAGGCATTCCGAGCCAGATTGCAAGAACAGTGTGTGATTCAGGCTCCGTCGGTGGTGTCACGTCATGTCTCTACTGATTCGACTCGCAAATGGCTCTTTGATGTCGGACAGGCGAATGCAGTGGAGACGGTTTTTATCCCTGAGGATGACCGCGGTACCCTTTGCATATCGAGTCAGGCAGGTTGTACTGTAGCCTGCCCGTTTTGCTCCACTGGTCATCAGGGTTTCAACCGTAACTTGACGACCGCAGAAATCATTGGTCAGCTCTGGTGGGCGCGACATGAATTGTCAGCCACCGGAGCGGTCACGCGTCTGCAGGCAGGCATCAATCAGGATGAGGACGGTGGTTCGGGCTCTCCGGATCCACGCATCATCACCAATGTTGTGTTCATGGGCATGGGAGAGCCTCTGCTCAATTACGACGCCGTGCTCGGTGCTCTGCGTCTGATGCTGGCGGACAACGCCTGGGGGCTTTCACGGCGCCGAGTGACTGTGTCGACCTCCGGAGTTGTCCCTATGATGGATCGACTGGCACTTGACTGCCCGGTTGCTCTGGCTGTTTCATTGCACGCGCCAAATGATGAGCTTCGTGATCGACTCGTTCCTTTGAACAGAAAGTATCCCTTGGTGGATCTGCTTGAGTCCTGTCGTAATTATCTTGTGCATGCGCCGCGTGATTTCATTACATTTGAGTATGTGATGCTTGACGGAGTCAATGATCAGCCCGAGCATGCCGAGCAACTGATTGAAATCTCCAGACAAGTGTCATGCAAACTGAATTTGATACCCTTCAATCCGTTTCCGCAGTCCGGATTGCGTCGCTCTCCTCTGTCCAGAGTAAGAGAGTTTGCTGATCGCCTGCAGTCTGCTGGTGTGGTGACAACTGTTCGCAAGACACGTGGCGATGATATTGACGCAGCTTGCGGTCAGCTTGCCGGAGAAGTGAAAGACCGCACGCGACTTGCCGAGAAACGTCTGGCTGCGGCTGGTTTACAACCGATTCGTATGGTGGAGAAGTCTTCATGAGCGACCAGGGTGAGCTCGAGAATCCTTTAAAGGTGGCATCTGAGCCGATGTCGGAAGTACCTGGCAACGCGTTGGCGGCACTCAAAGCCATCCGCCAGTCCAGGGGCCTGAGTCTCGAAGATGTTTCAGCCCGGCTAAAGTTTGCACCCCGACAGGTCGAAGCATTTGAGAACGGACAGTGGGATGCGCTTCCGAATGGCATTGGGCTGAGAACGCTGGCCAAGAATTATAGTCGTCTGCTCGGTGTGGACATGATGTCCATCGAGCCTTTGTTGCCGAAACAGGATGTGCGAGGTGGTTCCACGATTGCCCGTCAGCACTCGTCAGGCCCTGGCCTGGGTATGACGATGGAGCAGGTGGAGTCTCACCGGTCATGGCCCTGGATGCTGATCATTATCCTGGTGGTGGTGGTGGTGCTTGCTATCGCAATCTGGCAGGGCATCCTGCCCCGGACAATGCTGCCAGAGTGGGTGAGAGGATTATTTGAATGACAGGCTTGATCGCAAACAGCCACGACACCGTTGTTGGGCCAGCATCGCGTAGAAAGACCCGTTCCGTCACATGTGAGTGGGGTGACCATCGTGTGCAGATTGGGGGTGATTCGCCTGTGGTCGTGCAGTCGATGACGAATACGGATACTGCCGACGCCATTGCAACTGCGATACAGGTTAAGGAGCTTGCGCTGGCCGGATCGGAGATCGTTCGCATCACGGTTAATTCGCCAGAGGCTGCAAGAGAGGTTCCTGTCATTCGCGACCAACTCGACAGAATGGGTGTAAGTGTTCCTCTCTGTGGGGATTTTCATTTCAACGGACATAAATTACTGACCCAGTACCCCGAGTGCGCGCAGGCCTTGTCAAAGTATCGTATCAATCCTGGCAATATGGGTGGAGGTAAGCGACGCGACGACAATTTTGCGCAAATGATCGAGGTAGCCTGCCGCTGGGATAAACCAGTCCGGATCGGGGTGAACTGGGGAAGTCTTGATCAGGAACTGCTGGCACGCATGATGGATGAGAACAGTGGTTTGTCCAGACCACGTGATGCGCAGGCAGTGATGCGAGAGGCTTTGGTCGTCTCGGCGATCAACAATGCGCAGCGTGCCGAGGAACTCGGGCTACCTGGCAACGCGATCGTGCTCTCATGCAAGGTTAGTCATGTTCAGGACCTGATTGCTGTTTACCGCGAACTTTCAAGCCGATGTGACTACCCATTGCATCTCGGTCTGACCGAGGCCGGAATGGGATCTAAGGGAATTGTGGCATCCACGGCCGCTTTAAGCGTGCTCTTGCAAGAAGGTATTGGAGATACGATTCGGATCTCTTTGACACCGGAGCCAGGCGGAGACCGCTGCCGTGAGGTGGTTGTTGCTCAGGAAATACTGCAGACCATGGGGTTGCGGGCTTTTACACCGATGGTGATTGCATGTCCTGGCTGTGGTCGCACGAGTAGCTCATTTTTTCAGGAGCTTGCCGATCAGATTCAGAGTTATCTGCGTGTGCAGATGCCCGTCTGGCGTTCTAAGTATCCGGGGGTTGAGAGCATGAATGTGGCCGTGATGGGATGTGTGGTCAACGGACCTGGCGAGAGCCGTCACGCTGATATCGGTATCAGCCTGCCAGGAACTGGCGAGATGCCGGCGGCACCCGTATTCGTGGATGGCGTCAGAACTGTAACGCTCAAAGGGGATGGAATTGCCCAGGAATTTCAGGCAATTGTCCAGGACTATGTTCAGCGGCGATATGGGTCAAAGGCCAACGCCTAAGACGCTCTCAGGCTGAAGGCGGCCGACTTGGTTCCATCGACGTGGGTAGATGTGCATGACAAGCCCGATCTTTTGTGTGTGCAGACACCTGGCGCGAACAGAGCAGTTTTGGTTCGAGTTTCAAACAGAAAGATATTTTGAAAGGAGATACGGGAATACTGGGTAGGCTGAGCCTTTGCATCACCTGCCGCCAGGCGATAGTGGCGAGCGTTTCCGTATATTAGGATGACAGAAAGTTTCAAGAAAGTATCCGCCATTCGTGGCATGAATGACTTGCTTCCTGATGTGTCGCATCAGTGGGAAGCGCTTGAGTTGACCTTGCAGAAGTGGCTGCATCTTTACGGCTATCGCAATATGCGGGTCCCGGTGCTGGAGCACACGCGTCTTTTTACACGCGGTATCGGTGAGGTCACTGATATCGTCGAGAAAGAGATGTACACGTTCACCGATTCGCTTAACGGTGAGTCGCTCACATTGCGCCCCGAGTTCACGGCGGGTGTGGTGCGGGCGTCGATCGAGCATAACCTCCTGTACGAACGCCCTCAGCGTATCTATAGCATTGGACCTGTTTTCAGGCATGAGCGACCACAGCGCGGACGCTATCGCCAGTTTCATCAGCTTGACGTGGAAGGTCTGGGATTTGCCGGACCAGATATCGATGTCGAGATGATTCTGATGACCGCGCGTCTTTGGCGCATGCTGGGTATTGATGGTATCGAACTGGAGTTGAACACGCTTGGTCAGCTTTCTGAACGACAGGCTCATCGGACAGCGCTGATTGCTCATCTGGAAGCGCACAAGGATACGCTGGACGAGGACGGTCTGCGTCGTATGTATTCCAATCCTCTGCGTGTACTTGATACGAAGAATCCTGCCATGCAGGAAATGGCCAACGCAGCGCCAAGGCTGTTTGATTTTCTGGGCAAAGAGTCAAGGGCGCACTTCAAGAGCATTTGTGATCGTCTTGACGATGCAGGGATTGCCTATCGGGTCAATCCTAGAATGGTTCGCGGGCTCGATTATTACAATCTGACGGTTTTCGAATGGGTGACAGATCGACTCGGTGCCCAGGCAACGGTTTGTGGAGGCGGGCGCTACGACGATCTGATATCTTTGCTTGGCGGAAAGCCGGCACCGGCTGTTGGTTTCGCTATTGGACTCGAACGCCTGGTCGACCTGTGGTCGCAGTCACAGGAACTGGGGGCACCTCCTCAGTGTGATGTCTACGTCGTACACCAAGGGGATTCAGCGTTGACGCAGGCGTTGCGTCTTGGTGAAGCTATCAGGGATGCGGGTATGCGAGTCATTGTTCATGCGGGGTCTGGCAGCTTCAAGGCCCAGATGCGCAGAGCGGATCACAGCCAGGCTGCAATTGCGGTTATTCTAGGCGAGTCGGAAATCGAGTCAGGTCAGGCGTCAGTCAAGACGTTGCGCCGTGCGGGCGAGGCGATACAGGGCGATCAGGCAAGCGTATGGTTTGCTGATGTGCCGGCGTATCTTCAAAGGCAGATTATCGGTTGAGGGCATGTGGTCTGGTCAGACCAGGACTTCAATACATGAATATCTTGTTTGGACAAAAAGGGCCGAACAAGATTTGCAGAAATAGTGAATTAGATAAGGTTCAAGTGCATGGCATACGATCTGGAAGAGCAGGAACAAATTGAACAGTTGAAAGCCTGGTGGAGCAAGTACGGCACGTTGACCTTGCTGCTCCTGTCATTGGCTCTGGCAGTTGTTCTTGGCTGGCAGGGATGGAACTGGTATCAAAACCATCAGGCGACTCAGGCCAGGGGTTACTTCGAAGCGCTGCAAAAGGCTTCGACCCAGATGGATTCGCCGGAGTCTGTCAACAGGGTGCAGGCCGCTATGACAACCTTGCAGTCTGACTTTCCCGCAACCGACTATGCAGCCCGGGCTGCTCTCGTGGCTGGAGATGCTCTGGCGCGTGACGGTAATAATGCCGGGGCCGAGGCGGCGCTTGCCTGGCTGGCACGCAGTGAGCATGAGGCGTTTGCGCCGATCGCACGCCTGCGTCTGGCTGGTTTGCTGATGGATCAGAAAAAATTTGATGACGCACTCGCTTTGCTGGATGAGCCACCACCCTCATTTGAAGGGGTTTTTGCGGATCGTCGTGGCGATGTGTTGCTGGCCAAGGGTGATGTCAAGGCAGCGAAAGCGCAGTGGGGGCGTGCTCTAGAGTTGCTGGGGGCAGCCAATCCGCTCATCAGCATCGTCCAACTGAAAATTGAAACCTCAGGTGCCTGATTAATATGTTTCGTACAGATTCTCTGAGATCGGTAGTTCGCGGCCTGGTCCTTGTGACAGCGTTAGTCGCTTCGGGATGTTCATGGTTTGGCTCTCGCGACACAAGAAATGATCCCGCACCATTAGTTCCGCTTTCGAGTGCGACATCACAAGGGGCGATTGTCTGGCGTGCCCCGGTTGGTGTGGGCACAGGTTTCGGGTTTGCCCCGGCAGTCGTGGGTGACTCCGTTTATGCTGCCGCGGCCAACGGTGTTGTCACACGAGTGGATCTCGCTACTGGCGCCACGGTCTGGACGAAAACCGTCGCACCAAAGCTTCAGGCAGGTGTGGGTTCTGATGGCGAGACTGTAGTGGTTGTGACGCCTCAGGGCGAGGTGGTTGCTCTTGATGCCCAAGGCGAAGAAAAATGGCGCGAACAAGCGACCAGCGAGGTGGGTGTGCCTCCCTGGGTTGGTAAAGGTGTTGTGATTGTTCGTTCAGGCGACTACCGGATTCAGGCCTTCAACGTGGAGAATGGTGATCGGATCTGGAACTTTCAGAGACCAGGTCCGACGCTGGCTTTGAGGGCACCGACCCGCATGACGATGGTGCAAAATTTGGTCCTCGTGGGGATGCCCGGAGGACGCCTGCTCGCAGTGGAGCCAGTTATTGGTGCTGTGGTGTGGGAGGGAATCGTTGCTGTGCCCTATGGAGCAAGTGATCTGGATCGGGTCAATGATGTTGTTGGCATTCCGATTGTTCAAGGTGATCGATTGTGTGCCGTCGCTTACCAGGGCAGGGCTTCCTGCTTTAACCTGGAAGAGGGCGGTGTGACGTTGTGGACCCAGAACTTCTCAAGCGTGGTCGGAATGGGTGCAGATTCCCAAAAGCTGTACATTCCGAACTCCCGTGACAGCATCGTCGCGCTTTCCATTGTGGATGGCGAAGTTGTGTGGCGGCAGGATACGCTGCGTAACCGTAAGCTTAACGAGCCTGCAGTGAGTATGGGTGTGATAGTGGTGGGGGACCTCGAAGGTCAGGTTCACCTGCTTTCGACAGAAAATGGTGAGCCACTTGGGCGTTTGCCAATCGGTGGGGGGGCAATGATTGCGCCTGCACAGGAAACATCCCAAGGCGTGTTGGTGCAGGCGGGCGATAGTTCGCTTGCCATGATTCGAGTGAATTGATCCGTGATCTTTAAGCCTGTAGTGACCCTGGTGGGTCGTCCCAATGTCGGAAAGTCGACACTTTTTAACCGCCTGACGCGTTCGAGGGCAGCGCTTGTCGCGGATTTTTCCGGCCTGACCCGCGATCGTCATTACGGGGAGGGGCGTGTCGGCGACAAGCCTTTTATCGTCGTTGACACAGGAGGGTTCGAGCCAGTTGCCAAGACAGGCATTCTGTCTCATATGGCACGACAGACCGAGCAGGCGATCGCCGAATCAGATGTGGTCATTTTTCTGGTTGATGCGCGTAATGGTCTGAACGCGCTCGATCACGAGATTGCGGCCATGCTGAGGAAAACCGGACAGAAGGCTATCTTGTGTGTAAATAAAGCCGAAGGCATGTCGCACAATGCTGCTGTGGCCGAGTTTCACGAGCTGGGTCTGGGAGAGCCGCATGCCATTTCAGCGTCTCACGGTGACGGGGTCGTTGACCTGATCGAGCGAGCATTGGCAGAGTTTCCTCAGGTCGAGGAAGAGCCAGTTGATCCGGATCTGCCGGTCGATCACCGGATCAAGCTAGCCGTGGTGGGCAGGCCCAACGTTGGAAAGTCCACACTGATCAATACTCTGGTGGGTGAGAACCGTGTTATTGCATTTGACATGCCAGGAACCACCCGGGACGCGATAGAAATTGAGTTTGAACGACAGGGTAAAAAGTACACGCTCATTGACACGGCGGGTCTGCGCAGGCGTGGCAAGGTGTTCGAGGCAGTCGAGAAATTCTCAGTAATCAAGACGTTGCAGGCGATCGAGGCATGTAACGTGGTCTTGCTCATGCTGGATGCCCAAGCCGAGATCTCGGATCAGGATGCACATATTGCCGGATTTATCCTAGAGTCTGGAAGGGCGCTTGTCATTGCCATTAACAAATGGGACAACATCGATAGCGACCAGCGCGAGCGGGTGCTGAGAGAGTACGAGCGCAAACTGCGTTTTCTGTCGTTTGCCAAGGTTCATCACATCTCCGCTTTGCGGGGTCAGGGCGTCAATGCGGTGCTTCGCGCTGTCAACACGGCCCACGCGGCCGCCTTCACGAAACTGTCAACCCCCAGGCTTACGCGGGTCCTGCAGGATGCTGTTGAACAGCAACCGCCGCCAAGAAAAGGAATATTCCGCCCGAAAATGCGCTACGCACACCAGGGGGGCAAAATCCTCCCCGTATAATCATCCATGGCAATGCGCTGGATTCCATATCCGATTCTTATCGCAGATATTTGGAGGCGCGTTTCAGGGATGCGTTTGAGCTTGCTGGTACGCCATTGAGAATCGAGTTCAAATCCTCCTATAACCCTTACGTGGATGCGTAATTCATAACATGAGTCGTTTTTGGAGCCGGTCAGTCAGTTCACTTGACCCATATGTTCCGGGTGAGCAGCCATTGGTGCACAATCTCATCAAGCTCAATACTAACGAGCATCCGCTCGGGCCTTCGCCTCGGGTGCTGGAGGCGATCGCCCAAGCGAGTACTGCATCGTTGCGTCTGTACCCTGATCCCAATGCGACTGCCCTGACTCAGGCGATTGCCCGCCGGTACGGGCTTGCTGCTGCTAACGTGTTTCTTGGCAATGGTTCGGATGAAGTGCTTGCACACGTTTTTTACGGGTTGCTCAAGCAGGACCGACCGCTTTTTCTGCCTGATCTGACGTATGGTTTCTATCCAACGTACTGCCGGTTGTACGGGATTGACTATCACTTTGTTCCGCTTGATGAGCAGTTTCAGATTCGCGCGGAAGATTATTTTCCAGGTCAGGCCGAGGTTCAGGCTGGTGCCATCATTATTGCAAATCCAAATGCTCCTACGGGGCATGCCCTCAATCTAGGGCAGATCAAGGATATCCTGAGTGGAAACCCTGATATACCGGTTGTGGTTGACGAGGCGTACGTTGATTTTGGTGCGCAGAGTGCTGTTTCACTCATCTCTGATCATCCAAATCTGCTGGTTGTACATACATTTTCCAAATCTCGCTCGCTTGCAGGGTTGCGTGTCGGATATGCGATGGGATCTGCGGAGTTGATTGACGGGCTTGAGCGCGTCAAGAACAGTTTCAATTCCTATCCTCTTGACAGCCTGGCTCAGGCTGGAGCACTTGCAGCAATTGAGGATGACGCCTACTTCGAGGCGGCATGTCGTCAGGTAATCGAAACGAGAGAGTCCTTGAGGCAATCATTGCGGGAATTAGGCTTTGAGGTTTTGCCATCAAGCACCAATTTCTTGCTCGCTCGGCATCCCGATCACAAAGGTGAAGATCTAGCCGCCTGGCTGCGGGAGCGGGCAATTCTGGTGCGCCACTTCAATAAGCCCAGAATTCGTGATTTCCTACGTATCACAGTTGGAACTCCGGAGCAGTGTCGGTGTCTGATTGAGGCACTGATTGCGTGTGTGAAACCCTGACAGGGCTGGAAAGCGATTTTCCTAAAAATTCATTAGAATCGAATCGCTTTTCCCTGCATTGGGTTTAGGCACCACTATTTCCAGAATAATTACTACACATTGGAGTTATCAATGAGCAACAAGGGGCAGACCCTGCAGGATCCCTTCCTGAATGTTTTAAGAAAAGAACACATTCCCGTCTCAATTTATCTGGTGAACGGAATCAAGCTTCAGGGCCACATTGAGTCATTTGATCAGTATGTCGTATTGTTGCGAAATACGGTGACTCAGATGGTATACAAACATGCCATCTCCACGGTCGTTCCTGCCAAGCCGGTTTCCTTGCCTCTGGAGGCCAATGAGGCAAGTTAACTTTCACGGTTTAACCGGGGCCAGTGTGAGAGAGTGTCAATGCGCGCTTTGGTGATTGGCGTAGATCTGGGACATCCGGACTATCTGGCCCAGCATGAAGAGTTTGAGCTGCTCGCCAAGAGTGCAGGTGCGCAACTGTGTGCAGACATTACTGTCCGGCGTGATCGTCCCGACGCAGCGTATTTTATCGGTACCGGAAAAGTTCAAGAGGCGGTCGAACTATGTAGTCTTGCACAGGCGGATATTGTGCTGTTCGATCAGCCCTTGTCGCCCGCCCAGCAGCGTAACCTTGAGCGAAAACTCGGTGTTCGAGTCGTTGACCGTGTCGCATTGATCCTCGATATCTTTGCGTTGAGAGCCCAAAGTCATGAAGGCAAGCTGCAGGTTGAGCTCGCCCAGTTGCAGCATTTGGCGACTCGCCTGACAAGACTCTGGACTCACCTTGAGCGGCAGCGCGGTGGAATCGGCATGCGCGGACCAGGCGAATCACAGCTAGAGATGGACCGCCGTATGATCGGGACGAAGGTCAAGATGCTCAAGGAGCGTCTCGAAAAAGTTCAGAGGCAGCGGGCGACCCAGCGACGTGCGCGTGCAAAGGGACCGACGCTCTCTGTTTCCTTGGTCGGTTATACCAACGCGGGAAAATCTACTCTATTTAACGCAATGACGCGTGCCGGTGCCTATGCAGCCGACCAGTTGTTCGCGACACTCGACACCACGACGAGGCGAGTCTGGATCGAAGGGGCAGGTCAGGTCACACTGTCTGATACCGTCGGATTTATTCGCGATCTTCCTCACACGCTCATTGCGGCTTTTAGGGCCACGCTCGAAGAAGCTGTTCATGCTGACTTGTTGCTGCATGTCGTTGACGCATCCAGTGAGCAGCGTGATGAGCAGATATTTCAGGTGCAGCAGGTTCTGGAGGAAATTGGTGCGAACCAGATTCCTCAGATTCTGGTCTATAACAAGATCGACAGCACTGGCCTGGAACCAAGGGTAGAGCGTGACGCACATGGTACGATTCGAAAGGTTTACATCAGCGCGCGGCAACGCCAGGGCCTGGACCTTTTGCGGCAGTCTATAGCCGAATTTGCATCATCTTCAGGAAACCATGCGACTTCTAACGAGAATTTTCAATTTGAATGATCCCGGCTGGGGCCGCGGTTCGGGCGGTCAGAATGGATCGGAACCGCCCAAGCGCCCCAAGCAGGACGGTCCACCTGATCTGGATCAGGTCTGGAGTGACTTCAACCGCAAACTGAGTAATCTGTTTGGCAAGGGGGGAGCAGGGGGCGGTCGTCCACGCGGGCCATCAGACGGAGGACCTTCTGGCCCGACGCCAAGGCAGGCTAAGGCAGGGTTTGGCATCGTTGTGGCTGGTGGCATACTGCTATGGCTTGGAAGCGGTTTTTTTATCGTCCAGGAAGGTCAGGTAGCGGTGATCACCCAGTTTGGTGCATATAAGAGTACAGCTCAGCCTGGCTTCCAGTGGCGTATGCCGTATCCGATCCAGGCACAGGAAATCGTGGATGTGTCCCAGTTGAGGACCTATGAAAGCGGTTTTCGTGGCAATGCGCGCAACAAGGTCCCATCCGAAGGGTTAATGCTGACCGAGGATGAGAACATCGTCGATGTTCAGTTTGTGGTTCAGTATCGCGTGCAGCCCAACGGAGCACCTGATTACCTGTTCAAGACGCGTGACCCGGATGATTCTGTCCATCAGACAGCTCAAAGCTCCATGCGTGAGATCGTGGGTCGTCGAACCATGGACTTTGTCCTCTACGAAGGTCGTACTCAAGTTGCGTCGAGTGTCCAGAATCTGATGCAACAGATTCTGGACCGTTATCAGACGGGAATCCTTATCAGTAGCGTGGCCATTCAGAACGTTCAGCCGCCCGAGCAGGTGCAGGCTGCTTTTGATGATGCGGTTAAAGCCGGTCAGGATCGTGAGCGTCAGATCAACGAAGGGGAAGCCTACAAGAATCAGGTTGTCCCGCTCGCTCGCGGTCAGGCATCTCGAATGCTTGAAGAGGCAGAGGGCTATCGTGCTCGAATCGTGGGTGACGCGCAAGGTGATACCGCCCGTTTCCTGAGCGTACTCATGCAGTATCGTCAGTCTCCTGGCGTGCTCAGAGAAAATATGTATCTGATGACTATGGAGGATGTGTTCCAGCGTTCCAGCAAAGTGTTTATCGATACCGAGCAGAGCAATAACATGCTTTATCTGCCATTGGATCGAATCATGCAGCAAGCGGCAGCGGGTGCCGAGTCGTCGAGAAACATGACTCAGCCAGCTAGTACGATGACGCCAGCAGCATCGACGCCACAATCGACAACCTCGATGCCGGCACGATCAAATAGCACGGGTCGACCGACGCTATCCGAGAACTATCCGAACACGCTTTCGCGTGATCGCACAGCTCGTTAAGGAGTCTATGAATGAGTAACAAATTGACTGCCTTGCTGGTCGCGATTGCGTTGATTGGTGGGCTATTGTCGAGCATGATGTTCACGGTCGGCGAGCGTAACTATGCCTTGGTCTTTGCTTTGGGTGAAGTCAAGCGCGTGATTCGTGACCCCGGTCTGCATTTCAAGCTACCCCCACCGTTCCAGAACGTTGTGATGCTTGATCGGCGGCTGCTGACCATCAGCTTTCAGGAGCCTGAGCGGATTCAGACGTCCGAGAAGAAGAACCTGTTGATCGACTCGTTCGTAAAGTGGAGGATTGCGGATCCCCGTCTCTACTATGTGACCTTTGCGGGTAACGAGCGTGCAGCGATCGCCCGCTTGCAGGCCCAGATTCGAGATGCGCTTAACGCGTCGGTGAACATCCGCACCGTCAAGGATGTTGTTGCCCTTGAGCGTGATGTCATCATGACTGAAGTGCTTGAGAACGTGAAACGTCGTGCGGAGCCACTTGGTGTAGAAGTCGTGGATGTGCGTCTTATGCGAATCGAGTTCGCTCCTGAGATCGCCGAGTCTGTCTTCAGGCGTATGGAATCTGAGCGTCTGCGTGTTGCAAACGAACTGCGTTCGATTGGTGCGGCCGAAGGCGAGAAGATTCGTGCCAGTGCCGATCGTGAAAGGCAGCAGATACTTGCCGAGGCGTATGCCCGTGCTCAGTCCATCATGGGTGAAGGTGACGCCCAGGCCGCAGAGCTTTATAGAAAGGCTTATGGTCAGGACTCGGATTTCTTCAGCTTCTATAGAAGTCTTGAAGCGTACCGTGAGGCATTTGGCAAACAGAGTGACGTGATGGTGGTTGATCCGAGTTCAGATTTCTTCCGTTACATGAAGTCGGCCACGGGTGGGGTGGTGCCAGCGTCAGTCCGGTGATCTCGACCTCGC
Organism: Orrella marina; assembly: GCF_003058465.1. Lineage (NCBI taxonomy): Bacteria > Pseudomonadati > Pseudomonadota > Betaproteobacteria > Burkholderiales > Alcaligenaceae > Orrella > Orrella marina. The sequence goes on along the minus strand of NZ_CP028901.1, from coordinate 1,563,319 downwards.
GCCCGTGCAGAGAAATCTCGCGGGCGCATGGCCTGATGCACTGCGAGGTTTGTTGTGCACGTTATAATGCGCTGCAAGCCTAGGAATAGGTGTGAAGTGGCGGCTTGTTGGGTTCTTCCCCAAGCCGCTTTTCTTTTGTTTTTCCTGCAAATCAGGGATTGTTTGCTTCGGCCTGCACAGGCAGATGAGGCAGGGTCATGGTTTGCAACAGGAACTGAATTCGGAACCGGGACTCGTTTGACATGAACGGCCACTGGCTACTACCTGAACATCTGGCAGATGTGTTACCTGCCGAAGCACGGCGCGTTGAAGAATTGCGTCGGTCTTTGCTGGACCTTTTTCGTACCTACGGCTTCGAGACTGTATCTGCTCCAATGGTTGAGTATCTTGATTCTCTGCTCGCAGGTGCGGGAGAGGACCTTCGTCTGCGTACCTTCAAGCTTGTTGATCAGCTCTCTGGACGTACGCTTGGTTTGCGCGCAGACATGACTCCGCAGGCCACGCGCATCGATGCTCACCTGTTGAACCGTCAGGGTGTCACCCGTTTATGCTACTGTGGGCCGGTGTTGCACACTCGTCCGAATGGTCTGCTTGCAAGTCGTGAGTTGTTGCAGATCGGGGCCGAGATCTATGGTTATTCGGGGTTTCAGGCTGATCTTGAAATTATCCGACTGGCTATTGCGACCTTGAGCAAGGCAGGAATCACGAATAGCCATCTGGTTCTTTGCCATGATGGTTTGATTCAGGCCATCATTAACTCGGATTCCGCCGCGGTTGCGCGTGCGGATGAGATCATATCCCTGCTGCGTGACAAGGATCTGCCGGGCATCTCCGGCCTGGCTGACATCGAGGGCGGGTTGCTCGGACAGACGGTTGAGGCTCTGCACTGGCTTGCCCGGTTGAATGGGGGGGTTGAGGTTCTGGAGTCTGCCAGAGAGCACTTGCCTCCCTTGCCAGAGGTTACGCAAGCCTTGCAGACGCTGGAGGCCTTGCTGGCCGGACTGGATATGACATCCCTGAGTATCGATCTGGCGGATGCCGGCCAGTATGGATACCATTCGGGAGTGACTTTCATGTTCTATGCGCCTAACTGGCACGATGCGCTGGTTCGTGGCGGGCGCTATGACAATATCAGCATGGCTTACGGCCGTGCACGAGCGGCGACAGGATTCAGTCTTGACCTTCGTCGTCTGGCAGCATTGCTTGAGCCTGCTGCACCTGTCCGCGCTGTTCTCGCACCTGCGGGCTATGATGCGGAGTTGAACAAGTCGATCGACAAGCTTCGAGATTCCGGCGAGATCGTAGTGCAGTTGCTGCCGCATGAATGTGCCGAACATGCAGAATTTGAAATTGACCGTGAGCTGGCAAATGTGGGCGGCCGCTGGATCGTCAGGCCGTTGAACTGATAACCGTTTTGGGTTTGAGTGAATATCATTATGGGTAAGAATGTTGTCGTGATCGGCACTCAGTGGGGTGACGAAGGAAAAGGAAAGATTGTTGACTGGCTTGCCGAATCTGCACAGGGTGTCGTGCGGTTCCAGGGTGGTCATAACGCAGGTCACACGCTGTGGATCAAGGGGCGAAAGACGATTCTGCGATTGATTCCCTCAGGGATCATGCACGAGGACAAGCATTGTTTTATCGGGAATGGTGTGGTTCTCTCACCCCAGGCTTTGCTGGGCGAGATAGAGGAGCTTGAGCTTGCCGGGCTTGATGTTCGTACCCGCTTGAAGATCAGTCAGGCTTGTCCGCTCATCCTTCCATATCATGTGGCACTTGATCAGGCTCGCGAGGTGCGTAAAGGGGCTGGAAAGATCGGTACGACCGGACGCGGAATCGGCCCTGCTTACGAGGACAAGGTCGCACGACGTGCCTTGCGAGTGCAGGACCTGTTCAGGCCTGATCATTTCCGCAGTCAGCTCGAAGAGGTCCTTGATCTCCACAATTTTGTACTGACTCAGTATTTGAAAGCGGACGCGGTTTCAGCTGATGAGGTGTTCGATCAGGCGATGGCGCTTGCGGAGCGGCTTGCTCCCATGGTCACAGATGTCAGTGCTGAGCTTAACCGGATTCAGAAGGATGGTGGCAGTCTGTTGTTCGAGGGCGCTCAGGGTGCTCTTCTGGATATCGATCATGGGACCTACCCTTATGTCACAAGTAGCAATTGTGTGGCAGGTGCTGCAGCAGCGGGGGCTGGTGTCGGTCCGCAGTCGCTTCAGTATGTGCTTGGTATTACCAAGGCGTATGCGACCCGGGTTGGTTCTGGACCATTCCCCACCGAGCTTGATGATGAAGTTGGCGCACGGCTTGCCAGTGTCGGCAAAGAGTTCGGTTCGGTTACTGGACGCGCCCGACGTTGTGGCTGGTTTGATGGTGCCGCGCTCAAACGGTCTGTCCAGGTCAACGGTGTGAGCGGTCTTTGTATTACCAAGCTCGATGTGCTTGACGGTCTGGAAGCGATTCGTCTTGGTGTTGGTTATCGAGTCGATGGCCAGTTTACAGAATTGTTGCCGTTTGGTGCGCACGCGGTCAGCCAGGTCGAGCCGGTATTCGAAGAGTTGCCAGGCTGGTCGGAATCAACGGTGGGTGTCACAGAATTTGATAAACTTCCAGCCAATGCGCGTCAGTACCTGATGCGTATTTCGGAAGTATGCGAAGTACCGATCGATATCGTGTCCACAGGGCCGGATCGGGACGAGACAATTCTGTTGAGACACCCGTTCAAAGGTTGATTCGATGGCACAACAGCCCGATACTCCCCAGGATATCTGGATTAGTTGGGATCAGTACAACAAGCTGATTGAGCAACTCGCCTTGACTATTTATAAGTCAGGGTGGGAGTTCGACCAGATCATCTGTCTGGCTAGAGGTGGTATGCGAGTGGGAGACGTGTTGTCGCGTCTTTATCGTATTCCGCTGGCCATCCTGTCAGCCAGTAGCTATCGTGAGAATGCAGGAAAAGACCAGGGGCAACTGGATATTGCGCCATACATTTCCATGGCGTACGGTAGTCCGGAGGGAAGGGTTCTGCTTGTCGACGATATGGTGGATACTGGTCTGACGTTTGGTAAGGTGCGTGGCCACTTGCTATCAGCCTATCCGCGCATTACGGAATTACGCAGCGCCGTTGTCTGGTGGAAATCGCATTCTGTCGTGTCACCGGATTACCATGCCCAGTACCTTGAGAACAACCCCTGGATTCATCAGCCATTTGAGTCGTACGATACCCTGACGCTGAATGAATTGCGCCATGCCCACAATCGAGACTGACTTTATGTCTTTGGGGCCACACTTCAGGGCGACCGAGCGCAACCTTTGCGCAAGTTTGCCAGGATAACTCCAGTGCAGATGTGTTTGTGAATCTGGAAGAAGCCCTGATCTGTCACAAAAGCTAGCCTTCCTGTGCTTGTGTATGTTATAGTCACGGGCTATCCAATCGCAACCTTAACGTAATCACAAGACCTTATATGCCTATTGTCCGTCTGAAAGAAAATGAACCGTTCGAAGCCGCTCTGCGTCGCTTTAAGCGCACCATTGAAAAAACCGGCCTCCTGACCGAACTGCGTGCGCGTGAGTTCTATGAGAAGCCAACAGCTGAGCGCAAGCGTAAGCACGCTGCTGCGGTGAAGCGCCATTACAAGCGCATTCGTAGCCAGCAACTGCCTCCGCGCATGTACTGATCGCGGGCACGAGCTCTGGCGCGTGCCTTGGTGATAGCGCTTGACTTGAACCCGAGTTGATACCCGACTCCTTCATTCAGTCACTGCTGGCCCGGGTCGACGTCGTAGACGTCGTGGGTCGTTACGTGCAGTTGCGTAAAGGTGGCGCAAACCTGATGGGTTTGTGCCCCTTTCATAAAGAAAAGTCCCCTTCCTTTACCGTAAGTCCCACCAAGCAGTTTTATCACTGTTTTGGGTGCGGGGCGCACGGTAGCGCCATCACGTTCCTTATGGAGCATACAGGCGCAAGCTTTCCGCAGGCTGTAGAGACTCTGGCACAGAGCGTAGGCCTGCAAATTCCCCAAGAGAAGCAGTCACCTGCCGCCCGGCAGCGGTCCGCTCAACGTCGTGATGAACGTAATGCGCACACGCGTGTGCTTGACTCTGCAAGCCATTCTTACCGGCAGTCGTTGCGCTCGTCTGAGCCCGCGATTCAGTATCTAAAGCAGCGAGGGTTGACTGGCCAGATCGCAGCTCGCTTCGGGCTGGGCTGGGCACCGGACGAGCGGCAGGGGCTGTCAAGCGTATTTGCTCGATACGACGATCCGATCCTTGTTGAAGCTGGACTGGTGATTGAATCTGATGACGGTCGACGCTACGATCGGTTCAGAGGGCGAATCATGTTTCCGATTCGTAATCAGAAAGGTGAGCTGATCGGGTTTGGTGGGCGCATTATTGGCAAGGGTGAGCCCAAATATCTCAACTCCCCGGAAACCCCTGTTTTTAACAAGGGAAGCGAGCTTTATGGGCTATGGGAGGCGCGACAGGCAATTTCCCGAGCGCGCGAGGCGATCGTTGTCGAAGGGTACATGGATGTTGTCGGACTGGCGCAGCTTGGTGTCGAGAACGCTGTAGCGACGCTTGGCACGGCGACGACTCCCGAGCATCTGCGCAAGCTGGTGAGATTTACGGATCGAATCGTTTTTAGTTTTGATGGTGATGCTGCAGGCCGTCGAGCTGCCTGGCGTGCACTGCAGGCTGCGTTGCCGATTTTACGTGATGATCTGTCTGTGCGGTTCTTGTTTTTGCCGGCTGAACACGATCCTGATAGCTATATCAGGGCGTTCGGTCAGGCGGCATTTCGTGCTTGCCTGGACGAATCGGTCGCCTTGTCCGGATTTCTCCTTCAGGAGCTTTCAGGCAGACACCGTCTTGATGAGCCTGAAGGACGTTCTGCATGCATTCATGAGGCGGCACCGTTGTTTGCCGAGATTCCTGATAGTGCGATCAAGAGGCAGATCATGAACGAATTTGCGCATCTGGTCAGGCTCACTAGCCAGGAGCTCGAGCAGGCGTTGACTGGTACGTTGAACAAGCGCCTGATCGCACCTGGGCGACGACCAGGCGCAGCAACCGGGTCGGAGCCGTATGTGTCGCAGGACAGTCGCCTGCACAGTCAGCGAGACGCTGAAAGTGACTCTCCCCGGCGAAGAGATAGAGGGTCGGTGATGTCGGATTTTGAGGCACCTTCGCGACCACACAAGCGTTCCGTGACTTCACTTGCCAGACGACTGCTCACCCTGCTGCTTGCGCACCCTGAACTTGCGAAGTCAGTTGGTGAACAACAGCTTGAAGTGCTGGATAATGGAGCGCACCTTGAGTTGGTCAGGGATTTCATTCTCTTAGCACAGTCCAGTTCGGCTTCCCATCTTGGGGCTCTGATTGAAGCCTCTGATCCCGATGCGGATCTGACCGAGGTCCTGAAGGGGCTGTCGGCAGATCTGATGGGGCAGGCTGACTTGCCTGATCCCCAGGCTGAATGGGAAGATGCTTTGCAGCGCATCGAACTTGATAGTCTCAAAGCCGAACAGGCCAGACTGGTTGAACATGGACTCGACAGTGAGTCTGCCAGGACGCGCTATCAGGAACTTTCAAGACGCATTCAGAGTCTAATAAAAATACGTTGATTTTTCCGTAAGCTCCGGGACCAACAAAACGCGGATGACCTCAGGTACAATCAGAAGTCATTTCTCCGTTTCTATTGTTGGTTGCGGCAAGCCGCAATCGTCCTTCAGGTTCAGCCAGATAAATCCGCTGGGATGTCAGCACACCCGCCAATGCTTGCGAGGTCTGCTCTCCCACTGACTTCATAGTCAAAAGTGGCTGACAATCGAGACGACATAACGGGAAGCGAAGCGTATGAAGGAGACGTCGGGCGTTCGCGAGATCGAAAGCGTTTGTATGAGAGACGACTTGTGTCGTATTCGTGTATGAATGCTTTCTTTTCGTAATGAGGCCTGAGCGGTGCTTTGTCTCGACTGGGCCTCAGTGGCTCCGGCTGGGACAGGGTTGCGCCTGGACCGTGACGGCTTGAGTTGATTTCAATCCAGGTCATGAATGAAATCGGTCGGGCGGTTTGTTTGCAGTTGTAGATGTACGTATCAAGAGACTCATTTGACAGGGCTATGATGACGACAGTGCGACGCCGGACGACCACCAGAAAAGCTCCTTCTGCTACAGACCAATCCGCCAGAAAACGTTCGCCGGGCGATACAGGCCCCGGAAGCGGGTCCATTTCTCAAATCGAGTCAGTGCTGCAACCTGACCGGCATGCAGCCAAAGCCAGAATAAGTTCGAAGGACACTATGAAGTCACAATCCAAGGCAACATCCAGCGAAGATAACGACGTGACCGCCAAAACAGCGACCACGAAGGCAGTGAAGGCCACCAAAACTGCGCGCAAGACGACGGCTACCAAGACAACCGCGACCAAGACCGCCCGTGCCACCAAAACGACACGAGCTGCCAGCAAGACCGCCAAATCAGCAGCATCAACAGAGAAGACGGCAACCCGTCGCAAGGCGAGTGCGACTAGCTCCTCGAGTGATGACGATTTTGATGGTGATGACTTAGAGGCGGCTGCTCCGGTTCGCAAGAAGCGCGCAGCCAAGTCGACGGGGCGCCGTCCAGGTCGTCCTGCCAAGAACGCCAGTGTCGATCAGGACTTCGATGACGGACTGGACAATGATGACGGTGAGGTGATTCCTGATATCAAGCCTGTCAAGCGTGGCAAGCGTGGCAAGGGCGATCCGCGAGACATCATCTCCAAAGGTCCTCTCACGCCAGAAGAGTACGAAGCCCGTCGTAACCGCCTCAAACAGCTGATCAAACTGGGCAAGGATCGTGGTTATCTCACCTACGGCGAGATCAACGATCATCTGCCAGATGACCTTGTCGACGCCGAGGCGATCGACGGCATCATCAGTACTTTTAGCGACATGGGCATCGCGGTCTATGATCAGGCACCAGACGCCGAGACGCTGCTCATGAGCGAGAACGCGCCCATGGCGAGCAACGATGACGACGTTGAGGACGAGGCTGATGCCGCGCTGACAACGGTTGATTCAGACTTCGGTCGAACAACAGATCCAGTTCGTATGTACATGCGCGAAATGGGTACGGTCGAGTTGCTGACCCGTGAAGGCGAGATCGAGATTGCCAAGCGAATCGAGGATGGCCTCAAGCATATGGTGATGGCAATCTCGGCTTGCCCGACTACGATCAACGAGATCCTCAGCCATGTTCAGCGCGTACACGAAGGCGCTGCACAGATTGACGAAATTGTGGATGGTCTGGTAGACCCTGATGACGGTTCCGAGTATGCGGGTGCTGGAGTCAGTGACCCCGGCGATGATGGTCCTGCCGGGGGCATGAGCAGCAAGCAGCTTGAAGACCTCCGGGTACAGGCGCTGGACAAGTTCAGCATCGTTGGCAAGCAGTTTGAAAAAATGCGCCAAGCCTATCAGAGTGAGGGTTACAAGTCTGCTGGTTACCTGGCAGCCCAGGAGGCCATCCAGAAGGAAATGATGGGCATCCGCTTCACAGCCAAGATGGTCGAGCGCCTTGCTGACACATTGCGTGGGCAAGTAGAAGAGGTGCGTGAACTTGAGCGCGCTGTGCTCTATACCTGCGTGCAACGGGCAGGGATGTCACGTGCGTACTTTATCAAAGTATTTCCGGGTAACGAAACCAATCTTGACTGGGTCCTTCGTGAAGTCGAGGCCGGGCATGCCTATTCAGATGTGCTCGAGCGCCATATTCCTGCTGTGCAGGAACTCCAGCAGAAGCTGATCGATTTGCAGACCCGCGTGGTTTTGCCGTTGAAGGATCTCAAGGAAGTCAACAAGCGCATGGCGACTGGTGAGGCCAAGGCACGCAAGGCCAAGCGCGAGATGACGGAAGCCAACTTGCGTCTGGTGATCTCGATCGCCAAGAAGTACACCAATCGCGGTCTGCAGTTTCTGGATTTGATTCAGGAAGGCAACATCGGGTTGATGAAGGCTGTGGACAAGTTTGAATACCGTCGTGGTTACAAGTTCTCAACCTATGCGACCTGGTGGATCCGCCAGGCGATCACTCGCTCGATTGCGGATCAGGCTCGTACGATTCGTATTCCGGTTCACATGATCGAGACGATCAACAAGATGAATCGGATCAGCCGCCAGATTCTGCAGGAAACGGGTGCAGAGCCTGATCCAGCAACACTGGCAGCCAAGATGGATATGCCTGAAGACAAGATCCGAAAAATTCTGAAGATTGCCAAAGAGCCGATTTCGATGGAGACACCGATCGGGGACGATGATGACTCCCATCTCGGCGATTTCATTGAAGATCTGGCAACACTTGCACCTTCGGATGCTGCCTTGCACGGATCCATGCGCGATGTGGTCAAGGAGGTCCTTGATTCGCTTACACCACGTGAAGCAAAAGTGTTGCGGATGCGTTTCGGTGTTGAGATGAGCTCTGATCAGACACTTGAAGAAGTTGGTAAGCAGTTCGATGTGACACGTGAACGGATCCGTCAGATCGAAGCCAAGGCACTGCGCAAATTGCGTCACCCGAGTCGGGCTGACAAGTTGCGTAGTTTTCTCGAAGGTCAATAAACCTGGGTTTGGCCTGCAAGTTCGCAGGCAGCAGGAGGGATGAACCATGTCAGCTCTGGTACAGAAATGGATACCCGCTATCATTGTGGCAGCCGGTCTGGCCGGTGCTGGCTGGTTTGTCGGACAGGGTGTCGAGGGATTTCGCAAGGCGGACCGATACATCACGATTAAAGGGCTTGCCGAGAAGGATGCCAGAAGTGATTACGCGATCTGGGTGATTTCATTTCGCAGAGCCTCTCAGACGTATCAGGAACTACAGCAGGTTCTGATGAAAGATCGTGAAGAGGTTGTTTCATTTCTGAAAAACCAGGGCTTTAGTGAGCAGGATATCGAAGCTCGGTCCTTGCAGATGACAGATCTGATGGCAAGGGAGTACGGCCAGCAGGACGGTTTTACTTTCAGGTATACCGGTCAAGGCTCGGTTGTTGTTCGCACAAGCCAGGTCGAGGAAGTCTCGAGGATATCCAATCAACTCGACCCTTTGATTCAGGCGGGCGTTCAGATTTCTTCTGATGGCCCGAATGGCGGGGCACCGCGTTATCTGTTGCGCGGTTTCAATGACATCAAGCCTTTGTTGCTTGAACAGGCAGTGAAGAACGCTGCCGAACAAGCGGAAAAATTCGCTGCAGATGCAGGTGCCAAGCTTGGCAAGATCAAGCAGGCCAATCAGGGTAGCATCCAGATTCTGGACGATGATGGTACGGATGAGTATTCCTCCGGTATGACAATAGGCAAGCGCTTGCGTGTTGTCAGTACGTTCGTGTATTCGCTGGAGTGATCGCGATCAGGATGTTGCTAAAATTCGCTTGCAGGCAGCAGTGAAACTGCGATAATTCACCCTCCGTGCACGGCACGCCTCATCAATATCCATGCCCATAACGGGGACTCATGTTTGGTAAGTCTGTAAAGCGATATCTGCCTGCCCCTGAAAAGGTAGCAAATAACCGATGGTTACGTTGGTTGGGCCCAAAACTTACCCAGCCAAGTCTGTGGCAAGCTAACCGCCGAACTATCGCACTGGGCTGTGCAATCGGTGTATTTATGGGTTTACTGATCCCGCTGGCCCAGATCCCCGCCGCGGCCTTACTCGCCGTTATTTTGAGGGCGAATCTGCCGATGGCAATGGTCAGTACACTGGTTACGAACCCGTTTACGTTCGCGCCAGTCTATTTTCTGGCATACAAACTAGGGAACCTCGTATTGAGTTTGGGTGAGTCTGACCTTAGTGACGAAGCCATCGATCAGAGGCTTGCTGCAGTGACCGAGGGTGTTGACAGTTTGTCCTGGTTTGATCACATTGGTAACGTAGGAGCCCCACTTTTTACGGGGTTATTCATCATCGCTACAGTAACGTCTGTTGCGCTTTATTTTGGAATCAGCTTTCTCTGGCGCTTAGGTGTGGTGTTTCGGCAAAGGAAGCGTCGCAAGTTGCGTAATGGTGAGTCTGTCTGATACGCGTCAGATTATCAGGGCAGCGGGCCAATTCAGCGCATCCCATTACACACAACTTTAGGAATAGTGCGTAACATACTGACTTTGTTTTGAGTTACGGATGAATGGCGTGAGTTGGGCAGCAGATGAATTCAAGAATATCGATCTGGGCGACAAGCGCCTGAACAAACATACGGCGCTGCTGGCCGAGTAAATGGCAGCCAATCCGATGGCGAACATCCCGCAAGCGTGTGGTGGCTGGGCTGAAACCCAGGCGGCCTATCGGTTTCTGGCGCAGGATGAGATCGGATGGGAAGACATTCTGACGCCGCACTGGAAGTGTGCCGAGACGCGCATGCGAGCGCATCAGGTGGTGCTATGTCTGCAAGACACCACGGAGCTGGACTTCAACGGTCAGAGCATTGATGGGCTGGGTCCGTTGTCCTATGAGGCACAGCGCGGGATGTATCTGCATCCCACGTATGCTGTCACCCCTGAGCGTGAACCACTGGGCGTGCTCGATGCCTGGATGTGGGCACGGGAGCCACGCGACGAGAGCGGCCAACGAGCAGGCGTCACCGAGAGTACGCGCTGCAGCGATGGCTACAGCTGTGTTGCAGAGCTGGCATCCACTCTGTCCGAGACCCGGCTGGTGTATGTGGCCGATCGCGAAGCTGACATCGCAGCACTGATGGCGCAGGCCCGGGATCTGGGTCATCCGGCCGACTGGCTGATCCGCTCGCAGCACAACCGGGCATTACCGGATGGTGGCATGCTGTGGTCGACGGTGACCGAGGGCGACCCACTGGGAGGTATCTGCTTTACGATGCCCTCGCGCCAGGGCCAGAAGGCTCGTGAAGTGCGGCAACGCATCTGGGCGCGACGATTGATGATTGCCGATGGCAAGGGTGGCGAAGTCGAAGTCAGTTGCCTGGTCGCACGCGAAGACGAGGCGCCCAAAGGTGTCAAGCCAGTCGAGTGGCGGTTGCTCACCAATCGTGGGGCACAAACACTCGAGTCAGCCATTGAGCTGATTGACTGGTATCGGGCGCGATGGGAGATCGAACTGTTCTTTCATGTGTTGAAAAATGGCTGCAAGATCGAAGCCTTACAGCTGAGTACCGTGAATCGACTGGAGCGGGCACTGGCCTTGTTCATGGTGGTGGCGTGGCGCATTGCGCGACTGATGCGTCTGGGCAGAACCTGTCCGGATCTGGATGCAGCTCTGCTGTTTGAAAAAGACGAATGGCAGGCCGCATACATTCTAAATCGCAAGAAAGTGCCCAAGTCACCCCCTAAACTCAATGAGGTGATCCGCCTGATTGCCATGCTCGGCGGATTCCTGGGTCGCAAGGGGGATGGGGAGCCCGGCGTCAAAACGGTCTGGCTCGGATTGCAGCGGGTGGTCGACTTTGCTGCCGGACTCAAATTTGCCCGGGAACTTCAGGACGAATGACTTGTGTGTAATGACATGCATTCAACGATCTCCCAACCGTTACATCCTAATTATGACGCGAGAACAATGGCCCCTCAAAGGGGCCATTGTTATGACTGGCATGGACTCGTTCGTACTCCGTCATTTTTTCGAAACGAATCAGGCACTGCCGCTGCGTTTGAGCGCGCTTCCCAATGCAATCAGTGCCCATCCTTGCAAGAGCAACTCTATCGCCAGTAGCATTCCAGGAACCCATAGGCTCGCTTCGGGCCAGTTGTTCAGGATAAGAATGCCGAGAACGATCGACAACCCGCCTGAGATGGCAGACCACATTCCATTCCCGAGTGACCAGTTCTGGAACGCCGAGATCAGTCGCATAACACCTGTCACCAGAAACAGGGCCGCCAGCCAGATCGTCAGTCCTTGAAGCGCAGCGACTGGTGCCACCCAGATGAAGATTCCCAGCCCGATATAGAGAGCAGCAAACAGTGACTGAATCAGAAACGTTTTCCAGACTCCTGCCTGAAACGCGTGCATGCCCATCAGTACGCCACCGATAATCGCAACGATGCTCAGGATGGTAATCGAAGCGAAGGAGAACGCGACCTCAGCTAACAGGCCAATCGTCCCGCAAACAACCAGAAGAATCCCAATCACGACCAGCTTGCTTGCGTGTTGTGACGCCTGCTTGAATAGCCGCTTCTGGCTTTCGTTGAGATTGGAAAAAGGATCGTTATTCATCAGATGCTCCGGTGAAGCTCCAGCCGACAAGGTGTTATGGCTGGGGTGGAAGGGGCGTAGCCGACTGGCCACGCGATTGAACACTTGCCCGCGCATTCCCCTTGCTAGTCCGACTGGTTCGCGTGCGAACCTTTATGCGAAGCCGACCGGACAGGAGGGGGTCAAGCGGGCGGTCTGGTAATGGGTGACCCTGAACCATTTGCCTTGGCGACTGTTTTGCGGGCATGCTCTTCGGTTCCCTGAGCGTCGACATAGGCCCGCACTGTCTCAAGCGTTACGCCGCCGACACTGCCGACAAAATAGGCGCGGTGCCAGAACTGCGGTTTCTTGTAGAAAGCCGCAATATGTTCGGTAAAGCGGTTTCTGGCACGGCGGGCGCTGGCCGTCTTGAGGTTGTTGATCAGTACCGAGATATCCAGCGCCGGATGGATATCGACCAGCAAGTGCACATGATCGGGTTCCCCGCCAAATTCCACCAGATTGCAGCGCCAGGCGGCGAGGCAATCCGCAAACGCTTCCTTGAGATAATCAAGCAGTTCCGGCGTCAGCGTTTCGCGGCGATACTTTGTCACTAAAACGATATGTAGCTTAATGTTATAAACAGCGTTAGAGCTTGATTTGTTAGCATTTTCCATGCTTGCGCCTCAACGAATTGTGCTAGTGTAACAGCACTTGATTGGAAACGAACCTCAGCTAGGCTGGTGTGCTTCTCCAATCTCACGTGTACTGATCTAAAAAATCAGTATGCTTGATGAGATGGCACGATGGCGATGAATCGAATTCAATTTGAACCGGGACTCTCCTTGCCGGAATTCATTCGGCAGTTTGGCACAGAACCTCAGTGTGAGTCAGCTCTTGAGAAGGCTCGCTGGCTCAGCGGATTTGTCTGCCCACGTTGTCATGAGTCCAGTCACAGCAAGACTGGCGGTCGTACGCATGCCTTGTTTCAATGCCAGGCCTGCCGGCATCAGACATCACTCATTGCGGGCACCGTGATGCAGGGTACCAAGTTGCCATTGACCACCTGGTTTCTGGCCATTTACCTGATCAGTCAGGCCAGGACGGATCTTTCAGTACTGGCGCTCAAACGCCATCTGGGCGTGAGCTACCCGACAGACTGGCTCATGCATCACAATCTGAGGCGTGCCATGGCTCAGAGGGAGAGACGCTATACCCTCGAAGGGCTAGTGCAACTGGATGATGCCTCCTGCTGCGCTCTCAGGCTGCAAACGCCTGAGTCACAGGAGTCACAGCGGCGCGCTCCAGGTTCACTGGACGGCCTGATTGCGCCGTTGTTTCGCTGACCATGAAAGCATGCCCTGTTGTCGCTAGTATATCCATCGAGCTGGACCAGATAGAAGTTATCCTTAAATCACCCGGGAGGGGGATAAGTCGCTTTTCGCCTGATCCCGCCCGGGTTGCTGCATCGCATCCGGTTATAGAGCAAACATTCTTGCACGTCGAGCTGGAGTCAACTGGAGGCAAGACTGTCACATGCCAATCTTCGTCTTTATCAGGGGATTCGGTCTTTTTGTGCAAACTGGGTCTTAGGTTACAATAGCCACGCTTTGTAAGCTGACGTTTGTATCGGACGTGATGTCCTGACAAAGGTTATTCGTCAAAGCGGTTGGGCCTCTAGCTCATGCCTGGTTAGAGCAGCGGACTTGATGGCAGATAGCCTACGGAATTTTCTACGGCTGTCTGCGTATGGGTTGCATTGGGGCAAGTTAACTCTGCCCTGATGTAGAACTACTCAAATTCGGGGAAGCCTCTGCGTAATGCGTGGTGATCCCGAGCCAAGCGTTGACCTGTTGGTTGACGAAGGTGTAGAGACTGTACGGGTAGGTCGTAATGACAAGAGACAGTCCAGACCACGAACCGGAAACGGGCAGTGAAAACTGAAGTGGTAAGCATAATCCGTTGGTGCTCGGTTCGACTCCGAGGGGGCCCACCACAATTTTAAAGTCGTTGTTACGCGATTGGTGCCGAATGTGCGTGCCTTCCCGTTGTGTCCGCGTTTCTTGATGCATTTCATGTTCCCGTTGTCCAGAGGATAGTCCAGCCAATCAGGGACGATGCCTGCCTAGGAGTCTATTGGACTTGAGGTTTGTCGGCGCGCCACGAATGCTACCCGCCATACTTTTGCGAAACCTCTCACGAAATCGCTGTATTGTGTCAAAGATCGCTAAATAAAAGTTTAATTTCGACCGATCTCTACCTGTTTTTGAAAGGTCCGACAGGCTCCTGGCTCCGGTGATCAATAGTGCCGGGTCTGTCGTGCTTTTTTACTCAGGCAGCCGTACGTTGATTTGGAAAGGGCCTGCCCGCAAAATTCGGACAGGCCCTTTATGATGAGCGTTCACCAAGATCTACGGATCAGCTCAGCTGATGTGGTTTGTGACGACATCAGACCTTGCTTTACTGTTCAATCGCTTCGATCGCGATGTCAATGCGGACTTCGTCACCCACGGCTGGTGCGAATTTGCCGGCATTAAATTCCGAACGCTTGATTGTGGTGTAGGCGTTTGCACCGATCGCATTCTTTTTGAGCATCGGGTGTTCCTTGTTAGTGAACGACGTGACAGTCAGCGTCACAGGCTTGGTGACACCCTTGATCGTCAGGTCACCATTGATCCTGGCAGGCTGGCCATTCTCAAAGAGTACGCCAGTGGATTTAAAAGTTGCTTGCGGAAATTGGGCAGTATCGAGAAAGTCAGCGCCCTGGATATGTTCGTTAAATGTCGGAAAACCTGTTTCGACCGAGGTAGTATCGATGACGATATCGACAGATCCTGTTTGCGCTTCTTTATCAAACACAACCGTTCCGGCTGTGTCCTTGAATTTGGAAAGCTGCGTTGACAGTCCCATATGGTTGTATGAGAAGCTCGGGAACGTGTGCGTGTTGTCGATGACATAAGTCTGGGGAGCAGCCCAGACAGATGTGGCGGCCATTGATGCGATTGCGAGTGCTGCAAGTTTGTTTTTAAAGCTCATTGAACTCTCCTTCATGGGTAAATGGGTGGAACCTTCGGGTCGGGTTCCGCTTCAATATGTACTGCATCGAATCCGAAGCAGTTTCACTATTCTGTGGGTCAGTTAGGCAGTGCCGTGATCTGGAATTTCACTGTTACGTCGTTTGCAACAATGTCGTATTTTGCCCACGAACCTTCACCAATACTGAACTGACCACGCTCAATCGTGAACTGCCCTTCAAATATGCCTTTTTCACCGTCCTTCTGAAAGGATGCAGGTACTGTGATGGTCTGGCTCTGGCCTTTGATAGTGAGAGTACCTGACACGTCATACAGGTTGTCTGCCGTCTGGGAAATGACGCTGGACGTAAAAGTGGCAGTAGGGAAATTTGCAGCGTTGAACCAGTCAGAACTCAAGGCCTCTGAGTCAAAGTCGGGCGAACCGAGATCAACGCTGCCTAGAGCAACGTGGATCTCAGCCGATCCTTGTGCCGGGCTATCAGGATCAAACTGCAGTTTCGCGTCGAACTCGCGGAACTGACCATCCATACGAACGCCCATCTGTTCAAAGGTGAAGGCGACCTGACTATGCTCAGGCTGTAGTTGTCCGTATGTCTGAGCATGTATGGAACTAACGAACGCCAGTGCGGCACTTGCCACCACGAACTTCATTTGTGTGCTTGATAACATTCTTGATACCTTTCGAATTAAACAATCGAACAAATCGCAAACCGCAACGTCAGAAAGCCAAAGCGGTTGACCAGTATTCTTCAAACCTGCACTGCTATTGCTGAGGATCTCCGGGCAACATGCGCTTCATCACCTGGTCTTTGTCTATGAAGTGATGCTTCAATGCTGCGGCTACATGGCCGACAACCACGATTGCAAGGAGAACATTTAGATACCAATGGGCGCTTTGCAACAGATCACCAAGGTCACGATCGCGCTGCACCAGGTCGGGAAGTGCCCAGAGGCCAAAGAGCACCGTTGGTACACCTTTGGCTGAGCTCATCAGCCAGCCGGAGACCGGGATCGTAACCATCAGTAGGTAAAGTCCAAGGTGACCAAAGTGGGCGCCGGTCTTTTGCCAACGACCCATTGTTGCTGGCATGGCAGGAGGGCGATGGGTAAACCTCCATAACAGACGAAATACCACCAGTGCCAGAGCAATGATCCCGGCCCATTTGTGCCAGGAGATCAACTTGAGCTTTTCCGGTGAGAACGATAGTCCCGTCATATAAAGACCAAGCGCAAAAATGCTGGGCAGTAGCAAAGCCATCAACCAGTGCAAAAGCTTTGCTACCGGGTCGTATCTCGCGGAAGTGACTGAAGAAGGTTGTGATGTCATGGATATCGGATGTTTCAGGATCGTCAGTTTCAGGTGTCTGGTAGTCCTGATATTTCAGGCCTGCCCTCACAAGACTGCTTCAAACGCTTGATTTCTGATCTTCTTTGTCGTTTCTCATTGCTGTGGATGATTACTTAGGTCAAACAGCAGAACTTCCGCTTTGACTGCATCATTGAGAACCAGTTCACTTTCATCGGCTAGTCTGGCAGCATCTCCGCTTTCAAGCGCCTGGCCGTTGACAGCAACCCGTCCCTGAACAACATGCAGGTAATACCGACGCGAGCTGTCGAGCTCAACCGACACTTCATCGGTTTCGTCCAGCAACGAGCCATATAGAAGTGCGTCTGCATGAATCGTGACTGAACCATCGCGGCCGTCAGGTGAGGCAAGCAGGCGCAGGCGACCACGTTTCTCCTCGTCACTAAATGACTTCTGTTCGTAGCCTGGTTCGATGCCGGCCTGATCAGGTTCGATCCAGATCTGCAAAAAATGCGTTGTCTGTCCATCTGCATGGTTAAACTCACTGTGTCGCACTCCAGTGCCGGCACTCATTCGTTGCACCTCTCCTGGTTTAATCGAGGCGCCATTTCCCATGCTGTCGCTGTGTGCCAGTTCCCCTGATATGACGTAACTGACGATCTCCATGTCTCGATGACCATGGGTGCCAAAACCCGTTCCAGGTGCGATCCGGTCTTCGTTGATGACCCGCAGGTTTCCCCACCCCGTGTGCTCCGGGTCGTAGTAGCCCGCAAATGAGAAGGTGTGAAAGCTTTTGAGCCACCCGTGATCGGCGTAACCTCGGTCGTTTGATCGACGAATACTAAACATGATGTTTGCTCTCCTGAATCTTGTGTCTGGCACTTGCAGTGAGCACGACCTTTGTGGATCGGGGCCTTGCTGTGCGATTGTGATGCAATACCGTAACTTTAGATCCGTGCGGTTGTTTTGCAGGTGAGCCGCTTTGATGGCATCATTCAATTTATTTGAATTAATCAGCGCATGAAACTAGAAAGTAATTCGACTCCTCGCGATGTTTTGACACCTGAAGCGCTAACCATGTTGCAGCATATTGCCGACTGCGGAAGCTTTGCTGCCGCCTCCCGACTAGTTGGAATGGTGCCAAGCGCATTGACCTATCGGGTCAGGCAAATCGAGGATGCCCTTGATGTGCTGCTGTTTGACCGGAGCTCCCGTCAAGCCAGACTGACTCCGGCCGGAGAGGAATTGATCCGTGAGGGTGCGCGGCTTCTGGATGAAATTGACGCTGTTGCCAACAGGGTCAAACGAGTTGCAACCGGGTGGGAGCCTCAGTTAACCGTCGCGGTGGACAGTATCGTGAATCTGAACGTAGTGATGGAACTCTGTGAAGCATTCTTCTCAATGGATCCGCCCACCCGGATACGGCTGCGCTCCGAGACGTTGTCCGGTACTCTGGAGGCGCTTTCACTCGGGTACGCAGATCTCGCCCTAGGTGTTGTGTCCGATGTTATGAGCAATCAGGGGTTGCAGAGCAAGCCACTGGGCACACAGTCATTTGTATTTGCAGTGGCTCCCCATCATCCGTTGGCGCATGCCCCTGAGCCCCTGAGTGATGATGTGATTGTCGGGCACCGTATTGTTGCTGCGGCCGATACTGTTCAGCGAGGTAGCGGCATGAGTGTTGGTCTGCTCAGGGGTCAGAACGTGTTCACCGTCACAACACTCGAAGCCAAGTTGCAGGCCCAGCTCAGAGGGTTGGGGTGCGGATTCTTGCCGCAAGCCATGGCCAGACCTTATCTTGAGACTGGGCGTCTGGTAGCCCGGCGGGTCGAGCGTAAGGTTCACCAGATCAATACAAGCTATGCGTGGCGCCGGACCGCGCCATCCGCCCAAGGTCAGGCACTGAGTTGGTGGCTTGAACAACTGGACAAGCCGGCGACACGGGCTGCGTTGATGAGCATGAATCCAAATACGCCAGGAGTTGATTGATTCACTTGGTTGGAGGTCCTGGTGCGAGGGCTGAATCCCTCCAGGGCTATGAACAACCCGGGTTGATTCTGATGTGCGAATTCCGGAATGTTTGTTTGATTGCCGTGTTTAAATTCAAAAATTTTGAAGATAAACGTGAAATCATTTCGTCCCCCTGATCCGTTGAATAAGCAACAATAGAAGTGTTGGCAGTCAAGATCGAACGCATTCAAATACGCACTTCTTTCTGCTGCCGTAAACGCAGATATTGATTCGGACTGCAACGCGGTCTGGTTTTAGTTCAGTTTTTCTGATATCGAAAGCTGTCACTCTATCGAATGAGGCTGCTTGTCTGAGTTAAAAAATGGAGCTGTTACATGTCACAATTTAAAATTGCCATTATCGCTGGAAGCCTTCGCAAGGACTCTTATAACGTCCGTCTCGGACAGGCCATTTCATCCATGCTCCCTGAGGGATTCGAGGCCAAATTGATTGAGATCGGCGATCTGCCACTTTACAACCAGGACGAGGACTACACTCCGGCAGCTTCTGTGGCTCGCCTGCGTGAGGAAATCAAAGGCGTAGACGCAGTGATATTTGCAACACCTGAGTACAATCGTTCAATCCCCGGTGTTCTGAAAAACGCTTTGGATCACGCATCTCGTCCTTGGGGTGAAAGCGTATGGCAAGGCAAGCCAGCTGGTGTCATCGGTGTTGCAGGTGGAGCAATCGGAACCGCCATGGCGCAGCAGCATCTGCGTAACATTCTGGCTGCTTTGAATATGCCCACGATGGGTCATCCCGAAGCATTCCTTCAGTATAGCGATGATCTGTTTGATGATCAGGGTGGAATTGGAGCCAAGAGCCGTGACTTCGTTCAAGGCTGGGTGGACTCGTTCGCCAAATGGGTCAAGACACATGTGAAGTGACGATCAGTCCTGACGGACGAACAAGTTCGAACAAAGCCCCGCAAGCGTTTGATGCTTGCGGGGCTTTGTTTTGCGCAACCGGCATGGGCGAACCCGGTGCGAGGGAGCTGGGCCAGTGAGCCCCCTTGTTGGCTGCCCACTATGCCGATTGCATACTGCTCGGAGAATCGGGCAAATATATCTCCAGTGCTACAAGGGTAAGGCCGGATACAAGCCAGTCACGCCAACCGATAGGCTAGATGATCATGTTCCGTGTCTCGTTAGGAGTACCGTCAATGCCTGAGTCGTCCCTTCAGTTGTCCAGTGTTGATCCAGTCGGATCGCAGGCTGCAGATCAAGGCCAGAGCCCATCTGTCAGTCCAGTCATCAAGCTTGATGCGGCAGATAACGTCGTGGTCGCTCGACAGGAAATTGCGGCAGCGGTATCGCTGCCAGAATTCAATGTGGTGACGCAAGGTGTCATTCCACTTGGGCACAAAGTTGCGATTCACGCTATCAAACAGGGTGAACCGGTTCTCAAGTACAACACCGTTATTGGGTATGCCTCTGAGGACATTGCTCCTGGTATGCATCTGCACAGTCATAACATCGTGTTTGATGAGGTCATCAAGGACTACGCGCCGGGACGCGATTATGTGCCGACAGACCTACTGCCCGTGGAGCAGCGTGCCACCTTCATGGGTTATGTCAGGGCGGATGGCCAGGTTGCCACCCGCAACGTAATCGGGATATTCATCACGGTGAACTGTTCAGCGACGGTCGCCCGCAAGATCTCGCGTTATTTTGATGAAGAGCGGATGGCGCAATATCCAAATGTTGATGCCGTGGTGGCATTTGTCCATGAGCAGGGATGCGGCATGGAGATGACGGGCGAACCCATGGATCTGCTGCGCAGAACCTTGGCAGGCTACATCCGCCATCCCAATGTCGCTGGTGCACTGGTAGTCTCGCTTGGCTGTGAACGTAACAATCTTGCGCAGTTTTTCAAAGAGCAGGGGCTGCAGACAGGCAAGATGCTCAAAGCGCTGACGATGCAGGAGGTGGGCGGAACGCAGGCGGCTGTGAAGCAGGGGATTGCTGTGGTTAGGGATATGCTTGAGCAGGCCAATCAGGCTGTTCGTACGCCTTGCTCAGCCGAGCATCTGATTGTCGGTCTTCAGTGTGGGGGGTCAGATGGGTTCTCCGGGTTGTCGGCCAACCCGGGGCTCGGGAAGGCAGTGGATATTCTGGTGCGTCATGGTGGCACCGCAATACTGTCAGAAACGCCGGAGATCTTCGGCGTGGAGCACACCTTGACGGCCCGATCCAGAACACCTGAAGTCGGGCGCAAGTTAATTGAGCGAATTGACTGGTGGCTCAAGTACAACGAAGGGCGGGATACCCAGATTAATGGCCGGGTCTCGCCAGGCAACAATGCCGGCGGACTGGCCAACATACTTGAGAAAAGTCTGGGCGGAGCCAAGAAAGCGGGTTCGAGCGGCATGATGGAGGTCTACAAATATGCGGAGCCCGTCACAGAGCGTGGGTTTGTGTTCATGGATACGCCTGGCTATGACCCGGTTTCCGCGACCGGTCAAATTGCGGGTGGTGCCAATCTGATCTGCTTCACGACTGGCCGGGGCTCCTGTTTTGGGTCTTATCCAGCCCCAACCATCAAGCTCGCGTCCAACTCGACCATGTATGAACGCATGAGAGAGGACATGGATATCAATTGCGGTGGAGTCATCGATGGAACCCAGACACTCGACGAGTTGGGGCAGGAGATATTCGAAACGATCCTGAAAATCGCTTCCGGCAATCACTCCCGTAGTGAGGCGCTGGGTGTGGGAGAGGAAGAGTTCTGTCCCTGGCCTATCGGTGTCGTTGCATGATGCCTGACAGCTCCGCTTGAAGGGAAGCAGGGCGGGCGAGCCCGTGTTACGGGTCTGAAGCACTTGTCGAGATAGGGTCGCTTGACAAGCGGTTATCTGTCGTTCAAACTTTGTCCAGACAAACTAACAATGATGATGAAGTGATGTTCGAGCGGCATGCAAGCGTCTATGGCAACGAGGTAACCAACTAGGTGGATCGCCTTTTCAATGACCCTGGCAGGCAGGTCGTAGCTCGACAGATCGGCCTTTCATTATCACAAGCATTTCTTTGGAGACAATCATGACTGAGACAAGCGTTCCTGCACCCGGACAGTCCATATCAGAACAGATCGCAGCCTATGCTGCAGAATTCGATGCCAGTCATATCCCGCGCGAAGCTCAGGCCAGGGCGCGCGAACTGATGCTCGATGCAACAGGCATTGCACTGGCGTCTCATGGCTATCCATTTTCAGAGAGAGCGATGGCGGCGATTGCATCGCTCAATGCAGGTGGGCAGTCTGCGGTGATCGGATCGGCAACCCGCCTCGATATTCGTAATGCGGCGCTCATGAATGGCATTCTGATTCACGGGCTGGATTACGACGACACGCACGCAAGGGGTGTCATTCATGCGACTTCTTCGATTTTTCCGACTGTGATGTCGTTAGCGGCCGACCTGAATCGCAGCGTCCAGGATATGGTGTCGGCTTATGTACTGGGTGTCGAGGTCGCCACCCGGCTTGGCTCTGTTGTCAAAGGTGGGTTTCACCAAGTCGGTTTTCATCCGACTGGCTTGATTGGCGCGTTCGGGTGTACGGTGGCTGCGGGCTGGCTGCTTGGTTTGAATGAGCAACAACTGGTCGATGCGCAAGGACTGGTGTTGTCGATGGGAGCTGGCAGCATGGAGTTTCTTGAAGACGGCGCCTGGAACAAACGCATGCACCCAGGGTGGGCTGCGGTGTCGGGGATCACGGCAGCGACGCTTGGCAAGCACGGATACAAGGGAACGCGGCTCGCCTACGAGGGACGGTTCGGGCTCTATCGCAGTCACCTGGGAGAACATGCAGCCTGTGATCTGGCTCTTGCCACGCAAGGGCTTTCTAAAGAGTGGGAAGTTACACAGATCAGTGTCAAACCGATGCCAGCGTGCCACTTCACTCATGCTGCAGTGGACGCCGCGATCCGCATTCACAGGCAGGGTGTTCGTCCGCAGGACATTGAGCGAATCGAAGTACTGATTCCTCAAGAGGTCATCAAGACCGTTTGTGAGCCACAGGACTCCAAGCGCAAACCAGCCAACTCATACGAGGCGCAGTTCAGCATTCCGTATCTGGTTGGAACCGCTCTGGTGCATGGTCGCCTGACACTCGACGACATTGATCCGCCTGCCTTGTTTGATCCGGCTGTTCTCGCGCTCGCACAACGCATTGATTACCGAGCAGATCCAGACAGTGCCTTTCCAAAGTACTACGACGGCGAGGTCATTGTGCAATTACGTGACGGCACCACGATCCGGGAGCGGGAGCCCGTTAATCGCGGGGCCAGTGATCGACCGCTCAGCCGTGACGACATCTGCATCAAGTTTCGGGATAACGCCCATAGACAAGTCAGCCCCGAGCGCGCAGAGGTCATCGAGTCCCTGTTTATTGGCAGTGACGCAGGGATGAGTGCCCGGGCGCTAGCAGAAAGTCTCGGCCAGACTGAGACGGTGTCTGCCTGAGATATTGACGAAACGATCACAGAACATAAGACTTCCAGGAGAGTACGTAACATGAGCATGCAGCACGACCAGACGCAGGATCAGGATCAGGAGCAGGAACAACTCATCCTGGACGGGCTTGAACGTTTTCTTGAGCAGGTTGTTGAACCTCACGCCTGGCAACTCGAGCACGACGATGAGTACCCAGCCGAGATCGTGGAAAAGATGAAGGACATGGGGTTGTTTGGTTGTCTGATCGATACGAAGTATGGCGGACTGGGATTGTCGACCCTGACCTATGCCAGGATGATCGAACGCATCTCGCGAGTCTGGATGTCGGTCGCGGGCATTATCAACTCGCATTTGATCATGGCCATGTGCGTACAACGTAATGGCACGGAGGAACAGAAAGCGTATTTCCTTCCAAAATTTGCGACAGGCGAATTACGAGGGGGGATTGCGCTGACCGAGCCTGATTGCGGAACGGATCTGCAGGCCATTCGTACTGTTGCCAGACGGGATGGAGATGTCTACATCGTTAACGGGACCAAGATGTGGATAAGCAATGGTATTTACGGAAATTGCTTTGCTGTCCTGGTCAAAACTGATACCAGTGCAACGCCAGCCCATAAAGGAATGTCTCTATTCATTGCCGAGAAAGGCGATGGGTTTACAGCCAGTCGCAAGCTTGAAAAACTCGGGTACAAGGGTATCGACTCTGCAGAGTTGGTGTTTGGCCAGTATCGCGTGCCAGCATCCAATCTGATTGGCGGCAAGGAAGGCAAGGGTCTGCAGATGATTTTGAATGGTCTGGAACTTGGCCGTATCAACGTAGCAGCCCGTGGTGTTGGTCTGGCGCAGGCAGCTCTGGACGAGGCGGTCAAGTACTCTCAGCAGCGCAAGACCTTTGGCAAGCCGATTTGTGAGCACCAAGCCATTCAGATCAAGCTGGGAGATATGGCAACCAGAACCGAAGCCTCGAGATTGCTGGTTGAGCGGGCAGCAAGAGCATACGACCGCGGCGAGCGGTGTGATATGGAGGCGGGGATGGCCAAGTTGTTTGCCACTGAAAGCGCCATGGAGAACAGCGCAGAAGCGATGCGCATTCATGGTGGCTACGGATATTCCAAGGAGTATCTGGTTGAGCGCTTTTACCGGGACGCACCATTGCTGGTGATTGGAGAAGGTACCAATGAGTTGCAGCGAATCATCATCGCCAGACAGTTGATTGAAAGGAACAAAATATGAGTTTGCCGCTTGCCGGGATCCGGATTCTGGCGGTTGAGCAGTATGGGGCCGGCCCGTTTGGTACCCAGCATCTGGCCGACATGGGTGCTGAAGTCATCAAAATCGAGAACCCCCACGATGCAGGAGATGTCAGCCGCTCGGTCGGACCCCATTTTCTGGAGAATGGGGACAGTCTGTTCTTCGAGGGATTCAACCGTAACAAGAAGAGCATCCAGCTTGATTTGAAGCACCCGGAGGGTGTGAAGGTATTGCACCGGTTGCTGGAGGGCGCTCATGTCCTTTTCAACAACCTGCGTGGAGATCTTCCAGCAAAACTCGGCCTAACCTATGCTGACGTCTGCCACATTCGCAAGGATCTGGTTTGCGTTCACCTGTCCGCCTATGGCAGGGATGGCTCGCGGGCTAGTTGGCCTGGATATGACTACCTGATGCAGGCCGAAGCCGGTTATCTTTCCCTGACGGGTGAACCCGATGGTCCACCTAGCCGGTTTGGGCTTTCGATGGTTGATCTGATGACTGGTACGACCGCAGCGCTGGGGATTGTGAGTGCCTTGCTTGGCGCGCGCGAGACAGGCAAGGGGATGGATGTCGATGTCAGTCTGTTTGATGTGGCGCTCCATAACCTCGCTTATCTTGCAACCTGGTATCTGAACGCTGGTCATATGACCACCCGCGCACCAGGTTCAGCTCACCCGTCACTTGTTCCAAGCCAGTTATACAGGACTCTGGATGGCTGGATTTTCATCATGTGCAACAAGGAAAAATTCTGGCCAGTCATGGCTGAGTTGATGGATCATCCTGAATGGGCGCAGCGACCGGAATACAAAACCTTCGCTGACAGGCTTGCCAATCGCGAGGCGTTCAATCAGGAAGTCGAAGCAGTCATGCAAACTCGCACGACTAGTACATGGATGGAGAAATTTGCAGGAAGTGTGCCAGCAGCACCTGTCTTCGACGTGGCTCAGGCGCTGGAGAATCCCTTCGTAAAAGAGCGTCAAGGCATTCTGGCGGGCGAGCGATCCGGTCATCTCGGTCAGTCTGCAAGCGTTGATGCGGTGTCTCATGTCAAGGCAATCGCTTCGCCTCTGCGATTCTCCGGTGCCAGTGCGCCGGCCAAGGCATCGCCTGCGATGGGGCAGCATACAGACGAAATTTTAAACAAGGCTGGTCTCACGCCCGATCAAATCCGGTTTCTCAAAGAAAACGGAGTAGTCTGACAATCCGGTAGACTCACTGGCACTGAAACTAGTTCAGTACCTGCGGTTTCAGGAAGCTAGTTTCATCAGCACAATGCCAGAGGTGATGAGAATTGCGGCTGCGATTCTCATCGGTGAAACTGATTCGCCCAGAAACACGACACCCATCAGAAATGCACCGACCGCACCGATGCCAGTCCAGATCATGTATGCAGTTCCAAGTGGCAACTGTCGCATTGCGGTCGCGAGCAGACCAAAGGAGCCCAGCATGGTGACCAGCATGATGGTGGTGGGAATGATGCGAGTAAAGCCATTGGAAAGCTTCATGGCGTAAGCCCACGCCACTTCCAGAAGCCCTGCGATGCCAAGCAGAAGCCAGGCCATGATGACACTCCATGACCGGGTCGTCCCGGGAGATGCCCACAGATCATCCGAAATGTGATCGACTCGAGCGACAGCCAGAGGTCGTCCTCAGGCCCGGAAGGGATTCTAGCGCATAAACTTGTGGTTTTGGTTACACGGGGACGGGGCATGCCCGTGATGGTGTGATGCGTTCAATATGCCAGGAGGCAGACGTTGCGAGTTGTGATTCAGAGGGTAAACCAGGCGAGTGTGCAGGTTGATGGCGAAATAGTCGCTGCAATCAATCAGGGGTTGCTGGTGCTGGTGTGTTCACAGCCGGGGGATCATCCCGATCTGATTGGTCGCATGCTGGGCAAAGTTCTCAAGCTCAGGATATTTTCTGACGAGACCGGCAAGATGAATCGCTCACTGCAGGACGTGCAGGGGGGGCTGCTTCTTGTTTCGCAGTTCACGTTGGCGGCAGACGTTTCCAAAGGCAATCGCCCAAGCTTTACTGGTGCCCTGCCTCCCGAGAAAGCGCGGCAGGATTACGATCTGCTGGTCAGTCTAGCCAAAGCCGCCCACCCCGTGGTGCAATGTGGTGTCTTCGGGGCTGACATGAAAGTCAGTTTGCTCAACGACGGACCGGTGACCATTCCAATCGAGATGACAGGTGAGGTTTGAACCATCATGCGTAGCATTCGCCATCCAGGACCTGTAATTGAGCCAGCTGTGCTGGCCCTGCCTGCACAGTTGCGTACTGTTAGAACTCGTATTGAGGCGGGCAGCACGCTGCTTGAAGGATTTGCAGGTCTGTTACGGCAGTATGCATGTCAGAGCGCGGTTGCGCGGTTAGGGAAGTCTTCGCTCTGGCCGGTCGTCTATGTGTTGCCGGCATTATCCAGATCGCCCGAGCATGCCGTGTACTACAGCGATCGGCATGTGCCAGATGCACCGCTTGCACTTGAAACCGGCGCAGTCACCATCGGACTTAAAGGCGACGAGCTCTGGTTGCATTGCCACGCGAGCTGGTACGACGCCGATGGCTTCTGGCATTGCGGACATCTTCTGCCGGATGAAACTGTGCTTGATGCGCCAATGGAGGTCGAACTGACGTTACTAGGTGGTGCGGGATTTGTGGTCTGTCAGGATGTTCATACCAACTTCAGTTTGTTCAAGCCGCGAGAACTGGCCGAGATGCCCAGGTCGTCGAATCATTCAGACTCCTTGAACTCTACCGGAACAACCGCAGCCAGTGTGTCACATTGTGGTGAGACGAGCGAGATCCAGGCAGGGTGGTGCTTGCGCATTGCGCCCAACGTGGACCTCTGTGAGGCAATCGAGACTTTCTGTCGGGACAATAACCTTCGTCAGGCGCAGGTGCTTGGCGGTGTTGGCAGTACGGTCGGCGCAATGTTTGACGATGGGCGAGTTGTCGATCCATTTGTTACGGAGCTTATGATCGAGAAGGGTCTGGTCACGAGTGATTTGATGCGAAACGAGACAGATCAGATGGCGTCACGGGAGTGCGTCGTCGCACAGCTGGATGTGGCACTGATTGATTATCAGGGAGGTGTCCATCGTGGAAGGCTATCGCGTGGCGAGAATCCGGTTCTGGTGACATGTGAACTGGTAATTGCTGAACTCAGGTGACAGCAAGTCGTCTTCATGGGAAACAGGTGTTCCGACAACCCGCTCCAACCTCCCGCAACGCAGTCTCGGTATCCGACGAGCCTCGCTGACCGTTATCTACCTGGGTCGCACACAATGAAGATGGCGCGATTGACATCCTCTTATCGATGACAGGACTTGGCCCGAACCAATCTCTTGGGAGGCCCTCTGTACCGATTGATCGACACTTGAACAATTGCCCGCGCATTGCCCTTGCTAGTCCGACTGGTTCGCGTGTGAACCTTTAGGCGAAGCCGACCGGACAGCAGGGGGGGCAAGCGTTGCGCTGCCGACACTGCCGACAAAACAGGCGCGGTGCCAGAACTGCGGTTTCTTGTAGAAAGCCGCAAGGTGTTCGGTAAAGCGGTTTCTGGCACCGCGGGCGCTGGCCGTCTTGATGTTGTTGATCAGCACCGGTGGGAGAGTTCATAGACTTCAAGTCCGACAGTGTGATGTTTTGAGCCGGATCAAGAGCGACAGTGTTTGAGCAGAAATACGATGTCAGGCGATCTGGGATCAGCCTTGGAATGGCTTGTTTTTCTGTTTTATTTCAAATTGTTAGTGTTCTCCTGGTGGTCACCGCACACGTAGTTCCCGGATTGGGAGTGTTCCTGTTCGCAGTCTTTGCAACGCGGTCATTGCGAATTGAGATGCGTGGCTGTTGACTGCAAACTCTCGTCTCCTTGTCGCAGGAGACCATTCATGCCTTCATTTCAATATTTTTCTACCGATGCTGCACGCTACAACGCTGATAAACGCGATGCTGTCCTAGCGCCAGTTCATTCCAAAGCCAATTGCTTGCACGGTCACGGGGTCCCATCGGTTGAGTCCACGGCCCAATCCGTACAAGGGGAGCGGGCCCGGCTTGCAGCGATACCTGCGTCTGGACATCGTCGTCCAGTGTGTCACTCTCAGCAGGGACTCAGGCGTCAGCGCGGTCAGGCCATGACCGAGTATCTCGTTATTGTTGCATTGGTTGCAGTTGCGGCGATTGCTGTTTATCAGTCTTTTGGGCAGGTCATCCGAGCGCAGGTGGCCGGACTGGCCAAGGAGCTCTCGGGAGAAAGTGCCACCCAGGCGGTTGATGCAGCGAGAACTGCATCAGGCGATGCGATCAAGCAAAAGCGTCTGAAGTCACTCAAGTCATACGGCAACCAGGAACAGTGAGACTTTGATCGTGCAACGAGTGCGGCGTGTACGACGCGAGCGTTTGAGGCAACAGCGTGGTGCGATCATGGTGCTGGCCGTCCTGATGATGGGCGTGGCTGTGATTGCCTGGCAGCATCGCGCGTCACTGTCGCAACTGCTCATGACTCAACAGTCGCTTGATCAGGCGACTGCCGCCGCTGCGCTCGGTGCTGCCCAATGGCACGCCAGAATAATGAATGCGCATGCCATGCTGAATCGAACCGAGATGGCACATCAGGTCGCTATGGCTCATTTGATGACGCTAGCCAGTGCCTGGGAGATGAGGCGGAGAATGGCGCAGAAGGTGGAGCAAAGAGATCCGCCTCCTTCGTTGATCGGCAGCTTCTTTGGAAAGCAGTATGCGGATGCGTTCACGAGTTCGACCAAGGGCAAGGATGCCAATGCCATGAAGGACCTGAAGAAAGCGTTCGAACATCATGATGAACTGCTAAAAATCCGGCTTTTACAGGCACGACGCAGCTTGCACAAACAGCTTCCCGTAAGAACCGAGGCCATTGTGCGTGAGATTTTGCGCAGAAACCTGGGGGCAACTCGGGGGGCCGATCCAAAGGTATCGGTTCAGGTTGTCAATGCGGGAGGTTTGCCAGCCAAGGTTCGAGCCGTTCAGGACAGCGATCGCTGGCAGGCCTGGGTGGACGCTGTCATCGAGCGGCATGAGTATCTCGACGCCCGAATGGATTTCAAGTTTGCGGGATCCCCGTTCTATCCAATGTGCCCATGGCTCAAACATGTCCTGGTTCGCAGGGGTGAAACCGTGATCAAGGCAGATGGTAACTGGAGCACCGAGGATACCGAGGCATATCACAAAGTCATGCCGTTGCCAGAGTATTGCTACTTCAGGGAGTACCCGATGGGCTGGGCGGATCTGACGGTCAAGCATGTCGGGCGACGTAGTGTGGGCATGAATGATGATGACGACACACAGCGGACCGTCATCGATGTGCCTGAGAATTTCAGCAAGGTCACCTTCAGGGGCTTTGTGACGTCCCTTGGAAACGCAGCATGGAGTCTGGTTTATCCGTTCTCGAACGGCATGTCACGCGCCCGTAGCCTTGTGGACTCTATACAGTGGAAGCGCACAGCGTATCCCGTTCCTTACGAACTACCGCATCAGGAGGCTGACGCGATTATCACGATCCATACTCAGATCCCCTTGTCCACACTGAGTGGGCGCGCCTGGCGTATACGCCTTGCACAGAAGGGATTGATTGACGCCGAGCGAGCGGACTGGCCTTCCTATCTTAGAGCAAGCGCCGCTGCAACAGTCGAATACGACCGGTTCGATGGGCGGTCCGGGTCCACCTCAGAGCGATTCAGCCTGCTGCAGCCATTCTGGTTAGCCCGTCAGGTTCCAGTGACTGATGAAGGCTGGCGGCCATGGTAAGAGCAATTGTTAGGGGGATCTCATCCGGCCAGGGTGTGCGGTCAGGGCAGGCTGGGCAGGCTCTCGCTGAAGCGTGCGTGGTACTGACACTGGCGACCACGCTGTTTCTCGCCGTAAAAGCAGGGTTCAGGGAGCAAGCGCAATGGCATCAGGATCTGGTTGGCACCCACACTGCTGCATTGGTCGTGGCGCTGGGTCATCAGGACGTATCGACAAGCAGTATGACGGGTCCAGAGCAGGGGGTGCCTCGCACGATATGGGATAGCGTCAAGAAGATTGGCATCAGTCTGATCGATCCATTGCTGAGTCGTGTGGGGGCAAAGATTCCCCTGCCGGGTCAGAAGACAGGAGTGGGAGTGGCAATCGGACGTTCCATCTTGCAATCCGGCCGAAGCATGGGCGCAGAAATGCTGGCAGACAAGATTGATGAGATCGAACCCCATCGTGCATGGCGAGCATTGAATCGTTTTGGCGCGAAGGTGCTCGGTACGGATAGAAGGTCTCGTGCCTGGATTGGTCAAGGGCGGCAAGTTGATACGCAGGACGTCGACCGAGCGCTGTTAGGTGAGAACCTGCATTTGACTCAGATCATGGATGGCCCGATGCAGTGGGTGCAGGCGAAATCCCTGTCTATCTATGGCAATCACGCCTGGCAGCTTCGTGGAAGCGCTGCTGTTGCCTATACCCACGACACGATCGACCGGATAGATGTGTCCGAGGACCTCTGGCAGAGCGCGACCAGGCCGAGCCGGGCACTGGTCAAGCGGCTCTCCCCAATGACCACCAAGGTCGATCAGCCGTGGGATCGCAAGGCTGCGCCAACGGACTGGTTGTCCAGATGGAGTGATGTGTCTGATTTTGAAGTTCCCGAAAAGCCAACTGGCGTGATGGCCGTTGTGAAAGAGATTGTTGACGTAGCTGGAGATATTTTTTGAAGAATGGTTCTGTTTGTCAGACAGTTGGTGTGCCAGCAAAGCGGGGTGTCCGCCGCACGGTGCTCTTGATCTCTATCAGCCTCCTGCTGTTGCTGGGGATCATGACGCGTTTGACTGGTTATGCCTACGCATCAACGGGTTACTGGAGCGTTCCGATCACGCTCATGTCATACACATTTTCCATTCTGACCGGTGGGGATAGTCCGATGGACTGCTACTACGACGAAACCGAGCCCATGTTCTCCATGGGCAATGTTTCGCGATGCGTGGTGCAGCCGGTTGCCCGGATTGTGGGTGGTCTGTGTGTCACCTTCGAGAGCTTCTGCTCAAAACAGTCTGTGGAGGAGTGGACGCAAGAGTTTCTTGATCGCAACGAGGGTGTGACAGATGCCTTTGTGGGAGAGTCCTCTGTCACATTGCTGGGTCAGGACAAAGATGTTTCATGGCGTCTTCACGCCCTGGTTGATGAGCTTGATGAAGACCAGAGCAGAATTCTCTACTCCTCTTTGCGTGAGGTCGGGTTGCATGGCCAAGATCTGGTTGGTGAAGAGGGCTTTGCAGCCATGCGTCGCAATGCGCAACGCCAGCGCAACTCCGACAGCAACAGAAGGCTCAACAGTGATCTCCACGCAGGAAAGGGTCCGGACCTGTCTGATCAGCTTGAGCCTGACTGGTTGCTTGAGGATAGTTTGAGCCGTGCAGACGTATCAAAGACAGATCCGGTCGAGCGTGAAGTGCAGGGCGATTCGGCACTTGAAAATCAGGAGAAGCGCCATCCTGTTTCCTCAAAGATCCAGACATCCAGGAAAGCAGGCAGGTCTACGCCGCCACTGAAGCGATACAGGGAAGGAAGTTGATCCTCCGGCGTTCGCGTGGCCAGACAGCCCGGCCCGGCCTGGACTGGCTGGCCATTGCCGGGTTCACGCTTGACAGACCGGGTGTCACTTTGTCTTGTGTACCGTGAGAGGTGGTATCTGGTCGAATCTGACCCACCCGCAAGTAACTAACTGTTTCAGTCAATCGCTCGTATGACATCATCTGCATCGCATCCCAATCCGGATAAAGTGTCGGCGGGGCCATCTTCTGGTCCGGCAGCGCCACCAGCCAAAGGAATGGCGGGGGCTGTTCAGCGCAGCCTGCCACCAGGTACCCAGGCCTCGCAGGTCTCGACAGTCGTTTCTTCCCGGCACCGTCAACCCTCTGCACTCAGAAAATGGGGTTTGCGTCTGGCCGCGCCAGTCGTGCTTGCGGGCGCGACGATCTACGCAGTTAATCAGTATATGAACACCCGGCAATCCACGTCACCGGGGACCGAAGGCCCGACACTGGTCGAGCGCATCGTGGCGGCGGAAAACCTGCAATCAGGAATCGAAATTGATATTCATAATCTAGCCTTGCGGGAAGTCCCTCATAGTTGGGCGGGTCCTGATTCGGTTGCACCAGACGAGATCGAATCTTTACTGGGTATGCGTCTGACACAAGACCTCGCAGCAGGAACGCCGCTCACATTCTCCATGATCAGACGTGCCCAGCCCAACGAGTTTCTGGATCTTCTGGAACCTGGGCGCAGAGCCGTGACATTGCCGGTGGGCAGAATCACTGCAAGCGCTGGCCTGTTGCAGCCCGGGGAGTACATTGATCTCTTTGTTACGTTTGAGCATCGTGGACGGCGTATCACATCGCTGCTCATGAGCCAGATCCGGGTCCTGCATGTCAGTCGCTCTGATGGAGAGGGCTATCAAAATGAGCAGGAGCTCCTCACTCTCGATGTGACAACCGAGCAGGCCGCAAAACTGATTGCTGCACAGCAAGGTGGGGTTCTGACGGCGGTCCAGATGCCCGCGCCTGCATTGACAGATCAGGGGAGTGCTCATTCCCAGACTCGTACGTCTCGGTCAAGATCGGGTCAGACCCTCCATACGCGACCGGCGGCCAATCATCTGGCGGGTTTCGCGGGTGTTGAGGCGTCGTTTGAACAACTGGAGGTTCCGGACATTCTGTACGGAGATCAGGAATCTGCTTCAGCACAGGACCACTCGTGATGCGCGCATATCGGTTTGATGATCAAGGTATTCAGGCTGGCGCTGAGAGTGAAATCGGGGTGCACCGAATGGATTGCGAGCTTTCGGGGCGGAGGCAGTCGAGGCGCTCGGCGTGGATTGCCATGGCAGTCCAGATTCTACTGATTACAGCTCCCGGGATCGATCGGGTCTCTTGCGCAGGCAATGTTCCGAAGGCTGCGCGGGCGCAATCGCAGACGCAAGCGGCAAGATCTCTGATTTCTCGACAAGTGTCTGCAACTGGATCGGAGTCTGCCGCGGCTAACCAGAGTGTCTTGGAGCTTGAAGTCGGACATGCCCATGTGCTGAAGGTTCCAGGCGCACGACAGGTGGCGGTGGGCAACAGCCAGACACTACAGGCGACTGCGCACAACTCAAACGAAGTCATCCTTTTTGGCAAGCGTGCCGGTACAACCAGCGTAGATGTATGGAGTCAAAAGGGAGCGCGGCAATCATTTCGAGTCGTCGTGCATGCAGCTGACCGCTCACTGGTGCTTGATGAAATACAGTCGTTGCTCAAGGATGTGGGTACGGTCCGCGTCCTGACTGCAGGGAGTCACATTCTGTTGCAGGCAGAGTCGCTCACCAGTAGCCAGCGACAGATCGTTGACAGGATACTCGCAAGGTTTCCTGACGTTGTGGACATGACAGCGAGCATGAGTTGGGATCCCATGGTGATGCTGGATGTCATGGTCATCGAGATGCCGACGTACAAGCTGAGTGAACTAGGCGTGCGATGGCAGACGGCTCAAGGGTCGGGAGGCATTGCTGGTCTCGCATGGCAGACCGGACAGGCCTCGGCCTTCGGGCAAAGCGCTATGCAGCAGTTTGGCCTTGTGTCGACAGGTAGTGAGGTTAATAAGGGCGGTATAGGCAATTCTGGCAACGTCGGTAACGCCCCTGGTCGCATTGCCTCCTGGTTGGGGCTGAACACTGTTCTACATTCCGAGTTGCAGGCCATGGCTGACCGTGGCGAAGCGCTGCTATTGGCACAGCCCCAGCTCATGACTCGCAGCGGCAAGACAGCCTCGTTTCTTGCTGGTGGAGAGGTTCCGTACGCATTGACAGACGATAAAGGTCGCACCCACACAGAGTTCAAAAAGTATGGGGTTTCCCTGAGCGTCACACCTGAACTTGGAGAGCAGGGCCGGATAGTCGCGAGCGTGGAGGTGGAGGTCAGTGCGGTAGATTCATCGATCATCACGCCCGCAGGTCCGGCCATGCGGGTGCGCAAGGCCAATACCCAGTTCAATGCCTATTCGGGTCAGACCATGGTTCTGGCGGGATTCATGTCCAGCGATCGATCGAGTAACTATCGTGGAGCGCCGAGTCCGGAAGGTAGCTTTCTGGAGAGGTTGACGGGTGTTCAGGATGAGCGATCCAGGCAGACCGAGCTTGCCATTCTGGTTACACCAGTTATCACGCAGGCTGACGACCCGTCCATGCGTGACCGGGTGCGACGCGCTCAGACATTCGCACAGGTCGAGTCTGAGCCGTCTAGGCGATTGCTTGAACCCATCGCTGCAAATCAGGATGTGACGCGTGCTGACTGGATTGGTGAACACAGTGATGAGATTCTTGCGGGTCCAGCGGGTCAGGATCAATGGGGTGCACATGCAAACCAGTCAAGCCCGTGGGAGCAGTTTAAGCCTTCGATGCGCTCGGACCAGTGGGCCGATCAAGATGTCACTCGCACCATGCATGATTCCGACGGTCCGGGAGAGACGCCATGATCGAGATCTACCTTGATTTTGAGGATGGGACGAGTCGGATCGAGCGCATTGAGCCTCCCTGCCTCATCGGGCGCGATAGTGAATGTCACCTGCGTATCAACCACTGGAGAGTGGGGCGTGAGCATGTGCGATTGACGCGACTGGGAGAGTACTTGCAGCTTGAGGACATGGGCTCGCTGGGAGGTACGCGTGTCAACGGCACACGGGTGGCCCAGCACTTTCCGTTGCTACCCACCGATGATGTCGTATTCGGACCTTGCAGGATGAGGGTGCAATCAGGTTCGCTCATGGCGGAACTTGATCACGATGGATTTGCTCACTCGGGCGACTACGCAACATGCGATGCGGTCTCGGCTGTCGACAAAGCTGCAGTCGATCAGTCCTTGCGGGCCACGCTTCATGCAGCACTGGTGCGGCAGATGGACGTGCGCAAGCACGACCTGGCCAACCTGCCTGATGGCATGCTCCGGGAGCGGTGCGATGCCATTGTGCGAGACTTGATTGGGCAGCATGCGCCCGAGCTGAGCGAGTCGCGGCGAGAACACCTTGTCGGTGCGGTGGTATCGGATGCTGTGGGTTATGGCCCCCTGCAGAGCCTGCTTGAGGATGCGAGTGTCAGTGAAATCATGGTGAATCGTCACGACAGGATCTTCGTGGAGTCTGGTGGTCGTGTCCACTTGCACACGGCGACCTTCTCTAGCGAGGCGGCAGTGCGCTCGGTCATTGAGCGCATTATCTATCCGATCGGGCGTCGCATCGATGATGCAAGCCCCATGGTTGATGCTCGACTTCCAGATGGATCGAGGGTCAATGCTGTGCTCACGCCGATCAGTGTTGCTGGTTCCTGCGTGACGATTCGGAAGTTTCCCGTCAACCCTATGCGGCTTGCAGATTTACTTGACCGCGGATGCATCAGTCACAGCCTTGCCAGATTTCTGTGCCGCTGCATCGAGCAGCGCGTCAGTCTTCTGATTTCTGGTGGAACTGGCTCAGGCAAGACGACTTTGCTCAATGTGCTGACCAGTCAGGTGCCAGACCATGAAAGGCTGATCACGATAGAGGATGCAGCGGAGTTGCGGATAGAACATCCCCATGTGTTGAGTCTCGAGGCGCGGCCGAGCAACGCAGAAGGTCGAGGGGAAATCAATATTCGATCCCTGGTTCGTAACGCATTGCGGATGCGTCCGGACAGAATCATTGTCGGTGAGTGTCGTGGTGCCGAAGCCCTGGATATGTTGTCTGCCATGAATACGGGCCATGAAGGATCAATGAGCACGTTGCATGCGAATACGCCCAGAGACGCCGTGTCGAGACTTGAAACCATGGTTCTGATGGCAAGTGCCCAGTTGCCGTTGCTGGCTATTCGCGAGCTTGTTTCCCGGTCTGTCCAGATGATTGTGCAGCTTTCGCGCCTGCCAGATGGGTCGCGTATGTTGGTTGCAGTCGACGAAGTAACCGGGATGGAGTCCGGTCAGATACAGATGCAACCGATCTTGCGGTTTCATCGAGGCTCGCGCAAGTTCGTCTGGCAAGGAGTGGTGCCGAGCTTCGTGGAGAGTTGGCGTGAATGCGATGTCCCGGTGGATCCGGATTGGTTTGGGGATCAAACCGAGGCTGCCTGAGGCAGATCATATGGCAAACAGGAAAGAATTCATGAGCGATGAAATGGATATGGGACGCCTGACCATTCTGTTATGTGCAGGTGTCTCGACCGGTCTGTTGACGCTGAGTGTCCAGCGTAGTTTCGTGCGTGCCATGCAGCGGTATCGCGAACGTTATACACATGATGCGGCCCACAACTTGCGCGATCTGTACGTGTTTCTTGATGTCAAGCTGCTCTGGCCGGCCATGGCATGGCTAGCCGTCACCGTGTTTTTTTTCTCGTTGTGGCTGGGGGCGAACGGGTTCATTGCTGTGTTACTCGCGGTGACCTGCCTGACGGCACCTGGCTTACTGA
The DNA here is from genome assembly GCF_003058465.1 of Orrella marina. Classification (NCBI taxonomy): domain Bacteria; kingdom Pseudomonadati; phylum Pseudomonadota; class Betaproteobacteria; order Burkholderiales; family Alcaligenaceae; genus Orrella; species Orrella marina. Next base: position 1,526,630 of record NZ_CP028901.1, on the reverse strand, counting down.
TTCGCTACGCCAAATCTCGGCGGCTAAAGCGCTTTGAGGGGCAGTTGCCAGATGCGCTGCAGTCCCTGTCTTCATCACTGAGCGCAGGAACTAGTCTCGTTTCCGGACTACAGATGCTGGTGCAGTACTCGCCGGCCCCCTTGGCACAGGAATTCTCGGTTGTTGCACGCGAGATCAGACTCGGTGTGAGTCTGGAGAACGCTCTGCAACATCTGATGATGCGCATGCCTTGCCCAGGGGTCCGGGCAGTGGGCGCAACCATGATGGTCGCGGTTCAGACCGGTGGTCCAATGGCTGACATGCTATCCCGCACGGCGTCGAGTCTGGTCAGTGAGCACCAAGTCCAGCAACGAGCCCAGGCACTGATGTCACAGGGCTGGATGCAGGCATGGGTGATGGGTTGTCTGCCTGTTGGATTGATGATGGTGCTTGCGCAGATGGATGATCGCTTCTGGCCGATGCTGGTTCAGACAACTCCGGGGCAGTTACTGTTGCTGACACTCGGTGTGCTTGAAGGGCTGGGATTACTCTGGCTCAGAAGAATTGCACACCAGGTGGCTCATGGATGATGGATATGGCTGATGTGGTGGATGCCGGAGCGGACTCCGCGATGCTGCTTCTGCTGGTTGTCATGATCGGATGGAGTGTGCTTCTGATCTGGCTGTTTTCTGGTGTGCGAAGTAAGTCGAGAGCTGATAATCGAAATGGGTCTGGGCCAGTCGGAGGGACGGCTGCAGTACAGTCACCCATGGAGTGGGTTCGGAGTTTTACCTTGCGTCAGATGAGTTGGTCGATGCGCATAGCGATCGAGCGCAAGCTGATGCATGCCGGGTTGATTCGCTGGCAGGTGACCGATCTTGTTTTGCTTCATGTCGGGTGCGTTCTGTGCGCAGGCATCCTGGGCGTTCTGTGTGAGGTGTCCACATGGATGATCCCTGTTTGCATGTTGATAGCAGTGTTTCTGATTGAGTCCTGGGTTGGTCAGCGTCAGCGGGCCTACAGTTCAAGGATCGCGATGCATCTGCCCGGGTTTCTAGACATGCTGTGTTTGTGCCTGAGTGCCGGCATGAGCTTCAATGCTGGCTTGTTGGTGGTGCTGAAGTACATGCCTGACGGTCCGTTGCGTATGTTGTGGCGCGACTGGCTGTTTGACGTGCGAGCGGGCAGCACCCGTGTCGAGGCTCTTACTCGTCTCATGAACAAGAGCACCCAGGGCTCACTTCAGCGCCTGTGTATCGCGATGATTCAGGCAGAGCGGACTGGCTCGGCGTTGGCGGCCAGCCTCCATTCCCAGTCTGGTCAGCTCAGACAGGATCATCTACTGGCGGCAGAGCGTAGGGCTGCTCAGGCACCCATGCGGATGTTGTTGCCGCTGGTGATGTGCTTCTTTCCCAGTACGTTTCTTGTGTTGGCATTCTCGATCTGGGTCGGAGTGGCGGATGCTTTCTAAGCCAGAAACAATCTCACTGGAGGTAGCTGGCACCTGGCGTACGCGTCTTGCTGGCCTGCTCGGCGTGCGAACTATGTCAGGCACTCAGGGGCTCTGGATACGACCATGTAACGCAGTGCACACATTCGGAATGCGCTTTGATCTCAGCATATATTTTCTGGATCAATGTGACCAGATTGTACGTGTCTATCCTAGGGTGTCACCTGGTCGAATGCTTGTTTGTGCGCAAGCTTGCTCTGTCATCGAATTGATAGCTCTGCAGTCAGATCAGTGTCTTTGCGAACAGTTACGACGCCTGAAAGCGGCCATTCAGCAACAGCGAAAGATTGATTCACCTATGCACATCTGAACCTCCAGGCGCGGTGAATGAACAGTCTTGTCGAGTGACCAACTGTGATCGCAAGCCCCTGGCTTTAGCCATGGGGTGGTTCAGTCAGCGCTCTGTGCCTGAAGTGGATTGATCGATCTCTCGCGCAATCCTGTCCTGTCCGAATACGGTGATATATGTCGGATAGAAGCTGCAATACAGCACACTACCTGCCAGAATGTTGGCGGGAACCTGCAGCGCAGCGATAAGACTTATCGGGATACCGATGGAGATCATGATACCTAGCAGCAGATCTACCCCGCTGAAAATGAATGCCCAGATCACGGCGTACACGACCAGTGCCCACTTGTTTCGCCAGCACGCGACCGCACTGAAAAAAAGAGACTGCGAAATGGTTGTTCCATGCCAGCCAATCAGAACCGGGGCATACCAGAACAATGCCGCCAGTAAGAAATAGAACACCCCGAAAATCATCATGGGCGTATTCAGTGCTTCCATGAGCGGAGCGAGGTCTTCTGTATCGACCACAATTTGCATGGCTTCAGACAATTGCGCCGAGAACGGAAGAAAGGCAATGAGACCCGCAATCAGGCAGATGGCAACATAGATTCCGCCAAGTTTGATCAGCTTTCGGAACAGGCCTTTTTGTTTCAGTGGCGCAAACCACTCTGAAGGTAGTAGCCGCTTGCCGGTGTGTACGCTACGGCACGCCGACAAGGTCAGGTATGTGATGGTTGGTACGAAAGCGATGAAAATTAGCGGGCCGATCGGTGCTGCCATCATCGAGAAGATCAACACCAGGCTGATCAGCATTGTCCAGGTCAGAATGGCAGCTGGCTGGAGTCGGAACAGCTCCCATCCCATTCTGATCCATTGCCATCCAGCGGCAGCAGGCAAATTAACAGCTTGCATCAGTACTTCTCGAGTAAAGGTTCGATCACACTCTCGGTGCGAAGTCGCAAAATGCGTTCGAACTGAGTTGGATCATGTGGTTTGAGCGTTTCCGCAGGTCGCGGGTTGTAAAAGTCAAAAAGCCGCGAAATCCAGAACCGCAAGGCGGCTGCCCGGAGAAACTGTGGCCAAACTGCACGTTCACAAGGCTCGAACGACCTGATCGACGTGTATCCGCGCAACCAGGCGTTCAGAAGGACTGAGTCCAGTTCACCGGTCTCGATATCGACGCACCAGTCGTTGACGGCGACGGCCAGGTCGAAGAGCCAGTGATCACATCCTGCAAAATAAAAATCGATCACTCCCCCATTTCAGGAGCTTCTGGAGTGCCACTAAACAGCACGTTGTCTCTGAAATAGTCGCAATGGGCTGGACCCGCGGGTAAGGTATCCAGTTTTCCGTCAGCAGCGAGTTCAGTCTGGTCGAGCAGGGTACTTTCAAGCAAGTCGCGCTGGCTCCTGGACAGGTGATGGATGATTTTGGGAGCTGTGACTTTCCACCAGTCGAGCCCCCGAAGATTAGGCTGGTGAATCACAAAGTCTTTGGCCGCGAGATGCGTTTGCGCCATGGTGCGTGCAGCAATTTCGCAATGAGCGGCCGAAGGCTGACGCACCCATCCACCCGCTAACCGGGTCACGATGATAGCCGGCTTGTCGTGAAGGTTGCTGATGCGCACTCCATCACGACGAGTCTGAGGCATCGGCACAGGGACTTGGCGGCTGGCAAGGTGGTGCATGAGTTCGACGTAAAAGGGCAGTTGGGCTGCTTCCAGTACCTCAAACACAGTCAATACAAACTCGCCTTGCGAGGTGGTGAGAAAAAAATTCGAGTTCTCGATTCCGGCAGGAATGCCCGTCAGACTGACGAGTGAGCCCAGATCGTAGTCAGCTAGCAACTGATTCGCGTCGCTTTCGCTGACATGTGTGAAGACAGCCATGAGTGTGGTTTCAGGTTATGGACCACGAACGATGTGGTCTGCAATGAAATCAGGAGAGGTTCATAAAGTAATCAACAGCCGCACTTGCCAAGCCTATCGTGTCGCTGGTTTCTGGTCCGGCCGATTCTCTGTCAGGCAGTTGTTGCAGGAGACTGGACCATAGGTGGCTTGTGATTCCCGTTGGAGCAGATTGTAGACCAGTGGGCTGTTGGAATCAGTTCTGCGCATCTCTTGCTCACTAAATAACATGTCGAATCATTTCGCAACCGCAGAATGCCAGGGCGCTCACTCAGTCAGAAACTTCCAGGCACCCCTGAAAGTGAACAATCGGGCTGGATTGGCTTTCTCTTCGAGTACCAGACTCATCCGGTTAACGAGTCTTGGACTGGCGTTGCCACGCCTGATGGCCAGGTTGATCAGCCATGGCATCTGGTTGATGATGTTGGCACGCTGGTAAATTGCAAACTTGGGTCGAATGCTATCGAGTGCCTGTTGATACGCTTGACTGACTTTTACTTGATCAGACGTGTTGGACAGAATCGCCTGTGCGGCGAGCATGCCAGTTTCCATGGCCTTGCCAATTCCTTCTCCTGTCAGTGCGTAAGTGCTACCGAGTGCCTCGCCGGTGACCAGCATCCCTGGTCTGGATGGAGAGGCCCCTTCCAGCGAACAACGTAGTGGCGCCCCTTTGATGTCTGCAACAATCTCACCTCCCTCGACGAGATCGCGCACGCGAGGGCTACTCTGCACAAATCGTTCAAAAAGTCCATGTAGATTCAATTTATTGGTTCGAGCGGGAGATCCGCTGACCATGTGTCTGATCTTGTCCTTGAGCGTCGGGTTGTGCATGCCATACAGGCCCACGCCGACATTGAACAGTCCGTCAGGGGCTGGAAACACCCAGCCATAACCTGGGGCGTAAGACCGGTGCCAGCTGATCTCCAGGTGTTCGAGCCGGTCGGCCCAGTCAGGGTTGCGCACATATGTCCGGAGCGCCATCGCAGATGGCAATGAGCGTTCGCAGACCTGGGCCGCTTTCAGTGGACCTGCAGCGGCGCCTGTTGCCAGGATGACCCAGCGGGCGCGCAGATCCAGTTGAGACCCTGTTGCCCTGTCGCCGATGGTGATATTCGCACCAACTACCTGCTCTTGTCCCTGGCTGTCTTGCTCGGTTAGCACCGCATTGAAACGAGCCGATGCAATCATCTCGGCACCCTCGTCGAGTGCCTTTCTGACCAGGATCATGTCCAGATCCCTTCTGGGCAGCACGGCAAGCTTGCCTGGAATATGTAGCGTTCCGCCAGCCGGACCATGACACGCGAGACCTTTGACAAGTGTTGCCCGTTCCAGGACAGTGTCAAGCACCCCAAGGGCTTCGAGTGCTTGCAGGCTGTCAGGTATGAGTCCGTCACCGCACACTTTGTCACGCGGGAAAGTGTGCTGGTCGATTATTCGCACTTGTCTGCCTGCTCGTGCGAGCGTGATCGCAGCTGCACAACCCGCAGGTCCTGCGCCAATGATGAGAACCTCCGAATCTGCTTTGATTGGTTGGTCAAATGTCGGATCAACAGGCGGACTGTTGGAGCGATCGACATTGACATCAGAGTTGGTCATGCCGGCGGGCAAAGGTGTATGGATCATGGTGGTTCAATAGCAGCGAGTTGGCAGTAGTGTAAGCAATCTGTGCATGTGACAAGCGACGTAAGTGGATACCAGTAAACGTACCAGGCAGGGAAGGCTTCCATTGGGTTGTTGCTTAGCCCCGAGCTCGAACGAGATTTCTGGAGGATCGCTATCTGACATCGCAAAAGTAGTGCTCGTCGGACAGGATAGAGCGATCGTGCGTAATCAAGGACGTACAACATATGAGTTTTGGTGGATGGAGACGACGTGTGGACGTATGATGCCACTTGTCAGTAATTATCTAGAAGTTCTCTTTGTCGCTGTCAGAGCAACTGTCAGCGAGCACAGCCGCGCAAGAGAGAGTCTGGTTTCTCTGCCGACAGTCCAGTCGCCTGATCACCCGCATAGTTTCGGTATGATCAACGGTTCACACGCGCGGAAGTAGCCAGAGGTTGTCCGTTCTGTTTGGGCTCCATTGCAAGGACGTACGAACGAGCCACCGCATTTGATTTGCTATCTATCCTGACGCTAGCCGGGCCGCGCGTGAGCCTGATTCGATTAATGTTTTTATATAATCTTGGAGACTCTTCATGAAGTTTCATGTTCCAGATATGAGTTGCAATCATTGTGTTGCCAGCATAACCAAAGCCATCAGGGAAGTGTCCTCAGATGCACACGTGGTTTGTGATCTGCATGAACGGATCGTCGAAGTTCTGAATCTGGTCGAGAAGTCTCCTCAGGAGATCATTGCAGTGCTTGATGAGGTGGGTTACGAAGCTACATTGATCGAGGCACAGGCCTGAGGCGGTCAAGCGATTATGATCCTGACAGGTGATCGGGACTCACGTGAACTATCCTGAATTTCGGGACGGCGTTGTATCACCATTCGGTGCCGCTCTAATTTGATGAACAGATTGACCATGCCAGAGTTGCCTTGCAGTCGTCCAGCCATGATTGTTGTTACCCCCGTAGATCGAAACTCGCGTCGATACAAACGTTGTGCTGGTCAGCAATCCGCGCAATCAAGGTTGCGTTCGATCAGCAGGCGTTTTGGCGTCGCGCCGATTCTGGCGAGCAGTCTGATCGCTGCTTCTGCTGGACTGGCTTTACCTGCAGTAGCCGACGCCCAGGGCACAGGACAGACCCCTGAGACGAGTTCTGGAGTTATCTCGAAGACTCCTGGCAATCCATCTACCTCGTCCACTGGCTCAGGATCGGTTTCATCATCAGGTATTCAACGGCGGGAACAAAGCAGGTCAGGAGCTGGCAGGTATCCGAAAGGCCGGTATGAGACGGGCCGCTATGGCGATCCTCACGGAATGTACTCACCCTGGGTGCCTGCTGATATACCTGCCAGCAATCAAGCTGATCGTATCGTTCCGTCCGGAAGCGTGTTTCATAATACCTTCGAGGTGTGGCGTTTGCCTGGGGGCGAGCGCATGGGCATGCTCGGGTCGAATCTGCTGTTTGATGTTCACGAGAACCTCCGGCTAGGCGTTGGGACCTACGGTGCATTGACAGGCAACCGGGGTGGCTTCATCACACTCGGATTTGCCGGCGAGGCGCGTCAGGAAGTCTCGGAGAGCTGGCAGCTCAACGGTGGTCTGTTCGTCGGTGCCGGGGGTGGGGCTGGAGGACTTGAGCTAGCCGGTGGCGGTTTCATGTTTCGGGCATCTGGTGGTCTGACATACAAGATGGGCAGGCTGGGCAATATCGGGGTTGGCGTTTCATGGGTCACGTTTCCGACCGGGTCGGTCAAGAGCGTGCAGCCGTACATCATGTATGAGTATCCTTTCTACACGGCTCTGACCAAGGGCTGGCCAAAAGGGAATCTGGGTCCGAAGGGCGGCCTGATGGCGCCGGCAAACAGGCAGGAGTTCGCGGTCGGATGGACCGGATACAAGATCCCTTCGTCAGTCAAGAATAGCGGTGGGGGCGTGCAGAACGACACGATGCAGCTGGTTGGGGCAAAGTGGACGTCCTACCTGGACGATCGATGGTTCATGACAGTGGGTGCGGATGGTGCCTTTGCTGGTGACAGTGCCGGATACATGCAGATTCTGGGTGGTCTCGGATACCGGATTCCGCTTGGAGAATCGACCGGACTGAAGGTCTACGTCAACGCAGGTCCTGCTGGTGGTGGCGCGGTGGCAACCGGTGGCGGTCTGATCTACGGCGGCGGGATAGCGTTGCAGCAGATGATTACCGATCGCTGGGCACTTGAACTGGCGCTGGGCGGCATGAAGGCTGGATCTGGTGATTTCAAGGCCATGCAACTCGGGCTGAATCTGAGCTATGTTTTTGGGACGCCCAGAATTGCACGAGGTGATCAGCCTCTGGTCAATCTCTCTTCCTATCGGGCTTCTCCCGTTCGTATTCGGGCATTAAACCAGACCTACCTCAAAGCCGACGATAACTGGCGCACCCAGTCCACCAACTCGCCTGTGAATAACATGGGCGTTGCGCTGGACTATTTCATCAATCGCAACTTGTATGTGACTGGACAGGGTCTGGCCGCCTACACGGGGGATGCTGGGGCGTACATGACAGGTCTGCTCGGGCTAGGTGTCCAGGCCGACCTTTCCAGCAAGTGGTTCCTGACTGCCGAGGCTCTGGTTGGTGCAGGCGGGGGAGGCTCTCTGGCGACTGGTAACGGCTCTGTCTGGCAAGTTAACGCCGGTATTGGCTACCGGATCACTGACAATCTGGCTTTCACGCTGACCGGAGGACGCATTCAGGCACCTACCGGTGATTTCAAGGCCAATGTGATTGGCGCGGCGCTGTCCTATCGATTCGGTGTGGTCACCAAATAGCTCATTCATGTTCCTGGCTATGCTTGTGAGTAAGCCTGGATCCTTGGGATGGGTGTGCGAGTTTCAATAGTCTATGAGATAGGCAAGCCACTCTTTCAGGGCAACCTCGGACTGGCTCAGGGCGCTTGCACTGGGCAACCAGGGCAGCGCGTGGAGCATCAGGCCATGACTTCTCCAGTCTGTCGGAAAACCTTCAGCATCAATCCTGAGTGTTTGGGCATTGCGGATTGCTCTGGGCATGTGGCTGGCCGAAGTGACCAGCGCCAGCGGCCCATTGATGCCGTGTTGTTTGAGCAGAGCGTCTGTGTACAGAAAATTTTCTCGAGTTGTTCGGGAGCGCTCTTCGACCAGAATGTCCTCGGCCGGCACACCGAGATGGATCAGCAACTCCCGAGTGCTTGAAGCTTCGCTGGGCCTGTCGGTATCTTCGAGGCGCCAGTTGCCACCAGTGATGATGATCCTGGGCGCCACGCCTTCTCGATACAGTTGTGCTGCATAGAGAATCCGGTCAACGGCGTCACCGAAATCTGCATGCCCGAAGGTGCTGGCAATCGAGGACGGGAAAGACTGTCCAGCGCCGCCCAGAAGCAGAATGCCAGCAAAGGGTTGCTGTACAGATCGCTGCGCCACAATCTGATGAGCCTGGTGTTCCAGGCCACGGTGTAACCACGCTGCCACGCCCGGGAGTGCAAAAAATATCAGCTGCAGACAAGCCAGCAGGATGACCCAGGTCCGGAACTTGCGGGCCTGGTGAAAGACAAGCAGAACGAAAGACAAGAGCGCACAGGCTGTAAACGCACCCATCGGTGATGCGAGCCAGGTCAGAAATTTGATCAGGGAGTTCAGGTCAAATGACATGGTTTAGATAGAATGATTCGGACGGGTTGGTTGAGAAGTGGCGGTGTGCGTAAACGGCAAATCGCCCCTGCACGCAATCAGTCTGGCAGCGTCACACCGCGATACGCGAGATCCCTGGGATGACAGCAGCGAATCCATACCGACTGGCGTTTCTTTCTCGCTTTGTCAGATATGCCATTACCACGCGATCGAGTGTATACCGCTATCTAGTCGGTTGTGGACAGGTGCGCTGTTCTTCATGATTCTGAAAGTATTCTCGCAGACTATCCCGTTCTTTATCTCAAGCATATAGTCCTGGCCATTGGTGTACACCAAGGGCTGACTCAGATTGAATTCCTGACTGGGGTAAACTAAGCAGGGTTTCGCCTTGCTCAGTGCCGGGTGGCAACGTTGCTGGCCCTTAGGCAATGGCTGCGTGGGCGTCGACGAAGTACTGGCGGATCGCAATTGGTCACCAGCAATGCTGCGAATTCCTCATCCAGAACGTTGAAGGTGCTCGAATTCCAGTTGAGCATGAGCCCATTTTTCGTGAAACTTTGACCGTCAGATCATGAAATGTTCTACGGGTAACTGGTTCGCAGCGATTGTGCAAGTTAATTGCACCGCAGAACAATTATGATTTCGCAATGCAGAAAAACTTAACCCATATCTATCGCCACTGGCTCGGTGTGTTTCGCACTACGCTCAAGATCTGGCTTGAAGGGCGTGTGTTCGTGCACGCGGCAGCACTCGCCTTTTTTACAGTCTTTTCAATCGCACCTGTGCTGATAGTTGCTGTCATGCTGGTCGGCCTGGTGTTTGACGAGAACGTTGCGCTAGTTCAGTTGACTGATCAGTTGCGAGCAACCATCGGAGATCAGGCTTCTCTGGCTGTCCAGACGGCGATAGAGAACAGCAGGATCGAGAAGGCCGGTATGTTGCCGGCCATCGCTGGATTTGGGGCGATGCTATTCGGCGCGACAACCGTGTTTGCCCAGATGCAGGGTGCACTTAATTCAATCTGGGGTGTGGCACCCAAGCCAACACAAAGTGGCATTCTTGTTTACGTCATGCGACGGTTGTTATCGCTGACGGTGGTACTCGGTATCGGATTTGTGATGCTTGTCTCGATGACCTTGAGTGTGGCAGTCAGGGCGACAATTGAGTTCACGCAGAACTGGTTGGCGGTTCACTCTTTTTTAGTACTTGCGATCGACTGGGTCATTTCGTTGCTGGTGATCACCCTTTTGTTTGCGTCAATTTTCCGGATCCTGCCGGACGTGCTGCTCGAGTGGCGAGACGTTCTTGTGGGCGCATTCGTCACTGCGCTGCTATTTGTCACCGGGCGCGCACTCATTGCAATCTACCTGTCGACGGCTGCCCCTGCGTCCACTTATGGTGCGGCAGGGTCTCTGGTTTTGCTTCTGATGTGGGTCAACTACTCGTCTCTCATTCTGCTTTTTGGCGCAGCTTTCACTCGAGCCCAGTTAGAGGCTAGAGGAGGCACGATTCGGCCACGCTCGAACGCCGTATGCGTTAGTTATCAGGTTGTCGCTGACTGAGTATCGACGACCGAAGTGCAGGGTCTGCCCAGTCGAAAAGTATCCGTTTACTTGACTACCTACAAAGGCGCAGACGGCTCTCGCTTGTTTCCTGTCCTCATCGGTTACTGCGTCTGTAGTGCACCGCGTGATCAGGCTTCGATCAGGTCTGGTGTTGCCCACAATGCCTGATCGCTAGGTGGAGTAGGACCTCTAGATATTTCCTTAAGAAAATCGTAATGAACCCCTCGTTAGCTGGGTGTTGCGGTCTGGAGCGCGGTGCAGTCACCACAGGAACAAAGTATTTTCGTATCAGGAATTACCCGTTTTTTGGGCCGGGAAGCTTGACCATACTTGAGCCAGGTTGCATCGTACAGGCACTTGGGTAGAGATTGTCTGGGAAGCACTGCTTCATCATACAAACTTTGCAGGCAGCAGAAACAGGAAATGCTGGTCCGAATGAGTTGTGTTTGTGGATTTCGGCCATCACCCGACTAAAAAGATTGCCGTCATTGCCCAAGTTTAAATTTGACCGCCAGAAAGGCGTATCGATGTTGTGTAGTTGTACGGCAGGGTGACCTGCAGCAGAAAACCACAAGGAGGAGGCAACACATGAAACATCCCAAGCAACAACGGGCTCAGCGTCACATCACAGGCATTGCAGCATGTCTGCTGATGGCATTTGGTGCTGGTGCGGCGGCGCAGAATCTGCCCCCAGCATGACCTGGTCGTCCTACGATGTAGGGTCTGCCGGATACGCAGAAGCATCGGCGATGGCCGATGCATTCGGTAAAAAGTATGGAACCAAAGTCCGGATTCAACCATCAGGTTCGTCGATCGGACGTCTTCAGCCAGTTGTACAGAAGCGGGCCGATGTTGGTTTTCTGGCAACGGAAGCTTTCTTTGCAACGGAAGGGACCGAGGACTTTGCCGCCAAACGCTGGGGGCCTCAGGACTTGAGAGTGCTCGCCGGACGTCCATCTTCGTTTGGCATGCCCACTGCAAAGGATGCCAACATCAAGACGTTTGAAGACCTTCGGGGCAAGCGTCTGGCTCTGGTTGCAGGCAACCCATCTCTCAACGTCAAGTGTGAGGGTTACATCAGCTTTGGTGGTCTGACCTTTGACGACGTTGAGATAGTGATGTTTCCGACTTATGCTGCTGGCATGAGTTCGATCGCTGCGGGTCAGTCCGATGCGACATGCACGACGACTACGCCAAGCCAGATGTATGAACTGGCCGAGTCGCCCCGTGGCATTCACTGGCTCGGTGTGCCGACAGATGACAAGAAAGGTTGGGACAGGATGCAGGCGGTTGCTCCTTATCTTGGCCCCATTGTCGAAACAGTTGGTGCTGGCCTGTCCAAGGATAATCCGGTGGAGATTGTGTCCTATCGCTACCCGGTTCTTATCGCACGGGCCGACATGACCGATGAGCAAGCGTACAACTTTGTTAAAGCGATGGACGAGACTTTCGATATGTACAAGGATGCGACGGCCGTCATGCCACGCTGGAACCTTGAACAATCAGGTAAGCCGCCAGCCGATGCTCCTTATCACCCAGGTGCGATCAAGTACCTGAAAGAGAAGGGGATCTGGGACGACCAGGCAGAAAAGTGGAATGACGCCCGTCTCAAGCGCCTGAAGGCCCTGCAGGCAGCTTGGGAGACCACCATGAACGAAGGCAAGGATCTGCCTGACGAGAAGTTTGCTGAACTGTGGCAGAAAAATCGTAGTGCAGCCTTGGCCAGCTTGAACTGAAGGTGACCGTGGTGTCCTCTGTCAAGATGACACCACCTGCCTTTAAGCAGAACGGTGAGCTTGCTTGTCTGGTCACTCGGCTTCGATGTCGACGATCCTGTGTAGCAGGGAGTAGGACACTCGCCAGCGGCGTTGTCCAGCGTCCAGAGTCACCGTCCGGTCGTTCAGACGGATGATTCGTCCACATTGCTGTTCATTCTCGGCATCCATGAATCCGACAAGATCCCCGATCGAGAGCGACTGGCGGCTCAGCCCTTCGTGGGGTTGTTCACGAATTTCCACATCAGCACCATCCAGATTGATCGCGGCATATGGAATCAGCCAACTCTTGCCTGTATCGAGATCCTTGACTGCTGCATTCTTTCTTCGGAACTCGAGCAAGAGTGCTTTGACCAGGCGGTTCGTACCAGGGTTGAAGTACGTGACTTCCTGTCCCGGGCGAAGCTGCGCCTGAATGGACATGATCCATCTAGGGCGCTCAAGCTCCGTATCAATAGCCGCCCTCAGACGATACAGGTCGAACGCCGAGGCTTTTTGCAGTTCTTCGAGAATTTGTGTGTAGTTCACTTGGTGCAATCCCTCTCTTACCTGTTTATGTTCGGATGTGGAGGGCTTCGCTGACCCGGGATGTGCATCCTCTCATATTCTGATTTTGTGATACTCCCATGAGTGTCTCGCTTGAGGCTGGCAGCAGCAAGTGCTCAGAAAAGACCGAATGGCACAATCGAAAGGAATGAAGAAATATTGTCATCGAACAAAAGCCGCATTTTGATGTCGTTCCAGCCATCAGACCGATGGATACAGAAACAGGTAAACGCACAGAACACTAAAAATAATTGGGATGTTTTCTGCTGGGTGAGTACTGAGTTGAAACCCTCAGTCTCTCAGCAACACTCTGGCGTGGTGGTGCAGGTGATCCTCGATGAAACTGGCAATGAAATAATAGCTATGGTCGTAGTCTGGCTGCAAGCGCAGGGTCAGTGGATAGTCAGCCTGTCGGGCCGCTTCAGCGATACGCTCTGGTTTGAGCTGAGTGTCGAGGAAGCTGTCAGCCAGCCCCTGATCGATCAGAATCGGCAGGCGCTCTGTGGCACGACTGATCAGCTCACAGGCGTCCCATTCGCGCCAGGTGGCCGCATCGTCTCCCAGATATCCTGTGAGCGCCTTGATGCCCCAGGGAACCTTTGCCGGATTGGTGATCGGTGCAAAGGCTGAGACCGATTCGTAGAGTCCAGGGTTGCGAAAGGCGCAGACCAGTGCCCCGTGTCCACCCATCGAGTGACCGCTGATCGCACGCCTTTGTGAGACAGGAAACTCGGACTCCACCAGTGCTGGCAGTTCTTTGACAATGTAATCGTGCATCTGGTAGTGAGCAGCCCAAGGCGTTTGTGTTGCGTTGACGTAAAAGCCAGCGCCCAGCCCGAAGTCCCAGGCATTGTCCGGATCGGCGGGAATGTTCTCTCCTCTGGGGCTGGTGTCAGGTGCAACGATCACCAGTCCCAAGGCTGCTGCTACGCGTTGAGCACCCGCTTTCTGGGTGAAGTTCTCGTCGGTGCAGGTCAGGCCAGAGAGCCAGTAGACCACCGGCAGTCTCGCACCAGGCTCTGCCTGGGGAGGCAGAAACACGCCGAAAGTCATATCGCAATCAAGCACCTTGGATCGATGGCGGTAGCGATTTTGCTGACCCCCAAAACAGCGCTGCGAAGCAATTAATTCCATTGAAGACGTTCCCGGATTGACTTGATTTTCAGAAATGGATGACTGAGCGAATGCTCTTGCCTTCATGCATCAGATCGAAGGCGCTGTTGATGTCCTCAAGTGGCATGGTATGCGTGATGAAGACGTCAAGCGGAATCTCACCCGATTGTGCTTTGGCCACGTAATCCGGCAATTCGGTCCGGCCGCGAACGCCACCAAAGGCGGATCCGCGCCAGACTCGCCCCGTCACCAGCTGGAATGGACGTGTGCTGATCTCTTGTCCGGCACCTGCAACCCCTATGATGGTCGACTCACCCCATCCTTTGTGGCAACTCTCTAGCGCGGCTCTCATCAGGCCGACGTTGCCAACGCATTCAAACGAGTAGTCCACGCCACCATCGGTCAACTCGACAATCACCTCCTGAATGGGCTTGTCGTAGTCTTTCGGATTGACAAAGTCGGTTGCGCCCAGTTTCTCGGCGATCGCGAACTTGTCCGGGTTGATATCAATGGCAATGATGCGGGATGCGTTGGCCATCGTGGCACCGATAATGGCAGCCAGACCGATGCCACCAAGCCCGAAAATGGCAACGGTGCTGCCGGCCTGAACTTTGGCGGTGTTTAGTACGGCACCGATACCGGTGGTGACACCACAGCCAAGCAGGCAGACTTTCTCCAGCGGGGCCTCCTTGTTGATCTTGGCCAGCGAGATCTCGGGAACGACGGTGTACTCCGAAAAGGTAGAAGTACCCATGTAGTGGTAGATTGGCTTGCCTTGATACGAGAATCTTGTCGTTCCGTCAGGCATCAAGCCTTTACCTTGCGTTGTTCGCACGGCCTGACAGAGATTGGTCTTACCAGATGTGCAGAACTTGCAGCGGCGGCATTCAGCTGTGTAGAGAGGAATAACGTGGTCTCCCGGACTCACTGACGTAACGCCTTCACCGACGGCCTCGACGATGCCACCACCCTCGTGTCCCAGTACGGCCGGAAAAATGCCTTCCGGATCGTCTCCTGACAAGGTGAACGCATCAGTGTGGCAGACACCCGTTGCGATGATGCGAACCAGGACCTCGCCGGCTTTTGGTGCCTGGACATCCAGTTCAACAATTTCCAGTGGCTTGCCAGGAGCAAAGGCGACAGCAGCGCGGGATTTGATACTCATGTTTGCAACCTCATGTTAGGGCTGACTGACAGCAGATGTCAGCAAACTCCAGTCACTATTCTTTATTCAGCGCAGGTCGGTGGGGACCCGCACGCAGAGATAAACCATTTGCCCAGATACGCGGACTTGGAACGTTGAGTCGGTGTCTAGTCGATACGTACTTTATAAACCTTGATTCTACACCCATGACCATTCAAGGGTTTGCGTAAACGCGCATGCCAGACCGGCATAGGCAAGCAGTCAGGCCAGTCTGGCTGTACCCAAAAAAAAACACCGCCTTCTCAGCCATAAAACGGCTGGGTGAGAGCGGTGCTCAAAGGTGGGTACACGCTCAAAGGCCCACCTCAGGTACAGGAGACAAGTTCGTTCAGGCAGAGACAGCTGTCACCGGTGCCGGGGTGCGGATGAGGTAGTCAAAGGCGCTTAGGGCAGCTTTGGATCCATCGCCCGCAGCGATGACGATCTGCTTGTATGGGACTGTGGTGGCATCGCCCGCTGCAAATACACCAGGTATGCTGGTGGCGCCGCGCGCATCCACGACAATCTCACCATACTTGCTCAACTCGAGGGTGCCCTTGAGCCATTCGGTGTTGGGCACCAGTCCAATCTGGATAAATACTCCTTCCATCTCGACGCGATGGCTCTCGCCGGTTGTACGATCCTTGTAATTCAGGCCATCAAGTTTGCCGTTGGTTCCGGTAAACTCGGTTGTCTGGGCGTTGGTGATGACCTCAACGTTGGGCAGGCTCTTGAGCTTGCTGATAAGAACCGCATCGGCACGCAGATTCTCTGCAAACTCTAGCAAAGTGACGTGACCTACAATTCCAGCCAGGTCAATCGCTGCTTCAACGCCAGAGTTGCCACCACCGATCACGCCTACACGCTTGCCTTTGAAGAGTGGACCATCGCAATGCGGGCAGTAAGCCACCCCCTTGTTGCGATACTCGGCTTCGCCAGGTACGTTGACGTTTCTCCAGCGTGCACCGGTCGAGAGGATCACACTGCGGGACTTGAGCACACCACCGTTGGTCATGTGTACTTCGATCAGATCACCTGGCTCCTCGCCTGGGACCAGTTTTTCTGCAGTCTGCAAATTCATGACGTCGACTTCGTACGCCTTGACGTGGGCTTCGAGTGCCTGTGCAAACTTCGGGCCATCTGTCTCAAGAATCGAAATGTAGTTCTCGATTGCGTTCGTGTCGTTGACTTGTCCGCCGAAACGCTCGGCTGCGATGCCCGTTCGTATTCCTTTGCGAGCGGCATATACGCCCGCTGCAGCTCCGGCTGGACCGCCGCCTATGATCAGGACTTCATATGGATCCCTGGCGTTGAGTTTCTCGGCTTCGCGAGCAGCTGAGTTTGTGTCGAGACGGGCGACGATCTCTTCCACACCCATTCGGCCTGATTCGAACATCTGTCCGTTCAGGAATACCGTCGGTACAGCCATTACCTCGCGCTCGTTGACCTCATCCTGGAAGAGGGCACCGTCGATCGTAACAACGCGGATCCTGGGGTTCAGTACAGCCATGACGTTGAGTGCCTGAACCACATCAGGGCAGTTGTGGCAGCTCAGCGACATGTAAATTTCGAACTGGTACTCTCCATCGAGCGACTTGATCTGCTCAATGACGTCGGCCTCGATTTTTGGGGGGTGACCGCCAACCCAGAGTAGCGACAGGACCAGTGAAGTAAATTCGTGGCCAAGCGGGATCGCTGCGAACTCAACTCCCATGTCCGAACCGATTCGATTCAGGCGAAAGGATGGTTTGCGCGAAGCCTGACCGTCTGTACGCAGTGTGATCTTGTCGGACAGACCGTTAATGTCTTGCAGCAGCGCCAGCAACTCCTGCGATTTCTCGTCCTCGCCGAGTGTGGCAACCATCTCGAATGGCTGGGTCACCCTTTCCAGGTGGGCTTTGAGTTGAGTCTTTAAGTTATCGTCCAACATGATCAGTTTCCTTGTACAGCACAACGGTTCAAAGTCTTGAGTGATTCGGGCGCTCAGCCCGAACCACGTCGGGCTTGCTGTGCTTAGATCTTGCCGACCAGGTCAAGTGAGGGAGTCAGCGTCTTGGCGCCTTCGTTCCACTTGGCGGGGCAAACTTCATTGGGGTGAGCAGCTACGTACTGGGCAGCCTTGAGCTTGCGCAGAGTCTCTGAAATATCACGAGCGATCGCGTTGTCGTGGACTTCCATGGTCTTGATCACGCCTTCCGGGTTCGTGATGAAAGTGCCACGAAGTGCCAGACCTTCTTCATCGATGTGCACGTCAAATGCGTGTGTGAGTTGATGTGTAGGGTCGCCGACCAGCGCGAACTGGGCTTTGCCCACAGCGTCGGATGTCTCGTGCCACACTTTGTGCGAGAAGTGGGTATCGGTTGTGACGATATAGACTTCTGCTCCAGCCTTCTGGAATTCTGCGTAGTTATCTGCAGCGTCCTCAACTTCGGTCGGGCAGTTGAAGGTGAAAGCTGCTGGCATGAAAATCAGGACTGACCACTTGCCTTGCAGGTCCTTCTCGGTCACTTCGATGAATTTGCCTTGCTTGAAAGCCTGTGCTTTGAAGGGTTGCACTTGGGTGTTGATTAATGACATATCAATTACTCCATAGGTGAGTCAGTGGAAAACTTAAGGTTTGCTGGTGATTTGCCTCACCAGCGGGTGGCTATCGGCCATGTATGAATATTAGTTGATAACTATTAAAGTTTGAAGTTTAATTTATTTATGTTATTCATAGGTATTGTCAATCGCAAGGCAGTCGGTGTTCGTTGACAAGTAAGTTCTGGTCTGGAAATTGCAAGATAAAGTCAGGGTATACCCTGAGCATACACTGCAAGAGATGATAGTTCAATGTGTACGGAAACCTGACCATCTGTCTGTGCCGATGCTCGACTGAGTTAGCCGGGAGTGCGTGCAGTGAAGAGAGGAAGGTGAGAGAGTAGTGAGAGCGCAGTTGTGCAAACAGTATGGCCTCCAGGCGATCCGGGAAGTGCTGGACCAGCACTTGTCTGGAAACGGAATTTGGCAATTTCAGCAAAACCGTCTTGACGCTCTATAGCTGGCCAGCGCTCTTTTGTCGGGAACCAACAAGCCCCAGCAAAACACAACAAGCTAAGTGATCGTACTCACAGAGGTGCGCGAACGACTGAGCTGGGTTAAAGTTTCGCTTATGTAAATGGCTTGGAGCCTCCCAGAGACTCAAGGGTGACTCAGGCTGCCCTTTCTGTTGGCTCAGTCGATTTGGTAACAGGATAAGGGGTTTCATGAGCGTTTCGATGCGCAAAGCATTGCTGGTCGTTGATATTCAGAACGATTTTCTACCTGGTGGTGCGCTTGGCGTTCAGCATGGTGATCAGGTCGTCCCGGTCATCAACAAGGTTAGTTCCCGGTTCGAAAACATCATCGTGACGCAGGACTGGCATCCTGACGATCATGTTTCTTTTGCGCAGCACCACCCTGGTCGCCAGCCCTTTGAAACCATTCTGCTCGATTATGGTGAACAGACCCTATGGCCGAGTCACTGTGTTCAAGCCACCCGAGGTGCAGAACTGGCGCAGGATCTCGATTACAGGCGCGCGCAGTTGATCATTCGAAAAGGTCATCACCGGATGATCGATTCCTACTCGACCTTTCTGGAAGCGGACAGACAAACACAGACCGGTTTAGACGGTTATCTCAGAAGCCGAGGGATTGATCATCTGGTGATCGGGGGCTTGCGACCGACTTTTGTGTATTGTGGTCGGTGCTTGATGCATTGACATATGGCTACAAAGTGGATGTGCTGGAAGATGCCTGCCGAGGAATCGATCTTGAAGGCTCTGTTGCCCGCGCCTGGAAAAAAATGCTTGCAGCAGGTGCAAGAAGGATTCACTCTGACGAGTTGCTGTTCGGCTGACACCCGGACCAACGGGTTGATACCTATGGTTCAGTCCGATACGGTGAGGGGGCGATTTGGACTGTTTCTTGATTCGTCCGACGGTCGTGACCTACACCTGGACCGCCATACTTCCGAGCGTTCTGTACTGTCAGGGCGAGCCCCATAAAGTGCTCGCCCGATCGATCCTATTGACTAAACAGTCCTTTAAGCTTGTTGGAAATATCGGGACCTAGCAGTTGTTCGATCTGTTCGGTGCGCTCCGGTCCGATCGCTTCCTCGATCTTGTTGGTGATCGTTTTGCCAGCTTTTGATTTGGCAATCTCTGCAGCGATGGACGCGATATCAAGCTGGTATCCGATATTGTCCAGGGGACCTGTCAGACGCACCGGAATCGTGACACCCCGAAGCATTTCCAGTTCCGGGCCGCCTTGACCCTGGGTGGTGTCCACGACGGATAACCTGGCAAGGTAATTGACCTGAGAAGACACAAGATTGATGTCGCCCTGACCTTGAACACGGAACAACGGTGCTTTCATCGAAAGGTCTTTGTTGGTCGCCACGCCTTGATTGATGTTGAACGAACCGGACAGCTCGCTGAAAACGGTGCGATCCTCGTCTGAGAACTCGGGCAGTTTTCCAGTCGTAATGATTCCCTGGATGCTTCTTAGCAGGCGAGCAATGTCAACGCCGCGTATGGCGCCATCAGACACATTGAAATTGATCACCCCGCCCAGGTTCCGTTTGAATTGATCGACATTGTCACCACGAGTGGTCAGGTCAAGAGCAAGATTGGCCTGACCCTCGATACGCGACTCCTGACCGAGTTCTTTCAGAAGTTGCCCGATTGCGATCTTCGAGACTGTTTCCTTGAGTTGTATCTGGTTGTTGCGTGCATTGATCGAGAGATCACCTTGAATGCTTCCGCCGGAGAGTTGCACAGAATGTGGGCCTAAGCGAACCAGACCATTGGTCGCGTTAATGTCTGTCTTGAAATCGGTAAGGGTCAGCCCTTGAGTTGTTATTTGTCCGATGTCGATCTTGGCCTGTACGTTCAGGTCGTTCAGGGCGCTCAGGTCAATTTTGCTCGGAGCGCTGGCGTTTGCGGATGTGTTCGAGCTTTCTGCACCGGCATCACTCGATGGATTGCCAGCGCCCGCGCCGGTCAGATATCGATCCAGATCAATCTGGTCAACCTTGACGTCCGCGCGTACTGCTAACGGCGCAAAACGCGGGAGAGTTACGGTGCCGTTAACTTTGCTGTCGTCCACTGATGCGCTGAACGTTGATTGAAGTGTCTGCTTGGCCAGATCGATGGTCAGGTTGCCTTGCAGCGGTACGTTCAGCGGTTGAGCCAGTGTTGCCGGCATGTCTGCCTGGAGTGTACTCGTGAACTTGTTCATGACAAGTCGCTGGGTCGTGCCGGTGATCTCAGGTGTCTGAAACTGCAATCCGTACTTTTGACCTGGCCGCTCCATGTTCGCCGAGGTATCCAGTTGCTGGATGGTGAGGTTGTCCCCATTAAGAATCAGCCCGGCACTTCTGATGCTGGCCTTGAAGAGATCCTTGGCTGAGGCATCAATCTCGATACCTTTCAGATCAAAACGATTATCCGCCAGGTTGGCCTGCAAAGAGGTTTTGAGTGTTGCGGCAAGATTCTGCATCTGCACCGCGTAGCCATTGACGCCAAGAACAGCACCATCGAGCGAAAAAAACTGTTCAGGAACGTTCAGCGTGTACTTGCCTGTCAGGTCGATTCTGGCATCAACAGGAACAGCAGGGGCCTGTAACTGCCCTGAGAACTTCAGATCACCGCTTGCCTGCAGTGCCAGTTGCCCGGTACTCAAGTTCAAGTCGCGAAGGTTGATTTGCTCGCCTGTGGCCTGGTCGAGGTAGGATAGTGAAGACTTCTCCAGTTTGACTGATGCGACATCGAAGGTGATTTCGGCAGATCCACCCTGCGCTCCGGTGACCTCGACCGGTTCGATCGCCTCTTGCTCGGTTGGGTCGCCGGTCAGGTCATCAAAGTTGAAGCGTCCGTTCTTGTCTTTGACGATGTTGGCTACCAACCCAGACAGGTTGACGCCATCGACGAGAATCTGGCGCTTGATAAGCGGCATCAGGGCGACCGACACCTGCGCGGATTCGACACTTAGGAAGGTTGTTTTTCCGTCCAGTTCGGTGAGCCTTGTTGGGCCAAGTCGCACGCCGAGGTTAGGGTACAGCGACATCTCGATATCGTCAGACAGCACCAGAGTCCGGCCGGTCTGCTCAGTGACCAGTCGTTCGATATCGCCCCTGTATTGTTTGGGATCGAACGTGAATATGAAAACGGCTGCGGCAATCACGACCAGCGCTAGGATGCCAAGAATGCCGAGTAAGGTGTAACGAACGACTTTCATCAGATGCTCCGGGAAGCCCTGACCATGAGGCCGGGGGACGTCAGTTTTGTTGATTGATTTTTATGATTAATTTGGTTGGTTAGAGAGCAGATTGAACCAACGGGAATACAAAAGATGCCTCAGTTCCCGCCGTAAACGGTGGCCCGCGTCAATACGGCTTTCAAAAGCAGACAGCCTACCTTTTTGCCGTGACCGTTTCAAATCAGACTAGTGTTGAGGCCATATGGCAGGCAAGAGCGTGCTGCCGGTCCTAGGCCACGTCGCCGGGGCAAAAACTCGAAAACCAGAAGGTGACTACTGGCTAGCAATGGTCAAGTCAGGCCTCGCCGTCAACGGACAGCGTAATCTGACAGCGTAATCTCTGGCCCCCTTGCGCCAATCGCACCCGACAGGTCGACGTGGACTCAGGTCCATGAGCACAGACTACGCCTTTTCGCGTCAGGGTTGTATGTTCTACTCAGAAATAGTCTTTATTTACCTGTTTTGCTAAAACTTTTTTGAGTTTAAGCTCTGTGTGCATTCCCGAGTACAAATGCCAGTAACATCGTGTCGGGAATTCTGGACATCAGCGAGCCGGTGAACGCTTAATCAGGCAAAGCGCGGCGAAAGTGCTCAGCCCAAGGATACCTGTCATCCAGAGTGTGCCTGTTCCCCAGTCCGTCAGTGCCATTCCGAAAAGAAACGGTGCACATGCCTGAGCGAGTTTGGCCGGTAGCATGAGCCAGCCCTGCATACGCCCGTACCCTAGCGCACCGAAGATAGCCAGTGGCAGCGTGCCGCGTGACATGATGAGAACGCCGTTACCGGTCCCGTGCAAGACGACAAACGCTGTCGCAAATGGTGTTCCGAACACCAGCATCAGTGCTGCACCCACTGGATGAGTCAGGGCTGCAAGGCGCGTCCCGACGAGCGGATGCCATTTACGCATCACAAAAAAGTCCATCAATCGTCCCAGGACCTGAGCAGGGCCAACCAGAGAACCGATGGTGAAGGCTGCCGCCATGCTTACGCCAAACACTTGTAGCAGACCCGGCAGGTGCATCATGAGTCCCATGCCGACAAAAGCGTTGGCAGCAAAGACATAGGCCATCAGGATGCCCTTGACGCGGTTGCTCTGGATAGGTGTCGCGGGGCCTGGTCGCTTGTCATCTTGTCCCATGCGACGGCTTGGTTCTGTCACGGCCGCGCCTGCCGGGCTGCCGGAACCTTGCACACTCTTGTCCAAAGCAGGCTCGGACTGTCTGGCAGCAGGGATCAATGCGTGTAACGGCAAGGCAAACAGCAGGTGAACGCCAGCCCAGAATCGACAGACTCCCTGCCAACCCCAAAGCTCCAGAATCTGGACCGAGACGGTCCATCCGACAAAGCTTGCAAAGCCTGCAATCAAGGTGATTCCGGTGATTGCGTTGCGCGAATTCTTGCCAAACAACATCACCAGGGTAGCAAAAGCTGCCTCAAACTGACCACACGCCAGCGCACACCCGAGTACCAGATTGGCCACCATGATCATCGTGATGCCATCAGCCATGGATAGCAACAGAAGACCGATCGCATACAGGATGTTCGAGAGCATCAGCATTGGGCGCCCTCCAAACTTGTCGACCATTCGCCCGACAGTCGGTCCGACAAGCGCTGAGGTCACCAACGCGACAGAGACGCCTACAAAGAATGTTGTTGGTGAAATGCCCAGCGCTTGTCCGCCAGGCTCGGAGATGACGGCTGGAAGGTACTGACTCGACGCACTTGCAACGACCTGGGCAAGGCCTATCAGGCTGATGGTTCGTAGTTTGTGGGTATCAACAGAAATCAAGGTAAGTAACTCGCGGTGACAGCTAGGCAGACAGAAGGGGGCATTACAAGCGCAAACGAAGACGTGGACCGTAGACTGGCTAGCCCGTGCCGGGATGCTGGCCCGTGGTATCCGGGCAGTCGCAGGACGGGATTAGCCAGTGACTACTTGAATTCCTGGCAGGCTTGTTGCGCGTGTTCATGGCTACAAGCTTTTGTGCGCAACATCAAGACGCCAGTCTGATTGCATGCGTTTTGGGTGTGGACTTTATTGTGGTGTTTGTGGGGTTGCCTCACAAAGTTCAATCAGGTTTTGATCCGGGTCTCTGACATACACAGAACGAATCATGCCAGTCGCTCCGGTGCGGGGGACAGGCCCCAGCATGATGGGCCATTGTTCCTTGTTCAGGTGGTCAATCATCGCATCAAGAGGGACCGCCAGCATGAAGCACAGGTCCTGGGATCCCACGGTCGGACGATGTGCCTTCGGATCGAACTCGGCGCCCGCAACATGTATGTTGATTTTCTGGGGCCCGAAGTGAAGTGACTTTCTGGCCCCTGGGGCTTGCCTGCCATGAATGTCTGGAGAGACATTCCCAGAACGCGTGTGTAGAAGTCGACGCAGGCATCTTCATCGCCGGTTGTGATGACCAGATGGTCCAGATGACTGATCATAGTGTTACTTCCTTGATCGGGTTGTTGGGCTTAGGGCGTTCCTTGAAGTTCATGGATTTCATGAGGCTTCTGGATTCTATGGGGGATCAGGATTCTCAACTGTTCAGAGATATCCCGAAACGGGTTTCGCCATTGTAAAGAATGGCAACCTTGAAAAAGACCAGTCCGGGTTAATTCAGAAGTGTGTTCCACGCAGTAACTGGCGTTGCACTGTCGGAAAGCTGACCCTGTATCCACCCTGGCCCTGAGTGTGGTCGGAGCATGAGGTGCATCTGCAAGGTATAGCGGGTGAATGGGCATTCGCTGATAAACTAGAGCCGTCGTGTCAGATAGTGTCTGCAATCTGTTTGGCAGTTTCAGTTTTCGATGCAAGTATTAATGCAGTTTGATTGAGGGGAATCCATATGAAGAAACTTACACTCGTCCTTGCTATTTGTGCGCCGATCGTCTTGGCTGGTTGTACCAACATGTCCCGCCAGCAACAGGCGACGGTCTCGGGCGGCGCGATTGGTGCTGCAGCTGGTGCTGGCGTTTCGGCAATCGCCGGCGGTGATGCGGTTGTAGGTGGTCTGGTAGGTGCCGCTGTTGGTGCAGGCGCAGGTGCCATTTCCGAGAGAAATCGCTGATCGGCTCACTTCGATCCTGATCAGAGGCGCGACAGGCACCCATCGAGGGCAGGTAGTCTTTGTACGACTTTCTGTTGAGGTGCTCTGCCTCAGGTGGGCGGGAAGAACTTTGCTGGCGTAAGCGTGCAGCGATTTTTAGGAGTCGCTGCAGCTTGATGCCCCGTCGAGCGATGTCGCCAGGATTGACACGGGACGAAAGCAATGCTTTCAAGCTGACATCGCCGCCGCCCTGAATGTCAGGGTTTCCTGGGCAAGGCGGTAACGAAGACTCTATGTGAGTGAATTGTAATAAACAGTGTCAGTCCCATCCTATGGAAGTGATCTTGCAGACTAAGCCTGTTCTCTCTCTGATCTTCATCAGAGCCCGCTTCCCCAAAACCGGTAAATTACATGTTCAAGATAGACGCGCCATCACGCTTGTTGCGATGTCTCGCGAGCGCAGTGCTGCATGCAATGTTTGCTGTGAAATCCGGCAAGATGAGCGGATCGACTTTGATTGGGGCGAGGTCAATGACCGGGACAGATATGGTTCTGGCAAAGTGCTGGCGAAGGCTTTTGTTGCTGTACATTGCCGGCGTGTAGAAGGAGCTCCCGTCCGTTAGGGCCGGGATGGTGTCAAATGCTGCCAAATGGTCTCGTTTCAGGTCCGGTGCTGTTTGTGGGCTTGTTGGTCTTGTCCAACGTTTTCATGACGTTTGCGTGGTATGCGCATCTGAAGAATCTGGCCGACAAACCATGGTGGCTTGCTGCTTTGGTGAGCTGGGGGATCGCACTATTTGAGTATATGTTGCAGGTCCCGGCAAATCGTATTGGTTTCGAAACATTCAGTCTTGCACAATTGAAGATCACGCAAGAGGTCATCACGCTGGCGGTATTTGTTCCGTTTGCCATGATATACATGGGTGAACCTTTCAAAACTGACTATATCTGGGCTGGACTTTGTCTCATGGGTGCTGTGTACTTCATCTTCAGAGGCTGATCAGCCGTCAGTGGGGGTATTGCGTTGATGGGTCAGGGCCCTTCCTTTGAGTATGACCGTTTGTCAACAATCCGGTGGAGCGGGCCGGATGGTCAGCTTTTTGTGATGCGTGAGGTTACCTGCACCGATGTGGCTGATCTGAAGCAGTTGGCACGTGATCTCTCCCCTGCGGCACGGTATTTCCGATTTGGTCGTTTCAATATCGCAGATCTGGGTGATGAGCAGATCAAGGCCATCTGTGATGGAGATTCTGGCAGGGCGGCGCACTGGATTGTTCACGCTCAGGATGGAGTGGATTTGACGCCGGTTGCGAATGCCCGCTATGTGGCCACCAGATCAGATCCCAAGCAGACTGAGATCCTGATGCTCATCACAGATCGCTGGCAGAAGTGTGGGATTGGCAGGCAGCTTCTGGCTCGACTCTCACAATGCGCTCGTGCTCACGATTTTGAGTCGCTTTGTGCCCAGGTTTTACCGACAAACCAGCCGATGCAGACGTTTCTGGTCTCTCAAGGCTTTGATCCGGTTGTAAGAGAGGCCGGAAGGCCAATAGTGTATGTAAAAAAGTTGATTTGACCTGACGCCGACTCACATGATCAGCCCATTTTCTAAAAATATTTTAATTGTGATTTGATTTCTGGAATTCCTTTAAGGATTATTGAACACTAAGGATGGGTCGCATCCGAAACATGTGTATCAATTCTGTTCAATGTCGAGTCCCTGTCCTCGGCGCATCCAGTCCATTGACCCCATGATTGCGGGTTGATCGTGCCTGGTGGATCATGTGGCTGACATTTTTCAGCATCAGACACATGACACAGCACGAACCGGCCGGGCGGCGAATCCACCTGCAACTCACCGAAGAAGAAACGATCCGCATCAGAGTCTGTGCGCAGCGTGGAGGTATGGACCTTCAGGTGCTTTCACTCGCGCAGTAAATGCACAACCCGTTCGAGGAAGTCAAGCGACGTCCGGATTTGCCACTGACTGTTTGTCAACGCACTGTCTGTTATGCCGATGATTCCCGTGCGACCAGATTTATGGCGAGATCCTCGTCATGAATATTCCACAGCAACAATGCTTCGTAGTCATCCGCGATGCAGATAGACTGATCCAATGTTGTAGCCCGGGTGCATCAGCGTTGCCCTCCACTCAGACCACCCAGTTCGTGTGTCAGGGCCGTGATCCAGCCAATGCTGGGCAGGTCTGACATCTCCAGGCGTACACACGAGGGCAGAACCAGACAGCAACGTGAGGGTGACTGGCTCGTCAGAACGTCGACGCTTCAGTTTGTGCCGCCACTGATACAAATCCTGAAGACTCAGCCCCTAGCGTGCTGCGTAGGCTTTGGTGCTGATACCTTCCTGGTCAATCTGCTCGAGATGGAACTGCCAGTGTGAAGTTTCCTTGCTGATCATTTGCCTTGCTCCGAAAAAAACGTCAGGCAAATGATCCGCCAGGTGCGGTTACGAAACAATTATGTGGTCAATGGGCTGGATACTCCTCAGCTTGCTGGCCAGTGGGCAAAGCCTTCAAAGATTCGGCTCTGGAGCACTGCGACTGCGGTTTGATGGTCGCAAGAGGCGACTTTACCGGGCTGAAGGTCAGACTCATGTAGTGCGAAGGGTTGCATAAAAATCCTAAAATTTAATTTACCTTGCCACGAATTCCTGAAGTTATTTGTGCAAATCGGAATAGCTCCGCTAGAGAAATGGACGAATGTGGGGTCGCTTCACCGAAGGAAGAGGGCGCTCAAACCAGAGCAAACTTAGTGGGCGAAAGGCGCCATGCGAATCCCGGGCAGTGACAAGCTCCAGCAAAGCCGGGGGATTGTTACTACGCCCTTGGGGCCTTCTCTCCTGTGTTCAGGTTGCAAACGGTGAGTCTTCGAGGGTGCTCTGAGTGGCCGGCGTATGCATAAAGTACAAAGTAGGTGCAAAACAAGTCTAAATTTAATTTATATTGATGGTGAGATTGTGAATTTGTTTATTGATTCCGGAAAGGCTGCGGCACATTCTCCTTCCCCCGTTCTCCTGCCATTTCCCGGGGTGACTCAGGATGCCTCGGGTGTTCGAGTCAAACTATTTCTAAAGCTGTAAGACTGAATCCCTGGTCCTCATCTTGACGCGCTCTGCCATGTCACGGCCGAAGTCGATCCGGCGTTCACTCGGATCAATGGCTTCGGGCCAGACGGTTGACGAGGCTCTCTGGTTCATTCTTTTGGGTGAGGGGTTTCCCTTCGAATGTGCTGGACCGATATCCAGTTGCATTCAATGCGCTCGCATTCCCTAAAAATATGTTTATTTTCATATGAGACTTTGAACGAAATTATGCAGATCGGAAAGACAGTTCGATGTGCGCGCAACACGAATCGCTCACAGAATCTCTCGTTGAGTGAGTAGGAAGTCATAAACTAAGACGATACGCGCACCCGACTGGACAGGAGGGGGTCAAGCGGGCGGTTTGATTTTTGTCCTGGCTTTTGAGAGGGCTTTTTTGAAAGGGCTTTGCGGGCGAAAAAGAAAAATGCTCCGTGCGCTCCACAACAGGCCGGGATTTGCAAATTTTCCGTTGTTTCGTAAACCGCAACAAAGTGTTAACGTCAGGTATCGAGTGTGTTCAGATGTACAGAAAGTTGGAATTGCTTTCAACGTAGTCCTTGCACTGATCCCATATGTGTGGGTTGGTTGTTGCTGTGCTCGGACACGGGTGGTGGTGCGCCCGGACACTCAGAGCTTGCAAGTCTTCAATAACGTGTAACCATCGACAGTAAGACCGAACATCCACATGCACGCGCCATTCAAATCTTTGATGATCGATCTGCTCGCCAAGGCAGAGCAACCCGTTAACCGGCTTGCGGATGATGACTATCTTCACGGTGATATCGAGTGGTACCAGTACCCGCTCTCCCATGGACGAGCTGGGTTTACAAGTCTGAAGCTTCATGGTGGCATCACCTTGCACCGATCCAAGGTTCAGTTCGATTCCTCTGTGCGATCCCCTGAATGTATCGACTACTGTCGCGCCCGTATCGATTTCACGGAGCCAGTGCTTCAGGTTCACTGCTCGCTTGGCGGAAGAGCTGTTCGGCGAGACACTCTGGTCAGGCGTGACTTTGCTATTGATGAGCAGAACGCCTACGTCTGCGTTTCGAGCTACGCCGAGTTCATTACAGCGGTCCATACTGACGCACCGGTGGAGTCGCTCCATCTGGGGGTTAGTCTGAGTGCACTGGGTGAATTGCTGGGTTTTGATGCAGCCAGTGAACTGTGCGCGACAGTCGAGCGCGCGCAGGGCTCTACTCATGATCTTGGCCGTTCAGTGTTGAGCCCTCTTCGGTATTGTCTTGAAGAGGATTTGCCATTCTCGGTCAGAAAGCTACGCGCTCACGCACGAGCGCTGGAGTTTCTAAGTGGTCTGGCCATGTACTTCCTCTCAAGAGGAAAGCCAGTTGCAGCCAGAAAGGGTCCGATCAACGCGCAACAGATTCGGCAATTTATCCGTCAACACTACCGTGAGTGTGTAACGCTTGAGGACCTGGCGCGAGCCTTTGGTGTATCAAGCAGGACGATTCACAATATTCTGGTGCGTGAAACCGGCATGCCGGCGGCACGTATGATGCGCGAACAACGCTTGGCCCTTGCACATGAGATGATCCAGCAGACCGATATTCCCTTGACAGAACTCGCAGACCGAATGGGATATAGCCAGCTCAGCAATTTCAGTGCGGCATTCAAGAAGATGTTCGGTTATGCGCCGAACGTTCTGCGTCAGTCTGAATACGCCTATCGTTCCCCATCGCTCGCCCAGTTCAAGATTCCCGGGATATCCTTCGATCCTAAAAAGTAGGGTTGCGGCGGGTGGGCTTACCCGTCACTGTTAACGTAGCTTGTGCCGTCTTGCTGTTGAGGGATTCGATCCCTCAAAAGAGGAGGTTCGATCATACTGGCGTAGCAATCCCGATCGCAGGATCAACTCGCCCGCTTCCCGGATATCGGCAATCAGCGCCTGACGCGCACGTATAGAATCGCGCTTGTTGATACTCTCGACCAGTCGGGTATGGTGGCGTTGTGCGTCCCTGAGTGTCAGGCCTTGCGCTGTGTATCGGATCGCCAGAGAAAGCACAGGAGAGACCTGAACCCAGAGATTCTCGATGAGGTTGATCAATTGAGGCATTTTGCTCGCTCGATAGATCCCGAAATGAAAGTCCCGATTGATCTTGGACAGGACTTCCGGATTGGGGCGTAGTCTCAAGGTCTCTCGTTCGAAGCGTTGCTCGATCTGCCGGATTCTGGTGATCTCGGTGTCACGCATCCGCTTGACCGCATTCTCACATGCCAGTCCTTCGAGCGCCGTCCGGATCTTGAGCATTTCCTCAAATTCTTCGCTTGAAGGGGCGTTGACCTGGATGGTCCGATTGGCATTGATTTGCAGCCCGCCTTGAGCGCTCAAGCGTCTGACCGCGTCACGCACAGGCATCATGCTGGTGCCGAACTCCTGGGCGAGTGCGCGTAACGTGAGCTTTTGTGCAGGCAGATAGGCACCTGCAATTAGTCGCGACCGCAATTCCAGATAGACATCGTCCGCAACGGTCTTGCGCTGGCTGGTAACCGAGCCCGTGTGTGAGAGGGGCGAGTGTCCGGATTTGCGTGCAGAGTTCGGGGAGGCAGGTGCAGGTGAAGCGGCCATCGTCAACTGGTCAGGATCGGGGGTAGTAGAAGGTTGATTGGTTTGTGCATGAAAGATCTGCGCAAGGCATTCGAAAGAAAGGTCTGTACGAATAGCTCATATGACAAAGTCTCTTGTTACGGTTGCATTGTAGGACGATGCAGCCTCCTCGGTCATGAGTCGAGCAGGTTGAAGCCTGACAAATCACGAAACGACGACCGGGTTGATGCATAGGCGTCTTGTTGTGACGGTCAGATTTCTCACGCGTTCATCACCATTTCCGCTGGTGCTGGTCTGCCGGTTCTGGCTGTCGGGAGTTTGTCAGTATGCTTCTGCTCATGCCCGGACTCGCTGGCTTCGCCGTGTCATTAATCTGTCTTGATTGATCACAAAATATATTATTTGTGATCACAAAATATATGCTGGGTTTGCGTGCATCAGATTCTGTGGTTAACCTAAAAAACGTCGCAGCAAGCCTGACAGCCGACCAGCGGGAACGTCAGTGCAACAGACAAGCAGATCACTGCGACACACTTTTCTTTCGGATCAGGACATCGATCCAAAAGATCTCTGGACTGAATGCTGGTCAGGCAGTCCGCAGTCGCTTCTGTTTTGGCAGAAGCACATGTCGGCCGAACGCTTGGAGTCGGTCAGGTGAGCAAGCCCGGAAGGTTATTTGCATCCGGGCCCAGACATCGGGGATACAACGGACGCATGAACGAAACAGAGACATCGTATCAACAGAACGTCGAAGCTTTGCAGTACCGCTGTGCAAGACCCGAGGATGGGATTGCTGTCTGGAAACTGGTTCAGGCAAGCGGAACACTTGAGGCCAATACAGCCTATTTCTATCTCATCTTCTGCAGTGATTTTGCGCAGACCTGCCTGATTGCCGAGTACGAAGGGAAACCCGTCGGCGTGATTGTCGGCTACCACCCACCCAAGGAAACAGACACTGCCTTTTGCTGGCAGATCGGCGTCCATCCAGACTGGCGTGGTCTGGGCGTGGCCTCTCGTTTGCTAATGCAATGGTTGCAACTACCTGCCAACAGGGCGGTGCGCTACGTCACTGCAACCGTTGCAACGGACAATGAGCCGTCGGATCGACTGTTCAGGAGTCTTGCCCGCAGGCTGAACGTCAATTGTGACGTCAAGCCGCATTTTACCGAGAGTTTGCTGGAGCCGGGACATGCCCCGGAACCTTTGTATCGCATTGGTCCTGTCGACAGGAGTCGTGAACAGGATGCGGAAGAAAGCATGCAGTCAGCTCGTGTACGCGTGTGAGTAAGAAAAATTTGCTTTTTGGGCATCTTGACGCATCAGACACGAGCCCGCCCGTATATGAATCCGTCACGCTGACCGGTAGGTCAACATTCTGAAGATCAGCCTCGCGTGGCCCAACTGGAGGTAAAACCCCATGAATATATTTGAACAATATGAATCCGAAGTTCGCGGTTACTGCCGTACTTTTCCGGCTGTCTTTTCCTCAGCGAAAGGCGCCTGGATGACCGATACGGGAGGCCAGCGTTATCTGGACTTCTTCGCAGGTGCTGGCGTTTTGAACTACGGCCACAATCCTGAGCGAATCAAGCAACCCTTGATCCGTTATTTGCTGGGCGACGGCATCACCCACACACTGGACATGTATAGCGAAGCCAAGCAGCGCTTCATCCAGCGCTTCAATGATGTGGTCCTCAAGCCTCGCGGACTGGACTACAAATACCAGTTCCCCGGCCCAACGGGTACGAATGCGGTTGAAGCTGCACTGAAACTGGCTCGTAAGGTCACAGGTCGTCAGACCATCGTGAACTTCACCAACGCATTTCACGGCATGACCCTTGGTGCGCTGTCGGTGACAGGCAATGGCTTCAAGCGCGCTGGCGCAGGGGTGCCGCTGCACCACACCTCGGCGGTTCCTTTTGAAGGCTATCTTGGTGACGACGTCGACACGCTCGAGTATCTGGAAGCGATGTTGATCGACAATGGCAGTGGCATGGATATCCCTGCGGCCGTCATTCTTGAAACGGTTCAGGCCGAAGGTGGCGTGAACGTTGCGTCTAACGAATGGCTCAGACGCCTTCGCGAAGTCACAGAAAAGCATGGCATCTTGCTGATTATTGACGACATCCAGGTCGGATGCGGACGTACCGGTGCCTTCTTCAGTTTCGAAGATGCAGGTATCAAGCCTGATATCGTGACATTGTCGAAATCATTGTCCGGCTATGGATTGCCGCTCGCACTGGTGCTGTTCAAGCCTGAGCTTGATGTGTGGGCTCCAGGTGAGCATAACGGTACTTTCCGCGGTCACTGCCCGGCATTTGTCACCGCGACGGCTGCACTCGACTTCTGGCAGGACGATTCGTTCGAGAAGGACGTACGTCGCAAGGAAAAGATTGTTCGCAAGCATCTGCAGGAAATGGTCGATGAACTTGGTGTTACTGCCAGCGTTCGTGGCCGTGGCCTGATCTGGGGGGTTGAGTTCGAGGATCGCGAGATAGCAGGCAAGATCTCGGCCGCTTGCTTCGAGCGTAGTTTGATCATCGAGACAGCTGGCATTGATGACCAGGTTCTCAAGCTTCTGCCCAGCCTCACGATCGAGGACGAAGACCTCCAGAAAGGGCTGGATATCATCTCCGAGAGCGCAGCGGCGGTCATGAACAAGGAAGTTGCCGAGACCGAATAAGGGTTCGCCAACGTTTACCAGAAGAATCAACCCGCAGGCATTGCCGAGAGGCAGAGCCTGCCAGCACAAAGGAATAGCATTCATGATAGTCAAACACCTTGATGATGTGATCGGAACCAAAGATGATGTGGATACCGAAGGCTGGAACAGCCGTCGCCTGATCTTCAAGGATGCAGGTGTCGGTTACTCCGTCAACGACACCATCATCAAACCAGGTGCCGAACTGGAGATGGAGTACCGCAACCACTTCGAGACGGTTTACTGCATCGAAGGTGAGGGCGAGATCGAAGAAGCAGCCACTGGCAAGGTGCATCCAATTCGTCCCGGAACCCTTTATGTTCTGAACAATCATGATCGCCATTTTTTGCGTGCCAATCGCGGTACCCATATGCGGATGGTTTGCGTTTTTAACCCACCGCTGACGGGTCGTGAAGTGCACGACGAGACTGGAGCCTACGCATTGAGTGAATGAGGAGGACAGAGATGTCAGAAACGGCTTTAAAGCAGGAACAGCCCAGTGCAGATCGTTATCCATCCCGGGTCGGTCTGGAGCCCAAGGTGAGTGCCCGACTTGATCCCGTGGTCTATGGCTCCGCAGCCATGGGACCACTGGATCAGAAAACCCTGGATTTTTACCAAGATAACGGGTTCCTGCATTTTGAGTCATTGCTGTCATCGCAGGAGATTGAAACCTGCGTCGCCGAGTTGCAACGTATGCGCTCGGACGAGTCAATCAAGGTCCGGGAAGAAGCGGTGATCGAGCCAGACAGTCGTGATCTGCGTTCGATCTTTGCCGTGCACGAGATCAGTGATGTCATGCGAAAGTTGTGCGGACATCGGAAACTCGTCGGAATTGCCGAGCAGTTGCTCGGCAGTGAAGTCTACATTCACCAGTCACGCATTAATTACAAGGGTGGATTCCGCGGAAAAGAGTTTTACTGGCACTCGGATTTTGAGACCTGGCACGTCGAGGACGGCGTGCCAGCCATGCGAACAGTCAGCTGCTCGATCAGCCTGACTGATAACACGCCGCACAATGGCCCTTTGATGCTGATTCCAGGATCCCACCATCGGTTTGTTGCCTGCGTCGGGCAAACGCCTGATGATCATTACAAGAGTTCCTTGCGTCGCCAGGAGCTTGGTGTACCCGATGATGAGAGCTTGACCCGTATGGTTCAGGATTTCGGCATAGAGGCTCCTGTCGGACCGGTGGGATCGGTGACGTTCTTTGAATGCAACGTTATGCATGGGTCTAATTCCAACATCACTCCGTTGCCTCGCAGTAACCTGTTTATTGTGTTTAACAGTCTCGAGAATAAACCTGTCTCGCCATATTGTGGTCTGAGTCCCAGACCAAACTTCATCGGCGAGCGTCAGAACTTCATGTCGGCCCGCATGCTGGCCAGGTATTGATGCGGTACCGACTGCGTTGATACCCAACGCAGTCTTGGTGAAGCGGACCGGACACCGGGCAGAGATGTTTGGTCGAGATCCGTAACCATCAAGATAACCACAAGACAGAAGTCCTCTCGTTTAGAGCGAGTCTTCTTCACAAGCAGCCATTCTGAGGAGAACAAGCATGCAATCATCACAACCATTCAAGAAATTAGTCGGCTGGACAATGGGGCTGGCGATGCTCGCAGGCTCCGGCCTGGCCTATGCACAGAATACCCTGGATAAAGTCCGTGAACAGGGCTTTATCCGGGTCGGTTTTGCGAATGAGGCACCGTATGCCTACGCCGACAGCTCCGGCAAATTCACGGGTGAGTCACCGACCGTGTTCCGTCATGTCATGAAGGAGCTTGGTGTGGACGAGGTCGATGCCGTGCTGACGGAGTGGGGAGCCTTGATCCCAGGTCTCAGAGCAGGTCGCTTCGATGCGATTGTGGCTTCCATGTACATCACACCGACTCGCTGCAAGCAGGTCATTTTTGCCAATCCGACCTACGGGGTGGGTGAGGCGTTCGTGGTCAAGACTGACAATCCGGATGGAATCAACACCTATCAGGATGCCGTCGAGAAAAACAAGAAGATTGCGTTCATCGCGGGTACGGCAGAGGTCGAACACGCCCGAATGGCTGGTATGAGTCGCGATCAGATGTTGATCGTCCCCGATTTCGCGGCCGCAATTGCGGCAGTCAAGTCCGGACGTGCCTCGGCAGGTGCATTTACGGCAATGACGGCCAAAGATCTTGCCGAGAAGGATGATGCGGTAATGCGTGCCAAACCGTTCACTTTTGAGCACGATGGCAAGAGCTATCGCGGCGAAGGTTCGTTCGGGTTCCGTCCGGAAGATACAGCGCTGCGTGATGCTGTCAACGAGAAACTTGAGGCCTACCTTGGTACCCCAGAGCATCTGGAAGCGATCGCCGTGTTTGGCTTTGATGAGTCCAACATGCCAGAGATGACGGCAGAGCAACACTGTGCCGGTGACTGATCACAGGCAGCAGCAATGTCCCGATCCGATGACGCTGCTTGACGGGATGCCCTCATGAGGCAGCAGATGACGTGGCTGGTCGTGATCGCCATTCTGAGTTTCACGCTCGGTTTGGTGATCGCGTCTCTCACCAGCATTGGTGATTTTGTGCCTGAACTCTTGCGCGGTGCCTGGGTGACAATACAGATCACCGCAGGTGGTTCTGTCGTTGCGGTCGTCGCTGCTGTCATCGCTGCGATGGGCAAGATGTACGGGCCTTTGCCGATACGATGGCTCAGCGTCGCCTATATTGAGACTTTCCGGGGTACGTCTGCACTGGTACAGCTCTTCTGGCTGTTTTATGTTCTGCCGTACTTCGGTATCACACTGGGTGCGATGGAGGTTGGCATTTTTGCCTTGGGTCTGAACGTTGGTGCTTATGGCGCGGAGGTTGTCCGAGGCTCAATTGGATCTGTTCCCAGGGGGCAGTGGGAAGCGTGTGTAGCGCTGAACATGACGCGAGTCCAGACGCTGGTCCGTGTGATCCTGCCGCAAGCACTGGTTGCCATGATTCCACCTTGGGGTAACCTCTTTATCGAATTGCTCAAGGCTACGGCACTCGTATCGCTGATCACGCTGTCGGATCTTGCATTCAAGGCGCAGCAACTGAATCAGAACACGTTGCGGACAATCGAGATCTTTACAACTGTGCTCCTGGCGTATCTGGCGATCTCTCTGCTGATCACCCTAGGTATGCGTGCACTTGAGCGCCGTGCAGCACGTGGTCTAGGACGCGGGAGAGTGAGTTGATGGGTGGTCAGGTGTGGGACTGGGAGTACGCGTGGGAGGTCTTGCCTGTATTAGGTGAGGCGGCCATTATCACGGTGCAGGCAACCATACTCGGGTTTCTTCTCGCATTGGTGATCGGACTGATATTGGCTGTTGGTCGTATGGTGGGGCCCATGCCCTTACGCATGCTGGCAACGGGCATTGTGGAGTTCGTTCGTTCGACACCTCTTCTCATCCAGATCTTTTTTTTGTTCTATGTCATGCCGCAGTTTGGCGTTCAGATGGATGCGCTGTTGACCGGTATCCTGGCGCTTGGCCTGCATTATGGCGCCTACTGTGCAGAGGTTTATCGGTCAGGTCTGGAGAACGTGTCAAAGGGGCAGTGGGAGGCCAGTATTGCGCTGAATCTGTCTCCTGTGACCACCTTCAAGGACATCATTCTTCCTCAGGCGATTCCGCCCATTGTTCCCGCACTCGGTAATTATCTGGTGGCCTTGTTCAAGGAAACTCCACTTTTATCAGCAATTGCCGTGCTTGAACTGATGCAGACCGCCAAGATTCTGGGGTCAGAGAGCTTTCAGTACACGGAACCTATCACGATTGTAGGTGTGTTCTTTCTGGTGTTCAGCCTGATATCAGCGTATTTTGTGCGTCGACTCGAGGCCCGCCTCAGCGCCCGTCACGGAGCAAGAAGATGAGTGAGTTGCAACAGGGTGAGACTTCTGTTTCAAGGGATTTTTCTGATTCGCAGACCATGATTCATTTCGAGAAAGTCACCAAACGCTATGGCGATCTGGTGGTGCTTGATGAGCTGGAACTCAAGATCGCAGCCAATGAGAAGGTGGCCATTATTGGCCCCTCCGGGTCTGGCAAGACGACTGTGCTGCGGATGCTGATGACCCTTGAGCGCATTAATGGCGGTGTGATCTATGTTGATGGTGAGCCGCTCACACACATGAAACAGGGTGAGCGTCTGGTGTCTGCTGATCGTGCACACCTGCGCCGCATGCGAGCATCTATCGGCATGGTGTTCCAGCACTTCAATCTGTTTCCTCATATGTCAGCGCTACAGAACTGCATGCAGGCACCGGTCAGTGTGCTGGGCTTGTCCAAGCCCGAAGCCAGGGAGCGTGCGGTCGAACTGCTGGAGATGGTCGGGTTGGGAGACAAAAATGAACACTACCCCGCACAACTCTCAGGTGGTCAGCAACAGCGTGTGGCAATTGCGCGGGCACTGGCCATGCGCCCCAAAGTGATGCTGTTTGACGAAGTGACGTCCGCACTCGATCCGGAACTATGCGGGGAAGTACTGCAGGTCATACGCAAGCTGGGTGAGCAATATAATCTGACCATGCTGATGGTGACCCATCAGATGGGGTTTGCCAAGGAGTTTGCGGATCGCGTCTGTTTCTTCGATAGTGGAAGAATCGAGGAACAGGGGCCTGCCGATGTTTTCTTTGACAATCCGAAAAACCCCCGCACCCAGCAGTTTCTCAAGGCAGTGCTCGAGGCGACCTGAATCAAATCGCAAGCGAAATGATTGAGTCCGGTCAGGGCGATTGTTTTGCTACAACACCGCTTTTCAGGCAGAAAGAACACACTGGGCCGCATTTTGTGCGGCCCAGTGTGCATGTCCAGACTCTGGTCAAACGAGGTCAGCTCACATTACGCCAAGCGGTCGTGTTCAAGAACGCAAGGGCAGAAATGGACCTGCGCCAGAGACGGGCAGAAGTGCCCGCTCTGGCCCGAAAACGCCTGTCACCCGCTCGACTCTGTGGAAGATTATCGCTTCTCAGGGCGAGGAGAGTGAAACCCCGCTGATGCGTGGGAGCGTTCACTAGTGCCTGTTACTATCTGTTTTTTTTGACCTTTCGGCATTCAAGATATCAGCGCGTGGAGGCGACCGCCTTTTCAGCCTTCTCGACCAGGTCCGGTCCAATCTGCTTCTTCCACTTGTCATAGACTGGCTGTACGGCCTTCTTGAATGCGGCTAGCTGCTCATCTGTCAGATAGCTCACACCCACACCTGAGTCAATGATCTGCTTGACCATGGGCTCTCCGGGTTCGATCAGTCCTTTACGGGCCAGTTCAATTTGCTGTTTGCCAGCGTCGATCGCAGCCTGCTTGACGATCTCCCGGTCTTGCGGCGTCCAGGATGCCCATACATCCTTGTTGACGACATAGATCAGGGGATCATTCATGTAATTCCACATGGTGATGTACTTCTGGTCCAGTGTCTGCATTTTGGCTGCGATGAAGATTGACAACGGATTCTCCTGACCATCCACCGCACCACTTGCCAGTGCTGGCTGTGCATCTGCCCAGCTCATCTGGGTCGGGTTGGCACCCAGTGCAGTGAATGTGTCGATAAACAGTGGGGAACCAACGACGCGAATCTTCATGCCTTTAAGATCGTCAGGCATGCTGATGATCCGCTTGGAGTTGCTGAGCTGGCGGAAGCCGTTCTCGCCCCAGGCCAGTGGCAGTACGCCACGTTTGTCGATGGCATCGAACAAGGTTTTGCCAATCTCGCTGTTGATGATGGCATCGGTACCAGCGTAGGTTGTTGTCAGAAAGGGCATCGAGAAGATGTTGAGTTCTTTGACTTGCGGTGACCAGTTGATCGTTGATCCGACAGCCATGTCGATAACACCTTGGCGGATGGCGGAGAATTCGCGTGTCTGATCGCCTTGTACGAGTGAAACGCCCGGGTAAAGTTTGATATTTATGCGGCCATCGGTAC
This sequence comes from Orrella marina, assembly GCF_003058465.1. Lineage (NCBI taxonomy): Bacteria > Pseudomonadati > Pseudomonadota > Betaproteobacteria > Burkholderiales > Alcaligenaceae > Orrella > Orrella marina. The sequence goes on along the minus strand of NZ_CP028901.1, from coordinate 1,487,884 downwards.
GTTCGCGAACCATGTCAGCCCAGATCTCGCCACCCTTTCCCCAGGGAAAGGCTGTGCCAACTACGAGAGAAAGACGATACTCGTCCTTGTAATTCTGAGCCAAGGTCACGCTTGCCATGGCCATGGTGCCGGCTGCCAGCGCCATCTTTGCAATAGTCTTGAACTTCATGAGTTTGTCTCCTTCGAGTTATAAAAAGTCTTACATCAAACATAAGCCGCCCGATATGGGCTGGCCTTGATCAGTAGCCTAGTCGATCAGGCAACCAGAGCACAATTTCAGGGAATACGATCAGTAGCAGCAGGACCAGGAATGAGGCTAGCAGCAGCCACATGACCCACCCGACGGTTTTTTCCAGTGGGACCATTGCAATCCTGCACGAGACCATCAAGTTGACCGCAATGGGTGGAGTGAACTGTCCAATGGCTACCATGACCGTCAGAATGACACCGAACCAGACCAGGTCCCACTGAAAATGCATGGCGATCGGCATCAGAAGCGGTACAAAGATCAGAAAGATTGACACACCGTCCAGGACCATGCCGACCAGAACCAGCAACAGCAGCAAAAGCACAAGAATGCCGTACTCACCTAGACCGGAACCGACAATCGCCCGGGTAACAGGGTCAATGATGCCCAGCGTAGACAGGGAGTAGGCAAACACGCCAGCCAGGCCGACCACGAGCAAAATAATCGCTGACAGTTCAGACGAATCGCGCAAAATGGAAAACAGGTCGTTGAGCCGGATCGTCCGATAGATCACCATCCCGACAAACAGGCCATAGAAAACCGCCACGACTGCGGCCTCTGTGGGGGTGAACAGGCCCGCTCGCATGCCGCCCAGGATCAGTACAGGTGCGGCCAGCCCCCACACCGCCTCCTTGAAACTCTTGCCCAGTGGTGGCCTGGGCTCATGGCTTTCAGACAATCCCATCTTGTGCCTGCGTGACAGGATGTATGCAGGAATCATGAGGGCAATACCGAACATGATGCCGGGTAACATTCCGCCGGCAAACATGGCAGGTACGGACGCGCCCGGCACCAGCACCGAGTACACAATCAACGCAATTGATGGCGGGATCAAAATGTCAATGGCCGATGCCGCACCAATCACACTCGCCGAGAATGAGGGTTGATAGCCTGCCCGGGTCATAGCAGCAATCATGACCCCGCCCACGGCGGCAGCCGTCGCAGGGCCGGAGCCCGAGATGCCGCCCAGCATCATGGCGACCAGAATGGCTACCACTGGCAAAATACCCGGACCGCGGCCGAGGATAGCCACCATGAGATTGACAAGACGGGCCGCGACACCAGATCGCTCGAAGATTGTGCCCACCAGCACGAACATCGGCAGCGCTAGCAGAGGATACTTTCCAAGACTCGCGTAAAAATTCTGGGGAACCGCCAGTAGTCCAAACCACATGGCATCCATATTGGCCAGTCCGATCGCGACCGTCGCTGCCAGGCCCATGGCTACGCCGATAGGTACTCCAAGCACCATCAGTGCTACAAAAATCCCGAACAGGACAATGCCGGTCATGACGACTTCCCGTGACGGAACGCCTGGATCGCAATCCGTAAAAAAATCACCGTCGAGAGGATCGGCATCCATACTGAGTACCACCACTGTGGCAGACCAATGGCAGGAGATGTTTCCTCGAAACGGTAGTCGTCCCAGACCAGTCTGGCGCTCAGGATGGCTAGTGCGCCGAACATCAGCATGCCCATAAACAGTGCCAGACGGGAAAGTGCTTCACGTCTGGCAGGCCGACTGCGTTGCGCAAAGAATTCGATGCGGATATGGCTGTTGCGGATGAATGCAGCCGAGCCACCGACCATTGCCAGCACGATCATGAGAAAGATCGAAATCTCCTCTGTCCACGCAAACGACTGGTTGGAGAAGTATCGAACCAGAACATTGCCAAACGTGATCAGGGCCAGGGCGGCCATCACCGCAGCACCGACGTAATCCTCGATCCGGTTTCTCGATGCAGATGGGTGTGCTTCTCGGGCTCCCGGGTGTGCACTGTCATCCATGTCGTATGTCCCTGGTCTGCTCGGGTGAGCAATTTGGTTGAACAGCCAGGTCGGGTACGTGGAATACGAGGTTCATGTCTTTCGGTCAGTGTTGGGTGATGATGTCCAGTAATCGCACAAAAACATGCCAGAGGAGGTGTTCTGCACAAGCCGGTTTGCAAGCATACTCTGAGTCAGTTCGCTAAGCATATCCGCAGTTACCATAGGACGAGGCGCCTTGATGGCATCAGAATCGATACTGCAATCCGGTCACGAACAGGTTGTAGTTCAGGCGTCCCATATTCACGCTCCATGGCTTGGTCGGAAGATGAGCGCCGGGGTAAACCGTAGAACCGAAGGTGTAGCTTGTCGGATTAATTGAAATCAGCCGGTATTCTGCGAACCAGGCCAGATTGCTCTGAAGTTGAGCCCGCAATCCAACCTTGAACTGAGCTGCAAAAGCGGTTGCACGGGCATTAGGGTCGGAATTGAAGTGGTTGATACCTGGTTCGGACGGATTGGCGGAATCAGCACCGGAGATCGATATGAAGGCAGCACCAGCCCCCGCTCCAATATAGGGAAATACAGTATCAGAGTAGGGCGTCCGAATGGTCAGGACGGCGTTGGCCATCAGCAATTGTGCCGTCATGGGCATCTTCACGTACTGGGTGCCCAGGAAGCGCGGCATGATGGGCATGTTGCCAACAGGAGAGTGCTGACCGATCAGAATACCTTCAGCTTCAAGCGCAGGTCTGAGCGCCCAGTCCTGGCCAGATAACCCAACTGGGTTGCCTTCGTACCCGGCCTGGATCCCGGTAAGCCAGACACCCGTGTGGCCAGTTGAACCTTGTGCATCAATCGGAAGTATTCGCCTGGACGTGAGATACACGCCGCCGCGTTGTTGCAGCGACGTATCAGCAAGTGATCCTGTTCCCCCTAGTACACCCAGGTAAAAGCCACTCTGGGCGCGCGACTGCCCTGTGCTTGCAGACGCTGAACCCAGACCCTGTGCTGAAATGGGCAAGGAAATCACTCCCAGCACCAAAACACTCAGAGCACAACGCAGAAACAGTTGAGGCTGGCGCTGCAGCCATGGCACACACGACAGCAGCCTTGAGCGATTGTTGGCGATCATGCACATCTCCATCGAGGATCGTTCCCTTCAGATCAACTCCATCTGCGAGAAAGAAAACCGGGCACCGACAGCACTGAAAGGCCCTGAAGGGGTTCCAAGAATATTCCCTTTAGACTTGATCGTAGTTCTTCTGTCTGTAATGGAACATACCCCGGGGCATCGTCGGGCGCAACAGGTAAGTCAGATCAGGTGTTTCAGTTCGGCACTTTCGATCCGGTCTGCTGCAGGTGGTCCTGCACTCCAGTTTGTCTGATACTGGTGCCAAACGACCGGATTGAGGTGACAGGACCTGCTCGTGGCTAGACGATCGGGGTGAATCCCGAATTCATAGAGGGTGGCGACTGGGATGGGTTCATTTCCCCAAGCTTCTGCGCAAGATCGGCATCGACTGTGAAGCTGTCCGGGCTGGCAATCGGCCAGCCAAACTTGAACACACGAGTGCGCAGATCTTCTCTCAAAAGCTGTCCAGGCTCCATTTCCGGGAAGATCGTCGAGTAAAGCGTGACGTGGCTCGAAGAAATTCGACAGGCGATGTGGTGGACCTTCAGATCGGACGGGTGAGCAATGCCCGCCGTGCCAATCAGTTCGCCTAGCGCTGCCAGCGTGTTTTCGTGGAAATTGGCCACCCGAGGCGCTTTGTCACCAACGACCAGTGCTTTCTGACGAACCGGGTCCTGTGTGGCGACACCCGTCGGGCAACGTCCGGTGTGACAGGACTGAGCCTGGATGCATCCGACCGCGAACATGAATGCACGCGCGCTATTGCACCAGTCTGCTCCGAGGGCCATCACTCGGGCCATGTCAAATGCGGAAACGATCTTGCCAGATGCGCCAATCCTGATCTCATCCCTGATGTTCAGTCCCACCAGAGTGTTATGAATCAGACGGATGGCTTCGCGCAAAGGCGTGCCGACGTGGTTGATGAGCTCGACCGGGGCCGCACCCGTGCCACCCTCCGCTCCGTCGACCACGATGAAGTCTGGCTTTATGCCAGTCTTCATCATAGCCTTGGCGATTGCAAACCATTCCCATGGATGACCGATGCAGAGCTTGAAACCAACCGGTTTGCCTCCGGAGAGCCTACGTAGCTTTGCCACAAATTCGAGTAGTGTGATCGGTGAGTCAAAGGCACTGTGAGCGGCTGGAGAGTTGCAGTCCTTGCCGACAGGCACACCTCGTGCCTGCGCAATCTCGGGCGTCACCTTGCTTCCCGGAAGAATACCTCCGTGACCTGGTTTAGCGCCTTGAGAAAGCTTGATTTCGATCATTTTTACTTCTGGCCGGGTGGCGTTGGCCACAAAGGCTTCCTCCGAAAAGTTGCCATCCTCATCTCTGCAACCGAAGTAACCCGAACCGATGTTCCAGATCAGGTCTCCGCCGTTACGCAAGTGATAGGTGCTAATTCCACCTTCTCCTGTGTCGTGCGCGAACTTGCCCATCTTGGCGCCGGCATTGAGTGCCAGAATCGCGTTGGCGGAGAGTGCTCCAAAACTCATGGCGGAGATGTTCAGCACGGAAAGACTGCAAGGCTGGGTGCACTCCTTGCCACCTACCTGGATCCGGAAATCGGTGTCTTCCACATGAGCAGGCACCATCGAATGGTTGATCCACTCGTAGCGATCACCATAGACGTCCATCTTGGTACCAAACGGCCGCTTGTCAATCTGCTTCTTGGCTCGCTGGTACACCAGCGAACGGGTGTCACGCGAGAATGGTGTTTCGGTGCTGTCATCTTCAAAGAAATACTGGCGTAATTCCGGCCGGATAGATTCGAAGAAATACCGCAGATTGCCCAGAATAGGATAGTTGCGACGCACGGCGTGACGGGTCTGCTGCAGATCGTAAAAACCGAGTAGTAGCAGGATTGAAAAGGGAACTGCGATCACCCACCACGCGACACTTACAAACAGGGCCAGCAGAATTGTGATCGCTGAAAGTACCAGAGCAGCCCAGAAGGCTGCGAACTGTCCTTTGAATGGTGGCAACATCGTGTCTTCTCTCCAATACGTTTACATCTGTCAGGCTATTGTCGCTTAACAAGCAAAATTTAGTAATATTGTCCGGTCTGCATGGGTGGCCTGATGTCTCAGACTCAGACAATATTGGCATAGTTCACCCACGCCACCAACAAACTGAGGGAAAGTACTGATCCGATTGTTGAAATCAGAATGGCCCGGGCACTGGCAGAAGCATCCTGCTGGTAAAGATTGGCAAGCATGAACGGGCCGGTACCAACGGGCAGGGCCGCCGCCAGAATGGCAGTCCAGGCCCAGACCGGATCGACATCAAAGACCCTCAGGGCAAACAGTCCGACCAGTATCGGGTGAACCAGTAGCTTGATCCAGACGATCTGGGGCACACTGCGACTCGAGCTGGCAACCGGGGAGCGGGCCAGGAACAGGCCGATCGTAATAAGTGCGCAAGGCGTTGCGGCACCAGCGAGCAAGTCAATGAGACCTTCGGCTGCCGTCGGAATGGGAATCTCGTACGCCGAGAACAGCAAACCTGCGACAGGTGCAACGAGGATTGGGTTCTTTGCCAGGGAAAGACTGACTCGCTTGAGGGCTGGAACGAGATCACGTCCTTTGGCCTTGAAAACTTCAATCGCGATAATCGTGATGCCAAAAAGCACTGCAACGGTCATGATGCAGACGACAACGGCTGCCGGCATCGCCTGTTGACCAAAGACAATCAGAATCAGCGGGATGCCCATGAAACCCGCATTGGCGTAGCTTGCGCTCATGCTGTTGATGCTACGGACCACGGTGTCGAGTGACTCCCTGCGACTGACCCAGAGATAGATCAGGCTTGCCCCGAGCGTGCCAAGGCCGAAGCTTGCACCGAGCCCGAATTCTGAGAGAACGGAAACATCCGAGCGTGCCATGGCCATGAATAGCAGGGCGGGCAACGCCAGAAATATGACGAAACGGTTTAGTGCGTCGGTCGCGGAGTCTGGCAGCCACTGTCTGCGGGCTGCAAGCCAGCCAAGCAGAATGAGCCCGAAGACCGGAACGACTGCGTCGATGACGGCTAGAAACATGCGATGTCGGTAGAATGATGGACGCAGAGTCGGTGCTGGCGAGTGTAACTGGTAGCGTATGACTGTGGGTCAGAATCAAGGGAATTTTTGAATCAGGGTTGCTGGAGAGAACATTGAACGATCGCCAGGACAGATATTTTGACTTGCCAGATCAGGCTGGATTCCTGGAAAGTACAGGCGGCTGGGCGCTTCTGGGCGCAGATGCGTTGAGTGTGCGAGAGGATGTATTTGTCAATGAGCAGAATGTGCCGCCCGAGATTGAGCAGGACGATTTTGATGTCACCTGTATGCACATCGTGATCTACAGTCGGGGTGCGGGTCACTACCCAAAGGCGATCGCAACGGGTAGAGTCGTGGTGCAACCTTTTGGTGAAGCGTTAACAGGACCCGTGGCACGCATTGGTCGACTGGCTGTACGCAAGGCGTTCAGGGGGATCGGTCTGGGCACGCACTTGCTTACCACACTGATTGAGCAGGCGGAGAGTCAAGGGCTCAATCAGTTCGAGCTCCATTCCAGAGTCGACGCTATGCCGCTTTACCAGCGGTTCGGTTTTTTGCCGAGCGGTCCGGCTTTTGATGAGGCGGGTACGCCTCACATTCTGATGGTCCGGTCCGCGAGAAGCACAGATTAGAGTGTGGGTCCGCGCGAAGGGCTGGCTTAGCGTGAATCGGTCACCGAAGCTATTGGCGACCAGAAGGCATAAGAAATCTATCGAATACCTGTCATCTTATGGGTTTGTACGGACAGACGCCAGGCAGGATTAGCCTGGCAGAATGCGATCGCCTTCTCGGTGTTGGTACGCTGTAATGGTCCATCCATGGGTTGCAGCAGAAAATGCTCGAACGCCAGGTCTGCCAGATTCAGATCATCCGGCATGAGGCCCGGTTGCGGAAATACCAGCTTGAGCTCATTGCCCGTTCGCTGAACCCAGTCGGCGCCCGCTTTGGGGCTGACACAGATCCAGTCCAGACCCTCAGGCGCCTGAATCGTACCGTTGGTTTCAATCGCAATCCGGAATTGCCGGGCGTGTAATGCAGCAATCAGGGAAGGGTCGACTTGTAGCAATGGTTCTCCACCGGTCATGACAACCAGTCTGTGGCGGGTGTCGTCTGAAGGCCAGAGCTGCAGGATGGTGTCGGCCAGATCGTCTGCACTCCTGAACTTGCCTCCCAGCGTTCCGTCTGTGCCTGTAAAGTCGGTGTCACAAAATTGACAAATCGCCTTGGGACGGTCAACCTCTCGTCCAGTCCAGAGGTTGCAGCCAGCGAATCGACAAAAAACGGCTGGCATGCCTGCTTGCAGTCCTTCGCCTTGCAGGGTGTAGAAAATCTCTTTGACTGAGTAGATCATCGAATGTGGTGGGTTCCGTGATGCCGTTAATCGGCGGGGGTGTCAGGTCTTTCTCTGCTTTCAGGCGGGTAGCGCTGCACCAAGGGACCCACTAAAAACGATTGCACCAGCCCCCTGACTGTCAATCACATCAACTCGTGAGAGTTGGGGGATAGATTTGTGTGCAGTTCCGAGCGTCCAGCGTGCAATGGCTTCGGCATCTCCTCTGGCCAGGGCTTCGTTCTCGTGCAATGGGCGGTGGTCTAGTGCCTGAAACACGGGGTTGAAGGCCGACTTGACGTCACCAAAATCAACTGTCCATCCTTTGACGGTATCTAGATCTGCGCTCAGGTGAAGTCTCACCAGAAAGGTGTCGCCGTGTATCATGCTTCTCGGATCACCTGAGGGGGCTGCATTCATGCGGATAGCACTGTCAATCGTGAAGTCCTTCCAGATCTGGTATCGCTCGCCATCAAACTGTGCGCCACATGAGGCCGTTTCAAACACGGTGACCCAGGAGATTGATGGCAGACTGGGTCGAATCCGCTCCCAGATCCAGGCAGAAATCATTTCGCTGGTGGGGTTGGATAATCCGTTGATGTCGTTCAGGCAGCGTCGATCCAGTTGCGCTTGCAAAGTAGACCACGCCGAGTCCAGATCATCATAGCTGATGACACCGTCAGTATCGACGTGCAGAATGACCTGAAACCCATGTCCATGCATTCGTCCACATTTGTGATCCGGCCCCACGTTGGGTAGCTGGTGTGCTGCCCTGAAGTGGTACCTGCGCCAGATCCGGATGGTCTGGTTCGCGGGCGCAGATGCCTCGGGCAAGTCAAAGGATCCAAAGTCATCTAGTCGGTTGCCTGATTTCACGGCAATCTGCACCCCCTGATCGGGTGTGCTTTGAATGCCGACATAATCCAGACTGTCCAGACCAATGTGATCCCGTATCCATCTTGCCAGTGCCAGATCGTCCGGGTGGTCGATGATTTGATTCAGATCGCTGTAATCGATCTGCTCTACACACGCCCGAAGTCGCTCTGCGAGCACATGAGACTGGGCTCCAGCAAACGGTATCTCTCGTGGAGTGAGATACCCATGGGCGGTTGCCACAAACCCGTGGCCATGCAGCGAACGCCTGCGATGCCCGTTTGGCAGGCTTGTCAGACGGCGAGCCGCCTCGAAACGGGCTTGGGCAGTCGTGAGAGAAATCGGTTCAGACATGGATCGTTATATGTGAATTCGGTTGCAGTATTGCGTGATGCGAGCCAGCGGACGTGCAGTCAAGCTTTGCTTCACGCGTCCTGATATTGCCTTGGCTTTACTCGAGATTGGCTGACAGCGGGCATTCTGGACAACATGCAGTTCGCTGGGTCGGTGAGCTTTGCCTGACAGGTCTTCATTTGCCGGCAGCCCGGAAATGTTCGTGTCCGGTGCGCCTGAGTTCACACGCCGGGCAGGACCCGCAACCATACCCCCACGCATGCCGGTGTGTCCGGTCTCCCAGGTAGCAAGTGTGGGTGTCGGATTCGATCAGGCTGACAAGGCTTTCACCGCCCAGGTGCTCGGCAAGTTCCCAGGTCTGAGCCTTGTTTAGCCACATCAACGGGGTCTCGATCACCATTCTGGTGTCAAGGCCCAGGCCAAGCGTCACCTGCAGAGATTTCAATGTGTCATCCCGACAGTCCGGATAACCCGAGTAATCTGTCTCGCACATTCCGCCGACCAGAACGCTGAGCTCTCGACGGTAGGCCAGTGTCGCGGCCAGTGTCAGAAACAGGATATTGCGTCCTGGCACGAATGTGTTGGGCAGACCATTGGCCTGCATTTCGATGGCCCTGTCCTCAGTCATGGCACTCTGGCTGATCTGGGAGATCAACCCGACATCGAGCATGTGATCCGGACCCAGACGGTCGTTCCAGTCCGGACGCTGTTCTCTCAAGCGTTCCATGAACACTTGCCGACACGCCAGTTCGACTACGTGTCTCTGGCCGTAGTCGAACCCGACGGTTTCAACGCGCGTGAAACGATCCAGGGCCCAGGCCAGACAGGTGGCAGAGTCCTGACCGCCAGAAAAGAGGACAAGTGCTCGGGTGTGCATGATTAGACGTCAAACTTATAGAGGTTCTGACACTGCCAGAAACAAATGCAAGATCAGAACAGGGCCAGGCATAGGGACCCGCCTGCAGGTTGCGTGTCCTCGCTCGGTGTGGGCTGCAACATCCAGAGTCGGATCAGGTTTGCTCAACACCAGGTACGGGTGAATAGCATGCACTGCGGCGATAGATTCTGAGACAAGTTATCATTTTAACTAACATTGAGTGCCTGGTAGCAGCAGGGGTCGTGAGCACGGCTGTCCCGGGCCGGAATACGACAGGCACAGGGCCACAGGCGCGGCCATCTTAGTTCGTGTCAGCCAGCCGGCAAGAGGCCAGGGCGGACGCAACGTGGCCAGGAGAACTTTCATTTCCCCGGAATGATACGCTCCCGGGGCGCATCAAAAAAAGAGCCCCGCAAATCCGGCGGGGCTCTGCTGTGGCGATCAGGAGCAAATCGCCACGAGATGCTCAGCGGTGCATTCTTGCCTATCTCTTCAGATCGAAGCGATCGGCATTCATGACCTTCACCCAGGCGTTGATAAAGTCCTTGATGAATTTCTCCTTGTTGTCGTCCTGTGCATAGACCTCGGCGTAAGCACGCAGGACCGAGTTTGACCCAAACACCAGATCAACGCGAGTGGCTGTCCAGCGTTTTTCACCAGTCTTGCGGTCGACGATCTCGTAGAGGTTGTTGCCGGCAGGCTTCCAGCTGTATGCCATGTCCGTCAGATTCACGAAGAAGTCATTGCTCAGCACGCCAACCTTGTCTGTCAGCACACCGTGACTGGTCCCACCGTGATTGGTGCCCAGAACACGCATTCCACCAACAAGAGCGGTCATCTCAGGTGCGGTCAGGCCCATGAGCTGGGTGCGATCGAGCATCATCTCTTCGGGCGAGACGATGTAGTCCTTCTTGAGCCAGTTGCGATACGCATCATGTAGTGGTTCGAGTACGTCGAACGAGTCAGCATCGGTCATTTCCTGACTGGCATCGCCACGACCCGGCGCAAAAGGTACCGTGATGTTCACACCAGCCTCGCGCGCAGACTGTTCCACCGCCGCCGTGCCACCCAGCACAATCAAGTCAGCCAAGCTGACTTTCTTGGGCAGTGATGCCTGAATTTTTTCAAGTGTGGCAAGAACTTTCTTCAGGCGCTCGGGCTCATTGCCTTCCCAGTCCTTCTGTGGCGCCAGACGGATACGGGCACCATTGGCACCCCCTCTGCAATCTGAACCGCGGAAAGTGCGGGCGCTGTCCCATGCCGTGTTGATCAGCTCCTGGCGTGTCAGTCCGCTATCGAGCAGACGCGCCTTGAGTTCTGCGATTTCCTTGTCATTCAGCGTGTAATCGACTGCCGGGACAGGATCTTGCCAGATCAGATCTTCAGCAGGAACATCCGGGCCGAGATAGCGGGACTTGGGCCCCAGGTCGCGATGGGTGAGTTTGAACCATGCGCGCGCAAACACTTCAGAGAAATACTCTGGATCCTTGTAGAACCGCTCGGAGATCTTGCGATACTCTGGATCCATCTTCATGGCCATGTCAGCGTCAGTCATGATCGGATTCAGACGGATCGAGGGATCCTCGACATCAACCGGCTTGTCCTCTTCCTTGATGTCAACGGGCTCCCATTGCCAGGCACCAGCTGGGCTCTTCTTGAGCTCCCATTCGTGGTTGAGCAGCATTTCAAAGTAACCGTTGTCCCACTTTGTGGGGTGCGTCGTCCAGGCACCTTCGATACCGCTGGTGACTGCATCGCGGCCACAGCCTTTGCCTTTGGGATTTTTCCAGCCAAGACCTTGCTCGGTCACATCGGCTGCTTCAGGCTCCGGTCCGAGTCGCGATGCGTCACCATTGCCGTGGCACTTGCCAACGGTGTGGCCGCCAGCTGTCAGTGCAACTGTTTCCTCGTCGTCCATGGCCATGCGAGCGAAAGTGACTCGTACGTCATGTGCTGTTTTGAGTGGATCGGGCTGTCCGTCGACACCTTCCGGGTTGACGTAAATCAGACCCATCATGACCGCCGCAAGCGGGTTCTCCAGATCGCGTTCACCGCTGTAACGGCTACCTTCTCCGCCACTTTTCTGGAGCCACTCTTTCTCCGAGCCCCAGTAAATGTCCTTCTCGGGATGCCAGATGTCCTCGCGACCACCCGCAAATCCGTAAATTTTCAGGCCCATGCTTTCGTATGCAATGGTGCCTGCCAGCACCAGCAGGTCTGCCCAGGACAGCTTGTTCCCGTACTTTTTCTTGATCGGCCATAGCAGGCGCCGCGCCTTGTCCAGGCTGACATTGTCGGGCCAGCTATTGATCGGTGCGAACCGCTGATTTCCGGTGCCGGCTCCGCCACGACCATCTGCGATTCGGTAGGTTCCAGCTGCGTGCCAGGACATGCGGATCATCAAGCCACCATAATGACCCCAGTCGGCTGGCCACCATTCCTGACTATTGGTCATCAGGTTACGCAAATCCTGCTTGACCGCTTCGAGGTCAAGTTTCTTGAATTCTTCTGCGTAGTCAAAATCGTTGCCCAACGGATTACTCTTGGCGTCATGCTGGTGCAGGATGTCAAGGTTCAGGGCGTTCGGCCACCAGTCCATGTTCGAATTGCCAGTTGCAGTATTGCCGCCGTGCATCACCGGACATTTACCGGCTGCTGATTGATTGTCCATATGCTGGAACTCCTGTTCTGAAGATTGTTCGTCCCAGATCACTCGAAGCAATCTGGATGGTACAAACCACGTCGATAACCGGTTCGCTGGGTACTTGCTTGTTTACTTGCTTGAGGCCATTCCATCACCTTGGGTGTGCCAGGATAACCGTGCAATCATGCGTCAAAAGGGTGATATCTTCACGCAGATCGCTACCTGAGTGCTGAGCGAATTCGATTTGCGAAACTGACCCGGCCATTTCGCTGTCACTGCCCGGCTAATGTGTGTCTGACTCATGTTTTCTTATAAGGTTCTTTTATCCCACTATACGGTAGTGCTGTTTCACCTACAAGCTTGGCCGTGTGGAAACTTTGTCGGTGATCAACCGCGCAGTTGGTGGCAGGTCTGATGGTTCAGCTGATGGGCTGATTGACCGCGAAATCTGACGATCGAAACGACTGTGTGCGAGAACCACAAGGCTCAAATCTAATGGTGCACTTACCATCTCCTTGGTAACATTTCACGCAAACCTGGCTCGTCTGGTCGTTCGTTATATGAATTTGCCGTCTCCTGCTTTACATTTGGCTAATATGATCTTCGAAGCCCGGCGTACTTGTCATCACTCAGAAACGCATTGTCACAATTACGCCTGTCGAATTGATCTGCCGCGTCTGTGAGTGGTTTGTTTTGCTTTGGCTGCCACACCTGTTTTCAGTCTGGTGCTCGCTCTGCACCCGGGGGTCATCCCGGAATCACTCCGGAACCATCCTTAATCCATCCCGATACAACCTGAAGGATTCCATGACTGTACAGCCTGCCAATGTCTCTTCCAGCTGCGTTTCAGCGACCCACAACAGTACAGATTCGCCCAGTTCCGCTGGACGTGTTTACATTCAGGAGGCGGCTCGACTGGCGCTGGAGTCGGTCGAGAAAGGGCGGGGTGGGCCGTTTGGCGCGGTGAGCTTCAGGGACGGAGAGATTATCGGCAGGGGACAGAACCGTGTGTTGCTGACAGGCGTTCCCATCTATCATGCTGAGATGACGGCGATCCTTGATGCCTGTGGGCGAATCAAACCTAAGGATTATTTTTGTTTTGATCAAGCCGCAAGCACCACACTGGAACTCATCGCGGGTGAGGTTGGAGCGTGAGGCTGGATCAGATGATCCAGCACCCGGGTATGCTCGTATGCTAAGGGGATGCGATATCTACATCACCGCGGTTCCTTGTCCCATGTGCATGAGTGCGATTTACTGAGCTCGCATCGACAGGGTGTTTATTGCGGAAAACTTGGATGATGCCATTCAAGCCGGGTTCGATGATGCGTTTCAGTACGAGGACTTCAGCAAGCCGATACAAGAGAGAAGGCTCGAGATCATCACCGATTTTGAGCAGGAACTGGGTATGCAGGCTTTTGAAGCATGGAAGAAGAAATCAGATCGGCATCCGTACCAAGTGCAACGAGCGGCTATCCGGGATGCCGTGCTATCTCCCCGGAAATGTAACTTCTGTATCTTCCAACCCAACCAGACATATTAGGCAAGCCTTTTGATGCAAGCAGACGACCTCGAGACGCTGGTTCGCCAGACCATGCCCTTCGGAAAGTACAAGGGCAGGCTTTTGGTCGACTTGCCGGGGCATTATCTAAACTGGTTTGCACGGAACGGGTTTCCAAAGGGTGAGTTAGGTCGTCTGTTGGCACTGATGCAGGAAATTGATCACAACGGTCTCAAGCCGATACTCGCACGATTGAGGGTTCCGCCACAGGGCTGATCGATCGTCTGAGCAGGAGGGTGTGTGATCACGAAATCGTTCTCTTATTGGCAACAATTTCTGTCATGGTGCGGGACTTCACTTCACTCAAGGCCTTTCCTGCGCAACTTGCTATCGGCTCGCGTCGCGGGTGACCTGCCCATTGTAGCGATCACCTCGTCCAGTCTTTCCAGTCCCGTCTCGATGTCTCTTAGGGAGATGTTGAGTGCGGGCATTAGCCGCAGGCAGTTTGGGCGCGGTGCGTTGATGAGTAATCCCACTTGCATTGCACGGGCGACAATCGCTGGCGCGGTGTCTGGCGCGACTTCGAGTGCGAGCAGGAACCCTGAGCCTCTGGTTTCACCTAGACCATGCTGGCTGCTGAGGTCTGTCAGACCCTCGCGCAAGAAGGCTGCGTTGTGCGCCGCCATGGCCAAGAAGTCAGGATCAATCAGCGTGCGCATGACTGCCAGCCCAACCGCGCACACCAATGGGTTGCCGCAGTAGGTGCCACCTTGATCACCGTGTTCGAAGCAGCTTGCAGCTTTGCTTGCAAGTATTGCAGACAAGGGGACGCCACCGCCGATGCCTTTGCCACGCGTCATGATGTCGGGCTTGATCCCGTGGTGCGGTCATGTGTCGGCGCAGAACCGCCAGACGCAAGCCCGCTTTGCTTGTGTCGACTGTGGATTCGAGGAAAACGCCGATCTCGTCGGCGCGATCAATATCTTAGCGGCAGGACATGCCGTGTTGGCCTGTGGAGGAACGGTGCAGTCGGGCCGTCCGACGAAGCAGGAACCCGCCGAAGCGACTACGCAGGAGCTTGCTCTTGTTTAGCGCCGTAGGAATCGCCTTTCTTCAGGTGGGCGAGGATGTCAATTAAATCATCGGGCCAACATCAGGGGTTGTCAATCATGCCAGCAAGGATTTGTGGCGTGTTCAGAGAATTCGGGCGCTGGATCATCTTTTTGTTGCGTCGATCACGCTGCTCTGATATTCGATCACCCGCCACCGTTTGATGAGCGCAGTCTTTCGCCAGCATACTGCGCAACTTCTCAATCCATGTAAAATCCTCCTCGTCATTGGGGAGTAGCCTGTCTCAACTTCCGAGATGCCCTTGTCAACACACTTGCCCGTCCCGGGCATGGCACTGGCGATTACAGCAATCTGGCAAGACCTTTGATCACAGCACCTTCCAGGTCGGAGGGGTGTGGTGATCATTCGTCTGTATCCGGCCAGGACCCTTTCAATGGAAGCTTTTCTTGTCTCAACTGGCGTCGTCGCGCTCGCAGAAATCGGCGATAAAACACAGTTGCTTGCGTTCATTCTGGCTGCCAAGTTCAGGCGTCCGTGGCCAATCATTGCCGGTATTCTGGTCGCAACGCTGGTCAACCACGGATTTGCCGGTGCGCTCGGGGCTTGGCTGACCACGTTGTTTGAGCCTCAGACTTTACGCTGGATACTCGGTCTGTCTTTTATTGCGATGGCGGTCTGGATTCTGATTCCAGACAAGATCGATGCTGATGAGAGCTCACTTGCACGCTATGGCGTGTTTGGCACCACGCTGATTGCATTCTTTCTGGCGGAAATGGGTGACAAGACCCAGATTGCCACCGTCGCGCTGGCTGCGCAATACCAGGCATTCTTTTCTGTTGTGGTGGGAACCACACTTGGCATGATGATTGCCAATGTGCCCGCTGTGTTGCTGGGCGACAGAATCGCCGAGAAGCTTCCCGTCAGGCTGGTTCATGTCATCGCTGCCTGTATATTCGCCACGATTGGAATCATGACGTTACTGGGGGCCGGGGAGCGTTTCGGGTTCTGAAGCAGACTCCCGGCGCATCACGATACGACGTGTATCCGTCAGATCTGCTGGAGGAGTGCGAACGCACCCACAAAATTGATAGCGAGGCCGAGTGAAACTTGCAAGGGGCGCTTTATGATGGCTGCCTGTACGGAATGCATGATGTCGCTCCTGTGTGACCATTGTTGACTGAAGATCAAACTCGATGATGGTTCAACGAATCTCGATTTTGCTATACAAATGAGAATTATTCAACATTATTATTGCAAATGTCGTGATTGTCTAAATCTATCGGTTCTGACTTATGTTGACCCTGGTGTATCAGTTTTCTGCGCAGAGAGACTCACACAAAATGGCTGAGTCTGCTCTGGCTGCACGACTCAGTTCGCAAAGAATCCCGCATTCCGACGAGGTTCGACCACCTTTGCACCGCTGGCGCAGTGCATCCAACTGGTTTTTAAGGTGTTCGAGTTCTTCAAGTCGCCGAGACACTTCTTCGATCTGTCGATCCAGCAACGCATTGACTGTTTCGCATCCTTGCACTTCCGAGTCCTTGAAATGAAGCAGTACTCTAAGCTCCTCAAGCGGCATTCCCAGCTTTCTGCCATGGCGGATAAACAACAGACGTTCCAGATGACCCGGGGTGTACGCACGGTAGTTGTTCGCCGTTCTTTCAGGCGGTGGTAACAGACCTTCTTTCTCGTAGAACCGGATTGTCTCGACACCGGTCGAGGTTATTCTGGATAGTTCGCCGATTCTCATGGTTCGCACTCCTTCTCGCAGCGCGGGGGATGCTGCCTTTTGTTTTCCCGATCAGCGCGAGGCAGTATGTTCAAAGGTGCGGTCTGCTCAAAGATACGATCTGGTCGGGATGGACTACCAGGAAGTATAACGCTTGACTCTGTAGCTACTACAGGGTTTTAAATGTCCTTGAAGTGCGGAATCATCGGCTCTCAGCGGAACGGCAGGTGGATGATTGACATCACATCAGTCGAAGAGTCCGTCACAGGGCTGGAAACACGACGAAAACATAGCAGGCATCTGGCCAGCCCAAAGCACTGCGCCAATGGGTTCGTCGAGCACTTGTAACCAGTCACAACAGACTTCAAGGGTAGATCAGGTAATGCAAGCCAATCGCAAACAATCCTGCGCGCAAAGTTCCAGCAATGACCTGACCGAACCAGGTGTCAGCTCTGAGGTTTCGAGCGAGGAGATTTCAACCCGAGCCGCTGCACATCACGCTTGCGACCAGCAGCAAGGTGATCGTTGTCATGGCGAACATCAGGCTGAGTCACAGGTGCGCCAGTCCTCGCAGACATCTTGCAGCAATGTGCAATCGGGATCCGGTCATTGCAACGATTCATGCGATGAGCCGGACACGCAACAGAACGTATCTCCCAGTCCGTCGGATGCGTGTTGCGCTGCAACTGCAAGTTGTTGCGATGGCGCTTCTGTAAGATCAGCGGCAGCGGCTGGAGCGTCGGATCCTCGCGTCGCACCAGGTTCCACCAGGTTCAGCAATGGCTTGCTGCTGCATATTCCGGCCATGGATTGCCCGGCTGAGGAGGGGCAGATCCGTGGTGCACTCAAAGAAGTGAGTGAGATTCGATCCTTGCAGTTTGACCTGACCGCCAGGACACTGGAAGTTGACGCGCCTGAATCAGTATGGGACGAGGTGGCCACCCGGATTACTTCGCTCGGGATGCCTTGCCGCCGACTCGAGACGATCCAGTCGGTAGAGCAGGCGAGAAACCTGCAGCGTCAGGAACTGTTTCGAGCCATTGCTGCGCTTGGCATCGCTGTTGTAGCTGAACTGATTCACCTGATGGCGGCTGACACCATAGCGTGGAAGGCGACTGGTATGGGCTTTGCAGCATTCGCCATTGGTCTGGCCGGGTTTGGGGTATTGCGCAAGGGTTGGTTCGCCTTGACTCATGCAAAGATCAACATCAATGCCTTGATGACCGTGGCGGTTGTCGGAGCGTTCCTGATCGGAGACTGGCCCGAAGCCGCCATGGTGATGGCTCTGTACAGCATTGCCGAACTGATCGAGGCCCGCGCTGTATCGCGTGCGCGCAATGCAATCAAAGGCCTCCTCAACCTTGCACCCATGCAGGCAGAGGTGCGACAGCGTGACGGGAGCTGGGCAAGGACAGGTGTTCAGTCAGTTCGGCCCGGGGCGGTGGTTCGTGTCAGGCCAGGTGAGCGCTTTGCGTTTGATGGCACTGTTCTCAAAGGACACAGCTCTGCCGACCAGTCTGCTATCACAGGTGAGAGCGTCCCGGTCGAGAAGTCTTCCGGTGATCCGGTTTTTGCCGGGACGGTCAACCAGTATGGAGAGCTGGAGTTCGAGGTTGACAAGCCTGCCAGCGACACGGTGCTGGCTCGCATCATTCATGTCGTTGAGCAGGCCCAAAGTGCACGCGCACCGATACAGCGATTCGTGGACCGGTTCGCGGCAGTCTATACACCAGCCGTGTTTGTGATCGCTCTTCTGGTAGCCATAGGGGGGCCATTGGCGTTTGGGATTGCCTGGTCCGACAGTATCTACAAGGCACTGGTGCTACTGGTGATTGCCTGCCCCTGCGCATTGGTGATTTCGACACCGGTCACGATCGTTAGTGGACTTACATCCGCCGCCAGGATGGGGGTGCTGATCAAGGGAGGTGTTTTTCTTGAGCGCGCTCATCATCTCACGCACATTGCGCTGGACAAGACTGGAACGTTGACGCGAGGCAAACCCGAGATGGTGGCCAGTCAGATTCTGAGCCAGACTCAAAGCGAGCATACTGTTCTGAAGATCGCGCGAGCCCTGGCCGGGCGGTCAGATCATCCGGTGTCTTTAGCGATAGCGAAAGGGTTGACAGTGCACGGGTCCGACCCGGAGCAATCAAGCCAGGACGGCATACATCACTTCTCGGCCGAACCCGGAAGGGGGGTGGTAGCAAGAGTCGAAACCGCGCTCAAGAGCGATGACTCGGGGGAGTCTCGTGTGATGACCTATCGCCTGGGTAATCACCGCTGGATGCACGAGCTGGGTTTGTGCACAGAACAGGTTGAGATCATTCTGAACGGCTATGAAGCACAAGGCTACACTTTGAGCCTGCTGGCTGATGATCGGTCCGTGCTGGCTGTCTTCGCGGTCGCCGATACGATCAGAGAAAGCGCTCGTGAGGCTGTCAATCAACTTCAGGCTCTTGGGGTTAAGGTTGTGATGCTCACAGGCGACAACGCATTGACCGCCCGAAAGATCGCCGGGCAAGCGGGCATAGTCGAGGTTCGCTCGGAGCTCTTGCCACAGGACAAGCTGGATGCGATACGAGACATGCAGGAAACCGCAGGGCCTGTCGGTATGGTGGGTGACGGCATCAATGACTCGCCAGCGCTGGCTAGTGCAGACATCGGATTTGCCATGGGGCAGGCCGGTACGGACATCGCAATGGAGGCAGCCGATGTGGTCATCATGAATGATGATTTGCGTAGGGTGTCGCGCACGATTGAGCTGTCCAGAAAGGTTAACCAGGTACTTTGGCAGAACATTTCTCTCGCTCTGGGTATCAAAGCGGTTTTTCTGGTGCTTGCCATTTTTGATCACGCAACCATGTGGATGGCGGTGTTTGCAGACATGGGAGCCAGCCTGCTGGTTGTACTGAACGGATTGCGACTGATTCGTTCGTCACCCATATCTGGACAGTCTGGTGGTGTGACGGGAAGATATGATTCTCTGGAGGCAGGACGCGTGGGTTAACCGGTTGAGATTCCCCGGGCTCAATGGGGTGGTGTCCGGGGCGGATTTTAAAATGCGTTACTCTGCGGGCTTGTATCACTTGAAACGCTTGAAAAGATTGCTTCCTCAGAGAGGGGCGGTGTGATGCGGATACAAATTTTCTCAATGCCAAAGTAAAGATTACGTCAAAAAGGGAGTTCCATATGTCACAAGCTAGCGCACGCCACATTCTCGTAGACTCTGAGGAGAAATGTGCTCAGCTGAAAACAGAAATCGAGAATGGTGCAGATTTTGCGGAAGTGGCTCGTGCCAACTCCCGTTGCCCGTCAGGTCGTGAAGGGGGCGCGCTCGGCTCGTTTGGTCGCGGTGTGATGGTTCGTGAGTTCGACGAGGTGGTCTTCAGTGCACCGGTCGGCGAGGTCCAGGGACCGGTCAAGACCCAGTTTGGCTTTCACCTTCTCGAAGTGACTGAGCGTCAGGACTGATCACGTTGTCACAGTCGTTTCACAGCTGTGATTGGTCTGTCATTGATCTGTCATCGTGAACGTCGACCTGCCTCCTCAATTTCGGCTCTGCGCTTTGGGTCATGATCGAGAGCTTCACCCGCGTCACTTGAGGTGCGGCAGGTTGGCCAATATACGTATCTTCGGGTGTGCGTGCGTCGCACTCTTTTTGCTTTTCCAGATCTTTCCCGCTTATTCGATCTGCACATCCCTTTGGTCACGCATGCGGTGACCCATGCGGTCCCTGTGTCCGCATGTGCCTGTGCTCTCGCGACTTGAGTTTCTCTGTTTTCTGAATGAGGAGTTCAGGGTTGTTCACTTCCAGCCTCAGTGCGATATCTGCTCCAGTCTTTGCGCAAGCGTCGCTTTTGATAGCTCACCAAGGCGAAGGTCCACCAGTTTTCCGTTCGCATCAAAGAATAAGGTTGTAGGTAACAGTTGGCTGCCGTAAGCTCGCCCAACCTCTCCAGTTCTGTCGAGTAGTAAATTGTCGAACACCATGTGGTGGCGATCGAGAAACGTCTGGATCTGGTGAACAGACTCCCCTTGATTCAAAAATACAAACGCCACGTCCGGATGTGCCAGTTGCGCCTGTTGCAGTACTGGCATTTCTCGCACGCACGGTGGGCACCAGGACGCCCAGAGATTGACCACGAGCGGCTTTCCATGGAATGTTTGCAGATCGAGGGACTGCCCGTTCATGTCCGCGACAGAGAATGATGCGAGTTCTGGCGTCTGGTGACTCGTCAGTCTCATGCCGGTTGTTGTTCCCATTCCAAGTAGCAACACAGTTGCCAGTCCTGCAGCAATCGGGCGAGCCTGCGGACTGCGACGCAAGGCGGCCACAACCATCAGAAAGGCCACAGCCGCAAAACCAGCCCATGGTTGCCATCCACCATCACGAATGTTCAGAATTGTGATCGGATTTGCCAGATACGTATCCAGATGCTGGACGACAAACCCCAGCCTGGCTGCGGTCAAGCCAAGGACCAGCACGGCATAAGTCTGCCAGTACATGTGGACAGCGTGACGGCGCGCGACTCGGGATGCAACCCAGAGTCCGAACCAGAGCGAGCCCATCCATATCAGGATGTTCAGTGAAAGGGCGAGAGGGCCTAAAGAGATGGCACGGTCCAAGGGGCAAGGTCTCCTGTGTGCATATCGGTTGTCGGGGTTTGACGGGCAGAATATTAGAGAAATGCGATACTAAACCGTGATAAGTTAAACAGGTCAAGCAAGCCCCTGCCCAAGTGCGGTTGACTGTCGTGTGTCACATGGTGTTGAGGCAAGTTTCCGGATGAGAATGAACCGCCTTTTGGTTCCATTTTGTTCGGAGTGGATCCGTGACGTGAGGTGGACGGCATGCTTGCTGTGGCTGACCTGCTCCGATGCCCTATTGAGAACGAACGGGAGAATGACGCAATGATTTTCAGACAGTTGTATGACACGACTTCTTCGACTTACACCTATGTGCTGGCAGATGAAACTGCACGCAAGGCTCTGATCATTGATCCTGTATTTGGTCAGGTTGATCGAGATCTCGCGCTCTTGCACGAACTCGGTTTGACGCTGGAGCTGGTTGCTGACACCCACGCGCACGCCGATCACATCACGGCGGCCTGGCTGCTCAAGCAGAAAACAGGATGCACGATTGCTTCTGCCGAGGTGATCAACGCTGAGCATGTTGATCTTTATCTGAAAGATGGTGACACGTTTGGTGTGCCAGGGGTGACGCTTCGAGCGCTCTCCACCCCGGGGCACACAGATGGCTGCATGAGTTTTGTGATGAATGATGAGTCGATGGTCTTCACCGGTGATGCTTTACTGATACGGGGGTGTGGTCGGAGCGACTTTCAGCAAGGTAGTGCGCACAAGCTCTATCAGTCCATCACCGGCAAACTCTTCGCTTTGCCAGACCGTTGCGTGGTGTATCCGGCACATGACTACCAGGGCCGAACGGTAAGCTCGATTGATGAAGAGAAGCAGTTCAACGCCCGTGTCGGCGACGGCGCAAATGAAACTGATTTCGTGCAGTACATGCAGGCCATGAAGTTGCCCCACCCCAAAATGATCGATGAGGCAGTGCCCGCTAACCTGCGTAGTGGCGCGCCAGAAGATGGCCGCCTGCCTGTCACCCCGGACTGGGCTGAGATTCATCTTACCTACGCAGGGGTGCCCGAGCTGGACTTCGAATGGCTTGAGCATCACCTCGATGATGTGACGGTTCTTGATGTGCGTCTGCCTGCCGAGATCAAAGACTGTCCGGTGCATGCGCGATTGGTGGATGTTCATATTCCCCTTAACGAGTTAAATGACCGCATCGGTGAAATCCCGAAAGACAAGCCGGTGGTGGCACTTTGCCGCTCGGGCCGGCGTTCGTCCCTGGCTGTGACGATCCTCAAACAGAATGGTTTTGAGAAGGTCGCCTCGCTCAGTCATGGGCTCAGGCAGATCGCCTGACACCGGAATCCCACATACGGCTGTCATCCTTTATGGGAGCTGGGTGGGGTTGGCGGGGAAGTCGTCGTTTGCGCGCCAGAGATTCCTGACGGATACTCTCAGGTGTTGGCTGGTGATCGGTGCTATTGATGGGGTATCCCGGCGTGTCTGATTTGAGGAGCAGTGTTTGAATGTCTGGGTTGATGCTGATGCGTGCCCCGTAGTTATCAAGGAAATTCTTTTTCGGGCGGCCAAGCGCTGGGAGGTCCAGGTGACACTGGTCGCAAACCAGATGTTGAGGGTCACGCCTTCTCCCTGGATTCGGTCGGTTCAGGTCGAGCGGGGATTTGATGTCGCGGACCAGTACATTGTCAGCCGCGCGAATCCGGGTGATCTGGTCGTGACAGGAGACATTCCGCTAGCGGCAGAAGTGCTCGCAAAAGGTGGCATGGCCCTCAGTCCCCGGGGCGAAATGTTTGACTCTGACTCGATTGGGCAACGACTGCAGATGCGGGACATGTTGCAGGAGTTGCGTGATGCTGGCATCCAGACGACGGGTCCTGCAACCCTTAGCCACTCAGATCGGCGTGAGTTTGCCAACGCGCTCGACGGGCTGCTCAACGTGCGTCATCGCAAGCAGCGTGCCAGACCAACTTGATTGATATGGATTCAGATCGGGTGCGTCTGGTTGTCTGTCTTTGATACTCGTAATTCCATCAACTGAACTCAGGATATCGACCTGTGTGCAGACCCCCTTGTATAGTCAGTTCAGATCAGGCATGTTCAGATCACGGCAAGGCGATCAGTTCAGGCGTTATTTAACTGGGAGATTCAGTATGGTTTTTGGAGATAGCGTACGAAATCAGACAGGATCTGCACGAAAATTTCAGGCGCTTGCTGCTGCAATGCTAGCCGGGGCATTCCTGACCGCTCCTGCACAGGCAAGCGAAACAGCGGCTTCCAGCACGACGTTTGAGCCCACGGTGGGTCAGTCGGGCAAGGATGTGGTCTGGGTGCCGACTTCCCAGTCCCTGGTAAACCAGATGCTTGATCTGGCCAGACTCACGCCAGATGACATTCTGGTTGATCTCGGCTCAGGTGACGGTCGAACGGTCATCACGGCGGCGCAACGTGGATCGACTGCGCGAGGGGTTGAGTACAACCCCGATATGGTTGCCATCTCCAGAAAAGCTGCCCAGGATGCGGGCGTGACGGACCGCGCGACATTTATTCATGGGGATATCTTCGAGACGGATTTCTCGGATGCAGATGTTCTGACGCTGTTCCTGCTACCGTCGTTGAACGTCAAGCTGCGTCCGACCATACTGGACATGAAGCCTGGCACCCGTGTGGTCTCCAATTCGTTTGCCAT
Source organism: Orrella marina (assembly GCF_003058465.1). Lineage (NCBI taxonomy): Bacteria > Pseudomonadati > Pseudomonadota > Betaproteobacteria > Burkholderiales > Alcaligenaceae > Orrella > Orrella marina. The sequence goes on along the minus strand of NZ_CP028901.1, from coordinate 1,464,016 downwards.
GGGTGACTGGGATGCTGACAAGTCGATCAATGTCACAGAAGGATGCTCAAGCTACTGCACGGCGCTTTTGTGGATCGTTCCGGCCAATGTTCAGGGAACCTGGGGTCTTTCAGGGCAAAAGCTTGAGTTGAGCCAGATGTACCAGAAGCTTCAAGGCAAACTGATTGATGCCGGCCAGGACACACTCATCACGGATGCCAGCCTCGACGGAGAAAATATTGAGTTCAAAGTCAATGGCAAACACTATGTCGGCAAAGTTGATGGTGACACGATGGGTGGCATGATTGATGGCTCGCAAGTCTGGGCAGCCGTGCGGGAGTCGACGGAGGTCGCGGGCGGCCCACCCAAGCCTTGGTTTGGACAGTAGTTCACCCGACATGGTCTGGTGAACAACGATGAGATGCCACCACTGTTTGAGAGATGGCTATGACTGAACAGGATGGCGATCAAGCGTGCACGCGGTCAGGCAATCCAACTGGCGCTGCTGACGTTGCCGTCATCGGTGCTGGAATCGTCGGCGTCTGCACGGCCTATGAACTGCGCAAGCGAGGCCAGCGGGTCATTCTGATCGACAAGGCGGAGCCGGGGCAAGGTTGCAGCTTCGGCAATTCTGGCGCGATCAGTCCGAGTTCAGTGACGCCTCTGGCAATGCCGGGTGTGCTGGCATCGGTTCCCAGGATGCTTGGCAAACCTGACAGCCCCTTGTTTCTGCCCTGGTGGTATCTGCCTAGCGCTGCGCCATGGTTGATCCGTTTTGTGATGGCTGCGAGGCCGCACATCGTGCGTCAATCAGCAGCCAGCCTGGCTCGCATACACACGGCTGCTGTCCAGAGGCATGAGTGCCTGGCCAGGGAGGTCGGTGTTCCGGAGTTGGTGCTACGGCGCGGGCATCTGCATCTTTATCGTGATCAGTCCGCTCTGGATGCTGACCATGCGGCGTGGGACCTCCGGGCTCAGCATGGCTACACGTTCAGCCGCCTTTCCAGGCAAGCGCTTCAGGCGCTCGAACCCCGGGCGCCTGAGCGCTACAAGGTAGCCATGTTCCTTGAGGACCAGGCAACGATTCTCAATCCCTATCGTTACGTTAGAGCGATTTTTGCGCAGTTCCTGGCCAGAGGTGGGGAATCGTCGCGGGCTGAGGTGAGAGCGCTCAGGCGCGATGGCGAAGGGCTGTGGGAAATCGTTACCGACGCACGACCGATCTTCACACGCCAGGTCGTGGTTGCCGCTGGAATCTGGTCGCGCGCATTGCTTGAGCCGCTCGGCATCCGGCTACACATGGAAACCCAGCGTGGCTATCACGTACAGTTCACTCATCGCGAATCGCCGGTCTCCAGAACGGTCATTCTGACTGACCACAAAGTATTTTTGACGCCAATGGAGGACGGACTTCGGATTGGAGGCACGGTCGAGTTCGCAGGCACTCAAGCGCAGCCTAACGAACATCGTGCCCGGATTCTACTGCGTGTTGCTCAGGAGAATTTCAGCGAGCTTGTCGACAAGCCACATCAGACCTGGATGGGGCATCGGCCCTGCATGCCTGACACGGTTCCTGTCATGGGCCCGGCCGATGCCTTTGTATCAGATAACGCTGACAAATTGCCGGGTTTGTGGGTCGCTACAGGCCACGGCCATCTGGGATTGACCGATTCGGTCGGAACGGCCAGCCTGATTGCCGATGGGGTTTGCTCAGCCGCTAACTCCGGCTTGAAGACGCGCGCAGGACAGGCACAATACGGCTAGCGGGTAACCGCGTGTCAATTGCGTCGATCGAATGGTGCCTCCGTATGTTTCTAGGTGCTCTGAGGACCGAGAGGACGGTGTGTTCCGTGTGATGTGATTGTTTCAAGCTTTTTCGAAGCGATCTTTCAGGAGATATCTATGACATTGTCGGGTATGGACCCCGTTGAAACGGAGTTTGCAGATCGCGTCGCAATCAGATGCGCAGATGGTTCCTTGATTTTCAGGTACGGGTTGATGATCGGTCTGCTCTTGCTGAGCCTGCTGGTTGCCTGTCCTGCAAAAGCGGATATCACGCCGCCCAATCCTGACGGCCCGACCATTGTTACGGTTGATATGTGGATTGATGATATTAATGACATCAATCTGAGTTCCGGAACTTTTGATCTGACCGCCCAGTTTGGCATGCGCTGGAATGATCCCAGACTGGCCTACGACTCAGAGGTGGACCGACCGCGCATCTGGATGAGCTCCCGAGCCGAGCAGCAGCTTAAGTCGATCTGGTATCCAGTACTGGATGTTAGTGGAGAGAAAGGGCTGTCCTCTGCACGGGTTTACTGGCTGGCGATCTGGCCAAACGGCGATGTTGAAATCAGGGAGAAGTTCACGGCACATCCCAGGTTCGATGGTGAGTTGCACTATTTCCCGTTTGGCTCGCTGGATCTGAGTATGGCACTGTCTAGTGCTGCCATGGACAACAAGCAAGTCTGGTTTGAGCTCGGAGAGCTCACCCCCAAGGACGATCTGCAGGCGGTCGACCGCATACTGCACGGCAACTGGTATCCGACTGAGGTCAACTGGTCTGTCAGTGCACAGCCCGGATTTGCCCACTCGAAACGCTCATTTGCCCAGATTGATCTGAACATTCTGGTTAATTACGACGCGCATGATGGCGTCCAGAAAGTTCTGTTGCCGCTGATCGTGATTGCGCTGGTGTCGTGGGGGTTGCTGTGGATCGATCTGACGTTTCAGGCGGCGTACACCTCGCCCCGTATCGGTGGAACCACGACGTTGATTCTGACCACGATTGCCTTGAAATTCGTGCTCAACAGGGAGTTGCCTGTGGTGCACTATTTCACACTGTCGGATGTGCTCTTCAATACCACCATCATCATGCTCAGTGTCAGCTTGCTAGCGTCCTGCCTGATTGTGGGGCTGTTGGTGGATGGCAAACCCGAACCCGCAAAACGGATCAATATTCTGGTCAGGCGATATTATGCAGTCGCGTATGTGTTGTTGCTGCTGGTTTCGATTCCCTTGTTTATTGGTTAGGGGGCTGGCCTGGCTGGCGTGCTGACAGGTACTTGATAACTCGGTGCGAGGTGGCTGGCTGTTTGTTTGCAACCTTGCAAAGGTTTGTCACCTCCAGTGTCTTCCAGGGTGAGAAAACCTCACAATAGCTGACAGAACGGTTCGCTGATTGTCTGCGGCATATCTGTGGCAACTGACAGCGTGCGGCTTGCCTCTGATCGTGATGCTGAGTCCATTCACGGCTTCTTACGTGGCTCTCAATGTGTCAGGCAAGTTCGTGTGTCTTTGTCGATCCCGCCCACTACGGGCGACTCCTAATAACGAGGATGCACCTGTTCGGGGGAGAATGCGCACGTGCGCTTGAAACGAGCCACAACCAGCCGAAACCAGCCGAAACCGGGTAAGGCCCCCGCCAGACGCAGATGATCTGACCAAAAGATCAATATCATGCGCCAGATCAAACTGCTGAGGCAGGTTTGTCCAGAACAATGTCTTCCCAATAACATTTTTGAAACTGCGGGCTTGTGTCGGGCGCGTTTGGGGCCCGGTAATGAATTGGCTGGCAGTGCAAGGGTGATTCTCTGTAGCGATTGATGCCTGAGCGGTTTTTCGTGTCAGCAAGAATTGTCTCGTGATCTGGGTCGTTGATGGCATCGAGTGATATTTTTCGGATGGTTTGCACGGCAGGGGCGCGGTGATACAAGCCCGGCAGCAGAACGTATCAACAATACAAATATGGGGTTCAGGGAAGGCCTTGAACAGGATTGTGCAGCGAATCCCGACTGGTATGGCTAGCGTGAAACGCTGCCTGTGGCGGCGTGCGCCGTGGCGTTCTCAACGCTGTCAACAGCAACATGAGCAATGGGTCGCCCGGAAGATATTGGCACGTGGCGTTGCCAGGCCAGACAGTGCTGGCGCGGAATCAGTGCTCTGGTGGTGTCGTCAGTTCATGTGGCTTGGTGTTGTGCTGTTTTTTGGCACGAGCACTGTCCTGGCACAGCCGGTGTTTGTCATTGGCGAGAGCAAGATTGCCTCTCATGCCGCACTCGATGCTGACCAGGCGGGATTTGTTGCAGGTCTGGCCGATAGCGGATTTGAAGAGGGCAGGAATCTTCGAGTCATCCGGACCGACGCTAACGGCAGCATGCAGGCAGCCAGGAGAATCGCCAAAGACTTTCTGGATCAAGGGGTCGATCTTCTACATACGATCTCCACGCCGAGCACGTTGGCCGGTCTGGAATATCAGGCAGACATCCCGATCGTCTTCTCGTCTGTCACTGATCCGATCAGTGCGGGAATCGTTGTTGCGCCAGTCAGTGCACAGCAAGGTGTGCGCGATATTCATATTGGTACGGGCGGGGAGAGTTCGGGTCGCAACCTCACCGGCGTCAGTGATCTGTGGCCGGTTGATATGCAGATGCGACTGTATCACAGCGCATGCTCCCGTCGGCACAGGTGTGGGGTACCATTTACAACCCGTCTGAACCAAACTCAGTGCGTCACATCCAGAGGATGCGGGCCATTGCGATAGAGTTGGGACTTGTCCTGCTCGAAGCCACTATCGATGATTCCAGTCAGGTCTACGCAGCCGCACAGTCTTTGCTGCCCAGGGTGGAGGCGTTTGTCATCACCTCGGACAATACTACAGTCAACAACCTTGACGCGTTGATTGATTTTGCGAAAGAACACCAGACCCCTGTCTTTGCTGGTGATGTCGATAGCGTACGCCTGGGCGCCGTGGCTGCCTTTGGCATGGATTACTTTCTGGTGGGGTATGCCGCAGGTCGTAAGGCAGGATTGATTCTTCAAGGCGTGAAGCCGGTGGATATCCCGTGGGGACCGCTTGCCAACTTCAGCTTCGTGATCAACCGGCAAACCGCTCGCGAGCAGGGGCTGAACATTGATCCCCGGATGCTCAAGATTGCAGATGAGGTTCTGGACTCCGATTCAGACATTCGCGATGGACTGTCAGCCATGCCAGGGGCGAGGGGCGAGCCTGGTGCCAAGGATATGGCATCATGAGACGGATTGATGTCAGCCTCTGGGTAGCGGTTTGTTTACTCCTGTCGAGCGTCAGTATTGGCATCTACACCGACGTGCGCAGCATTGATACCCAGCGAATCAAGACCGCGATTGACGCGCGTTTGCTACGTGTACAGATCCTTAACGAAGCGATCAACAACACACTGGCAACCACTCTGTTTGAGGAAAACATTCTGCGTTCAGCCAACTATTTGGCACAGACTGATCAACTCGATCAGATTTTGCGTGAAATCAGGGGTCTGACGGCCGGCATGCGCATGGCTGCAGAAGCTGAACGACTCGCCCAGGAAAGCGAACGACTGCAGGCAACGCGTGATCTCGCCATCATGCTCATGAATGAAGAACGCTGGCTACAGGCCAGGGAACTCCTGTCATCGGAGGAGTATCTGCGCGCGCGCAAGATTTCGGAGATCAGTAGCGAGCTGGCCATCACTGCGGTCACAAGCGAGGTCTCAGAGATGTCGCTATGGCAGGAGCGTCAGCGCCTAGGTGCGCTCTGGTTGATTCTGGTGGCGGTGCTGTTACTGTTGTGGATCGGATACCGGCATTCTGTTGGCTTGCGAGCCCAGGCCGGGGAGCAGAATCGTCTGCGTGAGGCCCTTGCCCAGGCCAACCAGGAACTTGAGCGACGAGTCGAGGAACGTACCGCACAATTACGTGAGGCCAACGAACGTCTCGAACAGCTGAGCATGGTTGACGGATTGAGTGGACTGGCCAATCGGCGCAAGTTCGATCAGATGCTGGAGCAAGTGTGGCAGCGAGCGAAGGCTGAGGCAACGCCGGTTGCCCTTGTCATGCTGGATCTGGATGAGTTCAAGGCTTATAACGATTTATACGGTCATCAGGCCGGTGATGCGTGTATTCAGGCGCTTGCCAGAGTGCTGTTGTCACGCAGCAAGCGTCAGGATGAACTGGCGGCACGCTACGGTGGCGAGGAATTCGCACTGATCCTTCCTTCGTACCATCTGAACGCCGCGCAAAAGGCGGCCGAGTCGGTTCGTCTGGCATTTGCAGGACTCGGCCTGGTGCATGCTTCGTCGAGTTGTGCGTCGGTTGCAACGATCAGCCTCGGTGTGGCTGCCCTGATTCCCGGCGAATCCTCAAGCGTTGTGGACTTGATATGGCTGGCCGACCAGGCTCTCTATGAAGCAAAACACACCGGCCGCAACAAGGTATGTGTCGCCACCGGCACGGACATCGTACCCACCGAGACAACCATGAACCCGGCAGGTACGACATAGGTACGAGTGGCTGAATGGCTTTCTGTCACGCGGCGTTGTATGCCGACAGGTTGCCATTGCGAGCCTGGGTCAGTCGACCTTTGCGCCCGACTGTTTGACTGCTGTAGCCCATTTGCCGATCTCGTTTTCCAGGAAGGCACGTCCCTGTGCAGGCTGATAGTTCATGGGCTGGGCACCGCGAGACTTGATGGCATTCTGCATCTTGGGTGTTTCGAGAATTTTGGTGATCTTCTCGTTGAGCAACAAGACAATGTCATCGGGCGTTCCTGCTGGCGCCAGAACAGTTGCCCAGCCAGTGGCTTCGTAGTCTGGGTAACCAAGTTCGGCAACGGTCGGAACATCGGGTAGCTGCTCGATACGCTGAGCGGTTGTCACAGCCAGGGGAACGGCACGACCTGTCTGAATGTTTGCCAGGGCAGCGGTGACCGAGTCGACCATCAGGGGCACATGGTTGCCCAGGAAGTCTGACTGGGCAGGTCCACTGCCACTGTACGGAATATGGCGCATCTTTACTGATGCCGCGGCGTTGAGCATTTCAGCCGACAAGTGCTGACTGCCACCCACACCTGCGCTGGCGTAGGGCAGCGAATCCGGTTCGGCCTTGGCTTTTTCGATCATCTGGGTCAGAGATGTGATGCCTGATTCCGGATTTGCCAGGAAGATCAGCGGGACTGAGAAGATGCCTCCGACTGGCTGGAAATCGTCCAGGAGCGAGTAGCCCGGCTGGCTATACAGTGTTTGGTTGACAGCACCCGCACTCGGGCCGACCGCCAGTGTGTAGCCATCAGGTTTGGACCGGGCAGCGTACTGCATACCGATGTTGCTGCCAGCGCCACCGCGGTTTTCGACAACGACGGGTTGGCCGAGTTCGCTGGTGAGTTCTTCAGCCAGAATGCGGGCGAAGATGTCAGTCGCCTGGCCAGGTGGATATGGAACGACAAGCTTGACGGGACGTTCCGGGTAGGCTGCGTGAGCAAGTGTTGCACTACAGACCAGTGCTGTGGCCAGAATGGCCTTGCGATAAAACTTCTTAATCATTGTTTTCCCCCCAAAAAAAGGCTGCTCATTCTAGATCATTTCATCACTGTTACCGGCATTTGACGTAAACGCGCCTTTGTTCAGGTAAATTCTCGGGCGAGCACCTTTCATGTCCAGATCAAGGAGGCCTTTCATGAGAATTGTCGAGATTCGGGAGATCACCGTTCCCATCAGCTCTCCGATTCGCAACGCGTATATCGATTTCAGCAAGATGAATGCAAGCCTGGTCGCCGTGGTCACCGATGTGATCCGTGGGGGTCGTCCGGTTATTGGATACGGTTTTAATTCCAATGGTCGCTACGGTCAGGGATCACTGATGCGTGAACGCTTCATTCCCCGCATCATGGAGGCGGATCCGGACGCCTTGCTCGATGAGTCCGGCGAGAATCTGGACCCGCACAAGATCTGGTCGACCATGTTTGTCAACGAAAAACCTGGTGGACATGGCGAGCGCTCAGTGGCGATGGGAACCATTGATATGGCCGTGTGGGATGCCGTTGCCAAGATCGCAGACGAGCCGTTGTTTACGCTGCTTGCAAAACGCTATGGCAATGGCACCCCTGACAAGCGCGTATTTGTATACGCAGCGGGTGGCTACTACTACCCTGGCAAGGACAACGCCATGTTGCAGGACGAGATGCGCCGTTACCTGGATCTGGGTTATACCGTCGTCAAGCAGAAGATTGGCGGGGCCAGCCTGGACGAGGATTTGAGACGTATCGATGCTGTGCTGGACGTCTTGCAGGACGGCCAGAAGCTCGCAGTAGATGCCAATGGGCGCTTTGATCTCGACACTGCGATTCAGTATGCCAAGGCACTCTCGCAGTACGATCTCTTCTGGTACGAGGAAGCGGGTGATCCGCTGGACTATGAGTTGCAGGCAATCTTGCGCAACTATTACGACAAACCCATGGCAACTGGCGAGAACTTGTTTTCGATGCAGGATGCGCGCAATCTGATCCGTTACGGCGGTATGCGTGCCGACCGGGACTGGTTGCAGTTTGATTGTGCACTCAGCTATGGTCTGGTCGAGTATCTGCGAACGCTGGAGATGCTGCGCCAGCATGGCTGGTCAGCCAGTCGTTGCATACCGCACGGTGGACACCAGATGTCACTGAACATCGCGGCTGGACTCGGACTGGGAGGTAATGAGTCATACCCTGATCTGTTCCAGCCCTACGGCGGGTTTCCAGATGGGGTACGAGTCGAGAATGGTTATGTCACCATGCCGGAATTGTCCGGCATTGGTTTTGAAGGCAAGTCGGATCTGATCAAGGTGATGCGCGAGCTTGCCCAGTGACATCGGTTCGGGCGTCAAAACAGTTTCTTGATGTCCTCGATGCACTGGTTTGCTAACCGGTAGTTCCTGACTAACGGGTCGACTGCATTGGCGAGTTCGCCTGGCGTTCGGGTGACTCCTTGCCAGGATGCAGGCCTGGCTTGTGCCAGTCCTGTGTTGTACGCTGCCTCAGCCTGCTCCGGGTTAGCTTTTTCGGGCCGGGTCTGTTCGATCACTTCCAGGAGGACTTGTCGCGAATCGAGCAACCCTTCAATGATCAGATCGGTCATGTCCCGCACTTTGTTGATCTCGTCTCGAATAATGGCTTGGTTCTGACCAGTCGCTGTGTTCCTGACCTGGGCCAGTGCGGTGGAGAATTTGCGAGTTTCGACCAGTGAAGCTATTGTGAGACCCAGGCATCGGGAGGCCTGCGTATGTATCTGGGATTGTGCACCGTACGCCTTTTTTACGTGCTCAATGACCCGATTAAGATCCAGCAAACTCGTATCCATTCTTGCTTGCGACAGGCCAAGTTCCATGAACTGATTCAGCACGCTCGCTTCAAACAGCATATTGTCTATTAAATCTCTGACTCGCTGCTGAAACTGTTTCTGGTTGTCATGAGTGGACTGGCTACGTGCGAACACGCGTATCGTCAGGGTGTCTGGACCTATGCCGGGAAGGTCTGCGGCATAGATCGCCCTGGCGGTCGCCTGTGCCAGCCACTTTCCGACGGCATCGGCCGGGTTCGATCTCAGGACGCCAGCCGATGTTACTGAAATCGTAGTCCCTGACTCGCTCAGTCGGACGCCTTGCTCGCGGGCGGATTCCTGCATCCTGGATGCTGGCTGGCTCAAATCAATCACAGCGAACATATCCGACTCAGCAAAAACACTCAACAGATGCACGCCGTCAACCGCGACCAAACGGCCTGCGACCGCAACCTGGCGAGGGGGGCGCCGGCCTGCACCATGACAAAACTGCTCAGACCGAGTGGGTCTTTACCATCGCCAAACCTTCTGGCACGAATTGATACGCCATGCTCGTCAACACCAAGGCTGTGCAAGCTGGTATGCCACCCTCGTGCCTGATCGTCCCATTCGAGGGACAGACAGGTTTGATTGTTTCGTTCGGCCACGAGCACATCGATCGGGATGTACTCCTTGCGGGGGATGAACGTAAACTTGATCTCGCAGTAAATACCATCCTGAATGACGGGGGAAGTCAGCGCGTTCTGGGGTGTGATCAGGGGAACCTGAGTTTCAAGACAGCCGGTTAGCAGGAAAGAGCTGGCGAGGCTAAGAGACTGTAAATATTTAACTTGGTTATTTATTGGGAATCGGCTATGCTTATCGAATGCCGAATATCTCACCAATCGCTTTGCGCTGGGAGGCGCTGAACGAGACACTCAATGAGCGTCAGAGAAGATTGTTGCTCGGCGCAGAAGCCAAAGCACTCGGTCGAGGTGGCATAGCCGAGGTGGCATCGGCCACTGGTGCATCCCGCACAACGGTAGCCGCCGGTATCAAGGAGCTCGGCTCGTTGAAAAGTATCGACGCGGCGGATGACTCTCGGTCCACGACGGCAACAGGATCGCGTCGACCGGGAGGTGGCCGCAAGCGACTCGAGACAACCGATGAGACCTTGGTTGCAGACCTTTTGGCTCTGGTCGAGCCGACCACGCGAGGTGACCCGGAGTCACCGTTGCGCTGGACATGCAAGAGTCTGCGCAATCTGGCCGATGAGCTCAAGACCAGACATCATCAGGTCAGCCATGTGGTGGTGGGCAATATATTGCGTAGCCAGAATTTTAGTCTGCAAGCAAACGCCAAGGTGCTCGAAGGCAACCAGAGTCCTGATCGAAACGCACAGTTTGAGCACATCAATGCAGCCGTGAAGATCGCACTGGATGCAAACGAACCGGTCATTTCGGTCGATACCAAAAAGAAGGAGCTGGTTGGGGCCTTCAAGAACGCGGGCCAGCGATGGCTGCCTAGAGGTCAACCCGATCAGGTCCAAGTTCATGACTTTGTCGACAAGGATCTGGGGCGCGCCAATCCGTACGGCGTTTATGACATAGGTGCTGATGAGGGTTGGGTCAGCGTGGGAACGGATCACGACACGTCGGCATTTGCCGTGCAAACTATCCGGCGCTGGTGGTTCTCGATGGGCCGAGCGCGCTATCCTGAAGCCAGCCGATTGACGATCACAGCAGATGGTGGTGGCAGCAATGGCCATCGGGTTCGGCTATGGAAGTATGAGTTGAGCCAGTTAGCCAGGGAACTGGGGCTCGAGATTCACGTGCATCACTTTCCTCCCGGGACCAGCAAATGGAACAAGATTGAACACCGCTTGTTCTCGTTCATCACCATGAACTGGCGCGCGCGCCCACTGATCAGTCACGAAGTCATTGTCAATCTGATCGCCAACACACGAACCCGTAGCGGCCTGTCGGTTAAGGCCGAGCTCGATACTGCCGCGTATCCGAAGGGAATTTCTGTCACTGACGCCCAAATGGCGACGATCAAGATCGATCGAAGCGATTTCCATGGCGAATGGAATTACTGCATACGACCCTAGTCATTCGACTATATTATTTGTTAACAGTCCCTAAGCAGAGCAACAGGCCGTAGTCGTCCCCCTCGACGTTCACGGCTTTCTGGGCAGGTCAGCCGACCGGCTTCGCTAAACAGGGGATGAGCGTCTTCCATGGTCGTCATTGCAGTCCGTTCTGGTGCAGGCACGGGCTTGCTCACTGTAAGTCATCGCTTGCTGTGAGGCCTGGCGCTATAAAGGTCAGGGCACCGTACGGGTCAATTTTCATCGGCCTGGCTGGCAACGACAAAACCATGTGAGTTACTCAGGCGGTGGATAATGCTGTGGGAAGGCCACGCAGTCGCTTCGATCGAGATCCAGTTCATACGCTTTCCCATTCTTCCGGGGGCGATTGGTGTCGGACCAGACAGAGAGGGCGTATTCGCCGGGTCGTGGATTCCCGGCCAGAACTCAAACTCTTCGTATGGTTGGTCGAGCCAGCATTCGAACAGCGGTTCGTCAGATTTGGCCGCATCGGCCGGGTGTATCGTGATTCGTAACCAGCCACTCGGGTCGGGAGTGATCGCCAGTATCAACTCGTGGTTGGTCAACGTGATGGCGAGTGTCAGACTGTTTCGCGGATCATGGGACAGAATCTTGAGTGTGATTTCGCCGCCAGGGCCTGTTTCCAGACACCACCTGGACTGATATTCGATCTGGGACGCGATGGATTCGATCACCTCACGTGCGCGCGTAGCTGACCTGTCCAAACCGCCTGTCAATCTGTTGAACCAGGACGGTTCCAGGACCGGGCGCTTCGGATCTGCCGCATCTGGGGCGTTGGGTTCGGCGGGCAGGTTATTGTGCATATTGATCTGGTCAGGCTGGCTTACCTCAGGTTTTATCGGAATTGCGGCCTGGGGTCAATCAATACTGCGTGAACCTGCGATCAACCTGACTCGACGTGGTCTGACTGTAGAGGTTTGCTGGGCTTTTTGTGCAAGCTTTAAAACTGTCGGCGACATTTCTCGAACATATCAATCACTTGCCCGGTGCCGTAGCCGTTGAAACTCACATCAAAGTGGGTTGTGCTGGATTTGACGCTGACCCGAACGGAGTCCGATATGGCGAAGCGTTCTAGCAAATTCTCGAATCCTGGCCCGTCGGTTTGTATCAATATCGGCGACCCGGTGCTGTTGGATCGCCGGTAGGGTATTGAGACTTGGTGTCCATCCGGAAACAAGATTTCTGCCTGGCCTGTACGAAGACTGTCGGGTATGGTGTCAGCACGCACAACAATGACGTGGTGGTTGATGCCATCCGGTTGTCTGATCTGCATGAAGTCGATACGCGAAGGCGTCTTTGCGGAATAGGCAGTGCAGGTCTTATCGCCATTCTTGAGGATTCTGGGCTTGGACGACACGAACCAGTTGCTGGCGTGGGCCGGAGCAAGACTCAAACCGATTAACAGTAGGGCAGCATATCGCGCGAGTCGTGTCGAGTTGACTCGGCCATGATCCATCAATCCCGGGTTTGATTCTTTATCTATTCGTGCCATCTCGACCTCCCTGGTGTCATCTTGCCTTGTGTCGTGTCTTAAGTTGCTCCCGCCCGTCGTTAAAGGTCTGATCGACCGCTTCAATCCGGAATTGGCCGATGGGGGGTGACCAGGCATCCCGTCCGTTTGAACATCCCCCGAGGCATTGGGTCGCGGTCGGCACCAGCTGAATCCGTGAGAGCAGCTGTGTTGTACCAGAGCGTCTGTCCAATCTCTGGCATCATGATGAGAGGTGGCGCTTCGTCACCGCTGACAGGAGGTTCAAACAGGACGGTCAAGGACTCGTCAAATACTAGGAACCGGAGTGTGGAGAGCACGTCAGGATCCTGGGTCCCGTCAGGGTTGTCACCAAAAGGTGGCCCAAGCAGGTCTCGTGACCCTGTGTCGGAGTAAGGGTCAGTGACCGGCAGCACTGAAATCCCGGAATAGCCTTGACTGACTTCGAACTTGAACCAGTAGGTGCGTACGGGCGTCACGAGCTTCATGTAAAGGTCAGAGGCAATGCTTCGCGTGTTCTGTGCAGGCACCAGTTCTATGCGCCAGACATCGTCGCTGTCCGGCACCCTCAGTTCGTAGACCGCACGCTCGGCTGGACAGGTGGCCGGACCGGCTACAGGGACACTCAAGCTGCCGGATGCTAATCGGGGGGCAGGGTTTGACTGGACTTGCGTTGCCCAGGCCACGCTCATGAATGCGGCCGTCAGCATCCATGCGAGCAGTCTTGATCGACCTGATTTTCTTGACATGTCCGGATCTTTTGACAAAGAAGGCTCCACTTTGGTCAGGGACGTTGATGTCTGGTGCGTCGGTCAGATCCGACCGGACTGGCTGTTTCCAAATAAATCATGCTGCAGTTCTTTACCGAGGTTGTATACCGAAAGCGTGCGGCATTCAACGTCCACAGCCACTTTCTGATGCGAATCGCTATCTGGCAACAGTGTGCAATCAGCCACGTCCGGCAAATCCGCACGGGTATGGGCAGAGCTCGCTCACTGTGAGACGGCCACGGTGAATCGGTCGCGGTGCAACAGCCTTCCCGGGAATGGTCCTGAAAACGGCCCCGATCGTCAGCGCAACCGGAAAGCCGAGTTATTGATCAGGTCAGATCATCGCAGCGTCTTGCTCGAGCCGCGCCAGCCAGCGTTGTGAATGCCGGCTCCAGGTGCATGACCGAAAGAGGGTCAGGCGCCAGATTTGATCCGGTACATGGCCCTGTCGGCTGCCTGCACCGTTTCGTTCATCGAGCGGTGATGCAGACGCATTGCGTAGCCCACGGACGAGGGGACTCCGGCCTGTCTGAGTGACTGGGTCAGGCGGGCCGCTAGCTTTCCTGCCGCGTTCTTTGAGAGCTCGGGTGACATGACGCCGAATTCATCTCCACCGAGCCTTGCCACCACGTCATTTTCACGAATTTCCTGTTGCAGAATGCTGGCTGCCTTGATCAGCAAAGTGTCTCCAGCGGCGTGGCCAGCGTGATCATTGACTTCTTTGAGATTGTCCACATCAATGATCGCAATCATCGCGTTCTGTGCCGTGCGCGCGGTCGCCATCTCCTGGTCGTTGAGCGCGAGCTCCCATCCGCGGCGGTTATACACGCCGGTCAGTGCGTCGGTCTGTGCCTGGTACTGAAACTTCTGCGCGCGCCGTCTGGCCGTTTCGGCCTCGGCATAAACCATCTGCAGCGTACTGAGCGAACGTGTCAGTGTCAGAACCAGCATGCGCTGCTTTTCCGTCAGTGGTTGCTGTGGGGCAGGGTCGAGCGCGCACAAAGTGCCATGCAATCGCCCATCCTGACTCAGGATCGGCATCCCGATGTAGGCCCTAATCGGTAAAGGAACGTCAAGATTGATCGCGGCATTCCGATATGTCTCGATCAGGCTCGCATCCTCAGCGAACATGGGCCCTTCGCCGCGGACCATGCTTGAACAGTAAGACCTGCTCCAGTCAAATGTCATGCCCGCAACAGTGCCATAACCTTCGTCGAGACTGCGTACCACGGTCCAGTCATTGTCATCAACGCGCGTGATCATCCAGAGTTTGAAAGGAATGTGGGCTTTCAGGCACAAGAGAATGCTGTCGAACACGTCCTCTGCGCTCTGAAACGGGCGGGCACGAAGAACCGCCTCTAGTGGATCAGTCAAAGAGGAAGGCATGATTGTTTCTGTCTGTTCGAGAAAGCACGGTGGGCCAGATAAATTGAAGGCTGGGTGAGTTTGCTTGATACGAACCAAACCCTGTTGTGATGTCCTCAGTCGAAAATCCTGCGGTCCTTCATTAACTCAGTCCCAAGTAAAAATTCGGGACTGACTCAAGGCGAGCCAAGCGTTTGGCATACTTGGACTGAGGCCGTCAACGCGCTCACAGACCACTATTGCGTGAGTTTTTGTCAGTATAACGGAGCCAGTCATGGATTGCGCCAGGTTGGATGAACCGATTCTCTGGCCAAAGAGTCCGGGCCAGGGGCAAATCTGTTCAATATCGAGGCATATCCTTAGCGGGCCAGGCGCTGGCAGTAAGAACTGCCCCGAATTTGTATCCACACGTCCGACGCGAGGATGCCCTTCAGGGACGCCAGAGGATATTGTTACTTCATCCATCGCAATTTACAGGAGACAAAAAAATGAGGGTTGGTTTTATTGGACTGGGTGCCATGGGATTGCCCATGTGCACCAGCCTGGCTCGATCGTTCGAGCAGGTACTTGCCTATGACGCGAGCGATGCCGCGCGAACTAGAGCACGAGACAGAGGGGTGTATGTCGTGCCACTTATCGATCATCTGCAAGATCTGGATGTCCTGATCACCATGCTTCCTGATGGTGGGGTCGTGCGAGACTGTCTGCTTGGAACGGACGGTGCACGGGCACCCGTCGAGCACATGCTTCGTAAGGGTGGTGTGGTGGTAGACATGAGTTCGAGTTCACCAGTCGACAGCCAGTGCATGGCGACTGACCTCAGAAGTTCGACACCAAATGCCATTTTTCCCGGATTCTCGCCGGCCGAGGTGTTTTGAATCAACATGTTAGCCCGATCAGTTTCAGATTTTTGTAGTGGCAACAAATTATATGATGGGTGTTGGCAACCATTCGGCGATTTGCTACACTCCTGTCATGTTCATCAAACTCACCACCGCCCGCGGCCACCAGTACGTCCAGCTGGTCGAGTCCTACCGTAACGAAGAAGGCAAGGCTCGCCAGCGAACCATTGCCACCCTGGGTCGCCTGGACGACGCCGGCGGTCAGGTCGATGCCTTGCTGGCCTCTCTCTTGCGCGCCAAGGGCCGTGGTACCGAGGTGGCGGGCCCGCAGGTTGCCTTCGAGTCTGCCTTGACGCTGGGCGATGTCTGGGCACTACACGGTCTGTGGCAGGAAGTCGGGTTTGACTCACTGGCTGGCGTGTTTCGCAAGGCACGCTACACCACGGCGGTTGAACATGCCATTCGGGTGATGGTCTTCAATCGACTGTGTGATCCGGATTCCAAGCTAGGGGTGCTTCGCTGGCTGGAGACGGTCAGTTTGCCGGAAGTCGATACCAAGGCACTCACGCATCAACAGTTACTGCGCAGCATGGATGCCCTGATGGATCACCAGGATGCCGTCGAGGCTGTCGTGGCCCGACAACTCAAACCCATGGTGGATCAGGATCTATCACTCGTCTTTTACGACCTGACCACCATCCGGGTGGAAGGCCAGACAGAGCTCTCTGATGATGTACGCCATTACGGCATGTCCAAAGAAGGTATGGTGGCCCGTCAGTTCATGCTCGGCGTGGTGCAGACCGCCGAAGGCTTGCCGATCTATCACGAAGTCTTCGATGGCAATCAGTCCGAGACCGCTACTCTGTTACCCACCATCAGGAAGGTGCTGGCACGCTATCCCCACATCCGCAAACTGATCATCGTGGCCGATCGAGGACTGCTCTCACTGGATAACCTGGAGGAACTACTCGCGCTCAAGCTCGATGAGGGCCAGACACTCGAATTCATCCTGGCGGTACCCGCCAGGCGTTACGGCGAATTCCACGACATCCTGCAACGGTTCAATGACACCATTACCGACCAGGAGAACGAAACCATCAGCGAGACTCGCTGGCAGGATCTTCGCCTGGTGGTCGCTCACAATCCCCAGACTGCCCAGCATCAAACCGAGTGGCGACGTTCCAAAATAAAGGAACTGGAGAACAAGGCAGACCAGTGGGCCAGCAAACTCGATGGGCAGGATTCCGGCAAAGTCAGCCGAGGTCGCAGACTCTCGGACAGTGGCGCCAAGGCGCGCTTCTATCATGAGGTCAAGCAGGCCCACCTGGCGAAGATCATCAAAGTGGATCTGACTTCTGATCTGTTTACCTACCAGATTGACGAGAAAGCGCTCAAACAGGCGGAGCTGGTCGATGGCAAGCTGCTGCTCGTGACCAACGCCAACGAATTCACCCCGAAGGAGGTGGTCGAGCGTTACAAGTCACTGGCTGACATCGAGCGTGGTTTCAAGGTGCTGAAGTCAGAAATTGAAATTGCACCGGTGTTTCACCGGTTGCCGCATCGGATCAAGGCTCACGCCATGATCTGTTTCATGGCTCTGATCCTGTACCGGATCATGCGCCACCGTCTCAGACTCGCCAATACAGGACTATCGCCAGAAAGAGCCCTGGCACAGTTGCGTCGCATCCAGCGCCATCAGGTGAAGGTCAATGACCAGACGGTTGAAGGGGTATCGACGGTCTCAAAGGAACAATCAGGAGTTCTCAGTGCACTGAAGCTAAAGAAACCTTCAATGCCCGAGCAGCTGACGCTGCTGTAGTGGCAATTTAAAAACTGATTTCAATGAAATCAGGTGTTTATGAAGGCTCGTGTCGAAGTCCAGTGACCTTGCTCGCTTTGACATTACGTTTGCCGATGCACCCGTCTCAGGTAGCGTTCCCAAGGCGAAGTCCGCGACGCTTGCCATTATGGTGGGGGCCAGTGAAGCGGTGTACCTGAAGATCGAACCCGTGCTAAGGGCAATGGGCACTGAACTCATCAGGACCGGTGATGTCGGGACGGCTCATGCCATGAAGACCCTCAACAATTACGTCTATGCTGCGGGCCTGCTTGCAGCGACCGAGGCCATGATGATCGGTGAAAAAATGGGGCTGAACCTTGACCGCCTGGTCGATGTCTTCAACAGCTCCAGTGGACGCAATGTGGCGACCGAGACCAAGCTACGGCAGCATATGCTCAAGGACGGCCAACTCGGGGAGGGCGACCTTAAAGGCGGATTTGGGTTGCATTTGATGGCCAAAGACCTGGGGGTCAGCGCTGGCCTCAAGGAGCGAACCGGTTTTGCGCCGGAGCAGATCGCTCTGTGTCATCGAATCTGGCAGGATGCGGCGCAGGCATTGCCAAAGGGAGCAGACAACCTCGAGATCCTCAGTTATCTGCGCAAGCGGTATCCGGGTGAGCGGGGCGGATGACTCCTTGAGTTAGCCAGGCATCGGTTGTGCAATCACGGTTGCAACAGTGGTTGAACACTTGCGCGAGCATTCTCCTTGCTGGTTCGACTGTTGGCGTGCGAACCTGTCAGGCAAAGCCGACCAGACAGGAGGTGGGGTAAGCGTGCGGTTTGGTTCGTGTCCAGGTCCAGGTCCGTTACCTCAGAAACTCCCACTACAATCGCCCAGGCGGTTTGGCACTGGGAGAATTCATTCGCTCGACAAATGCAGTGTCGATGCGGTCTTTCCAGCACATGGCCCAGTGTCCAGCGGCAGCCACCGGACCGCGTGCGGCAATCGCACGGCCGTCTGCTGTGTTCAGAATCGTCAGAAAATGCTTTTGTGGGCGATAGCTCTGGAGTGAGTCTGATAAAGACATGCCGGTGCCCCTGTGTCCGTATGGTTGATTGAGAAGGGTCAGCAGGTTGTGCGTCAGTATCGGACCCATTCGAACCGCATAGACGCCGGCTTTGGGCAGGCCGCAGCCGCGCTTTGTGAACTGATCCGGTGCGCCTTCCCAGTGTGCACAGTCTCCAGCCGCAAAAATGTCCGGGTGTGAGATCGACCGTAACTGTGAGTCGATCCTGATATAGCCGTCCTTGTTGACAGCGAGCGATCGTCTGCGGTCGGGATCACGCTGCCAGGAATGTGCTGCAGCGCCCGTGGCCCACACCACCAGATCGTCTTCGCGTCGCAGATGATTTGACCAGGCCGTGTTTGTCTGACACTGGACGGCATTGCGAGCAAGGCACCGGTTTGCCAGCAGGCGGGTCATGGTTCCATGCTCCGGCAAAACAGACTGTCCCCGTGTGATCAACCTCGCAGTGATGCTAGCCTCGGTGCGCCCCATCGTCTTTTTGCTCTGTTGCGCAACGATGCGAAGCCTGGCCTGAAGTGCCAGCAGTACCTCAAATCCGGCTGCGCCACCACCCACAACCGTCAGGGACCGCGGTCGTTGCCCAGGATTGTCTGCCCATGTTGCAAGCAGCGATTCAAAGCGCTGTTTCAGATTGGCCAGCGGTCGCAGTGTCAGCATGTCGGAGTCTGGTGGCTGCAAATTTGACCCGATGTTCAGGGACAGTGTGTCGTACGCCAGCGTGGACCCGTCGGTCAGGTCGATCGTGCGTGCATCCGGGTTCAGTCCCGCAAGCTCAGACGCTAGCCAGGTCGCCCCGGCTGCCCGGCTCAATCTCTCGAAGTCAATTGCAATCTGGTCGAAACAATAACGTCCTGACAGCCATCCTGGAACCATACCCGAGTAGGGAGCCAGCTTGTAGGGTGAGAGCACCACGACTTCAACACCGTCTGGCAGGCCATGCGGGTGCTCGCGCGCCATTTGCAAGAGGACTTGTGCGTGAGCATGACCGGCTCCTGCAAGAATTAGCCGTCTCATGCGTCAAACCTCCTGGCGAACTGGCCGCCGCACCCCGGCAGGCCATAGAAACGTCGGCAGATGAGCAAGATCCTGCGGCTCATCAATGTCGTGCACTGGATCAAGCTCTGTCCACGACCATTGCTGTTCTCGCAGTCGTTGCCGGGTTGTTGCCATGACTGCGGGTGTGCTCCAGGCCATGTTCTCGAACAGGAATGGGGCTTCTGTCGTCATCCCGACCAGTGCGTAACCACCGTCATACGCCGGCACGAAAACAGCGGGAGACCGGTCGAGCGCTGCGCTGGACTGTCTGAGCTTGTCAGCTGTGAGCGCTGGTGCGTCGGTTCCAATCAGCAGAACCTTCCCATGATGAGCCAGTAGCCGGCTGATCGAGTGGTCCATGCGATGTCCCAGGTCACCGGGTGGTTGTCGACTCAGGTGCAAACGCGAGTTCGCCCATCCGCTTACACGATCAAGCGCCTGCCTGATTGACGGGTGAGTCGGCTCTGGACTTGCGCACAGTTCGATCCGATCTGCGTTGCTCTCGATGGCCTGACCCAGGGTATGAGTCAGCAGTGACTCGGCAATCGCTGCGGCACCTGCACTGCCGACAGCGGGTATCAGACGTGTCTTCACAAACCCGGGCACTGGCGCCTTGGCCAGAATGATCAGTGCTGTGCCCGTCCTGCTGGCTGGCCTGGCCACCTCCGAACGCACTTCGGTGCGTACCTGAATCGACTTCTGCACGTTCACCTTCCTTGGTTAACGATAGCGTTTTGCCAGATTGCTGGCTGACTCGCCACGCCAGTATCGCCAGCGTAACTCCCACATCAGCCAGATGGTGCGCCAGACGCCATGTTTCTCCCAGCGGCGCCCTGATGTGCGGACTTTGTGGCGCAGACAGACAGGCGGGATTCGTTTTTTCAGGCGACTGCTTAGCGCAATGTCTTCCATCAGAGGCTGCTCTGGAAAGCCTCCCGTCGTGTCAAACGTATGCCAGATCATGAAGATCGTCTGGTCGCCGGTGCAGATATGCGTCAGTCGTGAGCGCATATTCATCATGAATGCGATGATCATTAGCATCCAGTGCCGACCGTCGATGGCAACATCAAATCGGCCCCACGCAGGGCGGTCGTGACTGTGATCAACAGGGATTTTGTGTGACTTCACCGACGCGGTCAATGCCCGTTCGATAATCAGATCTGCATCATCGGGCAGCAGGGTGTCAGCGTGCAGAAATACCAGGATCTCGCCCTGGGCATGTCGGGCACCGACATTCATCTGCCGTGCGCGCCCTGGCGGACTTGAGAGAAATCGATCAACCCGTGACATGCATCGAACAACCGTGCTGTCCTGACTTCCACCATCGACCACGATGACTTCCACGCCGCGCTTGCGCATGGGCTGCAGCGAAGCCAGCGTCTGTGCGATGACGCTGGCTTCGTTCAATACCGGAATGATGATGCTCAGGCGTCGTGGCTTCTTCAGGAACACCGGATCCATGATTCGTGGCTGCTCGCCTGGCGTTACCTTTGTAGAACTGTGACCCATGCTTTCTGATCACTGGATAATGAGTCGAAGGAGGTCAGCATGGCATTTTTCAGCGCAGTGCGGATTTCCGGCTCTGGCTCAGGGAGATCCCCCTCCAGCAGGGACTCGAGCACGTTAAAGGCTTTCTTAAGGGTTGTGCCGTAGAGTTCAAATATGCCGGTTGCGCTGACGTGTTGCGCTGAGTCATCAAGCCAGCAGTCATAGTCCGTCACCATTCCTATGGTGGCGTAGGCGAGTTGTGCCTCACGTGCCAGAAACACCTCGGGAATGTTGGTCATGCCCACAAGGTCGCAGCCTGCGTTCCTCAGAAACAGGCTCTCGGCTCGCGTGCCCAGTCGTGGGCCTTCCACGCATGCGTAGGTGGCACTCCGGTGAATGGTTTGTCCGATCTTTTCTCCGGCCTGCACGACAGATTGCACCAGGCGAGCGCTGACTGGATGAGCTGTTGAAACATGGGCCGCGATTCCGTTGCCAAAGAATGTTTGTGCACGCCGTCCCCGGGTCCAGTCAAAATATTGTTCCGGGATGACCAGGTCGCCAGGTTCGATTTCCTGGCGCAGGCTACCGACTGCGGACAGTCCCAGCAGCATGGTGGCTCCGGCGGCTTTGAGTGCAAACACGTTGGCGCGATAGTTCACTTCGTGAGGCAGGAGTCTGTGGCCCGATCCGTGACGGGCCAGAAACAGGATGGGGTGATCCCGGTATCGGCCACGAACCACCGATCCGGATGGTTCTCCGAACGGGGTCTCTACCACCTGTTCATCATCAATGATCATCTCCGGCAGTTGGTAGATGCCCGTGCCACCCATGATTGCTAGCATTGGTCGCTCCTTGTGCTTACTTTGACTGGATTCTTGATTGTCATTCACGTCGCTCCCAGGTGTGCAGGCGTTCAACCCAGGGTAGCAGCCATCGGGGAGCATGCGACTGCTTCCACACCCCTGCCGCAAATTTGCCTGCTTCACTCCAGGTCGGATAGGTGTGCACGGTGGCCAGTATCTTGTTCAGGCCCAGACCGTGCCGCATCGCCAGCACAAACTCGGCCAGCAACTCGCCTGCATGTTCCCCGACGATGGTTACGCCGAGTATCTGGTCTTTGCCAGGCACAGTCAGAATCTTGATGAACCCGTGCGCTGCGCCATCGGCAATCGCACGATCCAGATCGTCGAGATGATACCGGGTCACTTCGTACGGGACATGATGGCGAATCGCTTCGGGCTCGGTCAGCCCGACCTGGGCCAGTTCCGGATCCGTGAAAGTGCACCGGGGGATGGCGGCGCTGGCTGGGCGAACTCCGCGGTGCGCATGACTGTGGTTGGGAAATCGTTTGAAACGTCCGAACAGGGCGTTGACCGATGCGTACCAGGCCTGGTGAGCCGCGGCATGAGTGAGCTTGTAAGGACTGCTGACATCGCCTACTGCGTAGATGTTCGGCAAACTGGTCTGCTGAAACATATTCGTGTCGATAGTCTGACCTGGACGCAGAGCAATGCCCAGGTCTTCAAGCCCGTATCCTTCGACACGGGGTCGTCGTCCAAGTGCGCACAGAATGGTGTCGCACTCGACTTGCATGCCAGCATTAGCAGTGCGATCGGCACTGGCCAACCCCGCGCGATGTAGTATGAGACGTTTGCAAGACGAGTCAGGCAGGGTAGTCACAGATACGACAGTCTGATCGTTCAGAATCGTGATGCCATCTTCCTTGAGCGCCGCACGAACGACCTCGGCGGCTTCGGGATCCTCCTTCGAAAGCAGATGGGCATGCTTTTCAATGAGTGTCACCTGACTGCCGAGTCTCGCAAAACTCTGGGCCAATTCGCAACCAACGGGTCCACCGCCCAGAACAACCAGCCTTGCAGGAAGCGTCTCAAGGCTCCATACTGATTCACTGGTCAGAGCTCCCGCCTGCCTGAGTCCGGGGATATCGGGGATGAAAGGTTCCGCACCTGTCGCCAGAATGATGTTTCGGCTCGTCAGGCGCCGCACATTCTCTGCGTTTCTGGGTCTGTTGGCTGTCGCCGCAGACGGGACTTCCTTTTTTGCATCTGCTGCGCTCTTTTGCAAACCGGGGGCGTGTCCGCTAAGCGTGAGCTCCACCTCCCATGGAGAAATTAGACGGGCGTGGCCTTTAAGGACCTCCACGCCCATGCCTTCGTAACGTTCGACACTGTCATGTGGCTCGATCTGTCGGATGACAGATCTGATTCGCTCCATGACTGCCTTGAAATCTGTCGTGCCCGAGGCATGGTGGATCCCAAATGATTCAGCGTGTCTGATTTCCTTTGCAATCTTCGCCGCTCGAATCAGTGACTTGCTGGGCACGCATCCCGTATTCAGGCAGTCGCCGCCCATCTGATGGCTTTCTACTAGCGTCACTTTTGCCTTTACCGTTGCTGCTATGTAGGCCGAGACCAGTCCGCCCGCGCCCGCACCGATCACAATCAGGTTGCGGTCGTACCTGGGCGGTCGATTCCACTTTGCGTAAAGCTTGCGTTGCCTCGCCCAGGCGACCAGCGACCGCGCGATGACCGGGAATACGCCAAGCAGAATCAGGCTGCCCAGTAATGCGGGTGACAGGATCTCTTGCGTGGATTCCAGCGCAGCGATCTGCGTACCAGCGTTCACATAGATGATCGTGGCTGGCAACATGCCAAGCTGGCTGACCACGTAGTACCGACCCGATTTCATGGGAGTCAGACCCATCACCAGGTTCACGAGCCAGAATGGAAACAGTGGGACGAGCCTGAGTGTCAGCAGGTAGAAGGTTCCGTCGCGCTCGATCCCTTCATTGATGCGTTCAAGCGAGCCTGAAAAACGTCTTTGCACCGCGTCTCGTAAAAGGTAGCGAGCAACCAGAAACGCAAGCAACGCGCCAATCGAGGAGGCAAACGAAACCATCAGGAGTCCTGGCCCGAACCCGAAGATGGCTCCAGCCCCGAGGGTGAGGATGGTCGCGCCTGGAATGGACACTGCTGTCGCAATCGCGTAGATCAGGAAGTAGATGACGAGCGCGCGTGCAGGGGTGTCTTCGTACCAGCCTTGCAAGGATTGATGGCTTTGCTTGAGCGTCTCAAGATTGAGCCACTGGTCGAGATCGAAGGCCATGTAGGTCCAGACCAGCGCAGCCGCGATGAGCGACACAAGCAGCCAACGCAACCATGGCAACCACGCACGCGGGGTCGGGTTGCCAGCATGGTCGGATTTCATCAGGCGACCTTGTTTACGTTCATCACCGCAGTCCCGCTTGGTGCAGGACTTGAGGAGTCAAGTGCGCCCGTGCAACTGCTGCCCTGACCCGCAGTACAGCCATAGCAGTGGTCGGCAATGTGGACAGGCAGGCCATTGGTCCGGTGAGTCAGCAAGTCCCGGATGTGCCCACGTTTGCTGGCTGCTGGATCAGATGAAGACGCCAGCTTGAGTCCAAGCCCGAGCATCTGGTTGAAGTCGCAGTCATACAGGTCCCCCTGCCAGTCGACACTGATCGTGCTGCGGCACATGACCGTATCGAGGTTCTCGGGCCGGTATGCGCTTTTGAGTAGCGTCATGTACTGCCTGAACGTACCTTTGCTGACCAGCGTGCTGCCAAACCGTTGTATCGGCATGTTGGTAATAGTGAAGAGATGATTGAACTCGACGCCGAAATGCGCCTTGAGTTCGCGTTTGTAGTCCTGCTCAAGCGCGTCTTGTGGGGGCGGCAGCGATGGTCCTTGCGGGTTGTAGACCAGATTCAGAACCAGTCCTGAACCGGCTTTTCCATACCCAAGTAGGTTGAGCATTTTCAAGCCTGCGATGCTGCGCTCAAAGACGCCGTCCCCTCGTTGTCGGTCGACGTTGGCGGGTGAGTAGCAGGGCAGGGAAGCCGTGACCTGGACTGCCTGTTCAGCTAGAAACTGTGCCAGATCTTGTTGCCCTGGTTCGCTCAGGATGGTGAGATTGCAGCGATCAATGACTGTGACATCGAGCGCCCGGGCCTGGCGAACCAGATGCCGGAAGTGTTCATTGAGTTCAGGCGCGCCGCCTGTCAGGTCAAGCGTGTGAGGTCGACAATGCCGAAGCACGTCGATAACATGTCCGATCGTGTCAAGTGTCATCATCTCCTTGCGATTTGGCCCGGCATTGACGTGGCAGTGCAGACAGGACTGGTTGCACTTGTAGCCCAGATTGACCTGTAGCGTCTCAAGCGAACGCCGCTTGATGGCCGGAAAGTCAGTCGCCTGCAGTAGCGGGAGTGTGGGTCGCATATAAGGTTCTCGGTCAGTCGGGTTGGATATGAGTGAGTTCGCGCTGACAGTGCAACTGGTTACAGCCAATCGCAGCTGGTGGCATCAGACTCTTTCTTCGGATCAGGCTGTTCAGGCGGTTCCAGGCCATGTAACACGTTAACGTGTTGCGGCATCAAACTCGCGACAAGTCCGGTTCGCAATCGGGTCAATGAGGTCGCCTTGACGGGCGCAGGTTTGAATCTGGTGAGGTACGCCGGAGCACGGTTGTCAGATCACACCACAAGATCCGCACGGCATGCTTCAGCCCAGTAACTCAGTAGCCCGGAGGATGGTGCATCAAGTTCGTTGGCCGATGTTCATAGTGATGACATTTGTTCTCAAGGCATGCCATCCTGAATGACTCGTTTCACCCCTGTTTCGTTGATCTGAAACAGAGTTGCTTTGTCGTCCTCCTGGACCAGAAACTTGCCGCTTTCTGATGTCGGACTGAAGATGGCATGTGCAGCTGATTGATCAGAGCGCTCCTTCACGTCACCTCGGCCATAGTCGTAGCGGAAGATGTTCTTGTCGCTCGTCACGTCGTACAGGGTGATCCACTTGTATAGGGGTTCCAGCATGAGAAATCGCTTGCCATCGTCCGCAAAAACAAGGTCCAGACTGCTCAGCCGATTGCCGCGTTTGGGCAGAGTGATTTTCTGGCCGGTGCGTGCTTGTCTGACCTCAGTCGTGTTTCTCGTATTAAAACTCACCAATTCGCCCTGACTGCTCCATGCTGCGTTGACCGGTCGCTCGAAGTCGTCGTATGAAATGCTCTCCTTCCATAGCATCCGGCCGTTCAGTGTGTCATAGGTTGCCACGAAGTACGCTTTTTTCGATCGGTCATCGCCCATGATGAGCAATTTTGAGCCGTCGGGTGAAAGAAGCATGACCTCGGGGTCAATGTCCATGGTGATTGGTCTGTTCGGTTTTCCCTTGTCCAGTGTAAAGCTTGAGACATAGATTCGGCCTCGGCTCGCTCTCGTGATGCGGTCGTCATCCGACAACGAAACAAACACAGCCTGACCGCGCTTGCTATCGATGGCAATCTGCCTCGTGCGTGCGGAGATTGGCAGCTCACCCGGATCCAGCGTCAGGGTGGTACTGGTGTTCAGGTCATGCAGGGTGAGATTCTTTCTGTTCAAGGTCATGACGTAGCGGCCATCGGAACTGACGGTGGCGGAATCTGGTTGTTCAGTGGAGTCGAGATCCTGGCTGCCTAGCAGTTCTCCTTTGCCATCTCTGACGATGACTCGCAATCCTTTCCCGTTCAGCGAACCAGTTGAATAAAGCCGGCTACCGTCGGGACTAAATCTGAAGTTCGCTTCTGCCCTGATTACCTTGACAGGCTCGGCGGCAGGCGTCGTGCGCTCTACCGCCGTCACGCGGCATTTGCCATCGGGGTATCGCTTCAGGTAGTTGACCCAGATCTGGTAGGTGCCTTTGCTGCGAGCTTGAGCACAGGCGACGTCGTCAGACGCCTCAAGAATCAGGTGCCATCCAGACACGTCCCTTTCCATAAAAACGTCAACCGCTTCTTTCTGGGATATCGCGGGTTGCCCGCCGGCTGATGATGGCTCAACGAGGGTGCACTGCAGGCTTGCCTGCAGCACCTGCAGATCCTCGTGCCATCTGGGTGATGCCAGCACGCACGCATGGGGTGTGAATTTCCTCTTGAAGTCGGAGACGATCTTGTCAATCTCGGCAGAGCTGGCCTGGCTGGCTGCATAGCTGATCAACATTGCCCGAAGGTGTTCCCAGTAGAATTCAGAGAGTGACTGGCTGTCTGGTAGAGGGCCAGGCAATCCTATTTGATCGACAGCGACAGGCGCAATCAGTGTAGAGTTCGGATCACTCTGAATCTGGTACTGCGAATGATCGGCGCTCACAATATCCCTGGCCAGCACTGCCGACAGCAGGAACTGTGACAGACCCATCGCCGTCAGTGATGCCAGCCAGATGGCTCGAGGCGAAATCCCGTGAAACTTGTTGCGCGTCGGCAAACGAGACAAGACGGAGCGAGTAGGAGTGGGCGCAGACATATCGATACGTACTGGGTTGCTGGTTTGACAAACAAGGTTCGCACAGCCAGTTTGATCCCTTCGCGCAATGGTAACCGGGCAAAGAGGAAGTTTGCATTCACTCAGATTTGAGCTCAAAACTCGTACTATCAGTGTGCACACGGAAAGTTCGAAGCAAGCAAGCATTGCTTTTTTGAGAAACAAGCCACGTTTCCAACGTGTCCATGTGGTGATGCGCAAAAAAGACCGGAAGTCGGGCGCGCCTCGAACGTTACTGCTGACATCACTGTGAACATTGCTGTCGGTATGTTTCTTGCTTTCATCGTTCTGATTGCAAGTCTGCTTTTCAATCGCAGAGCTGCCTGGCCTCATTTGTGTGACAAGTCATGCGGGTGAATCTGTGGCCCAGGTTTCTGCAATACAACAATTCATCATTCAAAGGTAGGAAGATCAAATGGCTGGAATCGATACGCTCGTTGACGCATTGGTGGCCGCACGGGCCAGACATGAGCCTTGCGATCAACTTCTGCTTGACGGCACCCTGGTTACCGTAGCAGATAGCTACGCGGTCCAGAAGCAGGTTGCCCAGCGCATGGGATGGCTAACGACCCCGTGTCCCGCGTACTGGAAATCTGGCGGACCGTCCCGGGAAGCTGTCCTTACTCATGCAATGCTCCCCGAGTCCGGAGTCTGGGAGAGCCCGGCAAGTGCAAGTGCTGATCTCTTTTTCACCCCGGAGATCGAGGCTGAGATTGCGCTCAGACTGGCTGAGGACGTTACCCCGGAAAGTGCTCAGAAGCTGGAGTCAGGCGTGACGGATCATCTGGTTGACTCGATGACGGTTTCAATTGAAGTCGTCGATTCACGTTGGCGTCAGGGGCGCACCGTTTCTGCGCTGTACGCACTGGCCGATATGCAGTCACACGGTGCGCTGGTGCTGGGTGAGTGGGTACCTTATATCCGGCGCGACTGGTCTGCGCAGACATGCTCGGTCAAGATCGGTCAGAGAAAGGCGGCCATCTTTACGGGTACGCACCCCTTGCAGGATCCGCTCTGGGGCCTGGCTCAGTGGCTACGTCATGCAACATCGCAGTTTGGAACGGTTCCAGCCGGAACCGTGGTCACGACTGGAACCTGGTGTGGTTTGCTGCCAGTCTCAGCCGGACAGGCAGTTCAGGTCGAGTTCGCCGGTGTCGGACAGTCCAGTCTGCAGCTCTGAATGGTCTAATGTTTTCAGGCTCGCTCGGTCTGGCTATTGTGTGGACCAGAGGGTCACAGGATATCTGGCCAGCGATGTGCCCACGGGGAGTGATTCTCGTAGGCGCGTGCCAGCTCAATCAGGAAGTCATCTTCGGCGTATGCGGCGATCAACTGCAGGCCGATCGGCAGTCCTTCGTCTGATGGAGGGGTCGGGACTGATATGGCAGGAAGTCCGGCTACATTGACCCAGCCTGTAAAGACGGCATGACCTCGTGGTCCGACAGCATGGCCATCAATTTCGGGTGGGTAAGCTTGTTCGGCTGGCCACGGTAGCGCGGCTGCGCTAGGCATTGCGATGACATCCCATTGTTCGAACAGGTCCACGCATGCCGCACGCAGATTCGTGACGGCATCGATCAGTGTCAAGAGTTCCGGGGCCCGAACCTGCGCACCTGATTGAGCCATCTGCAAGTACTTGGGCGATGCTCCGTCGCTCCACTGGGGGTGCTGCTCAAACAGGGCGGCCAGCCCGACCTGTCCGACGGTGGCCCATCCTGTCATCACAGGCGAGAGGTCCATTGGCATTTCGCCGACCGTGACCTGGTGACCCATGGTCTGAAAGTGTTCCATGGCACTCTGGCATGACCGTGCGATCTGGGCGTCAACTGGTGCAGCACTCAGCGTGGGTACATACAGTATCCGTAAAGGCTTTGATGCACGCGTGTGCGCATCTGCCACGGATTGCCGGGTCTGGGCGGCGAGCGAATGGCGATCCAGAATATTCGGTCCCCGAAGAACCTCAAACAGCATACGCAGATCACCCACGGTTCTGGCAACGGGTCCCACCACCTCGAAGTCCAGCAACAGGGGAGGCAGCCCTTTGTCTCTTGCAACAGATCCGATGGATGGTTTGAGTCCTGCCAGCCCGCAATGCGAGGCTGGACGACGAATCGAGCCACCGCCATCTGTGCCGATCGCCAGTGGTGTACACCCGGCGCTGACGCTGGCAGCCGCGCCTCCACTGGATCCACCCGGGGTCAGAAGCGTATTCCAGGGGTTGCGTGTCACGCCAAAGAGCGGGTTGTCGGTGTAGCCTTCTAACGTGAACTCAGGAACATTGGTTTTGCCGACGATGAGAGCTCCCGACGCACGCAGCCTGGATACCGGAAGCTCGTCAATCCGGGGGCGGTAGTGCTGCAAGGCCGGTGTGCCCCAGGTTGTTGGCATGTCGGCTGTGCACAGATTGTCTTTGATGGAAACCGGGATGCCATCCAGATTGGATCGAGGTTGTCCACGCCGGTAACGCTGGGTGCTGGCGTGCGCATCCTGCAGAACATGCGTGTTTTCAGCCACGAACGCATTGATGACAGGGTTGATTTCGGTAATCCGTTCAAGGCAGGCTGTGATGGCATCGACTGGCGTGATGGATCCATCCAGATAGCCCTGGCGCAGCGCGGATGCCGACCACTGCCACAGAGGACGGCCTTCAGGATAGTTGCCCGTTACATGAGGTTCGGTAGCCATGTCGCAATCTCCGGAAGCATGATGAGCAGCAGACCAAAGCCCAGCATGATAAATACGTAGGGAAGTGAACCGTTGATGGTGTCGCGCATGGAGCCGTTGTCAGTCCGGATACCTTGCACGACAAAGAGATTCATGCCCACGGGCGGGGTGATTAGTCCCAGTTCGCACATGAGCACGATGAAAATGCCGAACCAGATCGGGTCCACGCCCATGGCAACCACCATCGGGAACGTGATCGGGATCGTGGCAACCATCATCGAGAGTACATCCATGAACATGCCGAGCATCAGATAAAAAAGGACCAGGATCAGAAGCATCTGCATCTGCGATAGCCCGAAGGATGTGATCCATTCGGTCATGATGTCTGCGATACCAGTCAGGCTGATGGTGAGGTTCAGGATGAAGGCAGCGGTGATGATCAGAAGGATCATGCCGGTTGTCTTGGCAGTCTGAATGAAACAGTGCTCAAGCAGCTGCCATGTCAGCTTCTTGCTGCTCCATGCAAAGAACAAGGAGGCAACTACACCCAGTGCAGCAGATTCTGTCGTGGTTGCCACGCCTGAGTACAGGCTGCCCATCACGATAAAGAACACCACACCGGGAGGTACGAGATCTTTGAGCAACCGCAGTCGGATCTGGAGCGGGACTTTTTCCTCGCGGATGCTGTCGGCTGACGACAGGCTCTTGACAAGGATGTAACCCATGAAGAGCGATGACAGAAGAAGACCTGGAATGATCCCCGCCATGAACAGCTTGCCAATTGAGGTTTCCGTGAGAGAGCCATAGACGATCATGTTGACCGAAGGAGGAATCAGAATCCCGAGGGTGCCACCTGCTGCGATCGAGCCCAGCGACATCGGCATGGAGTAGCCGCGTTTTTTTAGCGATGGCAAAGCAACCGTGCCAATTGTTGCTGCGGTGGCGACTGAGGATCCGGATGTTGCGGCAAAAACTGCACTGCATCCGATGTTCGTGTGCAGTAGCCCACCAGGCAGTCTGCCGAGCCAGGCAGCGAGTGCGCCAAACATGCGATCAGCGATACCCGAACGCAGCAATAACTCTCCCATCAGGATAAACAGCGGAATTGACGTTAGCAGATTGTCATTGTGTACGCCCCAGATGACTGGTGCGATGGAGTTGATGAACGGGGCCCCATAGGCCATCATGCCGCCCAGAATGCCGACTGCAGCCATGGATGCGGCGATCGGTATGCCGAGGAACATGAGTCCGAGCATCAGTGAGAAGCCGAAAAAAACATAGGTCACTGTCATGATCGATGCCTTCAGGAAAGTGGCGTGGCTGGCTTGGCAGGCGATAGGGATGTATGCCGGGTCGTGGAGGCGCCTGGCTTGACCTTGGCAGCGCCGCGTCCCTGAAGATCCTGCAATTCCTCTTCAAGCTCCTCACGGGCGGATCTGGGTTCAAGCATGCGATCCATTTCGCGCGTCTTGCCATGAACAAGCAGCCAGGTGGCGTACATGGCAGTGGCAAACGTGAGGCAAGCAAACACGATCAATCCGAACAGCCAGGCTGACTGTGGGTAGACCAGCGGGACCGCCCAGGGTGTCTGCGACACACTCTG
Source organism: Orrella marina (assembly GCF_003058465.1). NCBI lineage: Bacteria > Pseudomonadati > Pseudomonadota > Betaproteobacteria > Burkholderiales > Alcaligenaceae > Orrella > Orrella marina. The sequence goes on along the minus strand of NZ_CP028901.1, from coordinate 1,432,359 downwards.
ATAGCTGATAGTGTCCTGAATCACGAACCATGCAAGCCATGCCATCAACGTTGCAAATGCGGCGAGGCTGATGATTGAGAGCCAGTTCAGAAACGTTTTCAGGGGTTTGGGGAACAGGTGGTAGAAGACGTCGACCCGGATATGGTTTCGACCCAGTAGCGCCATGCTGAAGGCGATGGTGGCACCAAATGCCAGAGCATAGCCACCGAGTTCGTCGGCTCCTTGCAGGGATACGTTAAACAGTTTGCGGATCACGGTCTCGACCGAGACAACGAGTGACAGGGTCAGGAAGATGAGTCCAAACAGGATGCCTAGTCCTCGCTCCAGCGCGTGTTTCATGGTGCTTCTCCAACGGGTGGAGCCGGTGCCGCACGAGCGATCGACGGCACACGGCTCTATTGCTTTGTGATACTGCCAGGTACGACTGCGGGTGATGCAAGGGCTGGCGATTACTGGATACCGACAACTTTTCCGACTGTGTTCTTCCAGTTCGTCGAACATTGCGGGTTGGCTTTGTCGCAGATTTCTGCCCAGGTCGGGACCGAGATGGCCTGGACGGCAGTACTCAGGGTTTCCTGGTCTTTGTCGCTGACAGGCACGTTCGCCAGGTTGAACTTCTTGCCATTGACGCAGGGCTCCTGGCCCGCGTTGCAGTTCATGGCGTCCTGTGTCAGTTCCTCGGAGTAGGTCCAGATGTCATCGGTCAGCTCCGTGAACGCTGCGAGCATCTTGCCTTGCTCCTCAGGGGTGAGCTTGTTCCAGGCTTTCATCGAAATGGCGTAGCCGTTGACGGCCATCTGAAAACCGAGGGGGTACTGGTGCGTTGTCACCTCAGGCCATCCGGAGCTGTTGGCTGAACTTGGTCCGGTGATGGCGCAGTCCACGACACCCAGAGACAGTGCCTGGTGGACCTCGGTAAAGCCCAATGGCACGGGAACGCCACCAACCGACTCGATGAACTTCGCCAGATTCTGGTCATAGACGCGGACTTTCATACCTTTGAGGTCTGCCAGTTCACTGATCGGCTTCTTGCAGAAAAGAATTTGTGGTCCAAAGGGCCATGCGCCGAGAAGCTTGATCTGGAATTGCTTCTGCAGGCGTTCGTCAAGCGTGTCAAAGTATGCTTCATAGACCTTGCGAGCGGTTGCATAATCGGGTGATACACCAACGAGGTCGAGACCGAGTAGGGTGGGCTCGTCGCGTGAATTCTGTGAAACGCGCAGGGACACGATGTCAAACAGCCCCGCTTTCATGATTCGCAGCTGTTCGGTGTCCTTGATGCCCAGTTGGTCCACGGGTTTGTAGTCAGCGTTGATGGGTAATCCGGTTCTTTCGGCAAAATTGTCAAAGAAGGGCTTTTCTTTGTTCTTCTGGACCAGTCCAGTCGCAGCAGGCTGGCCGATGACTTTATAAGTGGTGTCAGCCTGTGTCGCGACCGATGTTGTCATGGCCAGTGCGGCGGCAAGTGGCAGCAGACAGTGTCTGAGGTGTTTTGTGATCATGATGCGTTACTCCGGGTCAGAAAAAAACAGGATAGGTCGTGCAAATAGGTCTGAACAGCGGAACTGTGAAATAGCTGGTTGCACAGTGCTGTTGCTGGGCTGAGGTGACTGACAGGCATGGTCAGCCTATGCGTGCAAAGATGCTGGGTGCGTCACATGGCAGGAACTGGCCATGCTCTCGGGCCGGATGAAACTGCCCATCCCAGATGACTCGCCCTCGCGATAATGTGATCGCAGGCCAGGCACGCAGGTGCATACCCTCGTATGGGGTGTAGTCGACTGCGTGGTGCAGGTTTTGATTGGTGATGGTGAACTCGCCTTCCTCCCAGATCACGAGATCGGCGTCCGCGCCAATCGAGATTGAGCCTTTGCGAGGGTGCAGTCCGTATGCCTTGGCCGGATTGGTCGCGATCAGTTCGACGAATTTCTCCAGCGTGATCCGTCCGCCTAAAACTCCTTCCGAAAACAACAGTGCCATGCGAGTTTCAATGCCCGGGATGCCGTTCGGTATGTACCTAAACGATGCCTGCGAACCGTCCGGGTGCTTGCCATCGGAGCCTTCATAGGTGAAGGGGGCGTGATCGGAGGAAAACACGGCAAACAGTCCGTCTGACAATGCATGCCAGATGACCTCCTGGTTGGCGCGATCCCGTGGTGGTGGACTGCAGATGCAGCGCGCACCCTCGTATTGATCATCCAGACCTAGATCATCAGCCGTCAGAAACAGGTATTGCGGGCATGTCTCTGCAAGAATGTTCAGACCGTGTGCACGTGCCCAGCGGATCTGCTCAACTGCCTCGCGACCCGACACGTGAACGATCAGGATGGGTGTGTCGACAAGTTCGGCCAGCGAGATTGCGCGATGCGTGGCCTCACGCTCAACGAGCATCGGCCTTGAATGGGCATGAAATCGTGGTGCAGTATGGCCAGCCGCTTCAAGGCGTCGCGTCAACCACTCGATGCAGTCGGCGTTCTCTGCATGAATCATGGTGAGCGCCTTGTGTGCCCGGGCAACCGCCAGTACGTTCAGGATCTCGATATCATCGAGCTTCATGTCTTCGTAGGTCATGTAGATCTTGAACGAGGTGTAGCCCTGGGCGATTAACGCCGGCAGTTCTTTATTCAGGACCTCGGGGGTGGGGTCACTGACAATCAGGTGAAATGCGTAGTCGACATGGGCCATGCCTGCTGCGCGCTGGTGATAGTCCTCGACCGCTGCAAGCAAAGACTGTCCTTTTTGCTGAGCTGCGAACGGGATCACGGTAGTGGTGCCACCACACGCTGCCGAACGCGTCCCACTATCGAAGTTGTCGGCCATCTTTGCCGGTGGCTCCATCGGCTGGTCGAGGTGGCAGTGCGCGTCTACGCCACCCGGCGTCACGACTCGGCCAGAGGCATCGATTTCGTGCGTACCAGCACCAAGCTGTGCACCGATCTGGGTAATCTTTCCGCCGACTATGCCGATGTCTGCACGATACTGCTCACTGGCTGTGGCAATCTGAGCGTTGCGTACGACGAGATCAAAAGATTCTTTGGGCATGTCTGTTCTCTGTAGCGAAGATTGTCGATAAGGTTGTCGACAATCATTGGGGAAAATTTGTAATCAGTTCAGCCGTGTCAAGCAAAAGCCGTGCCAGCCTTCCGGGAAAGTTAGTGATTGCTTGCAGGATCACAGCCATCAGGCACTTGGCTATCGTCGCGGTTGCAATGTTCATCTGGTGCTCTACGCAAGACAGTCGCCGGGTGAGGATTGAATCAAGGTGGACTCATTTGTCAGCGATCCAGGTTGCTGGACGGCTCCGTGGGGATTTGCGAGAGTCGATGGTCCAATAATCCGGATGCTGTCCGTATGCTTGTGAAGTGGTCGACGCACGACTTTGATAGATGCAACGTGGGCAGAATGACCCAGTTCTGGAACAACGTATCTGGCTGGCACGAAATGTGCTTTGTCCAAATCAGTTGCAGACAGAACATGCCAGATTTTGTGAACGATTGGTGATGAAGCAATCGGTTATTCATCAGTCCTGATGACTGCGCTCTGGCGAAGATGGTCACGCGGCCAGAAGGGTCGGATGGGGGTATCTCAAAAGTGGCTGTGCCATGCGTGTTCACCTGGCGACTTTGATCAGGCACGCCGGTCTGTCTGTGCAAATGGCTAACTTTCTAATTAAAGGACTTTTCGTGGCGAACACCCTGCGTCTTGGCGTTCTGACGCCTTCATCGAATACGGCGCTTGAGCCGCTCACCAGTGCGTTGGTTGCAACGATCCACGGTGCGAGTGCTCATTTCTCGCGTTTCAAAGTGACCGAAATCGCGCTATCTGAGCGGGCGCTCGGCCAGTTCGATGACAGCAAGATACTGGCAGCAGCAGAACTGCTGGCTGATGCCAGGGTGGATGTCATTGGCTGGAGTGGAACGGCTGCTGGCTGGATGGGGTTTGACACGGACCGGCAACTGGTTGAGCGAATTGAGGACCGTACAGGGATTCCTGCGACCACGGCTGTACTGGCGCTCAATGAGCTGATCGGGTTGCGTGATGTCACGCGTCTCGGGCTAGTGTCGCCTTATACAGACGACGTTCAGCGGCGCATCATTGCCAACTACGCAGATATCGGTGTGCAAGTGGTTGCTGAGCGGCATCTGAACATCTGTGTCAATCATGATTTTGCATTGGTCAGTCAGCCTGCACTGTGTCAGTTGCTCGAGGAAGTCAGTCAAGAACGCCCGCAAGCCAATGTGACTTATTGCACCAATCTGCGGGCAGCTGACCTTGCCGGGCAGATTGAACAACGTACGGGTGTGCCATTGCTCGATACGGTTAGTACAACAGTCTGGGGAATGCTCAGGCGCGTGGGTGTGTCACCCGCACAGATCCACGGATGGGGGGAGATGTTCACGTGGTAGCGTCATCCCAAGCTGACGTTGTCAAGGGGGGGCGAGCCGGTCTGACCCAGGCATCCAGACGCCTCGTGTCTCAGGACAAGGTGTCGCGTGAACGATTTCACGACGAGATCTACGAGCGTATCTATATAGCGATTCTTGAGCACCGGCTTGCGCCAGGCACCAAACTGGGGGAGGAGCAACTGGCCCGGATATTCGAGGTCAGCCGCGCGCGAGTGCGTGAGGTGCTGAGTCGTCTGTCACACGAGCAGGTCGTTCAGCTTTTCCCGCAGCGTGGCGCTTTTGTTGCCAAACCTTCGCCAGAAGAAGCCATGGACGTGTTCGAGACCAGGCGTCTGCTCGAGCCAGCCGTGGTTGGGCGGCTCATTGACCATCTCACCAAGGATAAGGTCGCCCGGCTGCGACAGCACCTTGAGCTTGAGCTCGACGCGCGTAGACGCGAAGACCGTCGCGCGGTTGTGCGCCTGTCGGGAGAGTTCCATGTCCTGCTTGCAACTCTCTGTGGTAATTCCGCCTACCACCGCATGATGCGCGAGCTCACGACTCTGACGTGTCTGATCATTTTTCTGTACGACGCACCGACTGCCATGAGTTGCAGGGCTGACGAACATGCCGAGATCGTGGACGCGATTGCACGTCGGGACCTTGGCATGGCGTGCCAACTTATGACCGAGCATTTGAACCACATCGAGAGCAGTCTGATTCTGGATAGCCTGGATCAGGAGATTGATCTCGCCGCCGTTCTTGGAGATTCACGTTGAATATTCTGATTCTGAACCCTAACACCTCGAAACACATCACGGAACGAATGGTTTCGGTTGCAAAGCCCTTGTTGCCTGCGAGCTGGTCTGTCACAGGATTGACCGCCGGGAATGGTCCCAAAGTCGTCAACGATCCCTCCAAGGTTGAGCAGGCCACTCAGACCATCCAGGAGATGGCGCGTGCCGGCATGAATGAGTGTGACGGCATCATCATCGGAATTTCCCTGGATTGTGCGCTGGAAGAGATCAGAGCCGTTTCGTCTGTTCCTGTGGTTGGTATGACTGAAGCGGCCTGCCTGATGGCTTGTGCGCAGACACGGCGATTTGGTGTGTTGACGCTTGGTGCCGCAATGGCAACATCCTATGAAAAGCTTGTTGATGATCGAGGCCTTGCGTCCCGTTCGATCGGGGTTGAGGCGCCTGATCTTGGAAAGGCGTTCGAACCCTCAGGCGCGCTTGTAGATGAGTCGATTGCAGAGGTGCTGACGCACAGCGCCCGACAACTGGTCTCGCGGGGCGCGCAGTCTGTTGTGTTGGCTGGCGCCGTCCTGTGCGGGTATGCGCCGGTGCTTTCCAGGCGTCTCAACGTTCCTGTGTTTGATGGGGCAAGCAGCGCGGCCTTGTTGATGCGTTCTCTCAAACTGCTGGTTGTTTGAGTTGTTCGAGCAGCGCGTCACGTTTTTCTCGAATGTGCGCCTCGAACAGGCGGCGCAGCTCGTTCGCATCGCCTTGTTCAAACAGAGCGATCATCTTGCGATGTTCATCGAGTGCCTGAGCCCACCTGGACGGGTTCTGATTGGTCCGGTAGCGCAGGACGTGGATTCGGTCATTGAGTTCGCACCACGTTTGTCGCAAGACTGCGTTGCTGGCATATCGGCTGACCAGGTCATGTACCTCGGAGTTGGCTTCGGAATATACCTGGAGATCGCGTTTCTCAAACGCTGACTCCATCCGGGCTTGCAGATTGTGGAGCGTCTGCAGGCCACTGGCATCGATATGCTGGGCTGCCAGCTGTGCCGACAACCCTTCGAGCGTGGCAATCACGTCGAATGTCTGACTCACGACCTCCGGCTCAGGCGTGGGCACAAACGTACCGCGGCGAGGCTCGATGACCAGCAGTCCCTGTGCAGCGAGTTTGCGAATCGCTTCTCGCAACGGGGTGCGCGAGACGTTCAGCTCTTCGCACAAGACTCGCTCGTTGAGTTTGCTACCTGGCGCTAGGGTGCCGTTGATGAGTCGTGCACGAAGTTGGTGCGCAATCTGCGCGGGCAGTGCATCGGTTACAAGTACCGGGGGCGAAGCGTGATCTCTCATGGGGGCATGTTTCCAGGTGTCAGTCCATGGACGCTGAGCTTAACCATGGATTGCTGATTCATTGTATATTGTATACAAAATACAATATTGGCCTGAGCATGATTTGCTCGTGACTCGCCAGTGGCGAGCGATCGAACTTATATCAGGATGATCGGGCAGCTGACGTGACAGGGAAAGGGCAAGCACCAGAACTGCACTTCTCACGACAAGGAAATGTTTTGAAGAATCTGAATTTTCATCCGGCAGGTCGCCACTTTCTGCACATCCCTGGTCCTAGTCCGGTGCCGGACCGCCTGCTGCGGGCGCTGAGCTATCCGACGATTGATCATCGCGGACCAGAGTTCGCCTTACTGGCGCGTCAGGTTCTTTCTGGCATCGCGCAGGTTTTTCAAACACAGCATCCCGTTGTTATTTATCCGGCATCAGGCACCGGCGCATGGGAGGCGGCGCTGGTCAATGTGACCAATCCTGGCGATGAAGTTCTGATGTACGAAACTGGTCACTTCGCGTCCTTGTGGAGTCAGCTCGCCGCCCGGATCGGACTAAAGCCAGAGATTGTTGCCTTGCCAGGGAACTGCTCGCAGACCGGGTTCCCCAACAGCTGGCGACGTGGCGTTCAGGCCGATCTGATCGAGCGGCGGTTGCGTGAAGACAGCCAGCACAAGATCCGTGCAGTTTGTGTGGTTCATAACGAGACATCGACCGGCGTGACATCAGACATTGCCAGTGTGCGCAGGGCCATTGATGCCGCAGGGCATCCCGCCTTGTTGCTGGTTGACACCATATCCGGGCTAGGTAGTGCAGATTACAGGCACGACGAATGGGGCGTGGATGTCAGTATCAGTGGTTCGCAAAAAGGATTGATGCTGCCGCCCGGTATCAGTTTCAACGCGCTGTCGGAGCGGGCAATCGAACGTAGCAAGCTCAGCACCATGCCGCGATCGTTCTGGGCCTGGGATGAAATTCTGCAGGCCAACCAGGCCGGCTCCTGGCCTTACACGCCAAATACCAACATGTTGTATGCACTGGTCGCTGCGATTGATATGCTGATCAATGAAGGGCTTGATTCGGTGTTTGCACGACACCAGCGACTGGCAACAGCCTGTCGTCAGGCCGTGCATGCATGGGGACTGGAAGTTCAGTGCGCGGAGCCGTCGGCCTACTCACCTGTGCTGACCGGCGTGGTCACACCACCGGATGTTGATGCAGACGGGGTCCGCAAGATCATCTATGAACACTTCAATCTGTCGCTTGGCACCGGCCTGGGCAAGCTCAAAGGTCGCATGTTCAGGATTGGTCATCTTGGTGAGTGCAATGATCTGAGTCTGTTGGCGGCGCTGACGGGGTGTGAAATGGGACTGCGCCTGGCCGGTGTTTCGCTCAGTGGCAGCGGGGTGAGCGCGGCAATGACGTATCTGGCAAGCACCAGTAGCGTTCAGGCGCGCTATCACGCACCGTAATGTTCCGTAATGTTCCTGCGACAGACTGCGTGCGCACCTTCCCGTCTGAAAGTCACCAACATGGCGCCCTGCGCATCTGCCTTGCGTTGTCGATTGCTTACGGATAGTCGGGTCCGTCAACATTGACATTCTCTTCAATGATTGCTTGCACAGAATCAACCGGTGCTCGTCTTTCACGCGCGGACGCAACGCGCGAGTCGTGATGGACGCGTTCGGTGTATGCGCAGGATGGCTAGGGGTAGCGAGGTCTTGGTTTGTAACCTTTTGGTGAGCTGCGTCGAATTTGGATTGATCCATGGCGGAAACCTCTCTGAGTGAGTTCGAGCGGATACTCAGGCCGCTCTGGATGCGATCGCAAAGTGGTGACGAGGTTGCTTATGAGGGCGCACTCAAGCAGATCGCGTCGCGACTGCGCGGCTATCTGAGTAGAAAAATGACGAACAACCTGAGTGATGTCGAAGATCTCGTGCAGGAGATTCTGCTTGCCGTGCATTTGCAGCGAGGAACATACGATGCTTCGTTTCCGGTTTCGGCATGGGTATATGCGATTGCCCGTCACAAACTCATTGATTTCTGGTGTCGTCGCGGCAGACGAGAAAACCCGCATGATGAGTTCGATGAAATGCATCTGACCCTGGACATTGAGCCGCAAGAGACTGGGCAGGCGGGGCTTGATCTGAACAAGCTGCTCGGGCGCTTGCCCGAGGCGCAAGGAACTGCGATCAAACTGACCAAGATCGAAGGGCTGTCGATCAGAGAAGCCGCACGCCAGACGGGTTCCTCGGAAGCGGCCATTAAAGTCCAGGTTCATAGAGGTCTAAAAAGGTTGATGGCGCTAGTCAGAGGGGGGCGGACATGATATGCGTCAGTCCGGGCGAGCAGACAAGCAAAAAGACAAGCAGGCCAACAACGGAGGCCAAATCCTGATGAGAACAGACAGTTTCGCTGAGTTTCTTGCCAGAGGTACCGAATCTGCCCCACGACATGTCGTCGCCCGGCGACTGGGTCCCGGCGTTCTGGTGGGCGTTGCAGTCAGCGTCGCCCTGGCTTTACTGGTGGTGGGTCCGCTGCCAGCGACTGTCTTTGCAAGCCCAGCCCCCTGGATCAAGTTGGCCTATGTTATTTGCCTGTTCGTGCCAGCCCTTGTCTTGATGGCAGGCCTGGCACGACCGTTGTCACGTTCTCTGTGGCCGTTAGTGAGTGTTGCGGTCGTGTTTGCATGCATGATGGCCTGGGGATCTCTCGAACTACTCGGGGCGGCGCAGTCGGATCGCTCGGCGATCCTCTTCGGTCAGACCTGGCTGATCTGTCCGTGGATGGTGCTTGGTCTGTCAGTTCCGGCGCTCGCGAGTTTGCTGTGGGCGGTCAGGGGCCTGGCTGCGACCCGCCTCAGACTGGCTTCTGCAGGAGCAGGGTTTCTGGCGGGCTCGGCTGGCGCACTGGGTTACTCACTTGTTTGTCCCGAATCGTCTGTTATGTTTGTAGCGATCTGGTAATCACTGGGGATCCTGCTTTCAACGATCCTTGGGGCATTGGCGGGGCCAAGGTTTATCAGTTGGTAGGTCGGTCAGCAGTGCTTGTGGGCCTGGTTCGCATCGATCGCTTTGTCCGCCCGTCCGGCTTTTTCACTCCTTCAGGAAACAAGCCCTGGGGATATTTATGTGAACGCCAGAACGCAACAGAATTACCGGGCGCAGTTCGGGGCTCGACTGAACAGTTGATCAATTCGATTGGTGCGATGTGGCTCGCACGTTCTTTCGGCCGGTGGCATCAAAAAAGAGATCTAACAATCATTTCCAGTCCGAGTGTCAGCAAGAACAGCAGAAAAATCAACCGGAACACCTGAGCACTGATACGTGCGCGAATGACCTGGCCCAGCCACATGCCAATCAAGGCCGGGAGTACAGCAACCGTTGAAATGCCAATCCCGCCCGCCACAAATGCTCCATGAAACAGGAGTCCGGCTGCGAGTGCTACAGTTGAGACGGTGAACGAAAGTCCCAATGCTTGCACCAGATCGTTCTTCTCCAGATTCAGTGCCTGATAGTATGGAACGGCTGGAATTGCGAAAACTCCTGTTACCCCGGTAATGGCACCTGTCACAAGACCAATGACGGGAGAAAGCCAACGCTCAGCAGCAGGTGAGATGGAGATCTTAGGGGATTTCAATGCATAGAGTGCGTAGGCTACCAGCGCTGCACCGAGTGCAACCCGAGTGATTGTTGGGTCAGCGCTGACAAGAAGACGCGTACTGATGGTGGTGCCAACCATGATGCCGACCATCGTTGACCAGAATCGTCGCAACACCTTCATCGCTGCGGGACCAGCAATGAGTTGCCAGAAATTGGTGATAAATGAAGGAATTAACAACATGGCTGCCGCAGTTGCTGGCGACATGATAGAGCCCAGCAAGCCCATCGCGACGGTTGGAAGCCCCATGCCGGTGACGCCCTTGACCAGGCCTGCAACCAGAAACACTCCCGTGATCAGTAACCAGTATGTGAACGCGTCACTCATCAGGTTGTTGTCGCCTGTTTATGCTTTTTCTGGGTGTTCGGGCTGCGTGTTCGGGTCAGTGCTGTTTCAGGGGAGCGGGAACGCACAGTGACGGTTTCTCCGGGGTTGCCATAAACGAGAACCAGTCCTGCTTTTGGTAAGGACAAGATTGTGGGCTCTCGCATGGTCGCCAGTCCTCTTGCCTGGGTCAGAGTGCCATCGAAGTGAGCTCTGAACTGGATCGGAAACACAGATTTGAATGTGTCGTCGTACACAAAAGCAGCTATGGCCCCATCGAGTTCGATGTCGATTGCATCAGGTGCGCGAAAAGCAAGCGAGAATCCGTTCGTGCCAATTGTTTGTACTTGCGTTGTGTCCGCGAGCAGGGAAGGGATGTCTCCAAGGGCCCGAAAAAGCATTCTTCCCCAGCGCAAGTGCTCCATACCGTCGTGATGCTCGACCAGCAAGTCGTTCAGGTCCCGACTCATGGTGTAAGGGATCTTGAAAATCATTCTTGCTGCATCGGGTTCATTGGCGACAAGCAACTGGTTTTCAGTGGTTGAAGGTGCAACGTTCACGCCAAGATGGCCTGGTATCTCAGGAATGGTAAAGAGTGTGAGAATCGGGCCACTCCACGCCAGCGCGAGTGACGTGTAGCGTTCGTTGATCACAACCCAGGTCTGATCGATGCGAGTCTGCCAGACGTCAGGGATTGCTGTGCCGGGCTCAACAGCCTGCGCGAACGCCAGATCGAGCCAGGCGTACCCGGCACCGGAAGATGTGCGCAGACTGAGGTACTTGTGGTTACCGGCATGAGCAACGCCAAATCTGGTCTGAGGGGCATCAGGGTCGTAGAAAAGTCCGTCTGCTCCTCTTTGCCAGCGAGCGTGCCTGGCCCATTTCTTTCCTTCCCATTTGTCGACGTTCACTGTCTGTGGGTCGGCGGTCGTGCAAACCCTGAAAACGGCCTGTGAGTTGGCGTAAATGGCCGGCATCGTTTGCGAGGTTGCTGCATACGGACTTGCCGACGTTGATGCAGACGGTGTCCGGATAACTTCTTGCGGTGGGGCGGTCAAGGAGCCCTGTTCAAGCAGCGCCTTGAATAACACTTGTTCTGCAATCACATCCGGCTGGTAACCGGTACTGGTGCCAGTGATCATGAAGGCCAGGCCATGGTCGGGGAGTACGTAAAAGTCAGATCCATACACCGAGGTTCCACCGTTCTTTCGCCACGCTCGCATGCCTTGAGAAGCAAAAGCGCGCTCCCTGACATTGTCCCAGCCCAACCCGAAACCCCATTCAACCGGAACTGGACGCAAGGTCTCGCCCAGGGCCTGCAACTCAGCCATCGACTCGATCGCCTGTCCGGAAAGTATCCCTGCCCCGTCAACCACCCCCTGGTTGAGAAACAGACGCGCAAACTGCGCCATGTCGGTGGGGGTGGTAAAAAGTCCACCTGATGCGTACACATTGATGCATTCGAGAAAGGCGTCACCCGACGGTGAGCGCCCTGGGGCGAAGCTGCCTTGCGGGAACAGTTGCACTGCATATCGGCTGTTTGTCATGCACAGAGGATCCAGCACATTGCGCTGGATGTAATCCACATACGCGACACCGGTCACTGCTTGCACAACTTGTTCGATCAAGGTGAAACCATCGTTGCAGTAAACCGACATCTCCCCAGGTGCATGCTTGAGTCTTGCCATCGACAATGTTTCGACGACCTGTGTGGAGTAAGCGGAATAGGGCAGTGTCGTGAATGCGTTGCTATAGTCGGACCCCGGAAATCCAGACTGGTGGTTAAGCAACATTCTGACCGTGATGTGCCGGTACTCGGGAGAGTGCATGGCAAATATTGGCAGGTACTGCTTGACTGGTGTGTCGAGATCGACCAAGCCACGATCAACGAGTTGCAAAGCAGCAACCGTGGCAAATAGTTTGCTGCATGATCCGATGCAGTAAAGTGTGTCAGTGGTGACCGGCTGCCCGGCTGAAGTGTCAGGATCCTGCGCGTTCGCTTGTTTCCTTTCCTGCTCTTTGCCCAGCGTTCCGATTGCACGAGCCCAGATCAGCCCGTTCCTGGATATCAGCGCCATTGAGACAGATGAAGTGCCCGTCTGCTCCATCGCCTTTTGGGTCAGGGTGATCGCAAGCGCTTGACTGCCAGCGTATGCTCCATCCAATCCAGCCATTTCGGTCGAGCCTGCTTCTAACGCCTGACTGGTCGATGTTCCTGTGCTCGACGCCAGGGCTGCCCATGGCAGTGTTCCAGTCAACCCGGACGCAGTGAGTCCGATGGCTGCCAGTATTCTGCGACGCTCTGGCTGGTGCCGATCCGGACAAGCAATGACGGGGCGCTTTAAAGATGAGGGTCGATCCGGCTCTGTCTTGACTATTGCAGTCGACTTGATGGGACGGGCGAACATGAGCAAGAGACTCCTCGCAATCAAGCCCTGTGTCATGGCTTGTTGGTTCGAGTCTAGCACGCTGCATTCCGGTTGTTGCCAGCCATTTCAGTTCAGTCAGTCTGCAAATACTTCGACCAGATAGTCGATCATGGCGCGTGTCTTTGCCGGCAGGTGACGATCAGACGCAAACAGCACGTGCAGTCCACCGAGGTCCTGGGTTGGGTGGTCCAGTTCGAGTGCGATCAGTGAACCATCGGCGAGCGCCTTGCCAACGATGAAGTCTGGTTGGTAGATGATGCCTTGGCCGTCCATGGCGGCCGCCAACAGGGCATCCCCGTTATTGGCGGTGAGATTACCGTGCACGGGGACCAGAACTTCACCTTTGCGACCGAATCGCCAGGTGTGGTCGCGTTGCGAGGAGGACAGTGTGTAACTCAGGCAATTGTGACTTGAGAGATCGCTAGCCTTCAAAGGAGTACCATGACGTTTGAGATAGACTGGCGATGCACAGATTCGCATCGGGCAGTTACCCAGTCGCCTTGCTTTGAGTGTATTGTCTGTCAGGTGCCCAATTCGGACGACAAGATCCCATCCTTCTTGAAGCAACCCTTGCTGCGCGTCGCTCAGGCCGAGTTCGATCTCGACACGGGGATATCTCTGGCTGAACTCGGCTAGTAGAGGTGCGATGAAGCGCACGCCAAACGATAGCGGTGCATTCATTCGTAGTTTCCCGACTGCTTCCACGCCTTGCGCGGCAACCTCTGCCTGTGCTTCATCGAGTTCCTGCAGGATCCGCTGACAGGCATCGTGATGCATCGCGCCCGCATCGGTCAATGTCAAACGTCGAGTAGTTCTATGTAACAGTTTGACTCCCAGATTGGCTTCAAGTGCGTCGACGTGTTTGGCTGCCATCGCGGGTGACAGGCCCAAAGTGCGTCCTGCGGCCGACAGGCTTGCGCGATTTACCGCTTCTACAAACACGCGCATGCCTGTGAGTTGATCCAGCATCGTATTTATTACTCTGATGATAAAGTGTTTGCAATCATAGCCTGTTCTCTATCTATGGCAATAAGGTTAAAGTGAACTCCTTGAACTGCTCAGATCATCAGAAGTACTGAGCGCAGTGAAATCCATGACCGAGAGGCCCTACATCATGACCAATGCGACAAGTCAGCCTGCGTCGGCACAACAATCGCAGACGCTTGCTCAAGTGCGCCAGCCACAACAAGCACATCGTCAACCTGTTCTGTTTATCCCACACGGAGCGGGTCCCTGTTTCTTTATGGACTGGGAGCCGGCCCATATGTGGGACGGAATGAGTCAATATCTCAGGAACATCGCTGAGCAGTTGCCACAGCGTCCAACCGCTATTGTGATGGTGTCTGCACACTGGATGGCACCGCAGTTCCATGTCACCAGTCATGCGAACCCTGATCTTGTTTTTGATTACTACGGATTTCCGCCACACACTTATGAGTTGACCTATCCAGCTGTCGGGCAGCCCGCGCTGGCTCAGCATCTCGTGCAGTTAATCAATGGTGCAGGGCTGGCAGCCGAGGTGGATGGCGACCGGGGATTCGACCACGGAATGTTCATCCCGCTCAAGCTCATGTTTCCAGATGCGGATATCCCGGTGGTGCAGTTGTCTTTGCGCAATGATCTTGACCCCGCCGCGCATGTGGCTGTGGGACAAGCGATCGCGGACCTGCGCGACGAGGGCGTACTCATCGTAGGCAGTGGTATGAGTTTTCATAATATGCGTGGCTATGGTGATTCGCGTTTCACGCCATTGTCTGAGATCTTTGATGATTGGTTAACCGAGGCTGTCGAGGCGGATGCCGAAACACGCAATGACCATCTGACATCCTGGGCAAAGGCGCCGCATGCCTACGCGTGTCACCCGGCGGGTAAGGAAGAACACCTGATTCCGCTTATGGTTGCAGCTGGTGCGGCCAGGAGTGATGTAGGTCGTAAAGTCTATTCTGAGCAGGTACTCAAAACCCGGCTTTCAGGGTTTCAGTTCGGCTGATAGCCGGGACCGGATCTGTAACGTGAATGGGGGTGGGCTGGTTTAACAGAATAGAGTGGTTATCCAAATACTCCGGTCAGAACCGTATCGTTAACCAGATGCTCATCTTCGACACCCGGTACAGCAAAGCGTGTGCCCGCAGCGAAATCAATCTTGATGGTCAATACCTTGCAGGCGGAATTGAAATCGATTGCTTTGACACGCTCCGTGCCGTAGATGCGAGATACACAGTGCGGATTCGAAAATTGATGCCTGAATGACTGACTACCTTGGAACACTGGTATAGATCTGAGAGATACAAGAGACCACTCGCTGACAGGTTTGACATGGCTGGATGGACGCTACGCTGCATCCAGCCATGTCACCAGCGTGGCTCTGATCGTGTTTGCTAAACGATCATGGCCCTTGACGTCATCGGCCTGACCACACAACTTTTCTGTGCGCAGTGCAGTCATTCCGCAGGCTGTACCGGTCGCCCGACCAGTCGGCTACGGCAGCAGACGCCGATGCAACAGACAAGAGCCGCAACGCAGATACGCCAAGTCACTCACTCCACACGACAAACATTTGCTGAAAACTCATTGGTCCAGGCTTTGCAGCAAGGCGCCCATCAGCAACTCGGGACCATGACCATGGCTGCCGTGGCCAGCCTGCTCTTCACTGTGCTGCCACTGGTTCAGCAGCCTGGCCAGCACATCGCCGATGGCTGCGCTATTGGCAGCCGAACTCACGCAAGCCGAGGCGTTATCGTGCCGATAGATGACCTTACCCTTTTTGACGGTCTGCATCACATTCAGCGTGTCGAGTATTTCCGGGTTGACCGCAGTGGGATCGTCCGACAGGATGACGAAATCAGCCAGTTTGCCAGGTTCGATTGACCCCTTGATGTTTTCCTCGAAGTGCTGGTAGGCCGGCCAGATTGTCATCGCCTTTAAGGCGGTCATGACATCGACACGCTGATCGGGCCCAAGAATGTCACCGGAACGCGAACGCCGTGTAACCGTGGCTGAAAGCACCCGCATGGAATCGGGAAACGCAACTGGCGCGTCGTGATGCGTGGAAAACATCATGCCGCGCTCGCTCACCCAGCCGGTGGGCGAAATGTTGTCGGCATTCACCGGACCCACCGTGCGATCGCGATGCCAGTCACCCCAATAGAACGTGTGCATTGGGAATAGCGACGGGAACACATCCAGTTCGTCGATAGTGGCTATTTGGTCGCGGCGTAGAAACTGCCCATGAATCAAAACCGCACGGCGGTCTTTCACGCCATGCTTCTCGCGCGCAGTCTTGATGGCGGCCAACAGCATGTCTGAAGCGGCTTCGCCATTCGCGTGGGTCAGAATCTGGATGTCATTTGCGAAGGCCCAGTCCACTGAGTCGAATACTTGGTCTGGGGTGGCGGCCGAATAGCCTCGATAATCGGCCCGATACTCTGCGGGCGGCTTGTAATAGGGCCGGTCGCGGTACGCAGTGAACCCTTGGGGCGAACCGTCGATTGTCAGCTTCGCACCGCCAACGCGAAAGCCGTCCGTGTAGTCACTGCTGACATTCTTTTCAATGAAATCACGATCCTGTAGCACGTCGACATAAGTCACCACATCGATGGGGATATCACCCGCCTTTGCTGCCGCGCGCATGAACGGCACGATGCCTGACGTGGCACGACCTTCCTGCCCTGTGGTGTAGCCGTAGCGACTCAGCAGGTTGGTACCGGCCACAAACAGTGCCTGAGCCTGGGCTGCAGTCATCTTCTTGAACTGGCTGGCCAGCGCGCCAAAGAAGGCGGCCTCTTCCAGAACTCCGTTTGGGCTCTTGCCGTCCTGTTCGCGTCGGATGACGCCGCCTTCCGGATTGACTGCGCCTGTCTGAATACCGGCGGCCTGCAAGGCCTTGCTGTTCATGACGCCAAGGTGGCCGGACTGGTGAATGATGAGAATAGGCACGTCTTTGGACACAGCATCCAGGTCTTCACGAGTGGGGTGGCGCTGCTCTTTCAGCTGGGCGTCGTCGTAGCCGAAACCGATGATCATGCCGATGCTCTTTTGCGTGTCGGCATGCTGCTGCGACCAGGCTTGCAGCGTTTCCTGAAGGTCGGCCATGTCGGTCACCTTGCCATCGGGCGGCGACAGCAAGTTGGCCGACATGGCCTGAATGCCGATCATGAAGGCGTGGCCGTGCGCGTCGACGAAGCCCGGCAACATCGCCTGGCCATTCAGGTCCATCATCTGCGTCTGCTCGCCGCGATGCTTCTGCAGCGCTTCGTTGCTGCCCACCGCCAGAATGCGCCCGTCTATCACCGCCACCGCCTGCGCTACGGGCTGGGCGTCGTTCATCGTCAAAACCGGACCACCCGACCAGATCTGGTCGGCCACTTGACCCACAGCAGGTGAAATCATCAACAAGCCTGCGACTAACACTGCGTTCTTTGCTATCTGCATGTTTTATCCTCCGGACCTGCGACGGCGCTCAGTGCCTGGCGAGTGCTCAACAAACTAAAACTGAAATAAAACCTCGGAACGTACTGGGGAAAAATCTGTTGTTCCCCCAAAAACCACAGTCAGGTCAGAAAAGGGAAGGGCGGGGATGGTTTGTGCGTGCCTCAGATGTCGATCAGGTTCCCATTCAGTTGTCCAAGGCTCCTGGTGCATTCCGTTCCCGCTCCTTACGTAGTTCGGCAGCAGTGATGCGAATTCTTTGGCCGTTGCGTACGACAATGATGGCGGTGTTGGTTTGAATGGCAATGTCGCGTGCCGATTGGGCTGCTCGCTGCATTGCTGCCAGCGACCCTCTGAGGTCCGGGTTTTTGGCTTTGATAAGGTCGTCTTGCTTCACGTGCGCTCACTCCATTCCAAGAGCACAGGGGGGACCTCTGCGCTATCGTACACAGCCCAGAAATCAACAGCATGACGGTAACGCTGCTGAAAGCTCTTCCATCCAGATGCGAAACGCCGCCTGATAACCGACTCAGGAATGTCGTGCCCACCTTGACGTACGCGTTCAGACACGGTCAATTGCTGTTTCTGGGTCTGGAAGTTTTAGAAAGTATAGGCCAACACTGTACCCACAGCTCCGCCAGTCTTCGATATGTCTCAAGTATCCCAGTCCTCCTGCCAATGTGGTTTCGAAGGCGAAGTTCTCTCTACGCATTCGCGTATTTCCTCTAGCATCAACCGTCCAGCTTTGATCGCTGTCACCTCAGGCTGAAAGGGTGAGAGCCCAGCGGCAATGAGATCGGCATTGATAAAGCGGGTTAATTTGGCCTCAGCAGGCAGAAACGCGCGAGCAAAGGTGGTTTTGCCCGCCCCGTTTGGGCTCGCGATAATCAGGACTTTTTTGGTCACGTGGCGTGCCTTCGTGACATTGATAAAGTATGGAACCCGATTTTAGATGGTTGCTGGGTAGCCTTGGAAGCTAGGTAGGATACGGCTTTATCTATCCACCTTCGATGCAACCCAGGAGTACTGATTGTGGGCGCACAAAAAGTAACCCGCCGGTTTGAGGATACGCATTCGCGCATAGCCTTGGCGGGTATTGTTGAATATAAGTGTACGCGCGATGCGTTCGTAGTGGTGCCTCGAAGCGGTAACCCCAAAGCAGCCGGACGATCGAGCAGTTTGAACAGAGCCCGGCCCGGGCATTGGCCCAGTGCGGTTGGAGCGGTGTGATCAACTGTGTCTGATGGGTGGCCATCCCCAGTTAACGGGGTAGAGCCAAGAGCCGTTGGTTGGCAACGGTGAAGAGCCCTGAAAGATGGCGTCGCAAAGCAAAAAACCCAGCTAAACAATAAGCTTAGCTGGGTTCTCTGTGTACAGCGGTGGTGCCCAGGAGAGGACTCGAACCTCCACACCTTGCGGCACATGGACCTGAACCATGCGCGTCTACCAATTCCGCCACCTGGGCCTCGTTGTCAGGCATAATGTCGCTGACGAGAAACGCATTATAGACGAGATTTTAATTTTGGCAATTCAGCCCTCAAAAAATGTTTCAGCCGTTCGTGGACGGCGTGGCAAACGAACGACAGATCAGTCAAGCAATCATCCTGAATACGATCCGGATGTGCCGAGTCGGGAGCAGATTCTGGCCGTGCTGCGCAAGGCCGAGACGCCATTGACACCCGTGGAACTGGCTGAGCGGCTATCCCTGACGCGCCCCGAAACGCTGGTGGGTTTTGAGCGTCGTCTTGGCGCCATGGAGCGGGACGGTCAGTTGATGCCCAATCGCAAAGGGGTCTTGCTACTGGCCAACAAACTTGAGTTTGTGGCCGGAAGAGTACTTGGACATCGGGATGGATTTGGATTCCTGCAGCGCGATGATGGTGGTCAGGATATTTTTCTATCTCCCCGGGAGATGCAGAAGGTCCTGCATGGTGATCGGGTGCTGGTCAAGCAGACGGGCGAGTACCGTGGTAAGCCGGATGGCACGATCGTTGAGGTGCTTGAGCGCCGTACCAACCGCCTTGTTGGGCGGTTTTTAAATGAGCGCGGCCTGTCGATTGTGGTGCCAGAAGATCAACGTATCAAGCACGATGTGCTCATCCCGCCGGGGGAAACGGGTGGTGCGCAGCATGGTCAGGTGGTGTCTGTTGATATCATCGAGCAACCGACCCGTCACACTCAGCCACTGGGCCGGGTTGAAGAAATTCTTGGTGAGATTGACGATCCAGGCATGGAAATCGAAATTGCAGTACGCAAGTTCGACGTTCCGGTCGGGTTCAGTGATCGGGCAATGCGGCAGTCGGACTCACTGCCAGAGATGGTGCGCACCTCTGATCTGAAGTCCCGAGTCGATCTGCGGGATGTTCCGCTTCTGACTATTGACGGCGAAGACGCCCGAGACTTTGACGATGCGGTTTACTGCGAACCAGTTGATCTTGGCAGTGCAAGCCGCAAGCGGCCTGGGTGGCGATTGCTGGTCGCAATTGCCGATGTCAGTCACTATGTGCAAGATGCGGATGCACTGGATGACGATGCCAGAGAGCGCGGAACGAGTGTCTACTTCCCGAGGCGCGTCATTCCGATGCTTCCAGAAAAGCTCTCCAACGGGCTTTGCTCACTGAAGCCCAATGTTGAGCGTCTGACACTGGTCTGCGATATGGTCATTGCTGGCAGTGGTGCAAAGGCCGGGCAGGTAGTTGCCTATCAGTTCTATAACGCGGTCATCAACTCACATGCCCGGACCACATACAACCAGGTCTGGGAGGCTTTGCAGCAGCCCACTGGGCCGGTTGCGCGATCAATGGAGCACGTGCTTGAGCCTCTGCAGAACCTGCACACGCTTTACCAGTTGTTCAGCGCCGCGCGCAAAAAGCGTGGTGCGATTGACTTTGAAACGATCGAGACCAAGATTGTCTGCAATGAGCTGGGACGTATTGACAACATCATTGGTCATGTACGCAACGATGCACACAAGCTGATCGAGGAGTGCATGCTGGCTGCCAATACTTGCGCGGCGGACTTCATCCTTCGTAGCAAGCATCCAGGTCTGTTTCGTGTACATGAAGGGCCGACGCCCGAGAAACTGCAGTCCTTGCGAGCGTTTCTCAAGACGCTTGGACTTGGGCTCGGTGGCGGTGACTCTCCTGAAGCCAGCGATTACGCGGCGCTCATCGACAAGGCAAGGGCGCGCCCGGACTTCGATCTGTTGCAGACGATGTGTCTGCGATCCATGCAACAGGCAATCTATTCACCCGACAACGCGGGTCACTTCGGCCTGTCCTACCCGGCGTATACCCATTTCACGTCCCCCATCCGGCGTTACCCGGACCTCACGACACACCGGGTTATCAAGGCATTGCTGGAAAAACGGCGATATGTCCCGGATGCCCCTGATCACGTAGTGGTGCCTGGTATGACACGGCGAGAGGTCGAGCATGATATCTGGGAGAAGCTTGGTATTCTGCTCTCGGCCAGAGAAAGAAGGGCTGATGATGCTTCCCGTGATGTCGAGGCGTGGCTCAAGTGCTGGTTTGTCAAGGAGCGCGTTGGCGAGGTTTTCAGTGGCCGGGTCACCGGGGTGGCCAGTTTTGGGATATTTGTCACGCTTGACACACTGCACGTCGAAGGCATGGTGCATGTGTCCGAGCTCGGAACGGAGTACTTTCAGTATAGCGACGCGATGCATGAGTTGCGTGGCGAACGAACCGGGATGCGCTACCGTCTGACCGATTCGGTTCAGGTCCAGGTTGCAAAAGTTGACCTCGAAGCGCGCCGGATCGAATTCAGACTGGTGGACGGCACATCTTACTCAGCGCTCAAGCGCGCCTCACGCCGGGTCGATCCGCAGGCGCCTCCAAAGCGCAAGAAGCCTGCAGCCCCTAAACCTGCAGAACTCAAGGGGACTGCAGGGCAGAGAAGGGCTCAGGCCAAGCGTGCCGATAAGCAGAAGGCAAAGGTTGCTGCCTCCCCTAAGAAGCCTGGCTCCCGCAAGAAGCGTTGATATCGTGGATTGCCAGTGCGCACAGAAATTGCCGACGGATTTTTGCGATTTGCTCGGCAGTAGACACTATCAGACAGAAATTAAAGAATGAGTCAGAATCAGGTATTAGCAGGGTTTCATGCGGTCACTGCACGCGTGCGTCACGCTCCGCAGTCCATTCGCCAGGTTTATGTTGACGGGCAGCGACGTGACAAGCGCATGCAGAGTCTGATTGACCGAATGGTCAAGGCTGGCGTCAAAGTTCACCCTGTTGACGGTGCCCGGATTGATGAACTGGCTGGTCAGGCCAGGCATCAGGGGGTGGTGGCGCTGGTTGAGCCAATTGATCTGGCGCAAGACCTTGATGACGTGTTTGAAGGGATGGCTGAGCCCCCTTTCTTGCTGGTACTTGATGGCATTACCGATCCCCATAATCTTGGAGCATGCATGCGTACGGCCAACGCGGCTGGGGTGCATGCGGTGATCGCTCCCAAGGATCGGGCAGTAGGGCTTGGAACAGTCGCCCAGCGTATTGCTTGTGGAGCAGCCGAGACTACGCCCTATCTGATGGTAACCAATCTGGCGCGCTGCCTTCGTGATCTGAAAGCACGCGGAGTATGGATCGTCGGTACTGACGAGCGGGCTGAGCAGACTCCGGATCAGGTAGACCTCAGCATGCCTGTGGCCTGGGTCATGGGGGCTGAAGGTGAAGGTATGCGCCACTTGACACGTGAGCTCTGCGACATGCTGGTTCGCATTCCAATGGCAGGTTCGGTCGAGAGCCTGAATGTCAGTGTTGCAACCGGCGTGTGCCTGTTTGAAACCGTTCGCCAGCGTCGCGTAGTCACTTCGCGGTAAATCCTGGGCAGTCTGGCGGGCTGATCCGACATGGACGCGACGTGCTCCTCCTTGCTTGCGCACGGGCTACACGTAACACACTGTCTATGTGGTGAGCAGTCACGGCAGCATGGCGGGTTGATTCGCAGTTCAGACCCGCAAAGTCAGTAACCAGGTCAGTGACACCACTGTGAGCGTTAAAATCGAGTCTGATTCGCAATCAGTCATGAGCCATGAGTGCTCCGGTTGGATTTTTTTCTGGCCAATCATGTCGAGTTTCTTTTGCGCCGATGAGTGCAACCGGAGTCACCGCTGCCTGAGCAAGGAATTGAGTCCAGTCTGGTTTTGATTCGTGGTGAGTCAGACCAGACACCAGGTGCCAATCTCGAGTCTTGCATCTGATTGCCTGTCAAGCCTGTATTTCTGTATCGCCCGCTCTCCCCACCTGTAGGCCGTTGTCGGGTTTTCCATATTTTTTGCACCATCATTTCATGACACAAGATAGCCACTCAGAGGGACTGACCACCCGGATCCTGCATGCCGACCGGCGGCAGGGCGCCGAGCATGGTGCAGTCCACAAGCCGATCCACACATCATCCCAGTATGCGTACAGCGACGCGCGCGAGCTCGCAGCGGTGTTTCAGGGCAAGCCAGGATTTTCGTATGCGCGTCAGGGAACCCCCACCACGGCAGCGCTCGAGAGCAAACTGGCGATCATGGAGCAGGGCCGAGCAAGTATTGTTTTCTCGACCGGCATGGCCGCGCTGGCAGCCATGTTCACGACCTTGCTCAAATCAGGGGATCACCTGATTTCGAGCCAGTATGTTTTTGGCAATACCAATAGTTTGTTTGGCTCGCTGCGCCAACTCGGCATTGAAGTCACGCTGGTGGATGCGACTGATGTCGAAGCGGTCAGCGCTGCAATTCAACCCAACACCCGGATGGTGTTTGTCGAAACGATTGCCAATCCTGGAACCCAGATCGCGGATCTTGCCGGCATTGGTCGACTTGCCAAAGAAAACGGACTCCTTTACGTGATTGATAGTACGCTGACCTCCCCGTGGCTGTTCAAGGCGCGTGATGTTCAGGCAAGTCTGGTGATGCATTCCTTGTCCAAGCACATTGCCGGGCAGGCACAGGCGCTCGGTGGTGCACTGATTGACACGGGGCTCTTTGACTGGTTTTCCTATCCGAACATCCTGGATATCTACAAATCAGGTGACCCAGCCGGATGGGGGTTGACGCAGATCAAGAAGAAGGGCTTGCGCGACATGGGCGCGACGCTCGCGGCCGAACCCGCACACCGTATTGCACTGGGAGCGGAAACACTGGCGTTGCGGCTTGAACGTGCGTGCGACAACGCATTGGCGCTTGCCAGAATGCTGCAAGCGCACACGGCTGTCGATATGGTTTCTTACCCGGGGCTGGCCGGTCACCCGCAGCACGAGCGGGCGAAGGTGCTTTTTGGGGGGAGGTATGGCACTTTGCTGTCATTTGCGCCTATCTCCAAGGTCGATTGTTTTGACTTGCTTAACCGCCTCAAGGTTGCCGTGCTGGCAACCCACCTCGGTGACACCCGAACACTATGCCTGCCTGCGGCCCATACGATCTACTTTGAAATGGGTCATCAGATGCGCGCTCAGATGGGTATTGCGGACAACCTGATTCGTGTCTCGGTAGGCATTGAGGACGAGGCGGATCTACTGCATGACTTCAGTTCAGCGCTGACCTCTTGTGCAGACGGCCTGTGATTGTTACCGGCGGAATTGTGCTTGCCGGGATTGGTTGACGGTACAGTCTGAGGTCATTCTGGATGCGGTTCTTCGGGTGATCGTCACTTGACAGACCATTGTTCACGGCGCTAAATATCAGGTATGCGACGAGTGCCGATCGGCTCGCGCTCGAACCAGGTCGAGTCAGATTCTGGTTATCTGCAAATCCAATCTCAAGATAAGGGGTAAACCTGACATGAACAAAACCGAATTGATCGACCACATTGCTTCTGAGGCAGATATTTCGAAGGCAGCGGCAGGTCGTGCCCTTGAAGCGCTGATTGGCGGTGTCAAGACCACCCTCAAAAAAGGTGGCACGGTAACACTGGTCGGTTTTGGAACATTTGCAGTTTCCGCGCGTGCTGCGCGTACTGGTCGCAATCCCCGCACTGGAGAGGAGATCAAGATCAAAAAGGCAAAAGTGCCAAAGTTTCGTCCGGGCAAGGCGCTCAAGGATGCAGTGAACTGAATGGCCTTGGCTTATTAGCCTCCAGTCAGTTTGACGTTTTAAAAAGGTCCGCTATAATGCGGACCTTCGGTTGAGGAGCCTCTGGTATTGGTTGATATGCCACGGCGCTTCATCAGGATTCTTTGACGGTCATTGACAGATTCGTCTGCCACACACTTGGACAGGTGAGTAGTGCCAGTTTCCTCACGTGAAGGTTTCGGCTGGGTTTTGGTGTCAGTTGGAAGCTTGGATGGTGCGGGAAAACGAGCGCCCTGGTCGGAGTGCAACCGAAAGTAAGTATTGTGGAGCAAGTATTGTGAAGCGTTAGCTGCTTAAACGCGATTTTCCAAGATGGTTTACAATGCTTCACGTGAACTGAAAAAACAGTCACTCATATTCGTGGGTGCTTAGCTCAGCTGGTAGAGCGGCGCCCTTACAAGGCGTAGGTCGGGGGTTCGAACCCCTCAGCACCCACCACGAATTTTCGAAGTAAAAAGGTGCCCAAGCCAACGCCGGGCGCCTTTTTTGTTGCCTTCGAGAAACTTCAACGGGTAGCGAAGTGAGCCTTAACCAATCAAAACACGCTCGCAACCAGCGGTGCTATGCTTGGGCAAGCACATTTTGAGGCGGGTTTTGATCGGTAGAAGCAAGCACCAGCGAAGCGGGTATGGCTTTTCAGGCGCGCTTCTGCAACAGTCGGTTTTGGTAGGCCGCGACAAGTTCGGCAAGCCGCTTGCGTCCTGGGGAAATCAATCCCGTTTAAGATCAAGCAAGCGAGCAGGGTTCCGTTCAAGCATCTTTGATTTAGCGTTTTCCGACCTTGCCAAGGGATCCTGGATCAGGACGAACTGCTCCCAATGTCTGGCAGTCTCGCTGGTTCGGTGAATAACCTATTCTTGAAGGCTGATGTCGAACAGCATTTAGCCGCTATCCTGCAAGGGTTCACTATCAGGCTATGCTGCTATTACTGAAGGCACACGGAATCGAAATTCTCGCCTTCCAACTCATCCTGGACGGCCTTTTGCATGAGACGCGGCAAGACTGTGTTCATTTAAAACTCCGTTATCAAGTCTTAAATGAATTCCGTGGCCAATGCAAGAGATCAGTCGGTGATCTTGTCCCGGTGCATGGTGGGTGCTGTGTTGTATTTTGCATACACCACTGACCGGGATCTTCGCGGGTGTGACTGCCTGCGCTCAGGTGAAGTGATTCTAAATTCTTTTTATTCTCGCATTGGACCGATTGGTCTGGATTGACATGGGCTATGCGCACAGGTTACTCAGAGATTACGCTACGACAACTGACATGTGATGCGCCACTCGAATAGACGGGGAGGTGCTGCCTCATCTGGAATCTCAAGTCTCATCCTTTGAGGTATGGTTCCGGTGGATGTTGTTCTCAACCTTTCTAATAGTCCTGATGCCATGATCGACTCTCTTTTGCACGCATTTCGCGAGAACCCTGAGATTGCGATCTTTCTTTCAATCGCACTCGGAACGCTGGTTGGTCGACTCAAATGGAGAAGTTTTCATCTAGGTACCGTGGCGGGATCGCTGCTGATGGGCTTGCTGATCGGGCAGATCGATATCGAGATACCGAGCATTCTCAAAGCTGTTTTCTTCGCGCTCTTCATTTATGCCGTGGGATTCAAGAGCGGCCCAGGTTTTTTTGGAAGCTTGAGCCGTGGCACCTTGAAACTGGTCATGTTGTCGGTGGTGTTGTGCGTTACCGGTCTGTTATGCATTCTGGCCATGAATGCTTATTTTGGTTTTGATGCCGGGTTTGCCGCCGGTCTTGGTGCGGGTGCGTTGACGGATACTGCCATGATGGGAACGGCGTCGAGTGCGATGCATAGCTTGCCCATTTCGGCGGATGAGTTAGAGACACTCAACAGTCACATGGCAATTGCCTACGCCGTTACCTATCTGTTTGGAACCATCGGTCTGATCATTTTTGTCAGCTCAGTCGCGCCGATGCTCCTCGGTATTGATCTGAAAGCGTCCGCCCGAGAGCTTGAGGCAGAACTGGCTGGCAAGGGCAATGCTGGCAAAGACGAAGAAGTCAACACCTACAAGATGATGGTCGGTCGTGCCCATCTGGTGAAAGCAGGTATGCCAGCTGATGGCAAGTCGATCGAAGAAGTTGAAGCGCAGAGCAAGCATCTGAGCATTGAGCGTGTCATCCGCGGCAATCGGATCATTGAGCGCGACATCTCTTTGAAGCTGGAGGCTGGGGATATTGTTGGTCTGGTTGCGCGTCGCGATTATGTCAGCGACATGGATTATCTGTTTGGACCTGAGATCGACAGTCCTGTCGCATTGTCTTATCCACAAAAGACGCTGACTATTGTGCTGAATCGTCGCCAGTATGCAGGCAAGACGCTGGGTGAGTTGAGGGCTGAAACAGGGCCGCTGAGCCGGCACGGTGTATTTCTGAATCGAATTGTACGATCCGGATTTGACCTGCCTTTGATAAACCATACCGTCTACCGGATCGGTGACCTGGTCGAGATCTCTGGCAGACCTTCGCAAGTCGAAGCGATTGCCACCAGATTTGGTCGTGTCAAGACGGGACATTACAAAAGCGATATCGCCATTCACACGCTCGCAATTGTGATTGGAACGCTGCTTGGATTGCTTTCTGCTCACATTGGAGTGGTTCCTATCGAGCTCGGCGTGGGAGGCGGTATTCTGGTTGTGGCGCTGGTGGTGGGGTGGGCGCATTCGCGTTACCCCGGCTTTGGGGATCTTCCGCCGGCGGCCCAGTGGGCGTTTTCCGAGTTGGGCTTGACCGCATTTGCTGCTGTGGTCGGGTTGATGGCTGGTCCTGCAGCGATTGCCGCAATGCAAAAACATGGACTAGCGCTGGTTGGCGCAGGCGTGTTCGTGACGCTGATCCCACCGATTGTGGCATTTTATTTTGGCAAGTATCTGCTCAAGCTGCACCCTATGATATTGCTCGGTGGAATAGCCGGGGCACAGACCGAGGCTGCCTCAATGAACACGATTATCGAAGAATCTGGAAGTCAGACACCGGTGATTGGTTTCACGGTCTGTTACGCGGTATCTAACGTCCTCTTTGCCGTATGGGGCCCGATTATCGTGGCGCTGGCATAGCTAGCGCGATGACATTTGCTTTGAGCGTTTGAATCAGGCCGTGACGGATCTGGTTGATGGCAAGCTATTTGCCCTGAAAGCGGGCAGGGCGCTTTTCCCGAAACGCCGCGACCCCCTCCTGGAAGTCTTCGGTTGTGCGCATCAATGGCTGGATCAGCGCTTCATAATCCAGAAAACTGTCCAGGCTTGGTGACAGGGACAACTGCAGCATTTTCTTGGACATGGCTACCGAGAGGGTGGGGAGCTCGGCCAGCTTCGCTGCATATTCGGTTGCACGGGACTCGAGGTGCTGGTCTTGAACGACATGTGTGACCAGTTCGAGTGCGTGCGCCTCCTGGGCGTCAAAAAAACGTCCTGTGTAGATCAGATCTCTTGCCTTCATCGGGCTGACCAGGCGACTTAGCATGAATGCGCTACCCGTGTCAGGGGCCAGTCCCCGCCGGCTGAACACACAAGAGAATCGGGCATTCTCGCTTGCCAGGACGAAGTCACACGCCAGCACCATTGATAGCCCCATTCCGACAGCCGGGCCTCGTACAACAGCGGTCACCGGCTTCTCCAGCGCATACAGGCTTTTGATCATTCTGTGACTATGAAGCTGGAGGCGTTTACGGTCTTCAAACGCGCTCAGCTTGCCCATGGCTTGCACATCGGCGCCGGCACAAAAGCAATCGCCTCGAGCCTCAAGCAGGACCGCACGCACAGATGTGTCTTCATTGGCCCGGTCAAAGTATGCGGTCAAGTTGGCTCGCATATCCCCGCCGATGGCGTTCTTTCGGTCGGGTTTGTTCAGAATGATGCGCGCGATGCCGCCGGTTTGTTCCCAGAGAATGTCGCTCATTGCCTCGGTCTCCTGATTTGTGTGAACGGTATGTGTTGGATTGACAAGTGTATTCGGCTGGCAGTGTCAGTCCTGTAGGCTGCTGAGGACAAAAACGCACAGATTCTGTGTGCGTTTGATCGCTGTGTGAGGAAATTGCCCAAGGAACGTAAAAAGTATTTGACGCAATCACAGATGCCGACTACATTAGCTAGGCAAGATTCTCAAGCGACGCGGTTTTCGATTTTTATCTGTCGCCCAGTGCGGTACGAGTAGTCCTTTACCTTCCTTGATCATCTGGCATTCTTGGCGCAAGCCATTTTTAATAAATCTCTATCAAGGAAGTGTCTATCATGGCAACCGGTATCGTTAAGTGGTTCAACTCAGAAAAAGGTTATGGTTTCATCATGCCTGATGGTGGTGGCAAAGATCTGTTTGCTCACTACTCGGAAATTCGTGCTGATGGCTACAAGAGCCTTCAAGAAAACCAGAAAGTCAGCTTTGAAATTGGTCAGGGCGCCAAAGGCCCAAGTGCGACCAACATTCAACTCGTCGACTAATCTGCTCGAGATCGAACCTGTCTAAGGTTCTCTCCATTAGTCCGAAGAAACCCGCGCGAGTGATCGTGCGGGTTTTTCTATTTCGGGTGCTGAAATGCTCAGCAACCAAACTGTCGTTCAAGTGATCGCGAAAGCCAGACAAGCATACGTCGTTGCTTCCTTCTTCGGTATGGTTTGGGGGTTGCAGGTTGACATGAAATGGATTACGAGTAGGATTAAAGATTAATCTTTTAATAAGATTGTACTCATATAATGAGTCAAGCTTAGATCACTCATCGTTCGAGTGTTGCAGGCTTTTACAACAAGGAGAAGTATCTATGTCTCTCAGAATCAATGATGTTGCCCCCAATTTCACCGTGGATTCCACGGCAGGAAAGATCTCCCTGCACGACTGGATCGGCGAAAGCTATGCCATTCTTTTTTCGCACCCCAAAGATTTCACACCAGTATGCACGACAGAGTTCGGTGCAGTCGCTCGCCTGTCTGGCGAATTCGCCAAGCGCAATACCAAGGTGATGGGTGTGTCTGTCGACAACGTTGAAGAGCACCACAAGTGGAAGCGCGATATCGAAGCGTTTTCCGGATCGCCGGCAGACTTCCCGATCATCGATGACACATCACTCGAAGTCTCCAAGCTTTACAACATGTTGCCAGCTGACGCCTATCTTCCAGATGGCCGCACACCCGCCGATAGCGCAACTGTCCGCACGGTTTTCATCATCGGTCCAGACAAGAAAATTCGTCTGACAATGTCCTACCCGATGTCTGTTGGTCGTAACTTTGCAGAGATCATGCGGGCACTGGATGCGATTCAGGCGACCGATGGTGTACCGATTGCCACACCAGCAGACTGGGTGCCTGGTCAGGACGTGATTGTTGCGTTGAGTCTGAACGATGAACAGGCGAAAGCCAAGTTCGGTGAGATCGATATCAAGTTGCCATACTTGCGCTTTGCCAAGGCACCTTCCAAGTGATTTGTAGATGAATCCTGATCGTCTTGTCGGCTAGTATCGAGATTTACAACGACGACGTAACGTTCAGAGTTTCAGTCGCATTGAAGCAACATAAAGGCCTGCGTACGCTGGCCTTTATGTTGATCAAGTCTCGTTTCGATCATTTTGCCAGTCAGTCTATTCAATGTCCGAGAACGGTGCGACGCGGCTCAGCGATCCAGGCTTGCTGTCCATACAACAGTCTTGTTTCGGCCATTGGCTTTCGACGCATACAGCGCACGGTCCGCTCGGCGCACTGTCTGATCAAGGTCCTGGATGTCGATGTGAGTCAGACCGATGCTGATCGTCATCGGAATGTTGTCTTCACCCATGATGAAAGGTGTTTGTTCGATGTGCTTGCGAATACGCTCGGCAACAGCCTGACCGATCCGCAAGTCAGCTCTGGGAAGAAGAATGGCGAACTCTTCCCCGCCGAGTCTCGCCGGGAGGTCATCCTCGCGAAGACAGAGTCTGATCAGTTGCGCAGCGTGAATCAGCAACTGGTCCCCGACAGTATGACCATATGAGTCATTAAGTTTCTTGAAACGATCAATGTCGAGCATTAGCAGCACACCAGGCTGAGCGGTGCTGACGTCATGTTTTTCCTTTAGCATTTCAAGGGTTTGCATGAAACAGCGACGGTTCGGCAGACCAGTCAAACTGTCGGTTTCGGCCAGTTCAATCAGTTTGAGAGCCTCTTGCTTTCTGTCTGTCATGTCCCAGAGCAGCCAGACAGATCCTAGCCTGGTTCCATCGTCTTTGATTTCCAGAAATTCAATTTCCAGATACTGGTTGGTTTCAGTCCTGACTTCGAATATGGTCGGCTGCGCCTCCTTGTCCCGGGTGCGTGCCTGCTCGAGCCAGGAAAACGCCTGCTGACCGATCACGTCCGGTAACAGAGCTTGATTCAATCCAGTGATGTAGTCTGGAGAGATATGAACCCCGAGCATCTGGGCTGCTTGCTCATTCATCAGAACGATCAGACCATCCGTGTCAATGATCAATACTCCACCCGGAAAGTGCTGCAGCAGAGTGCGCAGTCGCAGTCGCTCGGTTGTGAGGGCCAGATCCGCGGCGTGCCGATCTGACACGTCGATCCACGTCCAGATCACATCGCTTTGCGGGTTTCCGGCTTCCTTCAGAACACCATGCATGTCAAACCAGTGAACCTTGCCGCTGCGGTCTTTCATCGGAAACTCGAAGCGAGTCTGGTTCTGTTCACGGATAATTGGATACTTCTCACCAAACGCGTTCCAGTGTGCATCATCGACGTGTAGTTCCCGGAAATCAAAGCTTTCAAGGTCGTGCAGGTTGTCTTTGAGAAACATTGACTTGAACTGATTGTTTGCGTCAAGCAGTCGCCGGTCCCGGCTCACAAGAGTAATGGATGCAACGCTGCGATTGAGCAGAGCATCACGTAACTGTGTTTCTGCTACGCGTTCGCTAATGTTGTGAAGCAATCCCATCGAGCGGACCGGCTGATTGTCTGCCCCCCACTCGATGACTCGTCCCCTGGCTTGAACCCAGAGCCATTCTCCTGAGTTCGACATAAGCCGAAGAGAGATGTCCATCAGACTTGCGCTGTCTGCAAGCTGAGCTCGTGTAACTTCCTTTGAGATCCGTTCCATATCGTCCGGATGAACCAGCTTGGCAATAAGTCTGGCGTCGACAGTTTCGTATTCGGGACCGTATCCCAGCATCGTGCGAATCCGCTCGTCCCAGTGTGCGACGTACGCTGCGTGCTCAAACTCCCAGATTCCGTCCTGCACTGCGTCCAGCGCAAGGTCGAGTTGCATCTCCCGTGATTTCAGGGCCTCATCGACTTCGTGTTCATGCGTGATGTCGTGCAGGTAGCCATGCCAGAGGGTAGCTCCATCAGACAGGCGCTCCGGGTTGGCTCGGGCCTGAACCCAGCGGGTTTGTCCATCCTCACGAATAACCCGAAACTCGAGTACCCAGGCGGTAAGTGTTCGAGAGGATTCGCGAACTGATTCGACCATGGACATCCGGTCGTCCGGATGCACCTTCTCGAAGATTGTCTTGGCATTACCATCGTAGGTGCTGGCGTCAATCCCGTAGAGTTTTTCAACCCCGCGGCTGATATACGGAAAATACGACGACCGGTCGAGGTTGAGTTGGTACTGAAACACCGCGCCAGGGATCTCAGCGATCAGCTTGGATAACCTTTCCCGGATTTCATTTACTTCAGCCGATTTGCGGCTGCGCTGAACCCAGAGCGTCAGAACTGTTGTGCCAAGTAACACTAGCAAGATGGTTGCCACAGCGTTCTGCCAGATACTTTCGCTGATCGCCAGCTCGACCGGGCGGGTTGCCTGAGCGGTATCCATGCCAACGCTGACAACCAGCGGGAAAGTGCTGCTACGGTGCCAGTTGTAGAACCGATGGATGCCATCGATCATTGGCGCGTCTTCGAAGGATCCTGTTTCCTGGCCAGGGTGGTCGAGAAAGTGCGCTCTTCGTACGGTACTTTTACCGATCGTCTCGTGATTCATTGCTGAGCGGGCAAGGTAAGTGCCGTCCGATTTCAGGAGTACTGCGACATCGCTACTGTTCTTGAATATCGCCTTGAGCACTGAGGCGATATAGTCTGCCGATACCAGAAAGCTGACGATCGCAGTCACGTTGCCATTCTGCATGACAGGCCTGGAAAACCGGATTAGCCAGGGACCTGTCGGCGATGGTTGCAAAGGTGGACAAATGTAAACCGAATCCGGGTTCAGAAGTTGGGGCCGGCTCGCCCATTCTGGAGCTTGTAGGGGGTGTAGGTCATTTTCTTGTTCCGCCGAACGGGTAAAGAGAGACTCTCCTGACGGCGTGTAGACATCGACTTGTGCCAATGATCCCGGTGCAAAGGATTCGAATGCAAAGTTGACCGCCTCCTCAAACAGTGGCGGGGGCTGATTCAGCCAGATATGCCCGAGCGTTGCTGTGGCGTAGTCAATTTTGCGCACAACGCTGTCGATCTTGAGCGAAACCGCCTGAGCCGACTGGGCAGCAAGTCGATACGATTCCTGCCGGACGCCCTCGCGCATATTGTCATAGGATGCAAACAACTTCATCCAGTAGCCAGCCAGCAGCATCAGGCATATCACACCCACCAGTGCAGGCACACGTGCGTGCGCAAACCAGCCGTCGCGTGACTGGCTTGCGCGCTGGTCTGCCTGCCCGTGAAGGGCGCTTGCATCGTGACCGGCTTTCAACGCCCACCTCTCAACAACACGTATCTCCTGAGTCTGAGTCAGATAAGTTGTTCATCATTGAGCGCAGTGCCGGGCTCATGCTCTGTCACATGCTGCTCGCTGATTTGACTAATGTTCATGTTCTGCAGTTATGCCAAACCCCGTATGGCAATCAATGACTTGCCGGTCGCTTGTCGAGCCCCTTGATCAGCTGAACGACAAAGGAATCCGCGTGCGAATCTGACGTTGTAAAATTTGGGTGAAACTGGCAGGCGAATGCCGCCTTCAGACTGTATTTGGGCTCAGTTCAGTCACTGGAGTACGTGATTGACCTGGATTGACCTGACCTGATATGAACCCAAGATATTTCTTAGGGTAACGTATCGGTCATGCTTATGACTAGACATTGCCTCGTCCACTCGCAGGAAAAAAGTGGAATCCAAGGGTTAACGATCATTTGTGCGCAATCGTGAGTCTCACTCATGCAACATCTCGCCAGAAGATCCAGGCATGCTAACCCGATACATCCTTCCAGCGCAGACTCATCCACGCGCCTGACAACCCCGCCAATGCGAGCAGGATCAGGGCAGCCTGGGTCGATACCGAGGCGACCAGACCTGCCACTAACCCGACAACCAGTAGCAGTGCGCCAATGACGGTGTTGCTGACCGCAACATAATCAGTCCGTTTGTTTCCTTGTGCCATGTCAACCAGATAGGTCTTTCTGCCAAGCCGCACGCCCGCGTGCGCGATGCCGAGCCCAAAGAACGCCAGCAGGTAAAACGCCTGGTGTGCGAGATCAGAGGCGGGTACCCATGACCAGATGGTGACCATGAGTGAGAGGATACTGGCCATGGCACAGGCAGTGGCGAAGACCTGTTTGCTCGAGCGGTCTGCCCACTTTCCCCACACGGGTGAGCTCACGAGACTGGCCAGGCCTTCCACCGCAATGAAAAGGCCCAGCAGGCTGATCGCGTCACCAAGACTGTCGCGCGCGAGCACGACGTAGAAGGGGGCAGCAAGTCCGGTGCCAAGCGCGAGTGCTCGGGCGAAAACGAAGCGCCGAAAGGGGAGATCGGTTCTCAGCAAGGAGAGCTTGTCGAGCGCAGCTCGCCAGCCGTCCGCACCGCCTTCTGTCGCACCGGGTTCTTCAATCATTCTTGAAAATACAATTGCTGCGAGTAGCCAGAGCAGAGCGGCTGCCGCTAAAAGCATCACAAATACTTCCTGCGAGCTATCAGACTGGAGTCCGCCGACCAGTACCCCGACCCCAAGTGCGGCCAGTCCCGATATCATGCTGATCCACCCTGAGAGTCGACCGCGCCGGGTCTTGGGTATGGTCTTTCCCTGAACGTCCTTGAATGCGACGGAGCAGGCCCCTCGGGAGACGCTGAACACGACAAGGAGCGCAACAATCAGTGCGCCTGCACCCCAGCCCTCCAGTGCCATGGCGACCCAGCCCATAACCAGCAGGCATAGTCCTTGGCTGATGCCGCCAGCCACCCAGATCCACTTGCGAACAGCGCGTTGTCGGATCGAAGCGCCAATCCAGAGTTGTGGAAGCATGGAGCCAGATTCCCGAATCGGGACCAGCAAGCTGAGCATCCATGCTGGTGCCCCCAGTTGCATCAGAAGCCAGGGCAGGGTGGTCTTGGCACTCGCTAACCTGTCGGCCAGGTTCGAAAGCGTGTTGGCAATGAGCATTCGTACAAAGTTGCCCGGAGATTCGCGGCAGGCATTGTCGCTGATCGCCTTGCAGACCCGTCCCTCATCGTCTTCAGCAAGCCTTTCGTATATGGATTCCACCCATTGAGGGTGTGATGGCCTCTCTTGTCTGACGTTGGCAGCATTCATCTTGTCGGTTGTCATCGCTCTGCATCAGGCCGGCTCGACTCTCAGGCCGACAGGCCAAACCCTCCTTGAACTTCTGGTTACAGGCTCACGCGGTTCTGGCACTTGTCCACTCTCAAAAAAATCGGGACTCAAACCTGGTGCCTGAGTCCCGACTTCCGAGCGTATGGTGATCAACCGCGCTGTAGTTTTCCTTCAATCCGCATGCGCAATGCGTTGAGTTTGATGAAGCCGGCGGCATCGGCCTGATTGTAGGCGCCACCATCATCATCAAATGTCGCGATCTCCTGATCAAACAAGGAATTGTCGGAGTCACGTGCAACGGTGGTGACGCTTCCCTTGTAGAGCTTCAGACGCACCCAGCCATTGACATGCTGCTGGGTATGATCGATCAGAACCTGCAAAGCCTTGCGTTCGGGTGACCACCAGTAACCGTTGTAGACCAGAGCTGCGTAGCGTGGCATCAGGTCGTCTTTGAGGTGTGCAACTTCGCGGTCAAGTGTGATCGACTCAATTCCGCGGTGCGCCTTGAGCAAGATAGTACCTCCCGGGGTTTCGTAACATCCGCGAGACTTCATGCCGACGTACCGGTTCTCAACCAGATCCAGACGTCCGATGCCGTGCTTCCCACCAAGCTGGTTCAACCTTTCGAGCATGCTGGCCGGGCTCAGCTGTTCGCCATTGATGGAGATCGGGTCACCTTTACGAAACTCGATGTCGATGAGCTCGGGTGCATCGGGTGCCTCTTCGGGCGAGACCGTCCAGCGCCACATTGACTCTTCAGCCATGGCCTTGGGGTCTTCAAGATGACGGCCTTCATAACTGATATGCAGCAGGTTTGCATCCATGGAGTAGGGTGCGCCACCTTGCTTGTGTTTCATCTCGACCGGGATGCCGGCTGCTTCTGCGTAGTCCAGCAGCTTCTGGCGTGACAGCAGATCCCATTCGCGCCATGGTGCGATGACCTTGATGCCCGGCTCGAGTGCGTAATACCCCAACTCGAAACGTACCTGATCGTTACCCTTGCCGGTAGCACCGTGCGAGACGGTGTCCGCACCGACCTGTTGGGCAATCTCGATCTGTCGCTTGGCAATCAGCGGACGGGCAATCGATGTGCCGAGCAGGTATTCGCCTTCGTAAACTGCATTGCAGCGGAACATCGGAAACACGAAGTCGCGCACAAACTCTTCACGCAAATCATCGATGAAGATGTTCTCAGGCTTGATGCCGAGTTGCAGCGCCTTGGTACGCGCGGGATCAAGTTCTTCGCCTTGCCCGATGTCGGCGGTGAAAGTGACTACTTCACTGTCGTAGGTGTCCTGCAGCCACTTGAGGATGACGGATGTATCAAGCCCGCCGGAGTAGGCGAGCACTACTTTGTTCACATTGCTCATGAATTGCCCTATTAAAACCGGTCGCCACCGGCAAACCTGTATTTTAGCCTTGGTATTCCTGTATCGATCAATCGATCTGGCCAAGCAGCAGAAACTCCATCAGTGCCTTTTGCGCATGCAGTCTGTTCTCTGCCTCATCCCATACCACACTTTGAGGGCCATCAATGACCTCCGCCGCCACTTCTTCGCCCCTGTGTGCGGGCAGGCAGTGCATGAATACCGCATCTGGCTTTGCACGGGCCATCAGGTCCGCATTCACACACCAGTCAGCAAATGCTTTGCGTCGGGCTTCGTTTTCGTCTTCGTAACCCATGCTGGTCCATACGTCGGTCGTGACCAGATCGGCTCCGTCGCAAGCCTCGAGAGGGTCGTCAAACGATCGCCAGCAGTTTTGCGGCACGCCAGCCAGCCGGGTCGGGTCAAGCTGATAACCCTTGGGTGCGCTGAAATGAAACGTGAAACCCAGCATAGCTGCAGCCTGAATCCAGGTGTAAGCCATGTTGTTGGCGTCACCGATCCAGGTCACGATCCGTCCCTTGATGGACTCCCGATGCTCGATGTAGGTGAAGACATCGGCCAGGATCTGGCATGGGTGGAACTCGTTGGTCAGGCCATTGATGACCGGGACACGGGAATAACGAGAGAAAGTCTCGATTCGCTCCTGCTCGAAGGTCCTGATCATTACCAGGTCGACCATTCGGGACACGACGCGCGCCGTGTCTTCAATCGGCTCGGATCGTCCGAGCTGGGAATCATTGGTGGTCAGGTGGATGACCGCACCGCCCATTTGATACATTCCCGCTTCGAACGAAACGCGTGTGCGAGTGCTCGCCTTCTCGAACACCATTGCCAGGGTTCGGTCGTGCAGAGGGCGATGCGGCTCGTAACGTTTGAATTTGCCCTTGATGATGGCGGCGCGCTTGAGCACATAGTGCAACTCGTCTGCGCTGAAATCATCAAGACGCAGGAAGTGCCGAATACTGGAGGTCGTTTCTACGGTGTCAGTCATAGTTTGCGTCTCTCTGATCAGGCTTTATTGGCCAGAAACTGCTGGATGAGTGGCACGAGTGTGTCGACAATCTGGTCCGCCTCTTCGCGGCTTAGTACGAGAGGCGGAAGCAGGCGGACCACGTTGTCACGGGTGACGTTGATCAGCAAGCCTTCAGTCAGCGCGCTACGCACCAGTTCTGCGCAAGGGCGTGCCAGTTCAATACCGATCATGAGGCCACGTCCACGAATTTCACGCACACCATCAACAGCATCAAGTGCTTCGTGCAGGCGTGTTTGCAGATGATCGCCGATGGCTTGTGCGTTCTTGAGCAGATCCTGCTGCTCGATCGCATCAAGGACCGCAAGGCTGGCTGCGCACACCAGTGGGCCGCCGCCAAAGGTGGTGCCATGATGGCCTGGTTTGAGCACGCCCGCTGCTGGTCCGCGTGCACCCACTGCCGCGATGGGTACGCCGCCGCCTAATCCTTTGGCCAGTGTGATGACGTCAGGCAGAATTTCTGCCCACTGATGCGCCAGCCACTTGCCGGTGCGTCCGATGCCAGACTGTACCTCGTCGATCATCATCAGCCATCCACGCTCATCGCAAAGCTTGCGCAATGCTTTCAGGTACTCGATATCTGATGGCCGGATACCGCCTTCACCCTGCAAGACTTCAAGCAGAACTGCCACAACATCAGGGCACTGCGCTGCTGCTTTCTCGATGGATTCAATGCTGTTGTAGCGAACCTGCACGAAACCGGCGGGAAGGGGACCAAACCCTTGACGGGCCTTGTCACTTCCGGTGGCTGCCAAGGTGCCGATTGTGCGGCCGTGCCAGGACGATTCCATGGAGATGATGGTCGGGGTTTCAATGCCCTTGTTACTACCGAACATTCTGGCAAGTTTGATGGCGCCTTCGTTCGCTTCGGCACCGCTGTTGCCAAAGAAAACTTCGGTCATGCCTGAGATAGCCACGATGCGTTGCGCCAGTTGCTCTTGTAGCGGAACTTCGTAGATGTTCGAGGTGTGAATGACCTTTGCGGCTTGATCGGAGATCGCCTTGACGAGACCTGGGTGCGCATGACCGAGACATGAAACACCGATGCCAGAGAGTCCATCCAGGTATCGCTTGCCCTCGCCATCCCAGAGCCAGACGCCCTGGCCATGAGTGAAAGCAACGGGAAGCCGTCCGTAGATGTTCGAGAGCGCTGAAGTCATATGAGTGAAATCCTGTCGAATAGAAACCAGTAACAAAATCAGAAACCAGGGCACAGAACAAGCCAGATGCCGAGGCAGAATCGATGCATCCAGATATCTGGTTGCCCGACTCAAGCGGGTCAGATACTTCCTGCGACGCCGTCATTGTCCACAGGGCGGATAGCCTGAACACAGGGCATTCACAGGCGTGGCGACACAGTCAATGCCTAATCTGCCGGTTCGCCGGCCCTGATCGATGAGTCCCTATCAAACTTCACCGATTGCCGAGTGCAAGGTCAAGAGAAAGTATCAATCATATACAATTCCAGCGACACCGCGTGAATCAGTTGCGCTGCAGCCACTCGAGCTGGCTGCATACGGTTCAGCTACCAGAGTCCCTGCCAATGAGCAATAAGCAGCAGTACTTCGTCATATACGGCAAGACATTGAGCGGTCAGCGGTTTCGACCCAGTGACTGGGCTGAAAGACTGGCCGGCGTGCTTGCTCCTTATCGTCCTGCGGGCGCGGGTGCAAGCCACATTTCCTATTCACCCTACGCGGTTCCCCGAAGTATCGACGGAATACGGTGCGTAGTGGTTGACGGGCGGCTTCGCGATATCGAACCGCTGGCGTGGAAGTTCGTCCACGATTTTGCGCTGGATAATCAACTCGAAACCGCAGCAGGTGGTCAGGAGTTGCTGACCGGCGTCAAAAGTGGTTTGCCAGAAAAGTAGGCCTCGACATTGGCCAGAACGAGATCCGTCATTGCCTTTCGGGTTTCGGTTGTTGCACTCGCCACATGAGGCATCAGCACTACCTGGTCCATTTTCTTGAGTTCGTCTGGTACCCTGGGTTCTTTATCGAAGACATCAAGTCCGGCACCTCCAAGTTCGCCTGATGCAAGTAGCTCCACCATGGCCGTCTCATCGATGACTGACCCTCTGGCAATGTTAACCACAATGCCGTTTGGTCCGAGTGCCTTCAGCACACTCCGGTCGATTAGCGCTTGCGTGCCGCTTCCACCGACGGTGGCAATGATCAGAAAGTCGGACCAGCTGGCAAGCTCCTCCAGGCTGTTCATGTACTGGTAGGTGACGTCATTTCTGGGGGTGCGGTTGTGGTACCGGATGTTCATGTCAAACCCGGTTCCTCGTTTGGCAATAGCCAGTCCAATGCGCCCGAGTCCGACAATGCCGAGCTTCTTGCCGGATACCCGTGTTCCAAGGGGAAGTGGACCACGCTTGCCCTCCCAGTTGTTGGCGCGTACATGACGATCAGCGTGGGCGATACCTCTGGCACAGGCGATCAGTAACCCCCACGCCTCGTCCGCAACGCAGTCATTCAGAACGTCCGGCGTGTTGGTGAGCAGTACGCCTTTCTCGCGTGCGGCTTCCAGGTCGATGGAGTCGTATCCGACCCCCCAGCTGCAGATGACTTTCAGATTTGGCAGGCTTTCTATGACTTCTCTTTTGCAGCCGTGGCCGGCAGTCGTAACGATCACCTCGACGTCGGCTGCACTTTGCAGGCACGCCTGTCGGTCACCTGCTTTCCAGAGTTCAATGACCTCATACTGCTCGCGCATGCGTGTGTCAGCACCAGGGGAGCCTGCGAGAGAGCCGATCTGAAGAATGCGTGGTCGGGTCATGTTGTAACTATCCTTGCGTTATTGTTGGTACGGACGGCTAGTGTTCGATGAACAGGAACGAGAGTTCGCCATGGATTGGCAAACTTAGCATTCAGGACGACCAGTGGGCAACAGCCAGACACACTCATTATTTCCGCTTGGTGATCGCGAGCGGGATTTTTATCTGGGAGTGGTTGTGAGTGCAACCGATGTGAACGAGATGGGCATTTGGAAAGGCCCGGACGATGGCTTGTGTGAGTGTGGGATGGAACAGGGTCCAGATCGCGCTCGGGTGCTTGTGGAAACAGATTTTTGAAAGGGAGTGAGGTTCCCCGGTTGATGTGCGTGCAAAGAGGATTTGCGATGTCTTGACGGGTTGCGTAGGTGTTCGGATCGATGCCTGAACACGCGGGGCTGGCCCTAAAAGAGGCTTCAAATGATGCACCGCTGGTGACAGTTATGCCGAGCAATGTCGTACCGCCCGTGCACAGTCGATGATCTGTGAAGACAGTAGATGAAAGGTGGAGCTGAAGGAAACCAGCCTTGAAACGGGAAGCCAGCCGTAAAAATGAAGCGTATTCTGAAGCTAAGAACGCAAAAAAGCAGACGCAATTTTTTGCGCCTACCTTATTACGGTACTACCAGAAGCCGAACTTCTGAAGATGATTCAGACAGTCAGGCCAGTGCCTTCACTGCAGCAGCCAGACGGCTCTTGTGGCGAGCTGCCTTGTTCTTGTGAATGATCTTCTTGTCAGCGATCCGGTCAATCACGCTGGTGGTCTTCTGGAAGGCTTCCGCTGCAGCAGCCTTGTCACCAGCGGCGATCGCAGCACGCGTACGCTTGATGGATGTGCGAAGCATGGAGCGCAGGCTGGAGTTGTGCTTGTTGCGAGCAACGGATTGACGGGCGCGCTTGCGTGCTTGTGCGGTATTAGCCATAGTAGTTTCTTGTTACCTGATAGATCTTGAAAAGGATCGATTAAAAATTTTATGACACGTCGAAAGTCAAATCATAAAAGCAGATTCTGCCGACTTGTCCCGATGTTGTCTGGCATGCTGCGCGTCGTCATCTGGACCGGGTGAGTGAAGCCCTTTTAACCGGACCCTGTCCGGCGGCCCAGAATTTCCCGGTGCGAGCATCCATTCCTGAAATCTGGATAATCGCGCATTCTAACATGATAGGCTTGAGTTTGGCTATCATGATCTATAGGTTGGCGAGTTTGCTGGTGTTGTTTGACCGGACTCGTCAGACACTGTTCGAGCCTGGTCAAACCGTTCTGGGTGTCATTGGACCGTTGTGCTGGTCACGGGCGCAGGTCTTCGCATGAAATCCCCTGGACGAACGCCCAGAATCATCAGAGTGGCCAGATATCCGACCCCGCCTGCACTGAGTGTCAGTCCTAGCCATGCAGCCCGCCCGAGCACAGACAGGCTCCCATCAGTCCAGTTCACCTGGTTGCCGAGCCAGTGAAGACAACCGGCCATGACTAGCAGGGCGATCACTTGTCGGGCAAGAAATAGCAGCCAGCCTGTTGCTGGACGGTATATTCCACGCTTTCTGAGTCCGATGTAGAGCGCTGATGCATTGATGCAGGCCCCGAGCCCGATAGCCAGTGCCAGCCCGGCATGATCAAGCAGGGGAACCAGCACAACGTTGAGCAGTTGTGTGCCTATGAGTACGCCGATCGCAATCTTGACTGGTGTGCGGATGTCCTGTCTTCCATAAAAGCCTGGTGCAAGAATCTTGACCATCAACAGTCCGATCAGTCCGGCTGAATAAGCCATGACAGCCGTCTGCGTTTGCGCCACATCACGTGCATCAAATGCACCGTATTGAAACAGGGTGGCTACCATGGCGTCTGCAAGCATCACCATGCACAAGGCGGCAGGAAGCCCGAGCAACAGTACAAGGCGCATCCCCCAGTCGAGCAGATCACTGTAATGTTCATTTTGCTTGTTCGCATTCGCTTTGGACAGTGTGGGCAGCAGCACAGTACCAAGAGCGACCCCGATTAGTGCCGTCGGGAACTCCATGAGGCGATCGGCAAATGAAAGCCAGGTCACGCTACCCGGGGTGAGCCAGGTCGCGATGTTGGTGTTGATGAGCAGAGAAATCTGGGCGACGGACACGCCAAGGGTTGCAGGGGCCATCTGGCGAATGACGCGTCTCACGGTGGAGTCTTTAAAAGCTGCACCAGCGGGTGTCATCAGGCGAGGTCGCAGGCGCAGACGCCATAGTGCGAACCATTGTGCCGCGAGTTGGGCAATGCCTCCGATCATTACCCCGGCAGCCAGCGCATAAATGGGCTGGGCAAAGTGTTCCTGTAGCAACAGGCTGCCACCGATCATGCTGAGATTCAGCAAAACAGGGGTGAGTGCGGGAATGGCAAACCGCTTGTACGTGTTGAGGACGCCCGATGCAAAAGCGACAAGTGACATGCAGATGATGTAGGGAAACATCAGCCGCGTCATCCAGACCGCCGACTCATACGCCTGCAGACGGTCTTCTCCTGCCATGCCGCTTGCCATGAACAGTACGACCGCTGGTGCACCCACGATACCGAGCACTGTAACGGCGGTCAGCGTCAGAAGCAGGACCAGGGCGACCCGGTCAATAAAGACGCGCACAGACTCCTGGTTCTGACTGGTCTCCTTGACTTCACCCAGGATCGGAATGAAAGCCTGAGAGAACGCGCCTTCCGCGAATAACCGACGCATGAGGTTGGGTATGCGAAAGGCAACCCAGAAAGCATCAGTCAGTGCACTGGCGCCAAAAAGACGGGCAATGATGATGTCGCGCGCCAGGCCCGTGATCCGAGAAAGCAGGGTCAGGCTGCTGACAGTCGCAGCCGCGCGCAACAGGCTCATCTGGGAGGCATGCGGATCGCGCCGTCAAGGCGGATCGTTTCACCGTTGAGCATATCGTTGGTAATGATCTGGTGCACCAGTTTGGCGTAGTCCTCAGGACGACCCAGACGCGACGGGAAGGGAATGCTGGCCGCGAGTGAGTCCTGTACGTTCTGGGGCATGCCAAAGATCA
Organism: Orrella marina; assembly: GCF_003058465.1. Lineage (NCBI taxonomy): Bacteria > Pseudomonadati > Pseudomonadota > Betaproteobacteria > Burkholderiales > Alcaligenaceae > Orrella > Orrella marina. The sequence goes on along the minus strand of NZ_CP028901.1, from coordinate 1,389,230 downwards.
TAGGTGTCCCGAAAATACCCGGGGCGATTGTCACGCAGCGAATGCCCTGCGGAGCGAGATCGCGAGCAACTGGCAGCGTCATGCCGACGACAGCCGCCTTGGAGGCGGCGTAGGCCGCCTGACCAATCTGGCCGTCGTAGGCAGCTACCGATGCAGTGTTGATCAGCACTCCGCGCTCGCCTGTTTCGAGTGGTTCGTTGGTCTGCATGGCCTGAGCCGCCAGACGGATCATGTTGAACGATCCAATCGTATTGACCGAAATCACTTTCTGGAACAGGTCAAGGGCGTGTGCGCCATGCTTGCCGACTGTTTTGGCGGCCGGTGCAATCCCGGCGCAGTTGATTAGCCCAAAAACAGGCCCCAGGGCCTTGGCAGCCTCGACAGTTGCCATTGCATCGGCTTCCTGTGTGACATCGCAGTGCACGTATGTCTGACCGAGTTCCCTGGCCAGTTGCTGGCCGGCCTCATCCTGAAGGTCAGCCATCAGTACCTTGGCACCATTCTCTGTCAGCATGCGTACCGTGCCTGCGCCCAGTCCGGATGCCGCGCCTGTCACGATAAATACCTTGTCTGCAATCTGCATAGTGTTTTGTCCTTTCACAAAGTGAATCCGGGCAGAAGGCGGGTGTCGCAATCGTTCTGCCGCATGTGGGTGGTGGGTCAGGCGAGTGCGCTCAGAAGGCGTTGGTGAATTTCGTCAACCGAGCCGACACCACTGATTTTGCGGTAACGTGCCGCACTGCCATCTCCGTCAGCCAGATCAGAGTAGAAATCGACCAGCGGGCGAGTCTGCTCACGGTAAACGGTCAGTCGGTGCCGCACGGTTTCTTCCTTGTCGTCATCTCGCTGAACCAGTGGCTCACCAGTCTCATCGTCGACGTCTGGTGTCTTAGGTGGATTGAACTTGACATGATAGGTTCTGCCGCTGGCAGGGTGCACCCGGCGTCCACTCATGCGCTCGATGATGTCCTCTTCCGGAACGTCGATTTCCACCACGAAATCCAGCTTCACGGCGGCATCCTGCAACGCCTGGGCTTGCGGAATGGTGCGCGGGAAACCGTCAAACAAGTAGCCGGACTTGCAGTCATCGGCCTGAAGGCGATCCTTGACCAGTCCGATGATGATGTCGTCCGACACCAGAGCGCCTGAATCCATGACTTTCTTGGCCTGCAGACCGAGTGGCGTGCCAGCCTTGACAGCAGCCCGAAGCATATCACCGGTCGAGATTTGAGGAATGCCAAAGTGTTTGGTCAGAAATCCGGCCTGTGTGCCTTTACCGGCTCCGGGTGGTCCAAGCAGAATGAGTCGCATGGGTGCTCCTGTTATATGACAAGTTATTTTGTGGGCGGCATTGATTATGCCGCATCATCGCTAGATGAAAACTGTTCAGGTCTCAAATTTCTTTACATCCGGCGCTACGCTGATGGCTGTGGACTGAACATGCGCCTGACACGCTCAAGATCATCGGGTGTATCGACCCCTCCGAAGCTTGAATTATCCGTAACACAGACATGGATTTTGAAGCCATGTTCGAGCGCACGCAACTGTTCGAGCATTTCCAGGCTTTCCAGTAAGCCAGGCGTCAGTTGCGGGAAGGCTTCAAGAAAGTTTGAGCGATATCCATAGATGCCGATGTGGTGCAAATAGGGGGTTCTTGATACATCTGTCTGGACGTCGCCACGCACGTGAGGAATTGCCGATCTGGAAAAATACAACGCCCGTGCTCGCAAGTCTCGCACAACTTTGACGACATTTGGGTTGCTCAGTGCACTCTCGTCCGAGAGCCGGCTCGCACAGGTCGCTATGGACGCCTCGGTATCCTGGGCCAGTGCATGGGCAACCTCGTCAATGATCGCCGGGTTGATCATAGGCTCATCGCCCTGGACATTGATGATGTGGGCATCCTCACGCAATCCCAGAAGTTCGGCGGCTTCGGCGAGACGGTCTGTGCCGCTCGGATGATCGGAACGCGTCAGAACGGCATCAATGCCGTGCTCGAGCGCTTTGCCGATGATGCGGGCATCATCGGCTGCAATCGTCACGCTGCGGGCAGACGATTTTCTGGCCTGCAAAGCGGTTCGCACGACCATGGGCAGGCCGCCGATGTCGGCCAGCATCTTGCCAGGCAACCGGCTCGACTGCCAGCGGGCCGGGATGATGACATGAAATGGCTGGTTTACACCGAGCGCGCTCATCAGGGTGCCTTGCCCAGTTCGCCCTCGATCGGCTTTGCTTTGGATTCAAGCATCACTGGAATACCGTCTTCGATCGGGAATGCGAGCCTGTCAGCGCGGCAGATAAGCGAATCGCGCTGGGGGCTCATCTGCAGTCGCCCTTTACAGATCGGGCAGACCAGAATATCGAGCAATTTGTGATCCATGGAAAATCCTGTAAAAAAAACAATAAGTTGCCGTCAATCTGGCAGGCAGTGTTTTCGGGCAAGCCCTGGCAAACCCACCTTTTTCTCAGGGTTGTCGCTGCATCTGAACCCTGGATTCACGCGTTCAGATTCACGCCTTCACTTGGCCCTTTAGCCTTTGAGGCAGTAGTGCCTCTACCTTTGCGGCTGGAGCATCAGGATGCGTGGCAGTCGGGTTCACGTCAGGTTTCGCGACCAGTCGCGCCATACTCCCGTCCCGCGAACCTGGCTGCCAGATTCATCCTGCTTTTCACTAGACTGCAAGAGGAGACACGGTAATCAGGGTTAACGCTTCTGCGACAACTGACCATCGCGCTTCAACCTCTCGTGTGACACTGTTTGCAACCGGGTCTCGACCCAGTCAAAAAACGAGTCGTCACACCAGGCGGTACGAGCCGTTGCAACCCAGATCCGGTCGTGCACGCTGTCTGTTTGAGGTCCTGCGGCTTGCATCGCCGTTGTTGCTTCAATTGCTGCCCTGCGCGTAACCAGTTTTACTGCATCTTTTTCGGTCATCAGTATAGTGCCTTCGGCCTGTCTGGCCAGCCAGGCTTTGTCAATGTCACCATGATCGGGCAGTGCAAGTGTTCGGTCAGGATTGACTCCCAGCGATCGCAGATTGGCAAAGAACCGTTCAGGTACGCCGATCCCGGCAATGGCCAGTATGCCACCGGCTTTAGATCCAGCCTCTGCCACCCATTGCTCGGGTGAAAGCTCACGTCCTGTTGCCAGGTGTCTGAAACGATCTACCACTACCGCAAACCTTGCATGAACGACTGGATGCGAGGATCGATCGTTGCCGGGGCAGGCTTCTCGGGAGTTCGTCGATTCGTCCAGCAGGCCGCTTTGACGCTGGCTCAGCTTGTCATGAGGCTGACGAGTCAGGACTGCGTCCACTTCCAGCATGCGAGCAGGTGGTTCACGTAACGGGCCGGCGGGAAGGGTCAGCCCATTGCCGCAGCCCCGTTCATCTTGCACCAGGATCTCAATGTCTCTCGCGAGTGCCCAGTGTTGCAGGCCATCGTCACTCAGAATGACGTTGATGGCCGGATCGAAGTCGAGTAAGGCCTCAACAGCAAGCGCACGATCCGGGAACACGGATACTGAAATCCCCGTCAGCATGCTGATCATCGCTGGCTCGTCGCCAAACTCGGCAGCATCGATTGTTCCCTGACCACACAAAGGGCGTCGCTTCGATCTCGAACCGTATCCGCGGCTCACAAGACCCGGACGCCACCCCCTGGCCGTGAGTGCTGCCAGCAGGCTCAGAATCACCGGTGTCTTGCCTGTGCCACCCACGTAGATATTGCCCACGACAATCACCGGTACCCGCGCCTTGAATGCACGCTTCAGTCGGCTGGAGTAGAGCTTTCGTCGGGCAGCTCCTGCGATCCGGTATACAAGGCTCAACGGAAACATCAGCCAGGCGAACAAGCCACGCTTTTGCCACTGAGACATGATCCATGCGCCAGACATGGCGTCAGTCAGGCGTGCGCGCGGCAAAGCTGATCTTGCCAAGCCCCGCGGCACGCGCGGCCTGCATTGCATTGACCACGCTCTGGTGAGTCGCGCTGGCATCTGCCCGGATAATCAGGATCGTCTGTTCGGTAATGTCCGGAGTGCTGCGCAACGATGCAATCAGCGTCTGCTGGCTGTTGTCTGCCAGCAGACGGCCTTGCAGGGCAAACTGGCCATCAGTTGTGATGGTCAGTTCCAGCGACTCAGGCAGATCGCCTTGTGTCTGTGCTTGCGGCAGACTGACTTCGATGCTGCGTTCGACCGAAAACGTGGTCGAGACAGCCAGAAAGATGATGATGACCAGCAATACGTCAATCAACGGGATGAGGTTGATCTCGGGTGGCTCATCAAAATGGCGGCGTCGGATATGCATGCCGTTTCGTCCTATCGGGCGTCAAGGCGGGCGATCACCTGACGCGCGGCCTGTTCGATACGCATGAGTAAGTGATCCACGTGTACCCGGAACATGCGATGCGCAATGATGGCGGGGATCGCGATCAGGATGCCAAATCCAGCGTTGTAAAGTGCAATCGAGATCCCTCGGGCAAGCTGACCGGGGTCGGCTCCGCCTGGTTCAAACGCTGCAAATATCTCGATCATTCCCACGACTGTTCCAAACAGCCCCATGAGTGGGGCAACGGTACCGATGGTGGCCAGCACTGGCAGAAATCGCTGTAGTGCAAACGCCACATCGGAGCCGGTTTCCTCGGCGGCAAGACGGACTTCCTCAACTGGCTTGCGACGTTCGCGCAGGATCGTTGCGAGAACTTGACCACATGCGGACGAGTTTGAAAGTCGTTCGATCGAGTCCAGGTCGATGGATTCGGCTTTGATCATTCTTTCGACGTCCTTGACCAAGTGGGCGGGGACCACGCGGGCGCTACGCAAACTCAGGGTGCGCTCGATAATGATGGCGATCGCCACCACGGAGAGCAGCAGTAGGGGCCAGATGGGCCAGCCGGCATCGGCAATAATGGCTTGCAATGTGAATTCTCGGTATCAGGTGATAAAAACAACAGGTAAAGAAACGACAGGGATAGAAGCATCAGAACGTGATCATCGCAGATTGAGTGAGAACGGATGCAGTCAATGCCTGACTGTCAATGCCCACACTGTACGCTGCTCAAAGGCGACAGCCAGCGTGTTGTGCTGTTTCGCGCCATGCCTGGCTCCAGGACTGCCAGTTGCCTGCGTCATCTGGCGCAAACAGAAGCCCCGGTATCGTAAGGTCGGACCGGGTTCTGATGCAAGTGGGAACCATCGCGGATTCCCGCATGAGAAGTATCCACATTTTCTGTGGATAACTCAGTGGGTAACTTCCAGTGGACCGATAAATCAATGGTACTTAGGTTCTTTGGTCAAAAAATAATCAATTTGCTGTAATTTTCCTTTAATTCATTGTAAAACAGTAACTTATAGGTGTAACGAGATATTTCACATTAGAAATATTCCGGAACTTGCGATTCATTTCACCTGTATGGAACCCGTGACACCGTATTCATGCGGTCTGTGGACAGGTTTCCCCCAAAAACGCAAGTGTCACTTAAAATTCGGGCTATGAACCCATCCCAGAACGAAACATATCTGACCGTCACCGAACTGAATTCGCTGGCATCGCAAGCACTTGCGAGCCAGTTCGGCCTGGTCTGGCTGAGAGCCGAGATCGGAACTTTCACGCGTGCGGCCTCTGGCCATCTTTACATGACACTCAAGGACGCATCGAGTATCGTCAAGGCGGTCATGTTCCGGTCCAGGGCGTCTTTATGTGAATTTGAACCTGCAGTAGGCGACTCTGTACTGGTGCAGGCCAGGGTCGGTCTATACGAACCCAGAGGAGACTTTCAACTCAATGTGCAGGTGATGCGTCCGGATGGTCGTGGCACGCTCTACGAACAGTTCCAGCAGATCCGCTCGCGATTGCAGGCAGAAGGTCTTTTTGATCCTGGGCTTAAACGGTCGGTGCCTCTTCATCCCCGGGCCATTGGCGTGGTGACTTCGCTGGCCGCTGCGGCGCTTCACGATGTGCTCACGACACTGGCTCGCCGTGCACCTCATGTGCCAGTCATCATCTATCCTGCCAGTGTGCAGGGTGTGCAGGCACCGCTGCAACTCAGGCAGGCTCTGGCCCAGGCCAATGAGCGGATGGAAGTCGACGTCATTTTGCTGGTTCGCGGTGGTGGCAGCATTGAGGACCTCTGGGCTTTCAGTGACGAGTCCCTGGCTAGAGACGTGGCCGCCAGTACATTGCCCGTGATCTGTGGAGTCGGTCATGAGTCAGATGTTTCCATCGCTGATTTTGCGGCTGATCTGCGTGCACCGACACCGACTGCTGCTGCAGAACTTTGCTGCGCGTCTGTTGCGGATTTACTCGCGAACGTGCGGGGCGGCTTTGAGCGCCTGCAGTTGGCCATGGCTCGCAAGCTTGAACGCTGGTATCAGCGTGTTGACCAACTCAGCTACGGTCTGGTTTCACCGTCACAGCGACTTGCGGCGCAGTCGCAGGCCTTGCTTCGTCTGGAGAGTCGCCTGGCACAGGTTCGACCTGACACCGAACGTCGCTCGGCGCGTGTGCAGGCGCTTGAGGTCGCGTTGCGTCACGGTTTCAGCCGGCAGATGCAGTTGCGTGAAAGTCGCCTGGCGATGGCGGTTGCTCGACTCCAGTCTCTGGCACCCCAGGCCATTCTGGACAGGGGGTTTGCGATTGTGCGCGATGTGGATGGAAAGCTGCTGACCAGTTCGGCGTCGCTTGCGCCCGGGCAGGGGGTCAAGGTTCAGCTCGCAAAAGGTGCGTTCGAGGCCGATGTCCGGAACGTTGTCTGAAACGGGTGCGACAGATCGCGTGACCCGCGGGTGTAGCGCGCCTGTGCACGGCGTGTCCCGTTACGGGCTTTACGCAGGGATCGTCGGGCGCACAGAAGTGGCCCCGGGGGTGCCGGACGTGCTCGCGAGTAACCCTTGAGAAGGATGGGGCCGGGTTAGCCGGTTAGCCTGCACTTCGATACAATGCAGACTACCTTGCCGATTTCGGTCGAGCAACTCATTCACGATAACCTGACTAGAGAGGATTTGGCACTATGACTCATACCCTTCCTGCACTGCCGTATGAAATGGATGCGCTCGCTCCGCATATCTCCAAGGAGACGCTGGAGTTTCACTATGGCAAGCACCATCAGACCTATGTCACCAATCTGAACAACATGATTGGCGGGACTGAGTTTGAATCGGCCTCCCTTGAGGACATCATCAAGAAGTCCTCGGGCGGTATCTTCAACAACGCTGCTCAGGTCTGGAACCACACCTTCTACTGGAACAGCCTGTCCCCACAGGGTGGCGGTGAGCCATCGGGCGCACTGGCTGAGGCAATCAATTCCAAGTGGGGCAGCGTCGAGGCGTTCAAGGATGCATTCAACAAGTCCGCCGCCGGTAACTTCGGATCGGGTTGGACCTGGCTGGTGAAGAAAGCAGACGGATCTGTGGATATTGTCAACACCAGCAATGCGGCGACTCCGCTGACCACCGATGACAAGCCTCTGCTGACCTGTGACGTATGGGAGCACGCCTACTACATCGACTATCGCAATGCCCGTCCGAAGTATCTCGAAACCTTCTGGAAGCTTGTGAACTGGAAGTTTGCAGAGCAGAACTTCGCCTGAATGTGCAGTCGGGTGTGACAGATCAGCTGGATATAAACACTGGCTGACACGATGTAACTGACGCCAGCACCTTGCTGGCGTTTTTTTCACTATGATGAGGCGATCACTGTGTCGACGGTCGCTGTCTGTGGCAGGTCTGAAATCGTTCATCGGTGGTGGTTGGTGGTCTGGCCTGTAAAGTGGACGCGCGTAGTCCAGGGTCGGACATCAGAATCAAATTTATCAGGGGACTCAAGATGTCAATCAAAGAAGCATTCATTTGTGACGCACTTCGCACACCGATCGGGCGCTACGGCGGTGCGCTCTCCCAGGTACGCACGGATGATCTGGCTGCCATTCCAATCAAAGCTCTGATGGCGCGCAACCCTAATGTGGACTGGAGTCAGGTTGACGAGGTTCTCTATGGGTGCGCCAACCAGGCTGGAGAGGACAACCGTAACGTGGCGAGGATGGCTGGTTTGCTGTCTGGATTGCCGGTCGATGTGCCGGGTGGCACGATCAACCGCCTTTGCGGTTCAGGCATGGACGCAGTTGGTACGGCTGCGCGCGCCATCAAGACAGGCGAGGCCTCACTAGTGATCGCTGGCGGTGTTGAGAGCATGAGTCGCGCCCCGTTCGTCATGGGTAAGGCCGACACGGCGTTTTCACGGTCCGCTGCAATTTATGACACAACCATCGGGTGGCGGTTTGTCAACAAACTGATGAAAGCCCAGTACGGCGTTGACTCGATGCCCGAGACAGCAGAGAACGTTGCCGATCAATTCAACATCTCTCGTGAAGACCAGGACAAGTTTGCACTGGCCAGCCAGACTAAAACCGCGGCGGCACAGGACAACGGTTTTTTCGATCAGGAAATCACGCCTGTGTCGATTCCGCAGCGCAAAGGCGATCCGGTAGTTGTTTCGCGTGACGAGCATCCTCGCCAGACGACTATAGAGTCACTCGCCAAGCTCAAGCCTGTCGTGCGTGAAGGTGGAACGGTGACGGCAGGTAATGCGTCTGGTGTGAACGATGGCTCGGTTGCGATGATTCTTGCCAGTGGCGAGGCCGTCAAGGCGCATGGGTTGACTGCACGGGCGCGTGTCATCGGCATGACGACAGCCGGTGTGGAGCCACGGATCATGGGTATCGGACCCGCACCTGCTTCGAAGAAGCTGCTTGCTAGCCTGGGCATGACCATTGACCAGATGGATGTCATCGAACTCAACGAGGCGTTTGCTGCCCAGGGCCTGGCCACTTTACGTGAACTCGGTGTCGCCGATGATGATCCTCGTGTCAATCCGAACGGTGGCGCTATCGCGCTGGGCCATCCGCTTGGTGCCAGTGGTGCACGTCTGGTGATGACAGCTGTCAACCAGTTGCACCGTACGGGCGGACGCTATGCATTGTGCACTATGTGTATCGGTGTCGGGCAAGGGATTGCGATGGTGGTTGAGCGCGTCTGATCAGCGTCAATTGAACGGCTGGTAGCCTCTCAGGCAGTGATAGCGGGGCTGGGGGATCACTCCCCCAGCCCCGTTCTGCTGTGGGGTGTTGTATGCGGATACTGCGGGGTTTACTTATTGCTTGCCTGGCAACCCTCTGATCTGCATGCCTGACTTGATATTGCGCTGTTCAAACCATCCCTGGTTGACTTCCAGTGCAAGCCTGACGGGCTCACTCGAGCAGTGTGAGGCCCGACTCAGGGGCTCCATGTGTTCGATGTTCGTGATGGTCCCGTCTTCTTTCAGGAAGGCGATTGAAAGCGGAACAAATGTTTGTTCCATCCAGAAGCACTGCCGTTGTGGCGACTCAAAAACGAACAGCATTCCATGATTGTCCGGCAGGGATTTGCGTCCCATCAGTCCGATGGCCCGCTGATCCGGCGAAGCAGCCACTTCGGTAACGATCCGGTGCATGCCCGCGTACAAGTCCTGAGTTGGTAGACTGGCCTGTACCGGCTGGGCGTGGGCGATCGAAGCGATGACCGTCACGCTCACTAGTGTGGCAAATGCTTTTAAAATGCTGGTCAGGCCTCTGGCTGGCGTTGCATGTCTGAACATTGACGGTTTTCGTGTGCGTAGGTGCGCGTCTCGCCTGGGTTTGGTCAGGGCGTCAGGCAGTGCTGGACCCACCGGTCGGTGCGGTACGGTGTGAGCGTGTTCAGACATGCGGATTCAGGGTTATACAACCCGAAGTTTAGCCAGCCGTTATATTAACGGCTTGTTTGCCTTTAGGTCCCTGCGTCACCTCGAAGTTGACTTTCTGACCTTCCTTCAGTGTCTTGAATCCATTCATCTGGATGGAAGAGAAATGTGCAAACAGGTCTTCCCCGCCGTCGTCGGGGGTGATAAAGCCAAAGCCTTTGGCATCATTGAACCACTTGACGGTGCCCGTGCTGGTGGTGGGGAACTCTGCGGACGGGTTGGTCGAGTCTGACATGACGACTGCCTCTTGTTACGGGGGTGATTCTGCAAGGACAGACCATTGCTGTCCTTCCGACGCCAGGAACATAGTGGGTTGTTCAAGGCCTTCAGGAAATATGCGACATACTTGTTACATTCGTCAAGTGGTTATCGGGTTTTCTCGTAGGCGTCAGTCCATTTAAACTGGTATTCGTTACCAAATGGAGTTGTTTGAATTCATCATGGCTACACGCTATAGCTCATCCAGCGGTGTTCTGCTTGAAAAGCAGGCCAGTCGCACTAAACCACCTCCGATGTATCGGGTGATTCTGCTTAATGATGACTACACCCCCATGGAGTTCGTCGTCCATGTGTTGCAGCGGTTTTTTGGCAAGTCCGAAGAGGAGGCGATGAAGATCATGCTGCAGGTGCATCATGAAGGCAGGGGTGTGTGCGGGGTCTATCCACACGATGTGGCGGCGACTCGTATTACCCAGGTTTTACAGTTTGCCAGATCCCGGCAGCATCCTCTGCAATGCGTCATGGAGCCAGTGGGGGATTAGCCGTTTGTGGGGATTAAGGCATAGAATCGAATCGAGTATGTGATCATGTCAGTTCCTTTAGTGGTTGTGCTCAGGGAGTCTTACGAGGATGTGTGTCAGACGTCCTGTAATCAGAAAATGTGTACAGGGTGTCTGGTTTTCCCCGATGAGTTTTCTGGCGACGCAACCAAAACAGTGTGAGATGATCTAAGAAATATCTGCGTGGCCAAGGTCACGGAATTGGGTTTAGACGCAACGGGAGGAAATGTGATTTCCCAAGAACTTGAAGTTAGCTTGCATATGGCGTTTGTTGAAGCTCGTTCGGCACGCCATGAGTTCATTACCGTTGAGCACCTGTTGCTGGCCCTGCTGGACAATGCCGCTGCGCTCGAGGTTCTGAAGGCTTGTGCAGCCAACGTTGATGAATTGCGCCAGAACTTGCGCAAATTTGTTTCCGACAACACGCCGGTGATTCCGGAGGGTGGGGAGGTTGACACACAGCCGACCCTCGGGTTTCAGCGAGTGATCCAGCGGGCCATCATGCATGTCTCGGCAGGTGGAACCTCCAAGAAGCCGGTGACGGGTGCCAATGTTCTGGTCGCCATTTATGGCGAGAAAGATTCCCATGCGGTGTATTACCTGCAGCAGCAGGGGATATCGCGTCTGGATGTGGTGAATTTTCTATCGCATGGCATCACCAAGAACCAGCAGACTCCGGAGTCGCCTCAGAGCGCACCTCGCGATGCTGCAAGTGGCGGTGAGGAAAGTCAGCCTGGCGCGGAGAACCGTCAGTCACCGCTTGATCAGTATGCTCAGGATCTGAACGCATCAGCCCTGGCTGGCAAGATTGATCCGTTGATCGGCCGTGATCACGAGGTTGAGCGGGTGATTCAGATCCTCTGTCGGCGCAGAAAGAACAATCCGTTGCTCGTGGGTGAGGCAGGTGTTGGCAAGACCGCCATTGCAGAAGGGCTTGCCTATCGCATCACTCGCGGCGAAGTCCCTGAAGTCCTTGCACAGGCCAAGGTGTTTGCGCTTGATATGGGGGCACTGCTGGCTGGAACCAAGTACCGTGGGGATTTTGAACAGCGACTTAAGGCGATTCTCAAGCAGATCAAGAGTAATCCTGACGCCATTCTGTTTATTGACGAAATTCACACGCTCATCGGGGCGGGATCTGCCTCGGGCGGCACGCTGGATGCTTCGAACCTGCTCAAGCCGGCTCTGTCGGCAGGTCAATTGCGCTGTATCGGTGCGACTACCTACACCGAGTACCGTGGCATCTTCGAGAAAGATGCAGCGCTGTCGCGGCGATTCCAGAAGGTCGATATCAACGAACCTTCAGTTGAGCAGACGGTCCAGATCCTGCGCGGGCTGAAGACACGTTTCGAGTCGCATCACGGTGTGAAGTATTCAGCGGCAGCACTCACTGCAGCAGCAGAGCTCTCTTCGCGCCATATCAGCGACAGACATCTGCCAGACAAGGCGATTGATGTGATTGATGAAGCAGGTGCAGCACAACGCCTGTTGCCTCGCTCTAAGCAGAAAAAAGTGATTGGCAAGCATGAGATCGAGTCGATCGTAAGCAAGATTGCCCGTATTCCGCCGCAAAGCGTTTCGACGGATGATCGTAGCAAGCTTGCAACACTCGAGCGCGATCTCAAGACCACGGTGTTTGGACAAGAGACGGCGATCGAGGCTCTGTCGGCTGCCATCAAGATGGCTCGTTCAGGTCTTGGAAAACCGGACAAGCCAATCGGTGCGTTCCTCTTTTCAGGGCCGACCGGCGTGGGCAAAACCGAAGTTGCAAAGCAACTCGCGTTTACGCTCGGCATCGAACTGGTTCGTTTCGACATGTCTGAGTACATGGAAAGACACACAGTCTCCCGATTGATCGGTGCGCCACCCGGATACGTCGGATTTGACCAGGGAGGATTGCTGACCGAAGCGATCAGCAAACAGCCACACTGTGTCTTGTTGCTTGACGAGATCGAGAAGGCGCATCCGGACGTCTTTAACATCCTGCTTCAGGTCATGGATCATGGCACATTGACTGATAACAACGGCCGCAAGGCAGACTTCCGAAACGTGATCTTGATTATGACGACCAATGCTGGTGCAGAGGCGATGAGCAAGCCCACAATCGGGTTCTCCAACTCCCGAGCCAGTGGCGACGAGATGGCTGACATCAAGCGCCTGTTCTCGCCTGAGTTCAGGAACCGTCTTGATGCCATTGTTCACTTCAGCGCGCTGAACCAGGACATCATTTTGCGTGTGGTTGACAAGTTCCTGATGCAGCTCGAAGACCAGTTGCACGAGAAGCGCGTAGACGCCAGTTTCACTCAACGTTTGCGTGACTATCTGGCCGAGCATGGATTTGATCCGCTGATGGGGGCCCGTCCGATGCAACGCCTGATTCAGGACATGCTGCGCCGTGCCCTGGCAGACGAGCTATTGTTTGGTCGACTGGTCAATGGTGGAAGCGTGACACTTGATATCGATGAAGATGGCAAGGTTAAGCTCGACATCGAAGACGAGTCTGCAACACCAAAATCCGTACGTTCCAAGCCAAAGTCAGACAAGGAGCTCGTGCACGAGTAAGTGAAAAGAAGACGCGTGGTCCGGCTTTGGGGACGATGCGTCTTCTTTTTATCATGTCTCTCGGTGTAGTAACAGGATCACGATCCGGATTGGCCTTATGTCTCATTTCAAGGGCCAGTCCGGGCTGTCCAGTTTGCTAATACCCTGTTCGCAGGGTGTTTACCGTGTCCCCGTGCTTCCAAATCCCCCCTGACCCCGGTTTGAAACCTGACTGAAGTCGTCTACGAGTTCAAACTGCGCACGAGCAACTGGAACAATGACTAGTTGTGCAAGCCGCTCCATGGGTTCAAGCACAAAAGGTGTTTGTGACCGGTTCCAGGCCGAGACCATGAGAGGGCCCTGGTAGTCCGAATCAATCAACCCCACCAGATTGCCCAGCACGATTCCATTTTTGTGCCCGAGTCCTGATCTTGGCAGGATGACTGCCGCGTAGTCTGGGTCGCCGATATGAATGGATAGTCCTGTCGGAACCAGAATCGTCTGACCGGGTTCGATTGTGACAGCCTGCTCAAGGCAGGCGCGCAGGTCCATGCCAGCGGATCCTTCAGTCGCGTAGGCTGGGAGGTGCTCACGCATCCGTTGGTCAAGAATTTTTAATGAAACAGGAACCATGTATCTGCTCGCTTCGGTTAGTCGCTTAAGGGTTGATTGAAATGGTCGGGCTGGGTGGACGGATCGGTGAGGAACCAGGCAACGCAAGCCGAGCTCTCCAATCGAGCGCATCCGACTATCCCCTGAGCAGCTGGGTCAGCGTTTGGATGGTCGTTTGCGGACAAAAAGATAAAACAGTCCAACACCGATGACCAATGAGAGTCCACCGGCAATGTACAGCCCCAGTTCGCTTGTTTGCTGCGCGGTTGACAGACTTTTTGCGGTTAGAAAGCCCGGTGCCAGCAATGCCGGTACCCAGGCGATTGAAGACGTGATGTTTGCAATCTGGAAGCGCCAGTGTGACATGCCCATTACGCCGGCGACTGCGGGCACGGTACTGCGCAGTGGGCCCAGAAATCGCCCGACAAATACAGCCATGAATCCATAACGATAAAAGAACAGTCGGGCCCTCGCCACACTGGTTCGGTGGCGCTTGAGTATTTTCCACCTCAGGAGGGACGGGCCAGTCCACCGACCGAGTGCGTACGAGGCAGCATCTCCCAGTATGGCACCGAGTGACCCCCAGACCAGGAGAGGCATGGGCTCAAGCGTCCCTGATCCTACGAGTCCACCTGCAAAGAATAGCAAGGTCGTCGCGGGGATGAGCACGCCAACGATCAGCAAAGACTCCCCAAATGTGAGCAATCCGATGATTGGACCGGCCCAGACCTGATTGGTCTGGATAAAAAGCTGAATCTGGTCCAGATACTCTTGCATGGTTTTCTAGATTTGGCTGAAATCAATCAAGGCAGATATTCTGAAGCACCTTCTACCGCGCTCAGTGCGGCCTGACATAGCGCTGTGCAATCTCTTGCACGATTCGTCTGGCGATCTCGAGCTTCTCGCCTGAGCCCAGATTGATCATGCCCTCATCGTCAAAGAGTTCCACTGTGGTGTGGTCAGCATCCATGACGTGCTGAGCAAGGTTGCCGATGAGCATTGGCACACCCTTGCGCCGACGCTTCTCTTGCGCCATCTCGGGATCCAGCGTGGTTTCGGCTGCGAATCCAACGCACCATGGCGCATCCGGGCGCGCGGCCACTTCAGCCAGAATGTCAGGGTTCTGCACAAAATGCAAAGCAGGTGGTTGACCGTCCTTTTTCTTGAGTTTCTCGCTGGATTGGTTCTCGACCCGCCAGTCTGCGACGGCGGCTACAGCGATGAAGATGTCAGCGTCGTCCACGCGCTGCATCACAGCATCGCGCATCTGAACAGCAGTCTGGACCGGGATGCGCTCCACGCCTGGTGGACAGGCCAGGGCAGTGGGGCCAGATACAAGCTGAACCGTGGCGCCATACTCGTATGCGGCCTGGGCGAGCGCGTAACCGGTTTTGCCTGACGATCGGTTGGTAATCACCCGCACAGGATCAATGGGCTCGCATGTTGGTCCTGCGGTGATGAGCACTCGGCTGCCAGCCAGTGGCTTCGGTTGAAAGTATGCAATCACGGCTGCCAGCAGTTCATGTGGCTCCAGCATGCGGCCATCACCGACTTCACCGCATGCCTGGCTACCCTCTGCTGGACCAAGAATTTGTACACGGTCTTCACGCAGCTGGCTGGCGTTTCTCTGTGTGGCGGGCGCAAGCCACATTTCGCGATTCATGGCAGGCGCCACCAAAATGTCACGCGGACTGGCCATGCAGAGTGTGGTCAGGAGGTCATCAGCCAGTCCATTGGCCAGCTTGCCCATGAAGTCAGCCGTCGCAGGGGCAACCAGCACAACATCGGCTGCGCGCGTCAAATCGATGTGGGCCATGTTGTTGGCCATGCGGTTGTCCCAGAGGTCTGTGTAGACGGTTCTGCCAGACAGCGCCTGAAATGTGACTGGTGTAATGAAACGGCAGGCCGATTCAGTCATCACGACATCAACTGTCGCGCCATGGTCAATCAGTCTTCGAACCAGTTCAGCACTTTTGTAACAGGCGACACCGCCTGTCAGCCCTAGGACAATGTGTCTGCCTTGGAGGTCTCTCATGCCGGTGCTCCGCTTTAAATCGTGTTGTATCAAGTTGACGCCATCCGGCTGCATGTGGTTCCGATTCACGTATCGTGAGCAGCACAGGGTTGAACCAGACACTGCTCCCTTCGCCCTGATTCGTTCGCATCAGCTTATTGTCGGTCCGAGTCTTTTTGCTGGCGCCACCGTACCCATTCATCGTAGATGATCAGGATGGCTCCGAATGTGATCGACATGTCTGCAACATTGAATGCCGGATAGTACCAGCCACGCCAGTGCAGCAACAGAAAGTCGATGACATGTCCAAGCAGAATCCGATCAATCAGATTACCAATCGCTCCGGCCAGTATCAGCGTTAACGCCAAGACAAAGCGCGTCTGATCCTGGTAGCGTCGAATCATCCAGCTGATCACGATGATAGCAATTACTGCAATGCTCGCGAGCAACCAGCGCTGCCAGCCGGATCCGCCTGCCAGAAAACTGAATGCTGCACCAGTGTTGTAGACCAGTGTCAGGTCGAAAACGGGAAGAACAGGGATGCGCTCTGCAAAGTCAAATGTCAGTTCAACCCACCACTTGGTCACCTGATCCAGAATGACAATCAGTGCAGCCAGACCCAGCCACCTAGCCACCCGAGGCCTCGGCCAGGTTTGACACGCAGCGAGCGCAGATATCCGGATGGTTTGCATCACTGCCTACATCCGCTACGTAGTGCCAGCAGCGCGCGCACTTGGTGTGTTCGCTTGCGCGAGCGAGCACCCGGATCTCATCGCCCGGACCGCTGACTACTGTTGCACTCGATACAATCAAGACAAACTTTAGCTGATCACCCACGCTATTCAGGATCTCTGCGTCAACTGGTCCGCACTCTATCTGGATCTCGGCCTGCAGCGATGCGCCGATCTTGCCGTCCGTGCGCAATACCTCGAGGTCTTTCTGTACCTGTGCGCGGATTTCTCTCACCCTGGACCACTTGCTGTTCAGATCCTGTGCATTGTCGAGTGCAGGCATAGTGTGGTAGCACTGCGCGAAGATGGTCTTCTGGGACGGAACATCTTCAACGTTGAGGACGCCTTCCTGCTGCAGCACTTGCCAGGCCTCCTCAGCGGTGAAGGAAAGAATGGGCGCCATCAGCTTGAGCAGTGATTGTGTAATATGAAAGATCGCAGTCTGTGCGCTACGGCGAGCGTGGCTTGAAGGTGCGCTGGTGTAGAGGCGATCTTTGAGGACATCGAGGTAGAACGCTCCAAGGTCCTCCGAGCAGAAGTGCTGCAGTCGTGAGACCGCAGGATGGAAGTCATACTGTTCGTAATGGGCCAGGACTTCCTGCTGCATGGATTGAGTCATGGCGATCGCATAACGATCGATCTCGAGCAGATCCGGTGCCGGGATGCTGTGCTGAGTGGCCTTGAAGTCCGACAGGTTGGCCAGCAGAAACCGCAGAGTGTTGCGGATTCGACGATAGCCCTCGACTACACGTTTCAGAATTTCCTTGGAGATCGACAGTTCACCTGCATAGTCGGTGCTGCCGACCCACAGCCTGAGGATCTCCGCACCCAGTGCGTCAGAGACTTCCTGCGGTGCAACGACATTGCCAACAGACTTGCTCATCTTGCGGCCATGCCCGTCCACCACGAAACCATGCGTGAGCAGGCCTTTGTAAGGGGCGCGTCCGTAAAGCATGCATCCGGTTAGCAGGGACGAATGAAACCAGCCGCGGTGCTGATCTGAGCCTTCAAGGTAAAGATCGGCAGGCCATTGCAGCAGTTCCCCGTGAGAGCCATCCTGGGCATTCTCAGGGCCACCGATTACGGTCGAATGGGTTGATCCGGAGTCAAACCAGACATCAAGGGTGTCGCGGTTTTTTTCGTAATGTCTGGCTTCGTCACCCAGCAAATCGGTCGTGTCCATGTTCTGCCAGGCTTCAATGCCGTCCTTTTCAACCCGTTTGGCAACCTCTTCAAGCAGGCGCGGCGTATCTGGGTGCAGATCACCCGTTTCCTTGTGAACAAAAAACGCCATCGGGACGCCCCACTGGCGCTGACGCGACAGTGTCCAGTCGGGACGATTCGCGATCATGTTGTGCAGGCGAGCGCGGCCCCATGACGGGTAGAAGGCTGTTTCGTCAATGGCCTTGAGAGCGCTTTCGCGCAAGGTGTCGCCGCCTTCATTCGGGGTGATATCCATGCCAGCAAACCACTGGCTGGTTGCCCGGTAGATCACGGGCGTTTTGTGTCGCCAGCAATGCATATAGCTGTGCTGATGAGGCTCATGTTTAATCAGTGTCCCAGCTTGTTCGAGTGCCTTGACGATCGCCGGATTGGCCTTCCAGATCAGTTGCCCACCAAAAAGCGGCAAGCTTTCAGCGTAGTGACCATCGCCCATGACCGGATTCAGGATGTCCTTATCCTGCATGCCATGGGCTTTGCAAGAAACGAAGTCCTCAACACCATAAGAGGGTGCCGAGTGAACCACGCCCGTTCCAGTGTCTGTAGTAACGTAATCGCCCAGGTAGACAGGTGACGTGCGGTCGTATCCCGCGTGCAGTTGTGCGAGAGGGTGACGGAACTGAAGTCCTTCGAGGTCAGATCCATTGCAGGTTGCAATGATCTCGCCCGCAAGACCCCATTCCTGCAGACAAGGTTCGACCCGCTCCCTGGCGAGGATCAGGTGCTCGCCGCTTGCGTGACTCTGGTTCAGACGGACCAGTGCATAGACGACTTCAGGGTGGAGGTTTAGTGCCTGGTTCGACGGAATTGTCCACGGGGTGGTGGTCCAGATGACGATTGCACCGCTGGAAACGGATGGCACCCCGAAAGCACTCGCTACGGCCTGTGGATCTGCAAATGGAAACGCAACGTCAATTGCCGGATCAGTCCTGTCCGCGTATTCGACTTCCGCCTCGGCCAGTGCAGAGCCGCAGTCAAAGCACCAGTTCACAGGCTTCAGTCCACGAAACACGTATCCCTTCTCAAGAATGCGCCCAAGTACCCGGATTTCGTTGGCTTCGTTCTTGAAGTTCATCGTGAGATAGGGGTTGTCCCACTGTCCCAGCACACCGAGTCGTTTGAAATCGTGTTTCTGGCTCTCGATCTGCTCGTAGGCGTAGGCGCGTGCTTTGGACTGCACCTCGGCGACAGGCAGGGATTTGCCAAACTTCTTTTCGATCTGGATCTCGATCGGCATGCCGTGACAGTCCCATCCAGGAACATAATGGGCATCATAGCCAGCCATGTTCCGGCTCTTGACGATGATGTCCTTCAGGATCTTGTTGACTGCGTGTCCGATATGAATAGATCCATTCGCATACGGAGGCCCGTCGTGCAGGATGAACTTGGGTCGACCGTCGCTGGCCTGCCGAATGGCCTTGTAAATGCCATTCTCTTCCCATTGCGATACCCATTGCGGTTCGCGTTGCGGCAGGTTACCGCGCATTGGAAAGGTGGTGTCAGTCAGATTCAGCGTAGTTTTGTAGTCCATTTTGCGCAAAGTAGTTGACCGCGTGCTGCCTGTCTTGCTGCATGGCCGCGGTCAGAGTGGGAAGATCCGGGAATTTTGCTTCATCCCGCACGTGTTGCAGGATGTCGATCTCTACGAGTTTACCGTAGGCATCGACATTTGCATCGATCAGATGGGTCTCTAGTAGAACGTCCTTGCTGTTGGTCACCGTCGGGCGTACGCCCAGACTCGCGATGCCAGGCATGGCATTGGGGCCCAGACCGCGGACCTGAACCACGTAAATGCCGAACCGGATTGCGCAGTTGGACGGTACCCGCACGTTCATTGTCGGAAAACCAAGTGTACGGCCGAGTTTCTGTCCGTGCAGGACGTGGCCACTGATCTGGTAAGGCCGGCCGATCAGATTGCTGGCTGCGCTCATGTCAGCGCAGGCCAGCGCCAGCCTGAGGTTGGAGCTCGACACACGATCGCCTGACTCATCGCGTACGTCCTGAAGAATCTCAAAGTCGAAATCGTATTGTTCACTGGCCTCACGCAGCGTACTGGTGTTGCCGGCACGCGAATGGCCGTAGCGAAAGTCTGCACCGACAATCAGCCAGCGGACGTTGAGTTGCTTGATCAGCAGATCTCGCACGAAAGCATCGGGACTCATCCTGGCCATCGCCTGGTTGAATCTCAGAAGCGCGATTTGTTCGATGCCTGCCCGAGCCAGACCCTGAATGCGGTCGCGTAATCCGTTGATGCGCAATGGTGCGATCTCGGGCTTTCCAAGTAATTTCGCAAAATACGACTTGGGGTGCGGCTCAAACGTCATCGCACTGGGAATCAGAGAACGTTGTTCGGCTGCCTGCACAGCCTTGGCAAGCATAGCCTGGTGGCCGCGATGGACGCCATCAAAGTTCCCGATGGTCAGTGCACAAGGGGGCAGGGGATGGGGGCAAGGTAGGTGCCGGATGATGCGAATCGGTTTCATGTCGAGCGTAAGTTTACAATCTGGCGCATTCAACTACTGTCTAAATCCTCGTTTGCATGCAACCTGCTTCTGAAATTTGTCGTTTTGTGGTGCTGATTTCCGGTCAGGGCACCAATTTGCGCGAGATTGTGCGCTCGTGCCGAGAGCACAATGTGCCGGCCGAGTTTGTCAGGGTCATTTCGAATCAGGCAGATGCGCCAGGTCTGCAATGGGCAAGAGAGCAGGGAATAGAGACTGCTGTTCTGTCGCACAGGGATTTTGCCAGCCGTGAAGCTTTTGATGCTGCTCTGGCTGAATTGATTCAGGAGAGCATGCCGGAATATGTCATTCTGGCAGGGTTTATGCGAATCCTTACTGAAGGGTTTGTCAGACAGTTCGAGAGTCGGATGGTTAACATTCATCCTTCTCTGTTGCCAGCGTTCACAGGGCTACATTCCCATGCGCGCGCAATTGAAAGTGGTGTAGGCTGGCACGGGTGCACGGTTCACTTTGTTACGGCCGAGCTTGACCATGGGCCGATCATTGCGCAGGCCGCGCTTGAAATCGAACCGCAGGATACGCCCGATTCACTTGCCAGGCGAGTTCAATTGCTAGAGCACCGGCTCTATCCGCAGGTTATCGAATGGCTTGCGCGGGGCCGCGTCAGTCTTGACCAGCACAACAAAGTCCATGTCCGGGGCGTTGAGCACCGGCATATCAAGGGGTATCAAGCGTGAAATCAGATCGTGCAAGCCGTAACCCGTCTCGGTCCAGATCAGGGCAAGGACTGGCTGACCGGTTCACCAGAGCCCGGCGCACGCCAGGCTCTGGTGGCGTAGCATCCGCACCGGTGGCCACGCCAGACCGCCAGACGAGGTCGACTGTGTCGCCGGGTTCATCCACATCGCCCACTTCTGCATCACATCATCGTCAGAGCATCAAGACCGGTGAGCAATCGCCCCCGCACGTGCGCAACAGAACCGTCATGTCGGAAAACCTGGGGCGGCTTCAACAGGTGGCAAGCGTCCGGACGGTGCGTCGAAATCGCATGTTGACAGGAAGAGTGGTTCCAGGCCCGGCTCCAGAGACGTTGAAAAATCGACCGTCAATTTGCGCATCGGTCGTCCCCAGCAAGTGGCCAGTTTGCTGGAAGATATTTTTCAATGGCGTCATCCCGCTGATCAATGTGTTTCATACTATTTCAGGCAGCACCGCCACCTTGGTGGGCGGGATCGGGCCGAGATTGCTCAGGCTGTGTTTGATGTGCTGAGGCACTTGCGCCGCTATCGCCGCGATGCGCAAAGTGGACCAGGCCCGTTGAACCTCTGCCTGGCCTGGCGTGGTTTGAGTGCAACACTACCTGACGCTTCTCAGACACTGGGCGCAGATGCTCCGATGCAAGAGTGGGTCAAACGCTGTGAACAGATCGATGAGCAATCACTACCATTCGAAGTCCGGTTCAGCCTGCCTGACTGGCTCGCACAGCGAATTCAGGCGATGCCTGAACCGGACAGCCTAGCCCGTTCGTTCTTGCGAAGTGCGGCGATCGATCTTCGGGTCAACACTGTCAAGGCGGATCGCGATAGTGCACTGACTCAGGTACGCGAGATGCTGACGCAGTCCTCGCGTCATGGCTTTGATGCAAAGGCAACCCCTTATTCAGATGTCGGAATTAGGCTCAAAGGTCATCCACCTATTCAGCGCTGGGCCCTGTTTGAGCAAGGCGTGCTGGAAGTCCAGGATGAAGGGTCGCAGTTACTTGCGAAACTGGTTGATCCGAAACGGCAGGAAATGGTGATCGACTTTTGCGCGGGCGCGGGGGGCAAGACATTGGCGCTTGGTGCGATGATGCGTTCGACTGGCCGTCTGTATGCATTCGATGTGTCGGCGCCCAGGCTGGCCCGTGCGAAGCCCCGGTTCGCGCGTAGTGGTCTGAGTAACATTCATCCGGTTGTGATCCGCCCCGAAGGCGATGATCGAGTCCGTCGTCTGGCAGGCAAGGCCCATCGGGTGCTGATCGATGCGCCCTGCACAGGTCTTGGCACGCTGCGCCGTAACCCGGACCTGAAGTGGCGCCAGAGCGCCGATGAGCTCGACAGGTTGCAGATCGAACAAGCGCTGATTCTCGAGCAAGCCAGTATCTGCGTTCGACCGGGCGGACGTCTGGTTTATGCGACCTGCAGTGTGCTGGCCGAAGAGAACGAAGCCCAGGTGGTGCGTTTTCTGGAGAGTCATCCGGAATTCACCCTGATTGATGCGCGTGCGTTGCTTGCGGCGGAGCTGACCGAAGGCGGGCACAGTGCAGTTGATGACCAGGGTATGGTGCGTTTCAGGCCGGACTGGCATGGGACAGATGGATTTTTTGCGGCTGTCATGCAGCGGCAAGGTAGCCTGGCCTGATGGGCCGTTGCAGGCGTAGGAAGGTGAGACGGCAGGTGAGGCGGCAGGTGTTGAAATGTGAACACTTGCCCGCGCATTCCCCTTGCTAGTCCGACTGGTTCGCGTGCGAACCTTTAGGCGAAGCCGACCGGAGAGGAGGGGGTCAGGCGGTCGGTCTGGTTATGGGTGACCCTGGGCCATTTGCCTTGGCGACTGTTTTGCGGGCATGCTCTTGGGTTTCCTGAGCGTCGACATAGGCACGCACTGTCTCAAGCGTTACGCTGGCACAGCGGATTTGTCTGCCCACGTTGTCATGAGTCCAGTCACAGCAAGACTGGCGGTCGTACGCATGCCTTGTTTCAATGCCAGGCCTGCCGGCATCAGACATCACTCATTGCGGGCACCGTGATGCAGGGTACCAAGTTGCCATTGACCACCTGGTTTCTGGCCATTTGCCTGATCAGTCAGGCCAGGACGGATCTTTCAGTACTGGCGCTCAAACGCCATCTGGGCGTGAGCTACCCGACAGGCTGGCTCATGCATCACAATCTGAGGCGTGCCATGGCTCAGAGGGAGAGACGCTATACCCTCGAAGGGCAAGTGCAACTGGATGATGCCTATCCAGGTGGTGAGCGCAGCGGCAAAGCCTGCGTCGGCTCGATCTGGCGTTTCAAACCTTCTTTCGTCGCGTCAAGGCTGGACAAACGCCGGGTTACCCGCAGTGCAAGAGTTTATTGTCATGGAAGTTCCCGCTATTGCTATCTAACCGGTAACTTCCCGCTATTTCTTTGATTCACAGCAATAACATCAGGAAATTCGTTCTATCGAAAATTCAACTTGTCGGCTACACTCGGATTTGTTTTTACACCCTAGCAGGACACTGATACCTATATGGACGCACTTCTTTCATTTGCCGCGGGCGGTTTGACCCAAGCCTCCTGGTGGGAAATCGTCATTTACACGTTGGTGGTGACACACATCACAATCGTGGGAGTGACTCTCTACCTGCATCGCTCACAGGCGCACAGGGGACTCGACTTGCACCCTGTCGTGTCACATTTTTTCCGGTTCTGGCTCTGGATGACCACCGGCATGGTGACCAAAGAGTGGGTTGCCATTCACCGCAAGCACCACGCTCGCTGTGAACGTGAAGGCGATCCTCATTCTCCGATGATTTACGGCATCGAGCGTGTGCTGTTCCGTGGAGCGGAGCTTTATCGCGAGGAATCCGCCAAATCCGACACGCTGAAAAAGTTTGGTCACGGTACACCAAACGACTGGCTTGAGAAGAACATCTACTCACGTTACAGCGTGGGCGGCATTTTGCTGATGCTGGCGATAGATGTTGCATTGTTTGGCGCGATCGGTCTGACCGTCTGGGCG
Organism: Orrella marina; assembly: GCF_003058465.1. Taxonomy (NCBI): domain Bacteria; kingdom Pseudomonadati; phylum Pseudomonadota; class Betaproteobacteria; order Burkholderiales; family Alcaligenaceae; genus Orrella; species Orrella marina. The sequence continues at coordinate 1,365,332 of NZ_CP028901.1, read as the reverse complement.
ATCCAGATGGCCTGGATTCCCTTCTGGGCGGCAGGTGTGGTCAATGGGATTGGTCACTATTGGGGGTACCGCAACTTTGCTAGTCCGGACACCAGCACCAATGTGTTTCCAATCGGCTTGCTGATCGGTGGCGAAGAGTTGCACAATAATCACCACGCTTACGGTACATCGGCGAAGTTCTCAAGCCGCTGGTTCGAGATCGATATCGGGTGGACGTACATCCTGATTCTGCGTACGCTAGGACTGGCCAAAGTTCGCAAGGTTGCGCCCAAGCTCAAGCTTGAGGATGGTGGCAAGACAGGCGTCGATCTGCGTACCCTCCAGGGTGTGATTGCGCACCGCTATGAAATTCTTGCCCGCTACACGGGACTGATGAAGCGGGCGTGCCTGGAAGAGGTGTCGCGCATCAGCAACAAGGATGAGTCAGTGGTCAACGTTGATGCGATCAAGTCGGCGGTTCACTGGCTGGGTCGTGGAGAAGAGACGCTGGCACCTGCTGAACGCGAGCGCATCAATCAGGCGCTTTCTCAGACCGAATCACTGTCGGTGATGGTTCAGATGCGCCAGGAACTGGTCAAACTCTGGGAAAGCTCCAGTGCCAGCAGCGAACAGTTGCTACACGACCTGCAATCATGGTGTCACCGTGCCCAGCAAAGTGGCATTGAAAGCCTCCAGGAGTTTGCAATCAGATTGCGCCGCTATGCGGCATGATTGAGCAGCTCAATCCCTATCAGAGCCAGGCTGTCACGCATGAAGATGGTCATGCTCTGATTCTTGCAGGGGCCGGTAGTGGCAAGACGCGAGTTCTGACAACACGCATTGTGTGGCTGATTCAGCAAAAGCTGATCAGTCCACATGCCATTCTGGCGGTCACATTTACCAACAAGGCTGCGCGCGAAATGAAGTCGCGCATCGCTGCCATGCTGCCTATCAATGTGGGTGGCATGTGGGTGGGGACTTTCCACGGACTGTGCAACCGGTTGCTCAGAGCACACTACCGGGACGCGAATCTTCCACAGACTTTTCAGATTCTTGACAATACCGACCAGCTCGCCGCAATCAAGCGTATCTTGAAAGCGGGAAACTTCGATGAAAGCAAGTTTCCTCCGAGGGATGTCCTGCGGTTCATTGCCTCTCGCAAGGAGGAGGGCTTGCGGCCCGATGCCGTACAGGCCCAGGACCCGTATTCGCTGCGCATGGTCGAGATTTACCGCTTGTACGAAGCGCAGTGCCAGCGTGAGGGCGTGGTTGACTTTGCAGAGCTTTTGCTGCGTTGTCTTGAGTTGCTCGAGCGCAATCCGGTCATCAGTCAGCACTACCAGCAGCGTTTTCAGCATATTCTGGTTGATGAGTTTCAGGATACGAACCGTCTGCAATACCGCTGGTTGCAGTGCCTGGCCGGGCCCAGGAGCTTTATGTTTGCAGTGGGTGATGACGATCAGTCCATCTACGCGTTTCGCGGCGCACGAGTCGGCAACATGGTTGACTTCGAACGTGACTATGCAAAAGGTCACGTCATCCGGCTCGAGCAGAACTATCGTTCTTATGGCCATATCCTCAATGCGGCCAATGCCTTGATCGCCAACAATACCGAGAGGCTGGGCAAGAACCTCTGGACCGAACAAGGTGAGGGTGAACAGATCCGGGTGATGGAGCTGGCATCCGACCATGAGGAAGCTCAATGGGTTGTCGACGAGGTCAGGGCGCTGATTCGTGATGGCATGTCCAGGTCCGATATCGCCATTCTGTATCGAAGCAATGCCCAGTCCCGGGTGCTTGAACACGCACTTTTCACATCGGGTATCCCTTATCGAGTGTACGGCGGGTTGCGATTTTTTGAACGTCAGGAAATCAAGCATGCACTGGCTTATCTTCGCCTGACAGCCAGCCTGGATGATGACAACTCTTTTTTGCGGGTTGTGAACTTTCCTGCGCGCGGCATCGGTGCACGCACGCTGGAGAACCTGACCGACCAGGCGCGGACATACAGTACTCCGCTGGCTCAGGCCGTTGCCCGGGTGGCAGGCAAGGCCGGCAGTTCATTGGTTCAGTTTTGTGGTCTGATCCAGCGCCTCACGGAGGCCTCTAGAACATTGCCGCTGTCCGAACTTGTTGACGAGATGATCGAAGTCAGCGGATTGAGAGCCTACTACCAGACGCAGCGTGACGGTTCTGAACGTTTAGAGAACCTGGAAGAACTGGTGACGGCCGCCAAGGTTTTTGAGATTGAGCAATCCTTTAGTGGCTTGCCGGCGGGACTGACTCCCCGGCAGATCAATCAAAACTCACCTGATCCCTTCGAACAGGCCCCGGCCATCGGGCAGGCTGATGGCGTGGATGAAGCTCTGAGCCCCCTGGTTGCCTTTCTGGCACACGCATCGCTTGAGTCGGGTGATGCCCAGGCTGACGATGGTACGCAGGCGGTTCAGTTAATGACGGTTCATTCGGCCAAGGGGCTCGAGTTTGATGCCGTCTTTCTGACTGGACTGGAGGACGGATTGTTTCCTCACGAGAACAGCATTCACGAACGCGATGGTCTTCAGGAGGAACGGCGGTTGATGTATGTGGCGATGACCCGTGCGAGAGAACGTCTGTATATGACGCTTGCTCAAAGCCGCATGCTGCATGGGCAGGTCCGGTACAGCCGTGCTTCGCGCTTTGTTGAGGAAGTCCCACCAGAACATCTCAAATGGTTGTCAGCCCGGGCTGCGGACAATGTGTGGCTGGACCTTGCACCCATGTCCACGGCGACGAGTGGTCGAAGAAGCTCATCTGGTGCTGGATTTTCTCAAGGACCGGGCGCCACAACGACGATGGCGAGAGGCGTAGAGGTCGGTGGAGTTCAGTACCGTGCCGGTCTTCAGGTCAGTCACCCCCGGTTTGGAGAGGGAACGGTGCTGACGGTGTCGGGTGCGGGACTTGACGCACAGGCCCAGATCAACTTTGCCGATGTCGGGGTCAAAACGCTCGCTTTGGGGATTGCCAAACTGACAGTATTGTCCTGACTGTCCGGCAATCTGCCGACTTTCCGGGCGCGGGAGCAACGCTTGGCGCCCGGAGTCTATGACAAGACTATCTCTTGCGTTTGATTCGCCCGGAGTCGATGGTCTGCAGGATTTTTCGGGAAACTGCCGCAATGATTCTGATGTTTCTGGTAATGGTGTTCGTACATGCTTTGCTACCGCTTCTGGGCGCCTGGTTGACCAGGTCGCGTAGTGGCGTAGTGCTCGGAGGCGTTGTCGCTGCCATCGTAGGACTGGTCTCGGCAACACCTATCCTGATGGGAGCCGGAGTTGCAGGGCTGCTGCTTGGCATGTGGAGCGGATTTTCCTGGCTTAAACGACAGGAGAGCAAGAAAAGAGCAGGCGCTAGATAACGCCTCCCTTACTCTGCACTCTAATCGGCTGCCTGGCTGTATTTTGCTTCGAGCTCTTCAATCTCTTGCGACACTTCAAGCCACTGCTCTTCCAGAACCTCATGGTCTCGAGTAAGTTGCCCGTGATCCTTCAGGGTTTGCTGACGCAGGTTGCTGTCAGCAGATTCGTAGAAGGTGGGGTCCTGCATCTGCTGATCGATCTTTTCTAATCTCGAAGCCAGTGCCTGCATCTGTGTCTCGATCTTCGTCAGGCGTGACTGCAATGGTTTGCGAAGGCTCGATAACTGCTGCCTTAGTTGGGCTTGTTCGCGTTTTTGCTGCTTGCGGTCGCCCTGAGCTTGCGATCCATCCTCAGCCTGAGCGGATGCATCGGTCGATGTCTCCGTTGAGGCGCCGGAGCGACTCAGTGTGTGTTGGCGATAATCCTCCAGATCACCATCAAATTGTGTCACCTGGCCATCACCAACAATCCAGAACTGATCAACACTGGTTCGTAGCAAATGGCGATCATGTGAGACCAGGAGCAAGCTGCCCTCGTACTCCGCCAGCGCTGTCGTCAAAGCCTCTCTCGTTTGAACATCCAGGTGGTTGGTCGGTTCGTCCAGAACGAGCAGATTGGGTCGATGCCAGACGATCAGCGCCAGAGCCAGCCGGGCCTTCTCTCCGCCTGAGAATGGTCCGACTACATCCATGACTTTTTCCCCGGTAAATCCGAAGCGAGCCAGGTAATTCCTCAGCTCCTGCTCTCGCGTCTGGGGTGCAATCCGCTTAAGATGCAGCAGGGCACTGGCATGTGAATCCAGTATGTCCATCTGTTGCTGGGCAAAGTAACCAATGACCAGGCCTTTACCTTCAATTCTCTCACCTGCAAATGGATCGAGTTCGGCTGCAATAATCTTGACCAGAGTGGATTTTCCGGCCCCATTGACACCGAGAATGCCTATACGACTGCCAGCCTCGATTCGCAGACCGATTGAGCGCAGAATCGTGTGTGGTGAGCCGTCGACCAGATAGCCGGCATCGATGTCCTTCAATCTGAGCAGCAGATTTGGCGCGTGCTCGGGTTCCGGGATATGAATGCCGATATCAGTTTCAGTTTGCAGTGGAGCCAGTGTCTGCATCCTTGCGAGTGCTTTGACTCGGCTTTGCGCCTGTTTGGCTTTGGATGCTTTGGCCTTGAATCGGTCAATGAACTGCTGCAGGCGAGCAGATTCCCGCGCCTGACGTTCGATTGCCAGACTGGTCTGACGCAGCTTCTCAGCCCTTTGGGTCAGAAAGGACTGATAGTCCCCGCGATAGCGTTCGATACGCTTATGTTCGATGTGCAGAATGACATTGCAGACCGCATCGATAAACTCGACATCGTGCGAAATAATGATGACGGTACCCGCATAGGCTGTGAGCCAGCGCTCAAGCCAGAGCATGGCGTCAAGGTCCAGGTGATTGGTGGGTTCGTCCAGTAGCAGAAGGTCTGAGGGTGCCATCAACGCGCGGGCCAGACTGATCCGCATTTGCCATCCACCCGAGAACGAACCGACCGGATTGAGCCATTGATCGGGTTTGAAGCCCAGTCCGGAGAGCAGGGACTCTGCGCGAGAGTTCGCCTGCCAGGCGCCAGCGTCGATCAGGCGTGTCTCCAGCTCCGCGATGGCTTGACCATCTTTGGCTTGTTCGCGTGCAGCCTGCAACTGTCGTAGTGTTCTGTCCCCGTCTATGACGTATTCACGGGCAGGCCGCTCGAGATCCTCGATCGTCTGTTCTACCCATGCCATGTTCCAGGTGACAGGGATGTCAACATTTCCCTGGTCCAGATCGAGCTGCCCACGAAATGCGGCAAATAGCGACGACTTGCCGCTGCCGTTGCGCCCGATCAGGCCGACTCGCTCGCCCGGATGCACGACAAATTCGGCATCCTGTATCAGAATCTTGGTACCGCGACGTAGGGTTAGTGCGTTTGCTTTGATCACTTTATCAGGTCATTTCCAGCGAGTAGCATGATCTGGTCATCAGCTGCCTCAGTTTGCAGCCAGGTCGGATTCAGGTCCGGAAACGCGCTTTCGAAGTGCGCCTTCTCATGTCCTATCTCCAGGATCAGGTGGCCTGTCGGACTGATCCGGCTTTGAATCTGTTCAATCAACCGGGCAACGAGTTGCATGCCATCCTGTCCACCTGTCAGCGCGAGTTCGGGTTCATGCTGAAACTCCGCGGGTAACGCTGTCATGGAGGTACTGTTGACGTAGGGGGGATTGCACAGAATCAGGTCGCACGTGTTGTCCGGTGCCAGCGCTTCGATCATGTCAGTCTGTACCAGTGTGATCCGGTCGGTCAGTCCGTAGAGTGCGATATTTTGAGCCGCGACTGCCAGTGCGCGTTCCGAGATGTCGGTTGCGAGGACTTCTGCGTGCGGAAACCGGAGCGCGGCCAGAATGGCCAGACAGCCTGATCCGGTGCATGCGTCGACGATTCTTCCTGGTTCAGGCCGATCGTCTAGCCATGGAGAAAAGCCTTCCTGAATCAGCTCGGATACGGGCGAACGCGGAATCAAGACATCCTCGTTGACGATGAAACGCAACCCCGAGAGCCATGCTTCACCGAGAATGTAAGCCGCTGGAATCTGATCCCGGCAGCGCCGGTCAAGTACATGGTAAAGGCGGTGCCGCTCTTGCGGGAGCACCCTGGCATCGAGAAACGGTTCGAGCTCGTCCACCGGCAAATCAAGCGTTCGCAGTACCAGAAACACGCTCTCATCCCAGGCGTTGTCGGTGCCCTGTCCATAGACGACACCAGACTTCTCCAGACGGGACACCCCGAAGCGGATCCAGTCGCGGACAGTACCCAGGTGTTCGATCGCTTCCTGTTGCAGGTTCACGCGCGGTCCTTCAGAAGCAGCGATTCAAGTGTGCGAAGATAGATGTTCTTGAGAGGCTCAAGTTCACTGATTGCAAGACGTTCGTTGATCTGGTGAATCGTCGCATTGAGCGGACCAAACTCCACCACCTGCGGACAGATCCGTGCGATGAATCGACCGTCTGACGTACCGCCTGTGGTGGACAGTTCTGCTGCGACACCGGTTTCAGCAGCAATGGCTCGAGTCAGTGCTTCGCTCAGTTCTGCTCTGGGAGTCAGGAAAGGCAGTCCGCTGATCGACCATTCGATCCGGTATTCGATCAGGTGCGATTTCAGGATGGACTCGACCCGCGACTGTAGTGACTCGGGTGAGCATTCCGTTGAGAACCGGAAGTTGAAATCAATGACCACTTCACCCGGGATGACGTTGCTTGCACCAGTGCCGCCGTGAATGTTCGAGATCTGGAAGCTCGTGGCAGGGAAGTACTCATTGCCGCGATCCCATACCTCTGTGATCAATGCCTGCAATGCTGGCGTGGCGTCATGAATCGGGTTGCGAGCCTGCTGTGGATAGGCAATGTGGCCTTGCTTGCCGATAACGGTCAGTTTGCCTGACATCGAACCACGGCGACCATTCTTGATGGTGTCACCAAGCTGACTGACCGACGTGGGTTCACCCACAATGCAGTAGTCGAGCTGCTCCCCACGGCTCTTGAGCGCCTCGCACACTTTGACGGTCCCGTGCACAGCTGGCCCTTCCTCATCGGAGGTGATCAGTAGTGCGATGGAGCCGGGGTGATCCGGATGCGCATCCACGAACTCGCGGGCAGCCACAACAAACGCGGCAATTGAACTTTTCATGTCGGATGCGCCACGACCACAGATGTATCCGTCCACTTCGACCGGATCGAACGGGTCGTGGTCCCAACGATCCAGTGGACCAGTCGGTACGACGTCTGTATGACCAGCGAAGACCACCAAGGGACCAGTGTCACCCTTTCTGGCCCAGAGATTGGTCACTCCCCCTGCTGCGATGGTTTCTCCACCAAATCCCGCCGGACCAAGGTGCTCCATCAGAAGCGACTGGCATCCAGCGTCCTCTGGTGTAACTGAAGGTCTGGCAATCAGGTCCTTGACCAGTTCAAGTACGCGCGTTTGCTGCATAGGGGCCTCAGGCGCGAAGCAGTTCGTTGATGCTGGTCTTGGCGCGCGTCTGCGCGTCAACGCGTTTGACGATCACCGCGCAGGCCAGACTGTGGGAGCCATCTTCGGCCGGCAATGATCCGGGTACAACGACTGAACCCGAGGGCACGCGGCCATAGGTAATCTTGCCCGTTTCACGATCAAAGATGCGGGTGCTCTGGGACAGGAACACGCCCATGGCCAGAACCGAGTTCTCTTCAACGACCACGCCTTCTACCACTTCGGAGCGAGCACCAATAAAGCAGTTGTCTTCAATGATGGTCGGGTTGGCTTGTAGTGGCTCGAGCACACCACCAATGCCGACTCCGCCCGAAAGGTGTACGTTCTTGCCAATCTGTGCGCAGCTACCGACGGTCGCCCAGGTGTCAACCATGGTGCCCTCATCAACGTAGGCCCCGATGTTGACGTATGAGGGCATCAGTACCACGTTACGTCCGATGAACGATCCGCGGCGCGCGACAGCAGGGGGAACGACTCTGTAGCCACCTGCGTGAAAGGCATTGATGCCATAACCGGCAAACTTGAGCGGCACTTTGTCGAAAAACTGCATCGGGGCCTGGCCCATGACCTCATTGTCAGAAATGCGGAATGAAAGCAGTACGGCTTTCTTGAGCCACTGATGCACGACCCACTCTTCGTCGATTTTCTCGGCAACGCGCAGCGTGCCTTGGTCCAGCGCGTCCAATGCATGCTCGATGGCCTCGCGAATATGAGGTTCGACGGTCTGGGTGCTGATGCTTGCGCGGTCTTCCCAGGCATGTTCGATCGTCTTTTGCAGGTCAAGGGTCATGGTGTTTGTTCCGTCAGTATGGGTCAGTCGGTGGATAAAAAAGCAAAAATGATGGCCAGGACACGCGCACAAGTCCTTTGCGATCATTCCCGGTGTTTCAAGAGTATTGCTCTTTGTACCGGAGTCTGATTGATGTGGTTGCGCGATGCGTGCCTTGCAGTTGGCAGATGGTCTGCAGCAACTCGTCTGTTGCCGACCTGAAGTTTAGCCAATTGAGCAGCCTGTTGCTTGAAATTACCTCGTTTTTTGCTGTTGCTCGGGTTGAAATAGCGCTGGCTGGGCCGTGTATTCCATTCTGTGGAAGACAAGGTGTCAGTGGCCGATCGCAATGAATGGATGATGGTTGAGCGCTGCTACGTGTGCTGTCAGTGTGATGCGTGTGCTCCATGCAAGGGCTGCTTGTGCCGCTTGCTTTCACGCGGATTCGAGTTGGTAGTGCTCTGGCCGAACCACGCTGTCGGCCGGTGATCAGCCAGGAGAGAAGTCCTGTTTGCGTGAAATCCCGTGCCCTCACGTCGGCACAGGACTCCGTAGCCGATCCGGTCAGTCAGCGAGATTTCGCCTCTGATTTCACGAAAGTGGCGATTCGGTGAGCCGCTTCGACGCACTCCTCGAGCGGAGCGACCAGCGCGATCCGGATACGACCAGCACCTGGGTTCACACCACCAGACTCTCTGCTTACGTAGCTTCCAGGCAGCACGCGAACCGCCTGCTGGTCCAGCAGGTCATGGGTGAAGCGCATGTCGTCTGCGCGGGTGCCTGCCCACAGATAGAACGATGCCTCGGGTCTGGTCACATCGAGAACCGGCTCAAGAATGGGTAAAACCGCATCGAACTTTGCGCGATATGCATCTCGGTTGGCCACGACGTGTGCCTCGTCATTCCAGGCAGCCAGGCTCGCGGCCGTGACCAGGCCAGACATGGCGCTTCCGTGGTAGGTGCGGTAGAGCAGAAACCTGGAAATGATCGATGCGTCACCGGTCACAAAGCCTGATCGCAGTCCTGGCAGGTTCGACCGCTTTGACAGACTGGAAAAAACCACTAGCCGGGAAAAGTCCTTCCGGCCGAGCTGCCAGGCTGCCTGCAGAGCGCCCAGAGGCGCTGCATTCTCGTCCAGATAGATTTCGCTGTAGCATTCATCGGAAGCGATCACAAATCCGTAACGATCAGAAAGCTCGAACAGCAGCTTCCATTCTTCGATCGGCATGACGCTGCCGGCTGGATTCCCGGGGCTGCAGGTATACACGAGTTGTGTGTGCATCCAGACGTCATCAGGCACTGAACGCCAGTCAGGCAGAAAACGTGTTTCCTCAGGTGTATTGATGAAATAAGGTTTGGCCCCTGCAAGCAGCGCCGCTCCTTCATAGATCTGATAAAAAGGGTTTGGACACACGACACGTGCATCCGGACTGGCAGGGTCGATCACTGTCTGGGCGAAGGCAAACAGCGCCTCGCGCGAACCAAGCACCGGCAGTATCTGTGTTTCGGGATCCGGGGTGTCGATGCCGTAACGGCGTCCTAGCCAGGCGCTGATTGCCTGCCGCAGGGCCGGGTCACCCTTGGTGGGAGGGTAGCCTGACAGTCCTTCGAGTGCGCCGACCAGCGCTTGACGCGCAAGTTCGGGTGCGGCGTGCTTGGGCTCACCGATTGACAGGTCAATCAGGCGCAGGCCAGTTTCCTGCGGCCGAGCGGTTGCGAGCAAAGCACGAAGCTTCTCGAAGGGATAGGGCTGAAGGAGTTCGAGGCGTGGATTCATGGTTTTTATTTTACCTAAATGCGCGGTACATCTGGCCTTCAGCAAAAGGTCGATGTGAGGGCCGGACCCGGTTGTTCGAAGCAGGTGTCGTGTGTGCGTTACAATCCCAAATCACGCGAAGGTGGCGAAATTGGTAGACGCACCAGGTTTAGGTCCTGACGCCCTCACGGGTGTGCGGGTTCGAGTCCCGCCCTTCGCACCATTTTTCCTGACAACAACATGAGCAGCCGGGTGATCCGGCACTCGTATAGATCCAATCGGTGGTTATTCCTATGCAACCTGAGGTTGAAACTCTGACAGGCCTTGAGCGCCGAATCGAAGTATCCGTCGCGATGGCGGACGTTGAAAAGCAAGTCGGCGAAGAGCTCAAACGCGTGGCCCGGACAGCCAAGGTGGCAGGGTTCCGGCCGGGCAAGGTGCCAATGTCGATGCTGCAACGCTCGCATGGTCCCAGCATCCGCTACGACGTGATCAATCAGCAGGTCGGTCAGGCGCTCGAGACCGCGCTTGAAAGCACAGGCCTGCGAGTCGCTGGCCAGCCCCGACTTGACCCCAAGACAGAGGGTGTGTCTGAGGGCACTATGGCTTTCACTGCAACGTTTGAGGTCTACCCTGAAATTGAACTGCCGGAAATGTCCGCGCTTGAGGTCAAGCGTTGTGCTTGTGAAGTCAGTGATGAAGCAATCGACAAGACGGTGCAGATTTTGCGTGAACAACGTGCTGAATACATTGCTGAAGAAGGTCGTGCTGCGCAGGATGGCGATCAGGTGAAAGTCGACTTCGTCGGCAAGATCGACGGCGTTGCGTTCGAGGGTGGTTCGGCAGAGGATTTCTCCTTTCTGATCGGCAAAGGCCGTATGCTGGCCGAGTTCGAAGAGGCTGTGAGTGGTTTGAAGGCGGGCGACTCCAAGACCTTTCCGCTGACTTTCCCTGAGGACTATCAGGGCAAGGAAGTCGCTGGAAAGACCGCCGAGTTCACGGTTACCGTCAAGGAAGTTTCCCGTCCCGAGTTGCCCGAAATCAACGCCGAGTTCGCCAAGACGCTTGGTCAGGCTGAGGGTGATGTCGAGAAGCTGATGGCTGACATCCGCCAGAATATCGAGCGTGAAGTGACAGCACGTGTGAGCGCGCGCACCAAGGGTAGCGTGATGCAGGCACTGGTCGATGCTGCCACTTTTGATGTGCCCAAGGCACTCGTAGACGGTGAAATCGAGAACCGGGTAAAGGCTGCGCGAGAAGAACTCAAGCAGCGTGGCATGCCCAATGTAGACGATCTCCCGATTCCTCCCGAAACTTTCTCCGAGGAGGCAACCCGCCGCGTCAAGCTCGGACTGATAATTGCGGAGCTGATCGACAAGGCGCAACTGCAAGCCAAACCCGAACAGGTTCGTGCCAAGATTGAGTCGTTTGCGCAGAATTACGAGCATCCGGCTGAGGTGGTCAGCTACTACCTTACCGATCGCCAGCGTCGCGCCGAAATCGAGGCAGTCGTGCTTGAAGACAATGTCGTAGAGCATGTCCTGAATTCAGCGAAAGTCACCGATGATTCAGTCTCGTTCGATGAGATCATGGGTACCTCAGGTGATGTAAACGCCTGAGTTGGTTAACCGTTTGCCGGAGGAGCCAGAGTGTCTCCGGCAATCTGTCATCGACAGATCATTGACTGGTGGACTGGCCGGGTCGCTTAGCTGAAGCCGGCTGTTGTCCACGGGTAAGCTTCAAGCAAGTGGTGAGCAGTAATTTTGCGTGATCTCTGGCTGACAAGGCCGCGTTTCAGGCCAACTTGTCCAGGTCGCGTTGATCGGACCTTTTCGTCCGGTTCAAGGGTCTTTTTCCCGAGGACCGGTCGACAAGGTCGTCATGGAGTCCATCAGAATCATGAGCACGAACATTGAGATGAATCGGTTTGCCGATTTTTATGCCAGTATGAATGGCGCTTCGTCTGTCACGCCGACCAGTCTCGGGTATATCCCGATGGTGGTCGAGCAGTCTGGGCGGGGAGAGCGATCGTATGACATTTACTCGCGCCTGCTCAAGGAGCGTGTCGTGTTTCTGGTTGGTCCGGTTCAGGATCAGTCTGCCAACCTGGTGGTTGCACAGTTGCTGTTTCTGGAGTCCGAGAATCCTGATAAGGATATCTCCCTGTACATCAACTCACCGGGTGGGTCGGTGTACGCTGGCATGGCAATGTACGACACCATGCAGTTCATCAAACCGGATGTATCAACCCTTTGTACGGGTCTGGCAGCGAGCATGGGTGCGTTCTTGCTGGCGGCAGGCGCCAAAGGCAAGCGATACGCCTTGCCCAATTCCCGTATCATGATTCATCAGCCTTCTGGTGGTGCACAGGGTCAGGCGTCGGATATCCAGATCCAGGCGCGCGAGATTCTCGATCTCAGGGAGCGCCTCAATAACATCCTGGCCGAGAAAACCGGTCAACCGATCGAGCGCATTGAACTCGATACGGAGCGCGACAATTTTATGTCGGCCGAGTCCGCGGTCACGTACGGCATCATTGACAAGATGCTGACAAGTCGTGCCGACACCGTCTGAATTTTTATTTGAGTAGCATAAGATGGCTGACAAGAAATCCACTACCTCTTCCAAATCCTTGCATTGTTCATTCTGCAACAAATCGCAGAATGAAGTTCGCAAGCTGATTGCTGGGCCTTCTGTATACATTTGTGATGAGTGTGTGGATCTCTGCAAAGATATTATCCGGGAAGAGATTGAGGCGACCACACGCGAATCCGTTCGCACCGAGTTGCCCACCCCCGCTCAGATCAAAGCGTTTCTTGACCAGTACGTGATCGGTCAGGATTCACCCAAGCGTGTGCTTGCTGTCGCTGTCTACAATCATTACAAGCGCCTGCGTCATGGGGCAGATCTCAAGGGCGATGAGGTCGAACTGAGCAAGAGCAATATTCTGCTGATCGGCCCGACTGGCTCTGGCAAGACGTTGCTGGCGCAGACTCTCGCCCGGCAACTCGACGTTCCGTTCGTGATGGCCGACGCGACGACTCTGACTGAGGCCGGATATGTTGGCGAGGATGTCGAGAACATTATTCAGAAGCTGCTGGCTAACTGCAATTATGACGTCGAGAAGGCTCAGCGCGCGATTGTCTACATTGATGAAATCGACAAGATTTCACGTAAAGCCGATAACCCGTCAATTACCCGGGATGTATCTGGGGAAGGTGTTCAGCAGGCGTTGCTCAAGTTGATCGAGGGGACTGTTGCATCGGTTCCGCCGCAAGGTGGTCGTAAACATCCGAATCAGGATTTTGTGCAGGTCGACTCCACCAACATCCTGTTCATCGTCGGCGGTGCCTTTGATGGGCTGGAAAAGGTGATTCTGGATCGCACTGAAAGATCTGGAATCGGTTTTGGGGCCTCCGTTGCCGCCAGAAGTGAGAAGCGGGCCGGCGAGGCGTTTACATCGGTCGAGCCCGAAGACCTCGTGAAGTTTGGTCTGATTCCTGAGCTGGTCGGACGCTTGCCAGTGATCGCAACCTTGCAGGAACTGACCGAGGATACGTTGGTCAAAGTGTTAACTGAGCCCAAGAATTCGCTGGTTCGTCAGTTTCAGAAATTGTTCGAAATGGAAGGGGTGGAGCTAGAAATCCGCCCACAGGCTCTGCATGCCATTGCCCGCAAGGCTATTCTCAGAAAAACTGGTGCCCGAGGATTGCGCTCCATACTGGAGTCGACACTTCTCGACACAATGTATGAGATTCCTTCCCAGGACAATGTCAGTCGAGTGGTGTTGGACGAGAACGCCATCGAAGGTCAAGCTGAGCCACTGCTGGTTTATCAGGAAGACGAAGCGGAAGGACAAGACAAGTCTTCCGGTCGTTCTAAAGCGCGAAATGCTGCTGCCTGAGCTTGATTTTTAGGCTATTGTCCCAATATCACTAACTATGTTAGCGAAGGTCTCCTGATTGGATCAGGGGACCGATTTGAAGAGGACAAGCAAATGTCAGGTCAACCCATTCTCCCCGCCGAGCGCATTTCACTGCCTCTGTTGCCGCTGCGCGATGTCGTTGTGTTTCCACACATGGTGATCCCACTGTTTGTGGGGCGGCCGCGCTCGATTCGCGCGCTCGAAGCAGCGATGGAAGGGGACAAGAGCATCATGCTCGCCGCCCAGAAGTCTGCGACGAAAGACGATCCGACACCTGACGACGTGTACGAGATTGGTAGTCTCGCCACCATTCTGCAGATGTTGAAGCTCCCTGATGGTACCGTCAAGGTGTTGGTGGAAGGCTCACAGCGCGCTCGGATTCTTTCAATCGAGGAGGCTGAGGAGCACTTCAGCGCAGATGTTATGCCCATGCAGCCAGACGAAGCCAAAGGATCGGAAATCGAGGCCTTGCGTCGTGCGATCGTCGGTCAGTTTGAGACGTACGTCAAGCTCAACAAAAAAATCCCGCCAGAAATCCTGACTACCCTGTCGGGTATAGACAGCCCGGGACGGCTGGCTGACACGATCGCAGCCCATCTGCCACTGAAACTCGAGCAAAAGCAGAGCATGCTTGAGGTCACTGACACCGCAGAGCGTCTGGAGGCGTTACTCGCACAACTCGAGACCGAGATCGATATTCTCCAGGTCGAGAAGCGTATTCGCGGCCGGGTCAAGAAGCAAATGGAGAAGAGTCAGCGTGACTACTATCTGAATGAGCAAGTCAAGGCGATTCAGAAAGAACTCGGTGAAGGCGAAGAAGGTGCTGATATCGAAGAGCTCGAGCGTCGAATCGAAGCTGCCGGGCTCAGCAAGGAAGCGCGCAAGAAAGTTGATGCCGAACTGAAAAAGCTCAAGCTCATGTCACCGATGTCGGCCGAGGCAACGGTGGTCCGTAACTACATCGACACGGTTATCGGTTTGCCATGGCGCAAGAAGAGCAAGATCAATCACTCGATCCCGCATGCGCAAGAGGTGCTTGACGATGATCACCATGGTCTTGAGAAAGTCAAGGAGCGTATCGTCGAGTATCTGGCTGTGCAACAGCGAGTCGACAAGGTCAAGGCTCCCATCTTGTGTCTTGTCGGCCCACCGGGAGTCGGCAAGACTTCCCTGGGTCAGAGCATTGCCAAAGCCACCAATCGTAAATTCATCCGGATGGCACTTGGTGGTGTACGGGATGAAGCAGAGATTCGTGGGCATAGACGGACCTATATCGGTTCCATGCCTGGCAAGATTCTCCAGAACATGAACAAGGTCGGTGTGCGCAATCCATTGTTCCTGCTTGACGAGATCGACAAGCTTGGCATGGATTTTAGAGGTGACCCTGCTTCTGCATTGCTCGAAGTGCTGGATCCCGAGCAGAATCACACTTTCCAGGATCACTACGTTGAGGTGGATTTTGATCTGTCGGACGTCATGTTTGTGGCGACCAGTAACACCTTGAACATCCCGCCTGCGTTGCTGGACAGGATGGAAGTGATCCGTCTGTCCGGTTATACCGAAGACGAGAAGATTCACATTGCCAAAGATCACCTTTTGCCTAAGCTGATGAAGAACAACGGGCTCAAGGAAGGCGAGTTAACTGTTCAGGACGATGCCTTGCAGGACATGGTTCGTTACTACACCCGGGAAGCCGGTGTACGTTCACTTGAACGTGAAATCAGCAAAATCTGTCGTAAAGTGGTTAAGCAACTTGTGTCCAAGCTTCCTCAGGGTGTCAGTGCTGCACAGACTCGCAGAGCAGCAAAGTCGCAGACGACTCAGACAATTGTTGTATCAAGCGAGAACCTGGGGGAGTACCTGGGTGTGCGTCGATACAGTTACGGCATGGCGGAGAAAGACAACCAGATCGGACAGGTCACCGGACTGGCATGGACCGAAGTCGGTGGTGATCTGTTGACTATCGAAGTCGCCGACATGCCGGGTAAGGGCAACATCCTTCGTACGGGATCACTCGGTGATGTGATGAAAGAGTCGGTCGAGGCGGCGCGTAGTGTTGTCAGGGCGCGTGCCAGTCGGTTGGGTATTGCTAATACGGTGCTTGAGAAGCGTGATATGCACGTGCACGTGCCAGAAGGGGCCACACCCAAAGATGGTCCGTCTGCGGGGATTGCAATCACGACTGCGATTGTGTCAGCGCTGACCCGGATTCCAGTGCGTGCCGACGTAGCCATGACAGGTGAGATCACCCTTAGAGGCGAAGTGCTCGCGATCGGTGGGTTGAAAGAAAAATTGCTGGCGGCTCGTCGAGGTGGCATCAAGACTGTTCTGATTCCCGAAGAGAACGTGAAGGATCTTGCTGAGATTCCGGATAACGTTAAGAATCATCTCGAGATCATTCCTGTCAAATGGATCGACAAGGTGCTCGAAGTTGCGCTTGAGCGCAAGCCGGAACCTCTTTCTGAAACCTCAGTAGAGGAAGCTGTTGTGAGCAAACAGGCATCATCTGATGTCACAAGCAATCCGGTGATCAAACACTGATCACTACCGGCTTGAGGGGATGCGATCCTGCATCCCCTCAAGCCGGACAAATGAACTGGCTGCTCGGTGTTATTTTTGTGGCAGCACGTTTACTATCTACTCATTCCGATATCTGACCTCCGATCGCACCCATGGCCGAAGAAGTTCAGTCCGTCCGTCTTGACAAGTGGCTCTGGGCCGCACGTTTTTTCAAGTCGCGATCGCTGGCGACGGATGCGATTGAGCTTGGACGCGTGCATGTTAATGGTAGTCGGGTTAAACCAGCCAGAAGCATCAAAGTCGGCGAAAAAGTTCAGGTTCAGCGAGGACATGAGCGGTTGGAGGTGTTTGTACGTTTTCTGAGTGATGTGAGACGTTCTGCCTCGCTTGCTCAGTTGCTCTATGATGAAACGCTTGAAAGCCGCGCAGCCCGTGAGGAAGCATCTGAGCGAAGGAAGCTTTTCTCGGAGCCTGCTCAAGGCATCCGCAAGGGGCGTCCCACAAAACGCGACAGGCGGCAGATTGAGCGCTTTGCAAAGGACGATTGACTGTGCCTGGGCGTTTTATTGGCTAGGTGCAGAGGGAAAGGTCAGTGACAGCCTTGTTCAGAGCAAGAAAGTCGCCAAGGAATATCAAGTGTCTGTTGGTGCCTGCTTCCCTTGAATGGGTACACTCAGGGCTCGTGCGTGATGCACAAAATGATCCTTGCTTTCATTTTCTTCGCGTTCATCTTCTCGAATTGTCTGTATCAAGAAGATCGTTTCGTGTGAGCTGGTCAAGCTCGCTTAATGTAAAGGCTGTGTTCGAATCAGGCCGACCGCCAGTCCTTCGATAGCAAAGACCTCGCCAGAACGGATATGAATCGGCTCAAAGTCCGGATTCTCGGGCAGTAGCACAATTTTTCCCTTTTCCCTGGACAGTCTTTTGACGGTGACCTCATCGTCGATACGGGCAACCACGATTTCTCCGACACGCGCTTCACTCGTCTTTTTGACCGCTAACAGATCCCCGTCCAGTATGCCGATGTCGCGCATACTCATTCCACGAACCTGAAGAAGGTAGTCCGGTCTGGACGAGAATAACGATGAGTCGACGGCGAGCTCTTTCGCGACGTTCTCTTGTGCAAGAATTGGCGAACCGGCGGCCACACGTCCAATCAGGGGTAGAGTGGTCTGGTTGAGGCTTGGTAGTGCATACGAGATGGTTGATGCATATGGCATGCCGGACTCAACAGTCTGGTCCGCTATCTGCGCTTGAGTTGAATTATGCGTCGGTTTTTGCTGGATCAGCCTGATGCCTCGTGATGCACCTGCCTTGAGCTCGATATAGCCTTTTCGCGCCAGAGCACGAAGATGATCTTCTGCCGCATTGGTCGATTTGAATCCAAGCTTGCGCGCAAGTTCAGCCCGTGTCGGAGGGAAACCTGTTTGTTCGAGCAGCTGCACGATGAGATCAAGCACCTGTGCTTGTCGAGCGGTTAACTCAGTAGCCATCAAATTCTCCGGGCTGTATGTATATACAGCGCATTGTGACGTATTTCATCACAATTTGCAAGTGAGCACATTGTGTGAAGTAAGTCGTCTAGCTGTCTGATTCCTTTGGTTGTTTTAGGTTGATTTGAAGGCAAGACCAGGCCGATGGCGTTGGGTCATCGGGCATGTCTTGGTTCAAGCATATGAATTTCTGCTATCAACTGGCGGAATCGTTCAGCCATTCAGAGCGGCAGAAGTCACAGATGGATATCAAGAGTTCGAGAACGCGAGAGCCACTCAGGCCAGGGAGCCACACAACGTGGTTCGCTGGCCTGAGTGGTTTGCAAAGGGGCGACGTGATTCTTCACGCCAAATTGCTGGAGTCAACAACTTCTAGTGCGTCAGCCTTTGATAACGCTTGCGATAGCCTTTGCGACTGTGTCGATGTTTTTGCTGTTAAGGGCGGCAACGCAGATCCTGCCACTTGAAATAGCGTAGATCGCATGCTCTTCACGCAGTTTGTCCACTTGTGCTGCTGTCAGTCCCGAGTATGAGAACATGCCTTTCTGGGCCATCACAAAATCGAAGTTCATGTTGACGCCATTCTCAGCCAGCTTGTTCACAAGCTGTGATCGCATTTCCTTGATGCGTTGACGCATCTCACCGAGCTCTTCTTCCCACATTGCGAACAGTTCAGGCGTATTCAATGCTTCAGCGACAATTGCACCGCCAAATGTTGGCGGGTTGGAGTAATTGGTGCGAATGACCCGTTTGACCTGACTCAGCACCCGGGCTGCCTCCTCGGCGCTATCGGTCACCAGTGTCAGGGCCCCAATACGCTCTCCGTACAGAGAAAATGACTTGGAGAACGATGTGCTGATCAGGCAGTTTAGACCCTTTTCCACAAACAGTCGCACTGCGGCTGCATCGGCCTGCAATCCATCACCAAATCCCTGGTAGGCGATGTCCATAAACGGAATCAATTCCTTGTCCTGAACAACTTTGGCGATCTCGGTCCACTGTTCAGGAGTCGGGTCAACGCCCGTCGGGTTGTGGCAGCATGCATGTAGCACCACGATGGACTTTGCGGGCAGGCTCTTCAGAAAATCGAGCATGCCATCAAGATTCAGTCCGTGTGTCTCGGGGTCATAGTAGGGGTACTCAACGACTTCAAAGCCGGCTTTTTCAAACAGCGCGCGGTGATTCTCCCAGCTCGGCTTGCTGATAGCGACTTTGGCGTCAGGCAACAGCGCTCTAAGGTAGTCTGCGCCAATCTTCAGAGCGCCGGTTCCACCAATCGATTGAACAGTGACGCAGCGCTCTGATTTGATCGCCTCACTGTCCTTGCCCAGAACCAGTTCGCGTGCGCCACGGTTCAGCTTGGCGATGCCCTCGATCGGCAAATAGCTGTGAGCGAGCTGAGCCTGAACCCGGTCAACTTCAGCCTTGTGAACACAACGCAGCAAAGGGACACGTCCATCATCGTCGTAATAGACACCGACTCCCAGGTTGACTTTATGCGAACGGGTATCTGAGTTGTACTGTTCGGTCAGACCCAGGATTGGATCACGCGGTGCGAGTTCGACGGACTGAAAAAGTTTGCTCATTGGGCGACCTTCGCGCTTGCGGCAGCGCTACTTTTGAATGTTGTCAGTTGTGAATAATCGGGGAAAGTCATCAGACGGAAGAACCCTTTCGAGTCATCTGGATGGTCATACTGGACTGCAGGGGAGGCTACCGTCATAATGGGGGTTGTCCACGAATTGGGGAAAACCCCATCTAAAGTCTAACATGACAAAAGGCCGTTTCGTAGAGTTTCCGCAGAGCCCTTTCTCTCTGTACCAGCCTTATCCGCCAGCGGGCGATCAGCCTGTGGCGATTGAACAACTGAGCGAGGGCATCGATGACGGATTGATGTTTCAGACACTTCTGGGGGTGACTGGTTCTGGCAAAACCTTCACCATGGCAAACATCATTGCCAGGACTGGTCGGCCGGCACTGGTGCTGGCCCCCAACAAGACGCTCGCGGCACAGCTATACGCGGAAATGCGAGAGTTTTTTCCTCGTAACGCGGTTGAGTACTTCGTGTCTTACTATGACTACTACCAGCCGGAGGCCTACGTCCCGTCACGAGATCTCTTTATTGAAAAAGACTCGTCAATTAACGAACACATCGAACAGATGCGACTGTCTGCCACCAAGAGTCTGCTTGAGCGGCGCGATACGGTCATTGTGGGGACTGTATCCTGTATTTACGGTATCGGTAATCCTTCCGATTATCACGCGATGGTGCTGGTCCTGCGCGCAGGTGATCGAATTTCGCGCCAGGAAGTGCTGGCACGACTAGTGGCCATGCAGTACTCGCGTAATGACGCTGAGTTCACCCGGGGCGTGTTCCGTGCGCGCGGTGAGGTCATTGACGTGTACCCGGCAGAAAGTGCAGACCTGGCTGTACGCATCACAATGTTTGACGACGAGATCGAGAGCCTGGCTTTGTTTGATCCGCTTACTGGCAAGGTTCGCCAGAGCGTTCCGCGATTCACTGTTTATCCGGGGTCACACTACGTCACGCCTAGAGAAACGGTTCTGCGGGCTGTAGAGACCATCAAGGAGGAGTTGCGCGAGCGTCTCAAGCAGCTTGTTGACGCAGGGCAACTGGTTGAAGCCCAGCGCCTGGAGCAGCGCACCCGGTTTGATCTGGAGATGCTCGGCGAGCTCGGCTTCTGCAAAGGAATCGAGAACTACTCACGCCACCTGTCCGGAGCAAAGCCAGGCGACCCGCCGCCGACGCTGATTGATTACTTGCCGGCCGATGCGCTGATGTTCATTGACGAGAGTCATGTCACGATGGGGCAGCTTGGCGGGATGTATCGAGGAGACCGTGCAAGAAAGGAAACACTGGTTCAGTACGGTTTTCGTTTGCCTTCGGCCTTGGATAATCGTCCGCTCAAGCTTGAAGAGTTCGAGCACCGTATGCGTCAAACCGTGTTTGTTTCAGCCACTCCGGCGGCATACGAGCAGGGGCGCTCCGATAAGGTGGTAGAACAAGTGGTTCGACCGACAGGGTTGGTCGATCCGATTGTCGAGGTGCTTCCAGCGGCTACTCAGGTTGACGATCTGCTTGATAAAGCCAGGATCTGCGTCAGTCATGGCCAGAGGGTGCTCGTGACAACACTTACCAAACGTATGTCAGAGGAGCTGACGGACTTCCTGACCGAGCAGGGGTTGAAAGTGCGTTACCTGCATTCGGACATCGATACGGTCGAGCGAGTGGAGATTATCCGGGATCTGCGTCTGGGTGTTTTTGATGTGCTGGTGGGGATCAACTTGCTGCGCGAAGGTCTCGACATTCCGGAAGTCGCATTGGTGAGCATTCTGGATGCTGACAAGGAAGGATTTCTGCGATCTGAAAGGAGCTTGATTCAGACGATTGGACGCGCTGCCCGTAATGTCAACGGGCGCGCAATCCTGTACGCCGACCGGATCACAGACTCGATGCGCAGGGCTATGGATGAAACGAGTCGACGGCGGGAACGCCAGATAGCATTTAATCTGGAGCATGGAATCGAAGCAAAGAGTGTGATCAAGGCGGTAAAGGAACTGATTGATGGCGTCGTGGTAAGTACCCCGGTGAATGCGGGGCAGGACGATCTGCCGGCATTTGAACCAACGGATGAGAAGTCGGTCGCCAAAGCCATTAAGCAGCTGGAAAAGAAGATGCTTGATCACGCCAAGAACCTGGAGTTCGAGCAGGCTGCGGCTGCACGCGATGCGCTAAACAGGCTCAAGCAACAAGTGCTTCAATATGGTGCGTAACAAGTGAAAATTGGTGCGTTGCAAGATGACAGCGTCATTTTCTTGATGTGAATTATTAGATAATTTACTTTAAAATTAGATGTTAACATTATGTTTTAAATAGAAGTAAGTGTAATTTTTCACTGTAACGAAAATGCAACTTCCTTAAAAAAATTCTGGACAACTTACGGGTTTTCCCGCAAAATTCGCACCATGATGACAAAAGTTCTCTTCGTATGCATGGGTAACATTTGCCGTTCGCCAAGTGCGGAGGGCGTGTTTCGCCATATGATCAATGAGGCCGGCCTGAGCGATGTAATTGGCATCGATTCCGCCGGGACACACAACTTTCACGTGGGTGAAATGCCAGACGCAAGAACAATTGCGGCTGCACGCAAACGTGGCTATGAGGTTACCCAGCGTCCTGCGCGGCAGATCAGTGCCGAGGACTTCCTGGAATATGACCTCATTCTTGCTATGGACTGGGAAAACCTGTCAGCGATGCAGCAGCAGTGCCCTAAGCACCACCGGCACAAACTGATGCTTCTGATGCGTTTTGCGAATGAGTTCGAGGAGGCCACTGTTCCGGATCCCTACTACGGTGGGCTGGACGGATTTGGCAAGGTTCTCGACTACATCGAAGACGCCTGTCAAGGGGTTCTGGAGATGGTTCGCAAGCGTGCGACCCAGTATCAGGCAGCCTGACGCAGAGCTGTGACAAGCTGGCACGCGAATTGCAGGACTTCCGGATTCTCGTTGCTGGCTCAGTCATCAGGCACACGGGGTCTCACCTCCCATTGAGCAAAGCATTGATTGCAATGCGTGACCAGGCTCTCGTTATCGAGACCTGTATAACAGCAGGGTGAGGGGTGAGCGGAATTCAACGCAGTCACATTTGAGTTCTACACTGCAGCACCGGGATCTTCTCCCGGTTAATTAAAAAAACCGCGCCTGGTTGCGCGGTTTTTTTGTGGGCGGTGTTTTTTACCGACAGAGACCAAAAGTGGAGCCCAATACTGTGTTACGGAGCCCCAGAAGTGCCTTGAGTTTCGGTTGATGGCTCGAGATCTCGTCAGGTAAACGCCTATTGCCACAGGGCTAACCACTGTGTAAGCGCTTTCAATAAAAGAAGACTCTAATTTATTTCTTGATGATGCGTTGATGCCAGCTGTTACATTTCAGTGTGAATGTCATCAGAGTCTGTATATCTTTCACAATGGTTCTATAAAATATCAATAAATCAATTATATAAGATAACTATATAAAGTATTTTCTAGAAAAATTTATCGTCACAGGAATAGATTTCTTTCGATGATCGAGTGTGCTTGCTGAGTTTTTTGAACTAATGAGTTCAGATTGCGTCGAATCAGTTTCCGGCATTTACTGATAAATAAGTTGACTATTTAAGTCGGAAATTTGTTATACTTGAGTTGTTTAGTCAACTTAATACATCAGGCCAGTTCGCATTCAAAGCCCGATAGCTTTGAAGCTGGCAGGATGCTTTGACAGAGGACGATGACATGCGACTAACTACGAAAGGGCGGTTTGCGGTAACGGCGATGATCGATTTGGCCCTGCGACAGCATAGCGGTCCGGTCACCCTGTCCGCGATCAGCCAGAGGCAGAACATATCTCTGTCCTATCTTGAGCAGCTGTTTGGCAAGTTGCGTCGCCACGAACTTGTCGACAGCATTCGCGGCCCAGGTGGTGGTTACACGCTGGCCAGGCTGGCGCGCAACATCACGGTGGCCGATATCATTTTTGCGGTCGACGAACCCATGGATGCAACCAACTGTGGGGGAAAATCGGACTGTGCTAGCGGCACGGATGGGCGCCCTGGCGTGTGCATGACCCATGAGCTGTGGTCTGCGCTCAACCGTACCATGGTTGATTTTCTGGATTCGGTGTCCCTGCAAGATCTGGTTGATCAGCAGCGGATGCGTCAGCTTCAGGAAGGGACCGTGCAGCGCTCCGAGACTCCGATCCGTGTTTCCCCCACAGCAGCAGATCCGTTTGCGCGCCGTGCGGGAGAGACCGTTACGGTGTGACTTCGGTCCGGCACGCGACTTTGAATTCATCTAGTTTCAGGAGTTTTTAAAAATGTCGGTCAAACCAGTCTATTTCGACTATTCAGCCACGACTCCCGTGGACCCGCGTGTGGTCGACAAGATGGTGCCGTGGCTCTATGAACATTTCGGCAATCCAGCTTCGCGCAGCCACGCATTCGGTTGGGAAGCGGAAGCGGCTGTCGAGCAAGCCCGTGCTGACGTGGCAGAGCTGATCAATGCGGACCCGCGTGAGATTATCTGGACCTCCGGTGCAACCGAATCTAACAACCTGGCCATCAAGGGCGCAGCTCATTTCTATGCTGAGCGTGGCAAACATGTGATTACGGTCAAGACAGAACACAAGGCGGTTCTTGATCCGTGCCGCGAACTTGAGCGTCAGGGTTTTGAAGTGACGTATCTTGATGTGATGGAGAATGGCCTTGTTGACATGAAGGCGCTTGAAGCTGCTATCCGGCCCGATACGGTTCTCGTGTCCGTGATGTTCGTCAATAACGAGATTGGCGTCATTCAGGACATAGAAGCGATTGGCCAGATGTGCCGCGAGCGCAAGATCATTTTCCACGTTGATGCGGCCCAGGCCACCGGCAAAGTTGCGATTGACCTCGAGAAGCTGAAGGTCGACCTGATGTCGTTTTGTGCGCACAAGACTTATGGTCCGAAGGGCATCGGTGCGTTATACATCCGTCGCAAGCCGCGTGTTCGTCTGGAAGCGCAGATGCACGGTGGCGGGCACGAACGGGGGTTCCGTTCCGGTACGCTTGCAACGCACCAGATTGTCGGCATGGGTGAGTCTTTCAGGCTTGCTCGGCTTGAGATGGGTACAGAGAACGAACGTATTCGTATGTTGCGGGATCGTCTCTGGAACGGTATCAGCGAGATCGAAGAGGTCTATCTGAACGGTGATCTCGAGCGTCGGGTGCCACACAACCTGAACGTGAGCTTTAATTACGTCGAAGGCGAGTCG
The DNA here is from genome assembly GCF_003058465.1 of Orrella marina. NCBI lineage: Bacteria > Pseudomonadati > Pseudomonadota > Betaproteobacteria > Burkholderiales > Alcaligenaceae > Orrella > Orrella marina. Next base: position 1,340,636 of record NZ_CP028901.1, on the reverse strand, counting down.
CTCATCATGGCGGTCAAGGAGCTTGCAGTCTCTAGTGGATCCGCCTGTACATCGGCCAGCCTTGAACCCTCGTACGTTTTGCGCGCGCTGGGTCGTAACGATGAACTGGCACATAGTTCCATTCGTTTCACGCTGGGACGTTTCACGACTGAGCAGGAAGTCGACTTTGCAGTCGAGCTCCTTAAGGCGCGTGTCCAGAAATTGCGTGACATGTCACCGCTCTGGGAGATGGCCAAGGAAGGTATTGATCTCAACTCTGTCCAGTGGACAGCTCATTGAGTTTGATGCACTGAGGTTGAGAGTCAAGGTTGAATATGTAGGCTGCGCACCGGTTGCGCACAACAAGACTGTGTATCGCGATGAGGTCTGACCGCAACCGCGAACAGTCATCAGGAGTAACAAACATGGCATACAGCGATAAAGTTCTGGATCATTACGAGAATCCCCGTAACGTCGGGGCGTTTGACAAGTCAGATGATCACGTCGGAACCGGGATGGTCGGTGCACCAGCCTGTGGGGATGTGATGAAGCTGCAGATTCGTGTCAACGATGAAGGCATCATTGAGGATGCACGCTTCAAGACCTATGGATGCGGTTCAGCGATTGCGTCGAGTTCACTTGTAACAGAGTGGGTCAAGGGTAAGTCCCTCGATCAGGCGATGGATATTCGTAATACCGAGATCGCCAAAGAACTCGCGTTGCCTCCGGTCAAGATTCACTGTTCGATTCTGGCTGAAGATGCGATCAAGGCCGCTGTCAAGGATTACAAAGACAAGCATGGAAGCTAACCTGGAAACGAGGACGAGCATGGCAGTGACACTGACGGCCAGCGCGGCCGACCATATCCAGAAGTATCTGAGCAAGCGCGGTAAAGGGATTGGTCTGCGGCTAGGCGTGCGAACCACCGGATGCTCGGGCATGGCGTACAAGCTCGAGTACGTAGACGACCCGAAACCTGAAGACGAGGTGTTCGAGAGTCATGGAGTCAGGGTGTTTGTTGACCCCAAGAGTCTCGCCTATCTGCAGGGTACTGAACTTGATTACGCTCGAGAGGGATTGAACGAGGGCTTCAAGTTTCAGAATCCGAACGAGAAGGCCACCTGTGGTTGTGGCGAGTCTTTCACGGTTTGATGCCTTGACTTCAAACCGTTCGCCCAGTTTTTTCGAGCTGCTTGGTCTGGCCGAAACATTCGAGATTGATCCTCAGGATTTGCAGGATCGGTGGAAGACTGCGGCTGCAAAGGTGCATCCGGACCGGTTCGCAGGTGGTACGGCGGCTGAGCGGCGGGTTGCAATGCAGTGGAGCGCCCAGCTCAACGAGGCTTACCGGACTCTGCGTGATCCGGTAAGCCGTGCTCGCTACATCTGCGAGCTGAACGGACACCCTGTCGGGGATCGTCCTGGCGGTCAACTTGATGCCGATTTTCTTGAGCAGCAGATGCTTTGGCGGGAAGCGCTTGAAGAGATCCGGGAGTCGACCGGCTCCGATGATTCGCAAGCACCGTTGCACACCAGGGAAGCGGTTGATTCGCTCAGAGTGCAGGTTGAGCAGGCGCGTCAGGCGTGCGTCACCCAGGTTTCAAGAATGATTGATGCGCAATGCTGGCCCCAGGCAGCGGCTGCACTGCAGCAGTGGATGTTCGTAGACAAATTTATGCAGGAGGTCAGTCGGCTCAAATTGACTGGCTCCTGAGCGGATTCAAATATCAATATGGCATTTTTACAGATTTCTGAGCCCGGGCAGTCGCCTGCGCCGCATCAACGTCGGGTCGCGATTGGTATCGACCTTGGCACGACGCACTCCTTGGTCGCTGCTGTCAGGCATAGCGTTGCCCAGTGTTTGCCGGACGAGCAAGGTGAGTTGCTACTGCCTTCGGCAGTTTACTATGCGGGCGACGGCAAGGTGCTGGTGGGTCGTGATGCACTGGCCCACCAGCGATCTAACCCGCTTGACACGCTGGTGTCCACCAAGCGGCTCATGGGGAAGTCGCTCGAGGATGCCAGGCAGTCACAGATGCCTTACCGGTTTGCCGAGCATGGCAACAGTGTCTCCATTGTGACCGATGGTGCTACGGTTACTCCGGTGGAAGTGGCCGCCCAGATCCTTCGGGCATTGCGCGAGCGTGCCCAGGCCAGTCTGGCAGAGGACCTGGTGGGTGCGGTGATTACGGTACCAGCGTATTTCGACGATTCGCAGCGGCAGGCGACACGAGACGCGGCGAGGCTTGCCGGCTTGACGGTCTTGCGTCTTCTGAACGAACCCACTGCTGCGGCCATTGCCTATGGACTCGATAACGATTCGGAAGGCGTTTACGCTGTCTACGATCTGGGGGGTGGTACGTTTGACTTGTCTTTGCTGCGATTGACTCAGGGTGTTTTCGAGGTGATCGCGACCGGCGGAGATACCGCACTCGGTGGAGATGACTTTGATGACGTGATTGTGCGGCATTGTCTGGGCAAAGCAAAAATAGCTGATGTTGATTCGCCTACACAGCGTCATCTGTTGTCAGCCGCGCGCCGGCTGCGCGAGAAACTGACCGAATGCGACGAAGCGAGCGAGCCCACCGGCCTGGATGAACCGAGTCAGTTGCATCTTTCTCGTCAGGTATTTGAGGAACTGGCCGAGTCGCTGGTTCAGCGTACGCTGGTCTGCGCACAGCGGGCGATGGACGATGCAGGTCTGGATGTGACGCAGGTAAATGGTGTTGTGATGGTGGGCGGTGCTACCCGTATGCCCGTTGTACAGCGTCTGGTTGGTGCTTATTTCGAGCAGGACCCTCTGGTCAATCTGAATCCCGACGAGGTGGTGGCGATGGGTGCGGCCAAACAGGCCAATCTGCTAGCAGGAAACCGATCGGTCGACGAGGACTGGTTGCTGCTTGATGTCACGCCATTGTCGCTGGGGCTTGAGACCATGGGGGGTCTTGTCGAGATCGTCATCGCCCGCAATAGTACGATTCCGGTAGCGCGTGCTCAGGATTTCACAACATATCAAGATGGCCAGACGGCCATGGCATTGCATGTTGTCCAAGGCGAGCGTGATCTGGTGAGCGAATGTCGTTCCCTGGCGCGGTTTGAGTTGCGCGGAATTCCGCCCATGGTCGCGGGTGCGGCGCGTATCCGGGTCACTTTTCAGGTTGACGCGGACGGGTTGTTGAGTGTGACTGCCAGAGAACAGTCGAGTGGTGTGGAAGCAACGGTCACAGTCAAACCCTCGCACGGACTGTCTGACGAGGACATCGCGAACATGCTTGCTGATGGTGTTGCCAGTGCGGATGCAGATTCGCAGTCACGCATGTTGCGTGAGCATCAGGTTGAGGCTCGCCAGTTGGTGGAGTCGACCATTGCAGCCCTTCAGTCAGATGCAGACCTGTTGTCGGAAGCGGAACGTGCCGTCATTGACACCCAGATCGGGAAGACCCGCCTGGCGATTGAAAGCGACGATGTGGATGCAGTGCGCGATAATTTCGAAGCACTGTCGCGCGCAACCGACGAGTTTGCAGCCCGCAGGATGGATCGCAGCATCCGTGCCGCGCTGACTGGCCGAACCCTGGATCAAATCTGACTGACGTATAAAAAATGCCCAAGCTTACTGTAATACCTCATCCTGATGTTTGTCCTGATGGTGCGGTCATTGAAGACGCGCCGCAGGGCGAGTCTATCTGTCGCGTGTTGCTTGATCATCAGATCGAGATCGAACACGCGTGTGAACTGTCTTGTGCCTGCACGACATGTCATGTGATTGTTCGTACTGGGTTTGATTCGCTGGAAGAAGCGACCGACTCAGAAGAAGACATGCTTGATCGTGCCTGGGGTCTGAGTACACTGTCCCGACTATCTTGTCAGGCGATTATTAGCGATGAAGACTTGACGATCGAGATTCCACGCTACACCATCAACCACGCTAAAGAAAATCACTAGCGCCGGTTTTCCTGCCGTGCGCTTTTCTTGTCAAAGTTTTCGAGAGATTATTGTGAGACCAAACTCCATCAAGCGCGCGCTGCAGGCAGGCCAGTCCATCGTCAACGGTTGGCTGGCGATTCCTTCGTCATATTCGGCAGAGGTGATGGGACACTCCGGATGTGACGCGGTAACAGTTGATCTGCAACACGGTATGATCGGGTTTGACTCGGCGCTAGGCATGTTCCAGGCGCTTTCATCTACACCAGCCATTCCACTGGCGCGTGTGCCAGTCAACGACGGTGCCCAGATCATGCGACTGCTTGACGCAGGTGCATACGGCATAATCTGTCCCATGATCTCGACGCCTGAGGATGCGGCCCGGTTCGTCTCGGCCTGTCGTTACCCGCCTAAAGGTGACCGCTCATTTGGCCCTTCTCGTGGCATGCTCTACGGTGGTTCTGATTACTACCCGCATGCAGATGACGAGATTCTGACAATTGGCATGATTGAAACCCAGGCTGGACTCGACAACCTTGACGCAATTCTTTCTGTCGAAGGCCTGGATGGTATTTACATTGGTCCTAATGATCTGAGTCTTGCGCTTGGGCAGGCACCTAGTTCCGAGCCAACGTCACCGGTGGTGGTTCAAGCCATCGCCCATATCTGCGAGCGCACGTCCGCGCACGGCAAGATCCCCGGTATCTTCTGCTCGTCGGGCGAGGCTGCCAGAATGCGGGTAGAGCAAGGTTTCCGAATGGTGACTCCGGGTAATGAGGCAGGTTTGCTTGCAGCGGCGGCCCGAGCTGCAGTCAGCACCATTAAGGGGAATGGCACCGGCTTCACACCATCAACCTCTTCCACGTCCGGACCAACTGGACATTCGGGTTACTGATTCTCTGGGAGAGGAGTATGTCTGCTGCTCCGAGTGCACCGAGTCTGCGATTTTCTGCCAATCTGGGGTTTTTGTGGCGAGATCTGCCTTTGCTTGAACGCATCGAACGGGCGGCCAGGGCCGGATTTCAAGGCATTGAAATGCACTGGCCATATGAGGAAGATCCCGATGCGGTTGCCACGCTCTGTCAAAAGCATGGCATGTCGGTTCTCTCTATCAACACTCCACAAGGTGACGTTGCCGCGGGTGATAGCGGCCTGGCTGCGCAGCGAGGTCGGCAAGAGGAATTCCGTGATGCATTTCTGATGACGCTAGACTGGGCGGTCAGGAGTACGGCGAGCATGATTCATGTTTTGCCTGGCAAACGAAACGTCGAAGCGACTCGAATCAGCGAGAACCATTTTCCCTCTGCGGACAACCCTGTCGATTCCGGGCAGTTCGATTGTTTTGTGAAAAATCTTCAATGGGCAAGTGATCAGGCCAGAGCACACGGTAAGGGACTGTTGCTTGAAGCGATTAATGGCCGGGACAAGCCAGGGTATTTTTATCATACGCAGGAAGCTGCACACGCGGTTTTAACAGCGTGCAATCGATCCAATATTCGATTGATGTTCGACGTCTATCATGTCGGTGTTGCCCAAGGGGATGTGCTGAACCGGCTTGAACGTTTCATCCCATCCATTGGACATGTCCAGATTGCAGGCGTTCCGGATCGAAATGAACCCGATCGGGGTGAAATCTGCTATCGCGCTGTTTTTGAGAAGCTCATCAGTCTCGGTTACACCGGCTGGATTGGTTGCGAGTACCGTGCAGATGCAGGAATTGAGTCGGGACTTTCTCGCTGGACGAAGTCTTGCGCGGTGACGCTGGGTTGACCTGAGTTTGGCCAGTACGCTATTGCACTTCTAGTGACAGAGGGGGCAGGCAAGACATCCCGGATGTTTCGTGTCGACAAGAACAAACGTGGCAGAAGATCATCCTCAGATCTCCTGCCACGTTGTTACTGACTCAAGGTCCTGGTCTTGATTCCTAAGCTTCCTGCTTTCGCATGTGTGGAAACAGAATCACATCCCGAATGCTCGGGCTATCCGAGAGCAGCATGATCAGACGGTCCACACCGATTCCACACCCTCCTGTCGGTGGCATGCCGTACTCTAGCGCACGGATGTAGTCTTCGTCGTAGTACATTGCCTCTTCGTCTCCAGCGTCCTTGGCTGCAACCTGAGCTGCAAATCGTGCAGCCTGGTCTTCAGGGTCATTCAGCTCGGAGAAGCCATTGGCGAGTTCGCGCCCAGCAATGAAGAGCTCGTAGCGCTCGGTGACACCCGGTTGGCTATCGGATGCACGTGCGAGCGGGGATACCTCGACGGGATAGTCGATGATGTAGGTCGGATCCCAGAGATTGGGTTCTGCCACCTCCTCGAACAGAGCAAGCTGCCATGCCCCGACGCCTGCATTGGTGAAGGCGGGGTCATTGATATTCACTCCGAGCCGTTCCAGTTCTTCCTTGAGGAATTTGACGGTGCCGAGTTGCTCGGTCTCGTAGTGAGGTGCATGCTCTTTGATGGCTTCGACAATTGTCTGGCGTTTGAACGGCTTGGCCAGGTCAAGTGTCCGGTCCTGATAGGTGAGGGTGGCGCTACCGGTTGCACGAATTGCAATTTCCCGGATCAAGGATTCGGTGAAATCCATCAGCCATCGGTAATCCGTGTAGGCTGCATAGAACTCCATCATGGTGAATTCAGGATTGTGACGCGGACTCACACCTTCATTGCGAAAATTGCGGTTGATCTCGAATACCCGTTCGAATCCACCCACAATCAGTCGCTTGAGATACAACTCAGGGGCAATCCGCAGGAACATGGCCATATCAAGCGCATTGTGATGCGTGATGAATGGCTTGGCGGCTGCACCTCCGGGGATGGGCTGCAGCATGGGGGTTTCCACTTCGAGAAACTCATGTTCGACCATGATCTGTCGCATCGCGGCAATCGCTTTGCTGCGCATGACGAAGGTGTCCCGAGTTTGCTGGGTCACAATCAGATCAACGTATCGCTGACGATATCGAAGCTCCTGGTCAGTGACACCGTGAAACTTGTCCGGAAGCGGGCGCAGCGACTTGCTCAGGAGGCGAATCTGCGAGGCATGGATCGACAGTTCACCTTTGTTGGTCTTGAAGACTTTTCCATGGACACCGAGGATATCGCCAAGGTCCCAGTGTTTGAAATGTTCATAGACATCTTCGCCAATCGACCCTTTGTCCAGGTAGATCTGGATACGGCCTGTGGCGTCTTGTAAAGTCGCAAAACTTGCTTTGCCCATCACGCGCTTGAGCATCATGCGCCCGGCAACTGACACCTCATGGCCGGCCGCTTCAAGCGTGGGTTTATCCTGCTCACCGTAAAGGTAGTGCAAGGTGGCCGCGCGGTGGCCGGGAGTGAAGTCGTTCGGAAATACCTGACCAATCTGACGGATTTCGGCGAGTTTCTGACGACGTTCGGCGATCAGATGGTTCTCAGAGGAGGGAGCTTGATTCATGGTTAGAAAGTATGTTGACGGACATCATCGATTGCACGATCCCCAAAATCTGCCAGTGCCAGCAGGCTCAGCAGATTGGACCCGGTCACCTTGGGATCAGCCAGTGCGCCGGTACGGTGGAAGTCTTCAAACTTCTGGCGGTTTGGAAACAGCTCGTCTGGCGTACCACGAATGGTTTCCTGCATGGGTGTATCGACGATACCAGGCGCAACTGATGCAATGCGCAAGTTGGCATGGCCTTCGATCTTGACCGCTTCAACATAGCGATCCATGGCGGCCTTGGTGGCGCAGTAGATGCCCCAGCTGTGCGAGGCATTACGACCAGCGCCTGAAGAGATCATCATAATGCGGCGTTCCGTTGCCTTGCCGGTGGCCTGAAGGAAGCAGCCTGTCAGGTAGATGGGGGCTACGATGTTGATGTCAAACGCCTGGGCAATTGCATCGATGTCGGTGTGTCGGTCTGCTGGCAGGATCGGATTGACGGTGCCTGCGTTCAGGACCAGACGTGCCTGGTCGACGCCTTCGAGAAGGGTCGCCAGTGCCTGTCCGGCCTGTTCTGTTTCGTTTCGATCGGACAGGTCGACCAGCAGCTCGTTCCAGTCTGTCGAGTGCGCCTTGGCGATTTCGACCAGTTCAGGAACGCTACGACGTCCCATGGTGATGACGCGCTCGCCGCTTTGCGCCATTTTCTCTGCCATGGCGCGACCAATTCCGCGTGTCGCACCAGTGATGATCGTGGTTGGTTTTTGCTGAGTCATAACGTTATCTGGTTCTGTGTCTTGTTATTAAAGGTCTTCAGGGTCGTGCCATACCGTTCCGGCCGTAGGAGCTGCTGTGTATTGCGATCGACCAGGCTTTGACCGTCATCGGGAGATCGAAGCAAGTGGACAGACTGCTCACACTGAAAACGTGGTGCCATGTATAAACAGGCAGGCACCACTGTGGTCTCTGTGCTCATTGCCGGACAAGGCTTACAGACCCTGCTTCAAGCTGGCTTGAATAAACGGATCAAGATCGCCGTCAAGAACCTTCTGGGTGTTCGAAATCTCGACCGAGGTGCGTAAATCTTTGATTCTGCTCTGATCGAGGACGTAGGAGCGAATTTGATGACCCCAGCCGACGTCGGTCTTGGCGTCTTCCATTTTCTGCTGTTCAGCCATGCGCGCACGCATCTCGAATTCGTACAGTTTGGATCGCAGCATTTCCATCGCTTCAGCCCGGTTGCGGTGCTGGGAGCGGTCATTCTGGCACTGCACCACAATGCCGGTGGGCGCGTGCGTGATCCGCACCGCCGAGTCGGTCTTGTTGATGTGCTGACCACCCGCGCCGCTGGCACGGTAGGTGTCGACCCTGAGATCGGCAGGGTTGATGTCGATCTCGATGGATTCATCAACCTGCGGGTAAACGAACACACTTGCAAACGAGGTGTGACGGCCCCCGGAGGAGTCAAACGGGCTTTTGCGAACGAGTCGATGTACACCGGTTTCGGTGCGCAGGTGACCGAACGCGTAATCGCCTTCGACCTTGATGGTGGCTGACTTGATGCCAGCTACATCACCTTCGGACTCTTCCAGTACTTCGACCTTGAAATCCTTACGTTCGCAATATCGAAGGTACTGACGCAGCAACATGGACGCCCAGTCCTGGGCCTCGGTGCCACCTGCACCGGCCTGAATGTCGATGAAGCAGTTCAGTGGATCAGCGGGATTGGAGAACATCCTGCGGAATTCCAGACCTTCAAGGGTACTCTGGAACTCGTCTGCGTCGGCATCGATCGCGATCAGCGTCTGGTCATCCTCATCTGCAGCGGCGAGCTCGAACAGTTCCAGCGAGTCGCGAATCGCGCGATCAAGCGAGTCGAGTGTGTGGACCACATTTTCCAGGCTCTTCTTCTCGCGACCAAGCGATTGAGCCCGTTCGGGGTCATTCCAGACCTCAGGGTCTTCAAGTTCCGCGTTGATGACTTCTAAGCGGTTGGCTTTGTCATCGTAGTCAAAGATACCTCCGGGCAGACAGCTCGCGCTCGAGGTAGTCTGCGAGTCGGGCGGCCAGTGCGTTTTGACGTTCAGCTTCCATAGTCTTCCAGTTCCTGCTTGTTCTAGTTCAACCCGTTATTCTAACGTACGGGCTTGCCGTGTACGCGATCAGTCGTTCTGCTTTACGACGCAGGCCATGCTGCATCGATGATCATCTGAAGGGAAATACGGGATTGCCAGACGTTGGGGGCAATTCGGTACACCGCTTCGATGCTCTCGGCCAAAGGCTCTGCCTGGTTGAACCAGATGGCATCAAAACGCTGCCTGTCGCGCACTAGCGAGAGCTTGAGGTGTTTGCCCCCGACCAGGCGCTGTCCTGCAACCTGGAACGTATCCTGAAACAGCGGTGCCGCAAATCCGGCGCCCCAGACCTGCTGTTCAAGCATTTGTGCTGTCTGCACATTGGCCCAGCCCGATTCCAGCGAACCATCTGTCTCGATCACTGGTTCGAAGCGGGTTTGTCCGGTCAGTTCGACAACTGCGTCAATCAGGGCTGTTTCAAATGTCTGGAGATGACCGTCTGCCAGCGTGAGGCCAGCCGCCATGGCGTGTCCGCCGAACTTGAGGATCATGCCGGGATGGCGTTTTGAGACGAGGTCAAGCACATCGCGCAGGTGAACGTCCGGAATGGAACGCCCGGATCCGCGCCAGTTCCCGTCATCACCCTGTGCAAACGCAATGACCGGGCGGTAATACTTTTCTTTCAGGCGCGATGCCACAAGCCCTACCACGCCTTGATGCCATTGCGGATGGTGCACACACAGTGCAGCCTGCTGTGCGCTGGCTTGTACGTCCTCGACTGCGGTCATGGCCTGGTCCCGCATGACAGACTCGATCTGGCGTCGTTGCTGATTGATCTCGTCGAGCTGGCGGGCGAGCGCGAGCGCATGGTCCGGATCGTCAGTGGTCAGACACTCGATTCCAACGGTCATGTCTGTCAGGCGGCCTGCGGCATTGATGCGTGGGCCGATGGTGAATCCCAGATCAAAGGTGGTTGCCTGTGCCGGGTCGCGGCCACTGACTGCAAACAGCGCCCGCAAACCTGGTTGCAGTTGCCCGTTGCGCATGCGTGCCAGTCCGCGCGTCACCAGGAGGCGGTTGTTGGCATCGAGTCGAACAACGTCGGCAACCGTACCGAGCGCCACCAGGTCGACCAGATTGTCCAGGCGCGGCTGGCTTTGCGCATCAAAATGTCCGCGGCTGCGCATTTCACTGCGTAGCGCCATCAGCACATAAAAGATCACACCAACACCTGCCAGATTCTTGGACGGAAATCCGCAGTTGGGCTGATTCGGATTCACGATCGCCAGTGCATCAGGCAACTCATCGCCGGGCAGGTGGTGGTCGGTCACCACTACCTGCATGCCGTGCTCGTGCGCGACCCTCACGCCGTCTACACTGGCAATCCCATTGTCAACTGTCACCAGAATGTCGGGCTTTCCTGCCGCGTGCCGTACGGCCAGCTCGACCACCTCGGGTGACAGTCCATAGCCAGTTTCGAAGCGGTTTGGCACCAGAAAGTCCACACTGGCTCCAAGCGCACGCAATCCCCGGACAGCCACCGCACAGGCTGTCGCGCCATCACAGTCATAGTCAGCAATGATCAGCAGATGCTTGCCGGCCTCAATGGCGTCAGCCAGCACCTGTGCTGCATGGTCAACCTGGGTGAGCCGTGCAGGTTCGATGAGCTGCCTCCATTCTGTTCCCATTTCGGCGCAATCCCTGACCCCGCGGGCAGCCAGCAGGCGAGCCAGCAACGGATGAACGCCCTGACTGGCGAGTCGTCTGGCGATGTCCTGCGGGACGGGACGGGCTTTAGTCAGACGTTGTTCCACCAGTGACTCCATGTTTGTTGCGGATGTTGCCGGGTTAAAGGGCTGTCAGAACTGCTCACCGGGCTGCTTTGCTGCCGGTGCGGGTCTGGGCGGGTGGTTCCAGGCTGACCGCCACGCAGGCGTGACAGCGTGTTCTTGAGTAAATGTGTGATCAAGCTCGAAACGCGATGCATCGTTGCCTGTGGTGGCGTCGACTGTCCGAGAGTCCTTTGACCGTTCTTGCTCGCGTCGGTGTGCAAGCTGACGATGCGATCGTCTCCGGTCAGAATCAGTTCAAAGTCATTCTGAACGTTATGGCCTGTCCCTGGCATCGCCTCTTTTTCCCGTAAAAGCTGTTCGACAATCCGGGCATAACCGCAGAGCCATTCGGCCCAGTCCCCGTTCTGTGCAGGGCGCGTCAGTTCGGTGATCCACTGAACATCGGCCTCAGGTCTGGGTGTCCATCCATTGGCACCGCCATAGAGCCAGACACCATTGATCGTCGGCATACCTTGCTGTGACCGTCTTTCGTTGACAGGATGGTCATGCCAGCACATCTGGATTTCGTTGAGCAAGCGTCTCCACGGTCTCCATGCATCATCTGTTGGCCACCAGTCTCCCAGATCCTGTCCACGCACTGCACCCGGCGAGGCAAGCCAGGCGTGCTCTGGCAGATTGCCCCGCACTCGCCAGCTGCCTGGTGTCAGCATCTCGAGTTCAAAGGGGTCACCAGGCTGCCCTTGTAGCGGCGTGATGGCCTCGTGCAGTGCGCGCAAATCCTCCTCGCTCGCCTGCAAGTCTGATAGAGGGAGTAAAGTCGCTCGCTCAGCGGAGATCAGCGTGGCGCACGCCTGGGCAATCCAGACGGGCTCATCGGGATCGCGGATACCATACTCGAGGGCCGGGAGTGCACTCCCGGGCGGCAAAGCAGGTGCGCCCTTGATGCCCTGAGGCTCGGTATCGTCGGTGCTGATCCGACAGCCGTTTGTCTGCAGCAGCAACCGCTCGGCGGGGGTGCAGCCATACTCGGAAACCGGGCTGGCAAGCATCCGGGCGTGCAGGGGGCCGAACAATTCGGCGAGCCGGGCAGGCATGTTGTCACTTGAGTTCAGCAATGCTTGCTCAAGCGACTGGGCGAGTGCGGCAGGCGGTAGCGCGTGGGTCACGATCCATTTCATGCCTGTATTGTAAGGTTTGCGTGCCATCACGCTTGTATGTCCGGATGCAGTAGGAGGCTAAGTGGTGGTGACTGAGTGGTGGTGACTGAGTGGTGGTGACTGAGTGGTGGTGACTGAGTCGTAGACGAGGCCACTCTTGGCTGTGTCGGGATGGGCAGCTGCTGGTGCAACGGCTGACCGAGCGTCCGGGAACGTTGGTGCCATAATGACGGTCTTACTGCCGCACAGCATCTGTGCGCAGGCTTGGGCAGGGGGCGATCAGTGGACGTTGCGCCGGTCACGAGCTTTGATCGTCCTGTCGGCGCACGGCCAGCACAGGCTGTCCAGGTAGCATGCCAGCAAAATGGGTTGATGAATGAAATTTGGATTTGAACTCTGGGTTGGAGCCCGGTATGCAGGGCTTGCGAGGCTTGCATCAAGACGGTCCGGCAAACGTGCTGGTCCTTCGGGAGGCTCTGCGGGCGGCTCAGGCAAGGACCGGTTTGTGTCGTTTGTCGCGATGATGTCGATGGCCGGTATTGCACTTGGGGTCGCTGCGCTCATCATTGTGCTGTCGGTCATGAACGGTTTTCAGAAGGACGTTCGCGATCGCATGCTGTCTGTCCTGCCGCACATCGAATTGTTCGTTCCTGGTCAGATGCCTGAAGCGGTACTCGGTCGGTTTGAGGAGCTTGCTGAGCGGGCAGGCGATCATCCGGAAGTGGTGGCGGGTGCGCCATTCGTGGCAGCGCCGGCGATTGTGATGCGTGGACAGGTGCTAAGAGGGGTCCAGGTACGGGGTATTGATGCCCAGACAGAGAAGTCAGTGTCTGAACTGGACTCCCAGATGGTGTCCGGTTCACTTGAAGGTCTGGTGCCAGGCGAGTTCGGTCTGATTCTTGGGCAGACGCTGGCACAGATTCTGGGCGTTGGGGTGGGTGACACGATCATGGTGCTGGCCCCTCAAGGAAGCGTCAGTCCGGCCGGGTTCTCCCCCAGGATGCGCCAGTTTACAGTGGCGGGTCTGTACCGGTCAGGTCACTATGAGTATGACAGCTCACTGGTGTTCGCACAGGCTCAGGATGCTGCCCGTCTGTTTCGCGACACGGGTTCTGCCGGGGTGCGTCTGAAAGTCCAGAATATGTACGAGGCGATGAGAGTTGCCAGCGAGTTGCAGCAGATGATGCCGTCTGATGTATTCGTAGCGGACTGGTCACGAAACAATCGCACCTGGTTTGCCGCAGTCCAGACAGAAAAGCGCATGATGTTCATTATTCTGGCTCTCATTGTCGCCGTCGCCGCCTTTAACCTGCTGTCATCACAGGTCATGGCGGTCAAGGATAAACAGGCTGACATCGCGATTTTGAGGAGTTTCGGGGCAACACCAGGCAAGATTGCAAGAATTTTCCTGATTCAGGGGGCGTTGGTCGGTGCGATCGGAACCCTGCTTGGAGTGGGTGCGGGTTGCCTGATCGCCTACAACGTGGATGTCATCGTGCCAGCCCTGGAGCAGTTTTTTGGTGTTCAGTTCCTGCCACAAGAGATCTACTTCATTTCGTCCCTGCCGTCTGATCCCAGGCTCGATGACATTGTGACTATCGGGATCACCTCGCTCGTGCTTTCTTTGCTGGCGACACTCTATCCGAGCTGGCGCGCATCCCGGGTCGAACCCGCACAGGTGCTCCGACATGACTGATATCATGCATCAAACTTCAACACCCTCAAACGACGGTCGGATTGTTCTCGAAGCGCGTGACCTGGGCCGGCACTATGACGATGGTGAACAGCGCATAGACGTGCTCAGACATGTCAGCCTGAGTGTTCATGCAGGGCAGCTGGTGGCTATTGTCGGTGCATCCGGTTCTGGCAAAAGCACGTTGCTTCACTGTCTGGGTTTGCTTGACAGGCCTGACTCGGGGGAGGTGCTCGTGTGCGGGCAGTCAACCAGGTCGATGACTGAGTCGGACCGCAGTCGTCTGCGCAATGAGCGCCTGGGCTTTGTATACCAGTTTCACCATCTGCTACGTGAGTTCAGCGCTCTCGACAACATCGCCATGCCACTGGTTGTGCGAGGAACTTCCCTGCGCCAGGCCAGAGAATGTGCCGGGCCGCTATTGGAACGGATGGGTCTGGCTGCGCGTGCAGGGCATTTTCCGGGGCAGCTCTCCGGTGGTGAAAGACAGCGAGTGGCGCTGGCCCGGGCACTGGTTGCCTCGCCAGACTGTGTCCTGGCTGATGAGCCAACGGGTAATCTGGATCGACGCACGGCCTTTCAGATGTTTGATCTGATCGAGTCGGTCAAGCGGGATCAGTCAGTGGCTGTTGTCGTGGTGACCCACGACCTGGAACTTGCCGCCAGAGCTGACCGGGTGCTGAACATGGGTGATGGTGTGCTCAAAGAACTCGATACCGCATCAGTCGTGACCCGCACAGCAGAGATCCAGTCCAAAATGCCAACCGGTGGAAGCAATTGATGGATACGGCCTGATTGCCTTAGCTGCTGCGATCCGGGGGCGAGGCAATCAGCCAGGGCGCTCGATCGGAAGCGATCACCCGGGAACAGGGCCGGATAGCAAAGCCAGCCCGACCGATAGTGCATTGAAGGCACAGCGAATTGAGGATGCGCGATGGAAAGGGAGTACGAGGCTCATCTATACGACACGCACTGTCATCTGGACGCGAGTGAGTTTGATCTCGACCGCGATCGCGTGATTGAACGGGCACGACACGCCGGGGTGCGCGCCATCTTGATTCCCGCCGTTGAAGTTGACAATTTTGAGCGGGTTCGCGATCTGGCACATGGCTTGCCTGAAGGTTTCTACGCAATTGGCATTCATCCAATGTATGTAGACCGGGCGCGAGACGACGATCTCGAGCGGGTGCGTGCATTTGTTGCTGATCACCTCGATGATCCGAAGCTGGTGGCGATCGGAGAAATCGGGCTGGATTTTTTTGTTCAGGCAATCGCAAGCGGTGCTGCCCGGAATCGGCAGATTTTCTTTTATCGTCAACAACTCGAGTTCGCCAGGCAGGTGTCGCTTCCTGTCTTGTTACATGTTCGAAAGTCGCAGGACGAGTTGCTCAAGTGGTTGCGTCGTGAAGGGTCGCCAGGTGGCATTGCCCATGCGTTTAACGGCAGTCATCAGCAGGCACAGCAGTTTATTGAACAGGGGTTTGCGCTGGGCATCGGTGGAGCGATGACGTTTACGCGTGCTCTCCAGATCCGTCGACTGGCCCGTGAATTCGATCTCTCGCATCTGGTGCTTGAAACCGACGCGCCCGATATGTCTCCAGCATGGCTCGCGCGGAGCCAGAGAAATGAACCTGCCGAAGTCGCTGAGATCGCCAGGGCGCTCGCTGCGCTCAGAGATTGCGATGTCGAGACGGTACTCGAAAAAACATCCGCTACTGCCAGACGGGTTGTGAGGCGGCTGTCCTTGATGGGCTCGGCCCTCTGAAACTGCCCGACGCAAATGACAGCATGGCAGTCTGCGACGGGTTGGCTGACTGCTCACTTGGCGTTGCCTTATGGTGTGCTGTCATTCTTACGCCTTGTCGGGTTGGGATTGCCCGCGGCGATCGACTGCCTGGCCTGTTCGACAATTGCCTGTAGCCATTCCCATACGCTGATGGCTACCTGCGATATGCGTCCGGTGTTGCCGTCCAGTAGAAAAACAGCTGAATCACGGCGCTTCATGGGTGCTGGCGGTGGTTTCAGAATGAACCAGTAATGGCCGCGTTCGTTTACCCCCACGAACAGCGCCCGATCGGGTACGGGATCGCCGTCCTTGCACTCCCATTTACTCGCAACCAGGCGTCCAAGCGCATTGATCCGCTCAAGTTGATCGGCGTATATCAACATCTTGATGTCATTGACGAGCCGGCCAGCATCATGTCCGATAATCGACAGCACCTGCAAATAGCTTTGCGGCATCGCACCCCAGGTTGCGATCAAGTCGCTTGACTCTTCGTCTGACAGCCCGCGAATCGTATCGGGGTGTGCGATACCGCTGGTTTCGAGGGTATGAGCCAGATTGCCGTATCCAAGCCAGATCGACCGGTATCGTGCATGCCACTCCCGTGCGCGTATGGGTGGCGGCCAGCTAGGTGCGCTTTGACCATGCCTGGATTGATTCAATACGGCGGATTCATGAACCTGCAGATCCTGGTTCAGTTTTTGCCAGACAGTCTCATCATATCGGTAGTACGGGTAGGCCTGACCGATGGCGATCTCCATGTAGTTGATTGGAATGCCATATGTGATCAGGTAGACAATGCGCAACGCGGCCGCGTAGGGGCCAGGATCGGTCTTCGCCCAGGCACGATCCTGAATCCAGTCGTACGGCGCACTCCAGAGCGCAATGCCGAAATGTGCTTCGCAGTACCCGTCCCAATAGTTTGACTGGTCGTAACCATCAGGCGTAATGCCGGCGAGTGGACCCAGTGCCAGCGCGACCAGTTCGGCACGCGTATCCGTACCCGTACCCATTGACGCTGTGTTGTCTGGTGCCGCGCTGTCCGATGGCGCAATCTTCCTTGGAGCCACCAGCAGCGCTTGCGTCACTTCGCCGGGTTTTAGCGACAGGCTCAGCATGTCGCCAATGTCACTTCGGAACCGGCCGCAAGACTCGATGGTCTGGCTGTTTCGGGCCAGATATCTGGCCAGCGTCATCAAATTCCCGGATTGCTCGCCGCTGATATCCAGCGGGTAGTGGACATATCGCATGTAAGGATCTGAATGATTGAAACGGGTCATCGTCGGCAATGGTCTGATGTATCGAGCTACAAGTCATATCGATCACGGTTCGGGTCGGGTGGCGCGCAGTTACCGGACCCTCAACAATCTGGCAGCGGGGCTTGCTTTGAGTGTATCCGCAAGCCTGTACTGCAGGGGTGCATCGATTCTTTCATGATACCGCCGCACGATCTGCCAGGACATTTGCGCACATTGCGTATGGTTCTGGATGCCGTCTGGAACAAAAATTTCAGGCTAAGGGTTTTCGGTAAATGGTGAGCAATGAGATTTGACTGGCTGGCTCTGGCCTGGTTGGCAGGCCTGACGCTGGCCCAGCGTCAGGCTGTGCTTTTGAGCAAGTCTATTCTGATGATGCTGGGGACGACTGCTCTGCTGATTGCATCACTCGGTGTATGGCACTTGAGCAAATCGGGTGCAAACAGACTTCGTTCTGAAAGAAATCAGACCAGTCAATGGGGGAGTGTCGGTCTATGGATTGATCACCAGTGCGTCAATGTTCTGGCAGTTGTGTTCTTGCTCATGACCGCCGCCGTACTGGGGTTCGTCTGGGCCAGTGGAGCCGCACACTTCAGAATGCAATCCCGGTTTCCCGCCGAACTCGAGAACACCGAGCATCTGTTGCGTTTCGAAGTGACAGGGCTTCCCGTGCAGTCAGGTTCTGCCATGGGCACCTCGGTACGGGTGGCGATCAGGATTCTGGAAAAAGAGTCTGACCCGACCACAAAACATCAGTTTTCTGCTGAAGCGATTCCTGAAGGCGCTCTGCAAGGGGTCATGCTGAACTGGCCCGGCGCATGTGTCCGTGACTGCGGTCTCATCATTGTGCCCGGGCAGCGATGGCAGGCCCGTTTGCGGCTTCGGATGCCACATGGACCATTGAACGAGTCGGGTCTGGATTCGGAAGCTCGCATGCTGCAACAAGGCGTACGCGTCATGGCGCAGGTTCGTGGTCAAGCAAGTTATCTCGGAGATAGCGAGGAGTTCAGCCTTCAGGTGCAACTGGCGCGATGGCGTCAGCGGATTGCAAATCGCATGATGCTAGCCATGTCCGGCGGTGAGTTTGCAGGGGTGCTGGTTGCCTTGTCGATCGGCGATCAACAGGGCATCACCCCTGCGCAGTGGGACTGGTTCTCGCGCACGGGTATGTCGCATCTGGTCGCCATCAGTGGTACACACGTGTCGCTATTGGCTTCGCTTGTGGGGTTGCTGACCTGCATGGCGACCAGAAAAGTTTGCTGGCGGACCAGATTAGCAGGTCATGGATGGGTTCAGTGCCCCTCAAGCAGCATTGCATTGCGTGTAGTGTTTGCCATTGCCGGTACCCTGAGTGCATTGATCTATTGCTTGTTCGCAGGGTGGGGTATCCCGGCGCAGCGGACCTTTTATATGCTGGCCTGCGCGGGGCTGGCCGTGGTCGCCCGCTGGCGCTTGTCAGCGCGCGATGGGCTTGCGCTGGCACTGGTGATTCTGACAGCCATCGATCCGTGGTCGGTGTTGACTGGCGGACTCTGGCTTTCATTTTCTGCTGTGGCGACTTTGATGATCTTCACCAGGAGTCAGGCTGACGCTGTGGCTGCGGCGACGGCTCTCCGTGGCGGTGAACTGTACGACGCTGGGCAGTCTCGTGATTATCAGGGTCACGCTGGTCAGGTTGCGGGTTGGCAGGCGGACTGGCGTGAGCGCCTGTCAGGCCATGTGAACACAGCCTGGCTGGCGATGAAACAATGGCGCTACTGGTCGTATTTCAGAACCGCTCTGGGTCTGCAATTGATTGTCACGCTGGCCACGCTACCCTGGGTGGCTGCCCAGTTCAACGGCATCAGTCTGGTCAGCCTGCCTGCCAATCTCTGGGCGGTTCCCTGGGTCAGTCTTGCGCTCACACCGGCTGCACTCATGCTGGCAATGCTGGCCGGGCTTGGACTGCCTCAACCGTTACTGCTGGCGCTGGCCTTGCCGGTGCATGGGTTGGCGTGGGTGGCCTTGGCACCAACCCAGTGGCTGGCACAGTGGCCAGGGGCGGTTATGGAAGTGGCCAGAGCGCCTGGCTGGCTGGTGGCACTGAGTCTCGCAGGCGTACTGATTGCATTGACGGCGCCGCCCTTCAGGGGACGCTGGCTTGCCTGGGCATTGATGCTGCCGCAGTTGGCATGGACACCAGACGGACCGGTTGCCGGGGGCTGGAGGCTGCACGCATTTGATGTAGGGCAGGGCAGTGCCCTTCTGGTTCAGACCAGCAACCACACTGTCTTGTTCGATACCGGTTGGCGTCATGGTCATAGTGATGCCGTCAGGAGAATGGTTTTGCCAGAACTGAAGGCATTGGGCGTTCGCTTCATTGATGATGTGGTCATCTCGCATCCTGATCTGGATCATGTGGGCGGCCTGGACACCTTGCTGCAGTCCCGGCAGGTCGGGCAGTTGCGAGGCTCCGGGCTGGCTCCAAGATCGTATGTCGCATGTCAGGCAGGCCAGCGCTGGGAGTACGATGGGGTCGAATTCAGCTTTGTAGCGCCCACCGGCAACTGCTCAAGCTCGATGCTTGAGGGGCTGGAGCGCAACCGCTGCAGTTGTGTCTTGCTGGTCAAAGGGGTCTGGCACCGGGCATTGCTTCCTGGCGACATTGATGGGCAGGTCGAGCGCTCCATTCTGGGACTGGGCGTCGACTCCGACGCGAAAGCGTCAGGCACGTCAAGCAAGAGATCTCAAAGGAATCGACCGGCGAAGCGTTCCAGACGACGCGTAAAGCAGAAGTTCAGGCAGGAACAGGAACTGGCGGGGTTGCCGTCAGAGCAGCCATCAGCACTACCATCAGAAGAACGTACGAGTTCGCGTTCAGACCGGCAACCGGAAAGCAGTAGCCATGCTCGGTCGAGGCGGGCGTCTGCGACTGGATTGAACAAGGGAGCAAACAAGGGAGCAAACAAGGGAGCAAACAAGGGAGCAAACAAGGGAGCAAACAAGGGATCGAAGAAAGAGTCGAAGCGCCGATCAAAGGCTCAGTCAAAGAGCAGGACCCGGCCAGACACCGAGGCAAGACAGATCAATGGCTCGTTCGTGGCACGTCCTCTCTTAGAGCCCTCATCCGTAGCGATTGCCGATCCAGCGCTGTCCCGCACACCGGTAGACTGGTTGCCAGTTGATGTGGTGCTGATGGCCCACCATGGCTCGATATCCAGTTCTGTACCAGCCTGGGTCAAGGCGCTGGCGCCTGCGCATGCGATTGCGCAGGCAGGTCGTCACAATCAGTTTGGCCACCCCCACCCCAAGGTGATCGCCCGCTGGTGCGAACAAGGAGCCCGGGTCTGGTCTTCGCCAGAACATGGGAGCGTAAGGGTCGAGTCTGGCCCAGACGGACTCCATGTGGTTTATGCCCGGGCGTTAAGACGTCGCTACTGGCATAACGCGCTCCCCAGGCTCAGATGCTCTGACCCGCAGGGTCATCCCGACGAACAAGGCAGACATGCCAGCCATGCCGGACCATGACTGGCCAGTCGATGCTGAGCCAGCGTGGTCTGTAGCGCTCGCAGGTGAGTCTATCCACTAAAATGGATAACACCCAACACAAGGAGAAGACATGAGCTCGCCACGAGTCGAATCGATTGCATGCACCAGTCCGGCTGGTATCCACAAGATGGCGTACTACGACTGGGGTGATCCCGATAATCGCGATGTGCTGCTTTGCGTTCACGGTCTGACGCGTAACGGGCGGGATTTCGACATGGTGGCTCAGCGCCTGTCAAAGCGATACCGTGTGATCTGCCCCGACATTGTGGGTCGCGGTCTGTCTGACTGGCTACCCAATCCGGCCGGCTACCAGGTCCCTCAGTATGCATCCGATATTCTGACTTTACTGGCCCGGTTGCAGCCAGCATCGCTGACCTGGCTGGGTACGTCGATGGGTGGATTGATCGCCATGGTCTATTGCGGTCTGGTTGCCAAGGCCCGGCGTGGCAAGGCGCCTATGCCACCGGCGCGACTGAGTGTTTCCATTCCGGACCCGATCGTGCCAATCAGCCGTCTGATCCTGAACGATGTCGGTCCCCGTGTGGAGCCGGAGTCGTTGCTGCGTATTGGTTCATACCTGTCGGAAATCAAGGAATTTGATTCGTACGCCAGTGCAGTGGCCTATATTCGTGAGGCATCGGCTTCGTTCGGTCTGCAGACCGACGAGCAGTGGGACATGTTTGCACGCCATTATTTTGTGGAAAAGGACGGCAAGTGGATCAAGCATTACGATCCGTCGATCGCAGGTGGATTTACTGGCATGACGCCAGAATCCATGGCAAAGGGCGAGCAGTACCTCTGGGGGTGTTCGAGGGAATCAGTGTGCCTACCCTGGTCTTGCATGGTGATCAGTCTGATCTGCTGTCCGTATCTTCAGTCGAGCGTATGCTGGCCTGCAATCCGAATGCCAGCTCGGTCGACGTTGCCGGAGTGGGGCACGCACCTAGTCTGATGATCGATCACGAGATCGACCTGGTCGAGGAGTTCCTCTCAAAATGATGTAACGGCGTGATGCGGTGGCGGGTCGGGTGTTCTTTGGTCGATGCTCCCTTCCGGGAACCGATCTTGCCCGACCATTTCTTGCTCGACCGACTGTTTCTGAGTGCGTATTAAAGATTTCAAGGAGTCTGTGTGTATCAGTGTGTTGACCTGCATTGTCATTCCCGGGTGTCAGACGGTGTTCTGGAGCCAGACGAGCTTGCTCGTCGCGCTGCGGCCAACGGGGTTGATCTCTGGTCACTCACTGATCACGATGAGGTGAGTGGTGTTGCACGGGCCCGGGAAGTGTCCCGTGAACTCGGCATGACGTTTGTCGCGGGAGTCGAAATTTCGGTCACCTGGTCGAACCGGACTGTGCACATTGTCGGCCTGGACATTGACGAGACTCATCCTGTACTGCTTGAAGGGCTGGCGCAGACCCGCTCCGGCCGGATCGAACGCGGGCGCCAGATGGGCGAGAAGCTCCATGCGATGGGCATGCCCGGAGCGTTTGAAGGCGCGCTTGCCCTGGCGGGTCAGGATCAGTTGCTTAGCCGCACACACTTCGCTCGCTATCTGGTTCAGAAAGGGTATGTGAATTCGATGCAGACCGTATTTGACCGCTATCTCGGTGATGATGGTGTCGCTCACGTTCCGGCACGCTGGGCGGACCTGGGTCAGGCGGTCGAATGGATTGTTCAGGCTGGCGGCGTGGCGGTTCTTGCGCATCCTGGCCGCTACAAGTACAGCGATCTGCAGTTTGACTCGCTCTTTAGATCATTCAAAGGCTACGGTGGCCTGGCGATTGAGGTTCACACAGGAAGTCACCAGCCACATCAGTATGATCAGTACGCACGGATCGCCCGGCAGTACGGGTTTCTTGCTTCATGTGGATCGGATTTTCATGGGCCGCAGGAAAGTCGCTGTGATCTGGGTGCCGTTCCTGCGTTGCCATCGGACCTGGAGCCCGTCTGGCAGGCACTCAGCCTTTCGGTGCGCTAGCCAGGCTTGTTCCTGGTCCTGACTGAAGTGCGAGTGCAAGCCGCAGAGACTGTTGTTAATCAGGTCTGATTCGTTAGCCTTTGAGCTCCTTTGTTTTGGTTGAGCACGCCATGAGTGATGTCACCCCTCCAAAAAACTACATCACCCGCCAAGGTTACGATAGGCTGCGGGCTGAGTTGGTTCACCTTATGAAAGTCGAGCGTCCCGAGGTTGTGCAGACCGTTTCCTGGGCAGCCGCTAATGGTGACCGCTCAGAGAATGGTGACTATATCTACGGCAAACGCCGATTGCGCGAGATTGACCGCAGGATGCGATTTTTAACCAAGCGACTCGAGATTGCCGAGGTGATCGATGTGGGTGCGCAGCCGCATCAGGACCAGGTGTTTTTCGGGGCAACTGTCCAGTACCTGGATCCCGATGAGGAACTCGTCACCGTGACCATTGTGGGCGTCGATGAAGCTGATCCGCTCAATGGCCTGATCAGCTGGATATCGCCAGTGGCCAGAGCGCTTCTGAAATCACGCGAAGGCGATAGTGTCACCTTGCAGACACCGGCAGGACCACAGACGCTCGAGATCGTCGACGTGACGTACGGTTCAGGTGTCTGATTTTGTCCGCAGCGGGGCCACTCGGCGCTATAGTTTCAGTCTAAGGATTTTTCGGAGTTTGCCATGAATGCCGTCGTGATGGATGAAGGGGAAAAGAGCGTATTTGACACGCAACGTTTGCTGACAGAAGTGAGTCGTGAGTGGGATGAGGATCTGGTCAAACAGATCAGCGAGTACATCGAGATTCCGGCCAAATCACCCATGTTTGATGCCCAGTGGGCCAGGAATGGTTACCTGCATCAGGTAGCAAGGCGAGCCGCGGACTGGGTTCAGGCCCAGAAAGTGCCGGGACTGACGCTCGAACTGGTGGAACTGCCAGGACGTACGCCAGTGCTCTTTTTTGATGTGGCTGCCACGCGCGCCCAGTCAAGCCAGACTGTGCTGATGTATGGACACCTGGACAAGCAGCCCGAGTTCGACGGTTGGCGCTCGGATCTGGGGCCGTGGCAACCCAAGTACGTCGACGGACTGTTGTACGGACGTGGAGGAGCCGATGATGGTTATGCCGTCTACGCTGCGATCACGGCAATTCAGGCGCTCAAGAGCCAGAACGTGCCGCATCCAAGAATTGTCGGGCTGATTGAAACGTCGGAGGAGAGCGGGTCGGTGGATCTGTTGCCTTACGTCGATTTGCTCAAGCCCAGGATGGGGGACGTGGGACTGGTCGTTTGTCTGGATAGTGGTGCGGGCAATTACGACCAGTTGTGGTTGACGACCAGTCTGCGAGGCATGGTCGCCGGTGTTCTCAAGGTCGAGATCCTGACTGAAGGCATTCACTCCGGTGATGCGTCTGGCCTGGTTCCGTCGAGCTTCCGTATCCTGCGTCATGTGCTGGATCGACTCGAAGACAGTGCCACTGGACGGTTGCTTCCCGAGATTTTTTATTGCGAAACCCCTGAACTCCGTCGCAAGCAAGCCGAGGTCACGGCCGGGATTCTGGGTGACACGCTTTTCAAGCGATTTCCTTGGGCACACCATGACTGTGGCGGGTCATCACTCTTTGCGCTTCCCACGACGCTTGATCCGGTCGAGGCCTTGCTCAAGCGAACCTGGGAGCCGACCCTTAGTGTGACCGGAGCAGACGGATTTCCGTCGCTGCAGAATGCTGGCAATGTGCTCAGGCCCTATACCGCGTTCAAGCTCAGTCTGCGCATGCCACCGCTGGTGGACGCGGCGGCGGCCGTCCAGACGCTGAAGAAATTGCTGGAGGACAATGCGCCTTACCAGGCCAGGGTGACATTCGAGCCGCAAGGTGCTGCCAACGGCTGGCATGCACCCGAAACTGCCCCATGGTTCGATGACGCACTCAACGAAGCCAGCCAGTCCTGTTTCGGACACCCCGTTGGCTATATCGGACAAGGTGGAACCATTCCGTTGATGAACCTGCTGAGCAAGGGCTTCCCGACCTCGCAGATGATGGTTTGTGGCGTACTGGGGCCGAAGTCCAATGCGCACGGTCCGAACGAATTTCTGCACGTACCTTTTGCCAAGCGTTTGACGGCATCGGTTGCAAAAGTCATCGCTGCCATGCCTTGAACGGGATTTGATCCTTGTGATGTGCTCGCTCTGACCTGAACAGTCAGGGCGATGCTCACCTCTGATCCTGCCTGCACCTTGCCAGTTCAATCATTTTTTACCTCGTTCAGAAAGGGTGCTCTGCCGTGTCGAATGTCTCTGACCCGAGTGTGCGCGTTACAATTCGACCAGACGCCTGCCCGAAGCCGATTTGACAGACACTTCTGCGATCGGCTCATCGCTGCTGCCATTCCTGCTGTTGCGCATGTGGTACGCCATTCGCTTTAACCATGTCTTGATTCTTTGCGTGCCCGCACATGCATATGCGAACATGGATATGCGGGTAGTCTGATCGCTGCGGCCCTGTCAAAGAAGCCGGGAGCCGTAATGGTTAACTGATTGGCCGCCAGCCATCGGGTTCTGTTTTCACTGACCATATCGACTTTGTCAGGTGCGGCGCGTTCGTAAACGTTGCGCTCTCTTTTTTTGTTGCGACTTTTTTCATGAATCTATCTACTGTCCCGTCAGATCCCGCTTCGCACGTTACCCGTTCGGAGGCGTTGCCCGAGTTTGGTCATGCGCTCTGTGTCGCGCCGATGATTGATGTGACCGACCGGCATTGTCGTTTCTTTCATCGTCTGCTTGCTCCCAGAGCGGTCTTGTACTCAGAGATGACGACCACCGGCGCCTTGCGGTTTGGCGATCAAGGGCGTCATCTGAATTTCAACGAGTCCGAGCATCCTGTTGTTCTGCAGCTTGGTGGCAGTGAGCCCGATGAGCTCGCTTTCAGTGCGCGCCTTGGAGAAAAATGGGGGTATGACGAGATCAACCTTAATTGTGGTTGCCCATCCGAGCGTGTGCAGCGAGGTGCCTTTGGCGCCTGCCTGATGCGTGAGGCTTCGCTGGTGGCAGACTGCATACGGGCAATGCAGGATGCCGTGAGCGTGCCTGTCACGGTCAAACATCGGCTTGGCCTCGATGGCACGACCGATTACGGTTTTGTACAGGACTTTGTGGGCAAAGTGTACGACGCGGGCTGTCGGGTTTTTATCGTCCATGCCCGCCATGCCATCCTTGGCGGGTTATCCCCTAAAGAGAACCGGGAGATCCCACCGCTCCAGTACGACCTGGCGGCGCAGTTGAAAGTCGAGTTTCCCGATGCAAGATTTGTCCTCAATGGTGGACTGGCGAGCGTTGCGGATTGTCTGGCCGAAATGAAGCGCTTTGATGGTGTGATGCTGGGACGTGCCGCCTGGCACGACCCGGCGATTCTGGGGGAACTCTCCGTTGCATTGGGCCATTGTGAACAGGTCATGCCCGAGGAGGATGTGATCGCCGCGATGATTGACTATGCTGGTAGCCAGGTTGCTGTGGGTGTGCCGCTGCGAGTGGTCGTCAAGCCCCTGTTAGGATGGTTTCAAGGCAGGCGAGGTGCTCGTCAGTGGCGCCGCACACTTTCCGACAACACACTACTGAATCTGAATGACCCGTTGCTGATCGAAAGAGCCTGGACCGACCTGGTTGGACAAGCGAGGCCAGAGCCCGCCTGAGTCTCAATCAAATCAGGTCACTCCTGGCCGGTGCCGATCGTTCCTGAAGGCAGCCTGGCCTGGCGTGCACATCAATCCGCGAATTGCTCGAACGCCATCTGAGCTTCCGCCGCCGTCATCACAGATGGGCCGCCACCCATGTAGATGGCCACTTGCAACATCTCGTTGAATTCCTCTTGCGTGACACCCATTTTGCGGCAGGCTTGTGCGTGAAACGCTAGACATCCCTGGCACCGCATGGCGATGGCGATCGCCATCGCCATCAACTCCTTGTTTCTGGCGGTCAGCGCCCCATCGTGATGGGTGGCGCCAGCCATTTGCGCAAACCCTTTCATGGTGTGCGGAATGTCTGTCCTGAACTGCTTGAGTCTGGCGCTGATGTCTGAGGCGAGGGCTTTGTAATCTGACATGTTGAGTCCCGTGTGCGATAGGGTAGCTCTGTTCCTGTGTTCAATGCCTGGAACAGAAAGGCAGGATAAACAATATTTTTATTTATATAATGTTTATGCACAATCCGGGATGATCCAGATCAAACATTGTCCAGGCTTTGTCAGCGAAATCGCCCGGGTTGGCAGTGTAGAGGCTGTGTTGGTGCTGTCCGTCTTCAGGCAGATTTCGTTCGGTCAGAGAGTGTTTGTTTCCCGGTCAGCGTTCGTCAGCCGGCTCCATTCATGCTGCAGGCCTGATCAGTTGACAGGACGAGTTCAGTTCGTACCAGACCTTTTGCTGCCATCACCCAGGTGCCCGTTGCATCAGAGCTTCTGGCTACCAGGATGCCATAAAGTGGCATGGACGACTCTCCTGCAGGCAACATCTGCACGACACTATCGAAGATGGAATGTCCTTGCAAAGGTGCCTGACCCGACACGTCAGGTAAGTATCTGACGAAGAAATGATAGCCATTGATCTTCAACTCGGTGATGACGCCGGATTGATGCGCAAGTCTCTCGAGTCGTGTCCGATAGGACGGATCGAGTCGTCCGATATGAACGTGAAGTTGATGTTGCGAGCGACGATTGGCGGGCTGTATCAGCATGGCCAGTTCATCTGCCGGAATCTTTGGTTCAATCAAGGTCGTCGCGGCTTCGAAGGCGGCGTGCCAGTAGTTTTGTTCATCTCTGAGCTGCGCGTGTTCGATACCGATGACCGGATCGGTTGCCCATAGCAGAAACCAGCAGTTTCTTCTCAGGTCGAAAGGAAACCTCCAGGGCTTCTGATAGCGCAGACTGTGCTGGAGTGCGACGCCCCTTTGTGGGTCAATCAGGAACTCGCCTTGCTCCGTGGTGCACCGACCTGAGCGGCATTGAACAGTGTTCAGCGTGCGGTAGACCGCGCACTCCGGCGTCTTTGCATTGACGGGGTCTTCGCAAGTCTGGCATTCACGAGGGGCTCGATCAGCCAGATTGTTGGCGACAGGCGAATACCAGTGCTCATGCGCCGTACTGTCGCATCGCACTGTCTGGGCATGGACGTTCGGATGACTCCATAGCGCTGCGATGGCAACCAGCGCAATAACCATGGGACAGAATGTTCGCAACCATGATTGTGGTTGGCTACAGTATGTCCTGGCGTATCGGGAACTTGGCATGGAGCTGGCCTGAAGTCTGCTAACCAGGTGTCGCCAACAGAATCATCATCGCATCGTCGCCGGACGGATCAGGCCATCTTGCGCATTCTGATTTCCAGTTAGTTTCCTGACTACTGAGCTGCGTGATCAAATGAGTCAATCACGGTTTGGTATCCGGTCCTGGAATCCGGCCAGCGGAACTCGAAACCACTGTCAAGCAACTTGCGGTTCGAGAGTCGCTTTCTGCCCATCATGGCACTGGGGGCCGCTTCGGCTGGAGCCGGCGCGTTCAGGCGTTTTGCCAGATCGAGATACACCTCTCGCAAAGGCAGGGGGAAACAGTCGGTTCCGATAAAGGTCTCGCCACCTGGCGTCAGGTTCAGCAGGTGCAAAGCAGCGCGAGCGGCATCTTCAATATGGATCCGGTTGGCCCAGAAGTCGGAGCTTGCCGGCACGGTTGCCTGTCCGGCCATCAATCGTCTGAGCAAGTAAGTCCTGCCAGGTCCATAGATGCCGGAAAGTCGCAGAATCTGTGCTTCAGGAACCATTTTCCGACACAATATCTCCGCTTCGAGCATGATCTGTCCATTGAACCGACCAGGTTCAGTGGGAGACTTTTCATCCACCCATCCTTCAAGCGACTTGGCATATACCGCGGTCGAGGATACAAACACCATTTGCAGCGGCTGACTCGGTCTCGGGTGATGCTCGAGAATGTGTTCAAGTGGGCGTTTACCGATCGGGCCTCTGCCCGGACGGGGCGATTTCACCTTGGTGAGCAGGTTGCGCAATCCGTCGACGTAGATTGCCCGATACGCCTCGGGATCTGCCCCGTCAGCGCTGGCGCAGTACACAATGTGAGTGATGTCCTCGGGCAAGTTATCCAGACTATCAGGGTCACGCAGATCGGCCTTGATGGCCCGGATGCCGGGCGCGAGTTCAAGCTGATTGACTGACCGTCCAAGAGCCAGGACGGGACCGGGGATGTTGCCGGGCGTTTCAAAATACTCATGGGCAATCTGGCGACCAAGATCACCAAATCCTGCTATCAGCAGACTCATCTTCAGGTCTCCTGTTCAAATGCTGGAACAAAGAACCGGTCGCGAAGCGCAGGCAGGCCAACACGATCCAGAATCGCGTTCAGCCGTTCAGCAGCATGGGGCTGTGGCTTGCCCTTGCGCTCGGCCAGAATCAGTTCATTCTTCATGGCGTGCTCCCATCCCACTAGTTCAGTGACCCTGACCTGGTATCCATGCGCCTCAAGTTGCAGGCATCGAAGCGTATTGGTCAGATGGCTGCCAAACTCGCGTGTGTGTAGCGGGCGGCGCCAAAGTTCGGTCAGCGGATCAGGGTCATAGGGCCGCTTTGCCTGTCTGAGGAACCCCGCCACCTCTGCCTGACAGCATGGAACCAGTACGATAAATTTTGCCTGGTGGTGCAGCCCGAACCGAATCGCATCATCCGTCGCCGTGTCGCATGCGTGCAGCGCTGTCACTATGTCGACGGGATCGGGCACTTGTTCGCTGGTGATCGATTCTTGCGCTGTCAGCGCGAGAAACGACATCTGGTCAAATCCGGCCTCGCTGGCTAGCAACTGTGCCCGTTCGACCAGATCAGCCCTGCGTTCGATACCGATGACTCTGGCGTTTGGCGCCCTCTGGCGAACATAGAGATCAGTCAGGATGAAACCCAGGTAAGACTTGCCGGCACCATGATCAACTAGTGTCCAGTGCTCGCTATGCTCAGTCAGCTGGTCCAGTGAAGGGGCGAGGAGCTGGTACAGGTGGTTCACCTGTTTGAGTTTGCGGCGACTATCCTGATTCAGCTTGCCATCACGCGTCAGAATATGGAGTGCCTTCAGCAGTGCGATGGACTGTCCGGGGGCGAGCTCAGACAGATCGTCCGACCGGGAGCCGATCGAAACGTGAGCGGGTGATTTGCTGGGTTGGTTGTGAGGTCTCGCGTTCATGCACAAATTGTAAACCTGGCCTAAGGGAATGTGGGAGCGGTGAGTTGTGTCGTGTCGGCAGGAGCGATTGACCATTCTGACTCCGGATTGCCAGACAGATCTAGCCAGACACCGTGCCCGCTGTTTGGCCATTGCCGGGTCAGGTCGGTGATGGTGACCTGATGAGCCACCATCAGGTAAGGGCCTGCCTCTGGGCCGAGTGCCTGGATGAATGATCGTAATGCCTGATTTTGCTCATTCGCGTGGGCGCGATCGCGGAAGGTCGAGTTCAGGGAGGGCAAATCCTCGACTTCTACATCATGTCCTGCATCGCGTAATGTCTGGGCGATCAGTTCGGCGGTCTCCGTAGCGCGACACCATTGGCTTGTCCAGATACGGGTGGGAATGTAATCAGTTGCGAGTAATGCCTCGCCGATGGCGCGCGATTGTGCGCGTCCGGCATTATTCAAGTTGCGCTGGGTGGTGCAGTCTCCGAGACGAAACTGCGGCGGATCGCCAACACCCGGTGCGAGCGCGTGCCTCAGTAACAGCAGGGTGCCCCGGTTTGACGAATGCGGCGAAAGAGACTGGCTGCTCGTTGCGTGTACGATGCGAAGTGACGCAAGTGAGAGAAACAATCCCGCCAGAACTGTGATAGCTCCGGCCAGGAACAATCCTTTACGCAGTTTATGCGGGTGTACCATGATCGTTGAACCGTCCTCTCGACGGTGTGGCAGTGGACGCAGTGAATGCGGGTTGATCATCCTGACAGGCCTTTGTTTCAAGTGAGGTGGTACCTGGCGATGCACGTTATAACCTACTAGTCATTTTATGACGATAAAGTATATTTGATCTGACTGCCAGTCCCGCGGCGGGTTCTGAACCTCATTTTTATGGTTTGTTACGCCCAGACGCCCTCGCTGCGGCGAGTGCGACTACGAAAGACCGTGAGCCAGACGCAGGTGCACGTCGATCGTGTTCGAAATCCCTGCAGGAACTCTCGGTGTATCAGGCGCTGACGGCACCGCGTTCGAGCCGTTAAACTGTCGAACAGACGAGTCTCTTGAGTCACCCCGACTCTCAGTGGGGCAAATTATCCGGGTTACCCATTCACGACGAGGACTGTGTGGCCGCCATTGCAATTCAGAGTCTGGGCTGCGGACTCCAACCAACATCGAGGTCTTGCATCGACTATGGCAGACGTGATCGCGCTGGTATTTGATTTTGATGACACGCTTGCACCAGACAGCACATCGGGCTTTCTGGCGCATATCGGCGTAGACGTGGCAAGCTTCTGGTCGACCGAGGTCGACCCCTTGATTGCCCAGGGATGGGATCCGGTGCCAGCCTACCTGTACGCGATGATCAAACTCTCGCAATCGGGAAAGTATGGTCCGATTACGTATGAGCGACTCCGTGACTGGGGTGCACGCCTGCCATTGCACGATGGGGTGCAGACCCTGTTTGATCGTCTCAGGGATCAAGTGAAGCAGGCGCACCCGCAGGTGCAGCTCGAGTTTTACCTGATCTCCAGCGGGATTGGTGACGTGGTCCGGAATTGCCCGGTTGCCGATGCTTTCACCCAGATCTGGGCGTCCGAGTTTTCTTACGTGGATGGCGGGGAGATCGATTTCACCAAGCGTATCGTAAGTTTTACTGACAAGACCCGTTACCTGTTCCATATCCAGAAAGGCATCATCGGGCCGCAGTACGAGGGCAAACCGTTTGAAGTCAATCGCAAGATCCCTTCCGAGCGATTGCGGGTTCCGTTTGACCAGATGGTTTTTGTGGGTGATGGCTACACCGACATCCCGTGTTTTTCTCTGGTGCGTAATTCGGGCGGTGTTGCGTTCGGCGTCTGGGACCCAAGGCACCGTGACAAGCGTAGTCGCGCCTGGGGGTTCATTGAGGACGGCCGGGTATCCAATCTGAATCAGGCCCGGTACGATGAGAACGCCGAACTCTATCAATGGCTGGAAGAGTCACTCATCAGTCTGGCCTCCCGTATTGCAGTGAAATCCAGAACCTACCGGGGTTAGTGGTGCCGGGCTCTGAGAATCTCAGTCCTGCCAAGGACAATCCCGTCATTGCATTGCAAGTCGACGAACACTTCATGAGACTGGCACTTGATCAGGCGAGACTGGCTGAACAGGCTCAAGAAGTGCCCGTCGGTGCCGTGGTCGTCGATGCAGCAGGTACGATTCTGGCGTATGGTCAGAACTCGGTTCTGAGACGTTCGGATCCGAGTGCACACGCAGAGATCATGGCTTTGCGCGAAGCGGGGCGTCTGCTGGAGAATTATCGTTTGCCGGGACTGACGCTCTATGTGACGCTTGAACCCTGCACGATGTGTCTGGGGGCGCTCTTTCATGCTCGGGTCAGCCGGGTCGTGTTTGGGGCGCACGATCCAAAGACGGGCGCTTGCGGTTCCCGGCTGGATCTGACTACACCCGGGTTGATTAATTACCACTGCTCGGTTCACGGTGGCGTGCTTGCCCAGGAGTGCGGTCAGGTGCTGAGCGAGTTTTTCCGCAAGCGAAGACAGGCTGCAAAGAATCAGAAACAGCACAGCCAGCAGGACGTTTCACAAGACGGTGAGTCCAACTCAGGCTAAAATTTTCAGTGAGTCAAAGTGAGCAGAAAGTTCTGGTCATGTTTTCTCACCAGGTCATGCTTCATAAGTCAGCAATCACCAGCCAACAGCCAATAGCCACCAAGGGTAATAATGCGTAAGCAGCAGCAGGCCAGTTCCGACAAAATGGCTAACACCCGCGCGCAAGCGAGTCCCGATGTCCATCGCAAGTCGCGTGGCGACACGCACGATCCGGGTCATGACCACAAGCATGAGGGAGATGCGGGTCAGCGAGTCGAGCAGGCGGAACAGGATGAACACATATGCTCGCCTGACTGCGAGCATGCCATGCCCGAGGGGATCTATGTGATCTCAGGTTCGAGTCCCGTCCCGAGCGCGGATCGACTAAAGCTCGGCGCAAAGAATCTACGCAAGCTGGGATTCAAGGTTAAGGTCGATCGCAGCGCAGCGCTTCAGACGGGGCGGTTTGCAGGGACCGACGCGCAACGGCTGCAGGCTATTGAACGCAGCCTGGAGCAACCTTACCCGATTGTGATGGCCTCCCGAGGAGGATATGGTATGAGCCGGCTCCTGGGACAGATCAACTGGAATGCGGTGGCTGATAGTGGCAAGCGTTTTGTGGGGCACAGCGATTTCACGGCATTCAACCTAGCCTTGCTGGCGCGCACGGGCGCTGTCAGCTACACCGGCCCTAATGTCTCGACAGACTTCGGCGAGGACTCGCCCAACGAGCTGACGCGTGACATGTTTGTGGAGGTCATGCGCAACGAGCTGGAAATCCTGAGCTTTGAGAGTCCGGACAGCGACGCTTTCGACGGCAGGGGTGTGCTCTGGGGAGGCAATCTTGCGATGCTGGTTTCGTTACTTGGCACACCTTTCTTCCCGAAGATTCGCGGCGGCATCCTGTTTGTCGAAGATGTCAACGAGCACCCATACCGGGTTGAACGCATGCTCTTGCAATTGGCACACGCCGGTGTTCTGGCTCGCCAGAAGGCGCTCGTCCTGGGACATTTCACTGAGTACAAGCAAGTCGCTCACGACCACGGTTACGGGCTGCCGGACGTGATTGCGTACATCCGCAAGACGGTGGGGATTCCGGTTGTCACCGGGTTGCCGTATGGTCATACGCCGGTCAAGGTGACATTGCCCATTGGCATGCGTGTCGGACTGGCGACCGAAGACGGGATGGGATATCTGGTGCTACAGGAACACTGAGTATCCTGGACCCCACCATCGTACAATGCACTCATGATCATTCTCGGATTTGAAAGTTCGTGTGACGAGACCGGCGTGGCACTTGTCTGTACCGAACGGGGTGTGCTGGCACACACGCTGCACACCCAGGTTGCCATGCATGCAGCCTATGGCGGTGTGGTGCCCGAACTCGCCTCTCGCGACCATGTGCGGCGCATCATCGGGCTCACGCGCTCGGCACTGACGCAGGCCTCTCTTGAGTTGAGTGACGTCGATGCCGTGGCCTACACGGCTGGTCCAGGACTCGCAGGAGCCTTGCTGGTTGGTGCCGGAGTGGCGCAATCGATTGCCTGGTCTCTGGACAAGCCTGCGTTTGGTATTCATCATCTCGAGGGACATCTGTTGTCACCCAGGCTGGCAGATCCCAAGCCTGAATTTCCGTTTGTTGCCTTGTTGGTGTCGGGTGGTCACACGCAGTTGATGCTGGTCAAAGGCGTGGGTGACTACGAGATGCTTGGAGAAACGCTGGACGATGCGGCTGGGGAGGCGTTTGACAAGACTGCCAAGCTGATGGGACTCGGCTACCCGGGTGGTCCAGCTCTCGCGCGCCTGGCAGAAAGCGGGGAGCCTGACCGGTTTGATCTGCCACGACCCTTGTTGAACCGGGGCGGTCTGGATTTCAGCTTTAGCGGGTTGAAGACGGCAGTGATGCAGCGGGTCAAGGGACTTGGCGGATTGGACGCGATGCCTGACAAGGACAAAGCAGATCTCGCCGCTGCCACCCAGGCTGCCATCGTTGATGTGCTGGTGGCCAAATCGTTACTCGCTTTACGACAGACAAAAGCCCGCAGACTGGTGGTGGCGGGTGGCGTGGGTGCCAATCAGCGTCTGAGATCAAGGTTGCTGGCAGAGACATCCCAGCGTCGTCTCGAGGTATTCTTTCCACCCGTGGCGCTTTGCACGGACAATGGTGCGATGATTGCGTATGCTGCTGCAGAAAGGGTCAATGCGGGGTTGCTGCATGCGCATGGGCCATCTGACCTGTTTGATATCAAGCCGCGCTGGCCGCTTGATGACATTCAGGCTCGCCCTGGCGTGCCAGGCGAATCCGTTGGCGTGGTCTGAGGCCTGGGGCCGTGTGATTTTTGCCCCTTGATGAACTCCCCCTGTCAGTGAGATCACCCCTTTAGTCGAGTCACTGCTTGCTGGCAAGTTTTTTATCTTTGCGGGTTCGCGGTCTGACTCTCGAAGATATCAGCGTTTGCCAGAATGCCCAGAGCCCTTCTTGTGACTGGCCGTGCGAGATTTTTCGGCGGCGGATTTTTTTCCGATTTTAGGTTCAGTTCCTTTGATGATTCGACTCAGGTTGGCGTGATGGCGATAGATCAGGATCAAGCTCATGGCTGAAATGGCAAAGGTGACAGGTCCCTGTGCCTGCCAGACCATTCCAGATGCCAGAACGTAATAGAACGGTGCAAACAGGGCAGACGCCATCGCCGCTGCAGACGACATCCTGAAGAAATAGGCAACGATCAACCACGTTAGCATGGTCGCAAGCCCGAGCCAGACTGAGATGCCCAGCAATACACCGAGGGCAGTTGCCACGCCTTTACCGCCTTTGAACCCGAGAAACACCGGAAACAAATGCCCGAGGAACACCGCCAGGCACACCCCGGCCATGGTCCAGGGGGGCGCCATGTACTCGATCGCCAGCCAGACTGCCAGCCATCCTTTGAATCCGTCCCCGACCAGAGTCATGAGCGCTGCTGCCTTGTTGCCTGATCGCAGCACATTGGTGGCACCCGGGTTGCCCGAGCCGTATGAACGCGGATCGGCAAGACCGAACAGATGACTGGACAGGATGGCAAACGGAATGGAACCGAGAAGGTAGGCAATTGCGATGGCCAGCAGGCTCATGAAGGGGGTGTCCAGCGTTGTCATGGTGTACGGTGTCGTCTGTCAGTCGTATGTGGGCGAGTATTTTCTTGTTTGCCGCCTGAAAGGCATATGTAAGTGTAACGATCTGCGTGCAGACTAGCATAGGTGATTGCGTGAGTCCGTGAGCAATGCAGGATCTGGCAGCATGCCTGATTGCCACAGAGTCACATGAGTCACCGCGAAGCTCATCTGTCCTGAGATCGTCAGAATGGGGCGCTACAATCAGTTTCTCTTGGTCTGAGCATAAAAGGTTTTTGAGTGATGAAAATCCTCGTATCGAATGATGATGGGTACACTGCGCCGGGTATCGAGATGTTGTATGAAGTGCTCAGACCCTACGCCGAGTTGACAGTTGTTGCGCCAGAAGTCAATCACAGCGGCGCGTCAAACTCGCTCACACTCAATCGACCACTGCAGGTTCGACGCTCCAGTAACGGCTTTTACGTGATCAACGGCACGCCATCGGATTGTGTACACATAGCGCTGACCGGTTTGCTGGATTTCAAGCCGGATCTGGTTGTATCCGGTATCAACAACGGGGCCAACATGGGAGACGACACCCTGTACTCGGGGACCGTCGCAGCGGCAATAGAAGGGCATCTGTTCGGAATTCCGGCGATTGCATTCTCGCTCACGCAGCGAGGCTGGCATCATCTGGATGCCGCGGGTCAGATCGCGCTTGAAGTCACACGTCGTTTTATGGCAGGCCCGCCTGCAACTAATGTATTGCTCAATGT
Source organism: Orrella marina (assembly GCF_003058465.1). Lineage (NCBI taxonomy): Bacteria > Pseudomonadati > Pseudomonadota > Betaproteobacteria > Burkholderiales > Alcaligenaceae > Orrella > Orrella marina. The sequence goes on along the minus strand of NZ_CP028901.1, from coordinate 1,304,406 downwards.
GAATATTCCAGCATGTCCCATCGAACAGATTGCGGGTTATTCTGTGACTAGACTGGGCAAGCGCCACGCGTCGCAACCGGTAATTCCGGCGCAGAACCCGGGCGGGGAAACGGTGTACTGGATCGGACCTGCGGGCGATGCGCGGGATAGCTCCCCCGGGACGGATTTCAATGCGATCGGGAATAACCGGGTTTCCGTGACGCCTTTGCGTCTGGATCTGACCCATGATCTGCAATTGGGCGCTGTAGAGAGATGGTTGGGCGATGGCACGTAAATCACTGTTTGAACCACTGGCTGGCATCAAAGCAGCCAACAGCAATACCCGTATCGTCCTGCCAGGTCAGGGCAACATGACTGCGCGTGCAACGTCGGGTAAAGTGGGAGTGGTTCAGGCGGACTCGGGGGACAACCTGGGGCTGACGTCAGAACGATCGCGCCAGCATATGGTGCAGCGCTTGCGCGAAAAAGGCATCACCGATGAAGATGTGCTCAAGGCGATGGGAAGTGTGCCAAGGCATCAGTTTGTCGATCAAGCCCTGGCCAGCCGCGCGTATGAAGAAGCTGCGTTGCCGATCGGGCACGGGCAGACAATCTCCCAGCCCTGGGTGGTGGCGCATATGCTGTCGATCCTGCGCAGGGGGGGCGGTTTGGAAAGGTGCTTGAAGTTGGTGGTGGCTGTGGGTACCAGGCGGCTGTCCTGGCCAAGTTATTTCGGCAGGTATATTCAGTCGAGCGGGTCAGACCGTTGTACGATACGGCCAGAGGCAGGATAAGTGTGCTGGGGCTGCGCAACGCCCACTTTGTTTACGGTGACGGTATGCTGGGCTGGAAAGCACAGGCTCCGTATGACGCGATCATTGTTGCGGCAGCTGGTCTTGCGATCCCCCAGTCTTTGCTGGATCAGCTGGAAATTGGGGGGCGATTGATCGCACCCGAAGGGCAAACGACCCAGCGACTGGTGCTGATCATACGTGAGGATACCCAGCGCTGGTCCAGACAGGAATTGGAGGCTGTGCGGTTTGTGCCGCTCAAGCCAGGTGTACAGACATGAAAGATCAGGAGAGTCGGATGAGTGAAGTCCGCGCTTTGACGTTTACGAGTCAATTGGCGTCACGCGTCGGTCAGGTGAGCCAGCAATGGGGTTCAGGTTTGACCCGTTTTGGGCGCATCGCAGGTGTGGTTGCGATGTTGACGCTGGCGGGATGTGCCGGCACCGGACCGTTTTCTCCGGTGACTGATCTCAATGAGTCGGGTGGTGGAACCTACACGGTCAGGCCCGGCGATACCCTGCATTCAATCTCGCGCCAGACCGGCGTGAGTGTGGACCAACTGAGTACTTTGAACGGAATTTCGAATCCAAGCCTGATTCGGGTTGGTCAGCGATTGCGTCTCGGTGAAGGCGCTTCCATGGCGAGTTTCGATTCGATGAGTCCTGCAGCTGAACCGGCTTCTCAGACCGTGTCACGTGCAGCAGATGCAGGCAAGCTGAATCTGATATGGCCGGCAAAAGGGGACATCATTCAACGCTTTACCCCGGAGACCAAGGGTATCGACATTGCCGGTACAGTCGGAGAGCCTGTCGTGGCGGCAGCGTCGGGCAAAGTGGTCTACGCTGGTAACGGTGTGCGCGGTCTGGGTAATCTGGTCATCATTGATCACGGCAACGGGTTCATCACCGCTTACGCGCATAATGAGCGTCTGATTGCCAAGCAGAATGATTCCGTGACCAAGGGGGCGGAAATCGCCACGCTCGGCCAGAGTGACACCACGTCGCCTCGCCTGCATTTCGAGGTGCGGCGCAACGGCACGCCCGTCAATCCGCTCAGTTATCTGCCGGCGACCGGTAGCTGACGGAGTCGTATGGCATGACCCCAGTACTCGTATTTGATCTCGAGACCATTCCGGATGCCAATGGGCTGCGCGCGCTAAACGGCTGGGATGATCTTGACGACACGGAAGTGATAGAGCGAGCGCTCGCCGAGAGAAAAGAAGAGACCGGCAACACTTTTCTGCCACTGCACCTGCACCAGATTGCAGTAGTTGGTTGCGTGTTTCGTAACGACAAGGGCTTTCAGGTGCGTTGTCTGGGCGAGGCCGATGATCCGGAGCAAGTGCTCATCCAGCAGTTTTTCAAGACGATCGACTATTACACGCCACAACTGGTGAGTTGGAATGGTTCAGGCTTTGACCTCCCGGTGCTGCATTACCGCAGCCTGATCCATGGTGTGACTGCCGCGCGCTATTGGGAAACCGGGCAGGATGATCGTGACTTCCGATACAACAATTATCAGAGTCGCTATCATGAGCGGCATCTGGATTTGATGGACGTTCTGGCCAAGTACACCGGGCGGGCCAATGCCCCGCTGGACCAGTTGGCAAAACTATGTGGATTTCCCGGCAAACTGGGCATGGATGGCAGCCAGGTCTGGCAGGCCTGGCGAGACGGCAAAGCTGACGAGGTCAGGGCCTACTGCGAGACCGATGTCGTTAATACCTGGCTGATGTTGTGCCGGTTCAGGCTGATGCGTGGTGAGCTGTCCCGCGACGCTTATGAGCAAGAGATTGAGCTGGTGCGCGCGCACCTGGAGTCGGTGGATGTACCCCACTGGAAAGAATACTTACAAGCCTGGAGCAAGGGTTAATGAGGTCGGCGCCCCCTGAAGTACGTGTACAAATCGAGTCACTGGATCATGATGCACGAGGTGTCGGACGAATCGATGGCAAAGTTGTCTTTGTAGACGACGCCTTGCCTGGTGAAGCTGTCATGGCACAGGTTTATCGCAAGAAGCCTTCCTACAATCTTGCCAGGACCAAATCTGTGCTGCGCACCTCATGGATGCGCGTCAAACCACGCTGCAAGCATTATGGAGTCTGTGGTGGCTGCTCTATGCAGCATCTCGATCCAGTCGCTCAGGTTGCTGTCAAGCAGCGAGTCCTCGAAGATGCTTTCGGACACCTCGGCAATCTTCGACCCGAGCAAGTGCTTCCTCCCATTTACGGCCCTTTCTGGGGGTACCGCTTTCGAGCCCGACTGACAGTCCGTTACGTTGCCCGCAAAGGGGAGGTGCTGGTCGGATTTCACGAGCGCAAGAGCAGCTTCGTGGCCGACATGACGTCCTGTCAGGTCTTGCCCGAGAGGGTCAGTAACCTGCTCGTGCCTTTGCGTCGGTTGATTGAGTCGTTGAGTATCCCTGAGCGTCTGCCACAGATTGAGGTTGCCGTTGGTACCGAAGTGGTTGCACTGGTGCTGCGTCACCTTGATCCATTGAGCGAGGAGGACCTTGCAAAGCTGCGTGAGTTTGCCAGCGCCCGCCAGGTCCAGTGGTGGTTGCAGTCCAAAGGTCCTGACACGGTGCATCTGCTGGATCACCAGGCACCTACAGAACTGGCCTACACCCTCCCAGAGTTTGACGTGCGAATGCCGTTCAAACCGACTGACTTTACGCAGGTCAATCACCAGATCAACCAGCGTCTGGTCTCTCGTGCGCTGGCTTTGCTGGAACCCGGGGTGAACGATCGGGTGCTGGATCTTTTCTGCGGGCTGGGTAATTTTACCTTGCCGCTGGCCAGGGTCAGCAAGGAAGTGGTTGGCATTGAAGGCAGCCAGGTGCTGGTTGACAGGGCATTTCAGAATGCTGAGCTTAACGGTTTGTCCAACACCCGGTTTGAGGCTCGCAATTTATTCGAGATGACCCTGGAGGATCTGACTGCTCTGGGTCGATTTGACCGAATGCTGATCGATCCGCCACGCGAGGGTGCGATGGCCGTATGTGAGGCGCTGGCGGTCCTTGATCCTGAGATGCGCCCGGCGCGCATCGTTTACGTATCGTGCAATCCGGCGACCCTTGCCAGAGATGCGGCTCTTCTGCATCACAACGGGGGGTATCATTTGCGTGCTGCTGGTGTCGTCAATATGTTCCCCCATACCGGTCACGTAGAATCGATTGCCGTGTTCGAGTAGTTTCCTGAAGATCTTTTGTAATAAACGGGTGAAACCGTGAGTTTCACCCGTTTTTCTGGTTCTTCAGAACTGAGCGATTATTTCGCCCTTTCGATGGCAGCCTTGGCCGCCTGTGCCACTTGTGCAGGGGCGGTACCGCCGAGATGGTCGCGCGCGTTCACTGATCCTTCGAGTGTGAGGACCTGATAAACATCTGATTCGATGCTGGGGTGAAATCCCTTGAGATCTTCGAGAGTGAGATCTGGCAGGTCGCATCCACGTTTCTCGCAGGTCAGCACGGCATGGGCAACAACTTCATGCGCATCCCGAAATGGCAATCCTTTCTTCACGAGATAATCGGCGAGATCGGTGGCTGTGGCAAATCCCTGCCTGGCTGCATCACGCATGGACTGGGCATGGACCGTGACACCGTTCATCATGTCAACAAAAATGGTCAGAGTGTCACGAACCGTATCGGCGGTATCGAACAGGCCTTCCTTGTCTTCCTGGTTGTCTTTGTTATAGGCGAGCGGTTGCGCTTTCATGAGCATCAGCAAAGCAACCAGATGACCTGTTACACGGCCGGATTTGCCCCGTGCAAGTTCCGGTACGTCAGGATTCTTCTTCTGGGGCATGATTGAGCTGCCCGTGCAGAAGCGGTCAGCCAGTGTGATGAAGCCCACCTTGGGACTCATCCACAGAACGAGCTCCTCCGACAGACGGGAAATGTGTGTCATCACCAGCGCGCTGGCCGCACAAAACTCGATTGCAAAATCCCGGTCGGACACTGCGTCCAGCGAGTTGCGGCAGATCCCGTCAAAACCGAGTGTTCGGGCAACGCGCTCACGATCGATCGGGAAGCTGGTGCCTGCCAGGGCTGCAGCACCGAGCGGCAACCGGTTGACACGTTTTCGGCAGTCGAGCATGCGCTCTGTATCGCGTTCAAACATTTCTGCGTAGGCCAGCAGGTGGTGTCCGAATGTGACAGGCTGAGCGACCTGCAGGTGGGTAAAGCCAGGCATGATGGTGTCGGTGTGCTCGCTTGCCTGTTCGGCCAGCACCCGGCGCAGTGCGATCAACTGCTCAACAATGAGGTCAATCTGTTCACGTAGCCATAGGCGGATGTCGGTTGCTACCTGGTCGTTGCGCGAGCGACCGGTGTGCAGGCGTTTTCCCGCGTCGCCGACTAGCTCGACCAGGCGTTTCTCGACGTTCAGGTGCACATCTTCCAGGTCAATTGACCACTGGAGTTGGCCTGCCTCGATTTCCTGAAGGACTTGTGCCAGGCCTGACTGGATGGCCTTGAGGTCATCTGCACTGAGAATGCCACAATGAGCGAGCATCTCGGCATGGGCAAGCGAGCCCTGGATGTCGTGCACTGCCATGCGCTGATCAAAGTCGACTGATGCGGTGTAACGCTTGACAAGGTCGGAAACCGGCTCGGAAAAGCGTGCAGACCAGGCCTGAGCCTTGTTGGCGAACTGGTTCTGATGGGTGTCTTTGGATGTATTCATAGTTCAAGATTATAGTGTCCTCCAGCGTGCGATAATCGGCGCACGTGTTCAACCAAACGGCAAGCAAACTTTATGGCAGCGGCAAAAGTCGCGCTGGCACAGATCAACTCTGTGGTCGGCGGTTTTGTGGGGAACGCCAGGCTCATCGAAGAGCAGGCTCGGCAGGCTGCGCGAGACGGCGCGGACGTTTTACTCACTCCCGAGATGGCACTCACGGGATACCCCCCGGAGGACTTGCTGCTAAGGGCAGCTTTCATCGATGCAGAACGACTGGCGCTCGAGCGTCTGTGCGAGTCTCTGGCTGACTTGAAAGGGCTGGCTGTCGTAGTCGGTCATGTCCATGTCAATGATGGCAAGCTCCACAACGCGGCCAGCGTGTTGCTCGAAGGCAGGGTTGTGGGACGCTACTTCAAGCGTGAGCTGCCAAACTACAGTGTATTTGACGAAAAGCGCTACTTCGAACCCGGCCAGGACGCTTTGGTGTTTGATCATGCCGGTATTCGTTTCGGGGTGAACATCTGTGAAGACACGTGGCTCAAAGCGGCGCCCGCAGCGGCTCGCGAAGCGGGCGCACAGTGTCTGCTTGTTCTCAACGCCTCACCGTTTCACATGGGCAAGTTCACCCAGCGGGTGGACATGTTGCGTCGCTGCGTTGACCGGATCGGTATCAGCGTGATCTATGCCAATCTGTGCGGAGCACAGGATGAACTGGTGTTTGACGGCATGTCGTTTGCCATGGACCGGATGGGGCATTGCGTGGGCCACATGCCTGCGTTCGAGTCGGGACAGGCGATTGTCCAGGTCAATGCGGGCGGTGCAATTGAGGCTGTGCAGGGACCATGGCACGCGATGCTGAGCGAAGCCGACGAAAATGATCAAGGGCATTTGTCGCAGGTCTGGCAGGCGCTCGTGGTAGGGGTTCGGGATTACGTTCACAAGAATGGATTCAAGAATGTGCTCATCGGGTTGTCCGGTGGCATTGATTCGGCGCTGGTGCTTGCCGTGGCAGTCGATGCGCTGGGTGCGGATCGCGTCATGTCGGTGATGATGCCATCGGCTTACACGGCCGATATTTCGCGCGACGACGCGCATCAGATGGCGCAAATCCTGGGCGTACGGTACGAGACCATTCCGATCGGTCACATCACTGAATCGTTTGAACAGTCCCTGGCCGGCCTGTTCACGGGTCGCGTGGTTGATACGACAGAAGAGAATATCCAGGCACGTGCCCGCGGCAATCTGCTGATGGCTATTTCGAACAAGTTCGGGTCGCTGGTTCTCACGACCGGCAACAAGTCCGAACTTGCCACTGGTTACTGCACGCTTTATGGTGACATGGCAGGTGCTTTTGCGGTTATCAAGGACGTTCCTAAAACACTGGTCTATCGCCTGGCGCGCTGGCGCAACGACCAGTCACACGTGATTCCCGATCGGATCATCACACGGGCGCCTTCGGCAGAATTGCGTGCGGACCAGACTGACCAGGATTCTCTGCCGCCCTACGAGGTGGTCGATGCGATCATTGAGGGTTACGTTGACCACAACCTGCCAGTCAGCGTGCTCGAACGTTCGGGTCTGGACAAGGCTGCCATCGAACAGGTAGTCAGGTTGATCCGGATCAACGAGTACAAGCGGCACCAGTCTGCACCAGGCCCGAAGGTGACAGTGCGAGCATTTGGGCGCGATTGGCGCTATCCTTTATCTAATGCGTTTCGTGAACCCCTTGTCGGCTAGTCGAGACGCTGCCAGAATAAATTCCACAAGCAAAATAAGCCAGGAGCCATCGTGAAACTAGTGACTGCCATCATCAAACCGTTCAAGCTCGACGAAGTGCGAGAGAGCTTGTCAGAAGTCGGTGTCAACGGATTGACAGTGACTGAAACTAAAGGCTTCGGACGCCAGAAAGGCCACACCGAGCTCTATCGCGGAGCAGAGTATGTGGTTGATTTTTTGCCGAAGATCAAAGTCGAAGTGGCTGTCGGGGACGGTTTGGTTGAAACCGTCATCGAAGCGATTCTCAAAGCCGCCCGCACTGGCAAAATAGGCGATGGGAAGATCTTCGTGACCCCGCTTGAGAACGCAATTCGTATTCGTACAGGTGAGTCGGGTGACCCTGCCCTGTAAGGCATTGCAGGAAAGTTTGCAGTGAGAATTAATACGGGGGCTGCCTCATCTGGTGCATGAGGCAGCCCTCATTGGATTCAGGCATACCAGTCGATGAAAAGTCTGCGTTACGTCCCATGCCGATTTGATTCGCCGCCTGCTATCTTGTCGCGTGATTCGAATCTGATCTACTCAAGAACTCAAGGAACTTCATGAAACCGTTTGACTGGCACAACCCGTATCCCAGCGTTCGCATTCCATTGCTTGCCCGCAATATTGTTTCTACCTCTCATCCGTTAGCGGCCCAGGCCGGGCTCAGGATGTTGCTCAAGGGTGGCAGTGCTGTGGATGCGGCCATTGCCGCAGCAGCTGCGATCACGCTGGTCGAACCAGTCTCCTGTGGTCTTGGAGGTGATGCGTTTGCGATCGTCTGGCACGAGGGTAAAGCACACGGGTTGAACTCGTCAGGTCATTCACCCAAAGCATGGAATCCCGAGTATTTTGCGCAGCGCTACGGGCGCGATGCCAACGGTCTGGCCAAGGCTCCCAAGCGTGGTGTTGACACAGTGACAGTTCCGGGTGTGGTCGCTGGATGGGCGGCACTGCACGAGAAGTTTGGCAAGCTGCCGTTTGAAGAGTTGATGCAGCCAGCAATCGAGATTGCGCGCAGGGGTCATGCGATCGCTCCAGTCGTGTCTCACAAGTGGGCAGCGGCCGTGCCTGAGCTCGAAGATCAGCCAGGATTTGCACAGACATTTATGCCTGCTGGCCGTGCCCCGGAGATTGGTGAGCGATTCAGCGTGCCCGGTGCGGCGCATACGCTCGAGACGATCGGACGCACCAGGGGACGTGCCATGTACGATGGGGAACTGGCCCAGAAGATGGTGGAGTTTTTGAATGAGCATGGTGGTGCGCACACCATGGACGATTTTGCGGCATATGCGCCGCAGTGGGTCGAACCGTTGCAGAAGAACTACCGCGGTTTCACCTTGCACGAGATCCCGCCGAACGGGCAGGGGATTGCGGCCCTCATGGCTGTTGGTATGCTCGAGCACTTTGATTTCAAGGGCAAGGATCCGGATTCGGTCGAGGTTCAGCATCTGCAGATCGAGGCCATGAAGCTCGCTTTTGCGGACCTGTATCGCTATGTGTCGGATCCCCGGACGATGGCGGTCACCCCGGAGCAGATGCTTGATCCAGTGTATCTCGCCTCACGGGCGCGTCTGATTGATCCCGGTCGTGCGCAGCATTTCGGACCCGGTGTGCCTGACGCAGGCGGAACCATCTATCTGTCGGCGGCCGATGAGAACGGCATGATGATTTCGTTCATACAGTCCAACTACATGGGCTTTGGTTCTGGTGTGGTCGTGCCTGATACCGGTATCAGCCTGCAAAACAGAGGGGTCGGATTCTCGATGGATCCAGAGTCTCCCAACGTGGTGGCTGGCCACAAGCGTCCGTTCCACACCATCATTCCAGGTTTTCTCAGCCGCGATGGCAAACCAGTGATGAGTTTTGGTGTGATGGGTGGTGACATTCAGCCGCAGGGGCATCTCCAGACGCTGGTAAGGATGGTGGACTTCGACCAGCAACCGCAAGCAGCCTGCTGCGCACCACGCTGGAAGGTCAACCGTGACTTCACGCTTGACGTCGAGGGCAGCATGAATCCGGCTCTCGTTGACGGACTCAAGGCCCTTGGGCACCAGTTGAAGTCGATCGAGGATCCTTACATGGATTTTGGCTCGGGTCAGTTCATCTGGCGTCTCTCGGATGATCTCGAGGATGGCTACGTGGCAGCGAGTGACGCTCGCCGTGACGGGCAGGCAGTGGGATTCTGACGAAGTCTGGACAGGATGCCGCGTGCTGCGATGCGCTGTGATGTACTCGCCATCCTTTCCCACTCCAGCACTTAACGGGGGCTGCTAGCCCCCTGCGACTGGTCAGCTTCTGCTTGAGCGAGATTGAACCAGATTAGTCAGCCCGCCCTGGGAGCCCTCAGGTGTTGCCAGATCATCAGTGCAAACACCAGTCCTACAGCCGGGAACATCATGAGATTGATGATTTCCCAACCCGCTACGGACAGAAGTTTGCCAGACGAGAACGATGAAATGGCAACCGATCCGAACACCAGGAAGTCATTGAGAGCCTGAACGCGGTTTCGCTCCTCAGGTCGATGGCAAGCTGTCACCATGGTGGTGGCACCGATGAATCCAAAGTTCCAGCCGACTCCCAGCAAGATCAATGCGATCCAGAAATGGGCGACGTCGAGTCCTGAAAGGCCCACTACTCCCGATATGGCGAGCAGAAACAGACCGAAGGCGGTCACTGCGTTCACACCAAAACGCTGAATCAGACGACCAGTAAAGAAGCTTGGCGCAAACATTGCGAGAACATGCCACTGAATTCCCAGTGCTGCCTCACCGACCGTATGTCCGCATCCGACCATGGCAATGGGTGCTGCGGTCATCACAAAGCTCATCAAGGAGTAGGAGACTACACCGGCCGTCACGGCCAGAATGAATTTTGGTTGGGCAGCGATTTCTTTTAGTGGACGGCCTGCCGGCACTTTGGCAGAAGCATTCGATTGATTTGTGCTGAAGGCAGGTTGCCTGGTTGATGGGCTGGAGACGGGGGTTGAAGTGGTCGGTCTGAGTCGCCAGATGACAGGAAGGGCCAGCAATGCCAGCACGCTTTGCGCCACAAAGCTGCCAGCAAACGGTGCCCATGCCACGATATCACGGGTCCAGATGACTGTTTGCGGTCCAATGATCGCTGCAAACAGACCACCGACCATAACCCAGGAAATGAGGCGTGGCTTGATATCCTCGGGAGCGCCGTCTGCCACCGCGAATCGGTAGCTCTGGACATATGACGCATAAAATCCAGCGATCAGAGTGCCCAGGCAGAAAACGACAAACATCTGCTCGAATATCCCGGCCGCCGCGATCAGCCCGGACACCACGCCTAGTATTCCTCCTGTCATGTAACCCGCCCGTCGTCCATGACGCTTCATGATCCAGGCGGCCGGCAATGTGCCGATCGCCAGCCCCAGGTTGAAAATACTGACCGGCAGGGTAACCAGAGACGGATGGCTGGCCAGTTGCTGGCCGACCAGCCCACCGAGCGAGACAATGATCGCCGGACTGGCTCCACCCAGAGCCTGGGCGGTGGTGAGGATACGTGCGTTGTGACGGGATCGGTCGGAGATATCGAGGGACATGGTTTGCAGTGAGGCAATCTGATCGGGAACTGGAACCGGGTTGGCTCCAGTGGTGGGTATACGCGCTGTTTTTAACTGCTATACCGGCCGTAACTGAACATTCTGTAACCGGGGTGGGTCAAGACATGGAGAGATGAAACTCACTCGCCAGTTGTCGCTTCGTTTGAACCGCTGCCAGCAAGTGACCAGAAATCTGGCATAAAACATTCCGACACCAGCAACGGCTGGTGGTCTCTCCAGAAAACCGAGCGCCTGGCCAGTAACGTGGGCTCAGTCTCGATGTTCTCGCTCAGCGTGTAGCTTGCTGAAGTTGCCAGCAAGGGCCGGGCGCGAATGACTGTTCCATGCAGTCCATGTGCGCGTCCGATTTGACTGATTTCAAACTGACTGCGAACAATGCCTGGGTCGTTATACAGAATGTCAGCCAGAGGGCGCCGTCCCAGACGACGGATGCCTTGCCAGGTGCCATGCGATGCGAGCAAGATTGTCACGCTGCGAGCCAGTACGCAAGGTATTTCATCGATAGACATGAGTACCTCGCGCCGCCAGGTCAGCGTCTTGGGCGCAAAGCAATTATCTTCAGGTCTGGACAGTTCCACTCCTTGGGAAACGACGTGCAGACTGAATCGTCCCAGCGTACGTAGCCCTGCGGTCAGTGCGCCTGGACGTGTCAACCAGCGCTTGTGGAGCGATGAACAGACAGGTGGTGGCTGGCGGCGCCAGCGATTGAAGTAGATAAGAGAAGCCATGGTGGCGTATTATCTCAGCCTTATGGAAAAAGTGCGCATCTCAAAACTGATGGCCCAGCAAGGGCTATGCTCCCGTCGAGAAGCTGATCGCTATCTCGAGCAGGGCCTCGTTCGCGTCGACGGTCAGATCGTTGGCCTGGGGGACAAAGCGTTGCCTGGCCAGCGTATAGAACTGGCCAGGCAGGCCAGTGCCGAGCAGGAAGCCCGGATCACGGTTCTCATCCACAAGCCGATCGGACTGGTGTCGGGGCAGGCCGAGGATGGCTATCAGCCTGCCGTGACGCTGGTTACGCCGGAGAACCTGTCTGCCACCGACCGGTCAGGGATGCGTTTCAAACCTTCGCACCGTCGAGGTCTCGCTGTTGCCGGACGTCTGGATATTGATTCGACCGGTTTGCTGGTGATGACTCAGGATGGCCGGATTGCCAGGCAGCTGATCGGTGAAAACAGTGACATCGAGAAAGAGTATCTTGTTCGTGTCAAAGGGAGAATCGCCACCGATGGTCTGAAGCGACTCTGTCACGGACTGTCACTGGATGGCAGGCCGCTCAAAACGGCACGGGTTGAATGGCTCAATGAAGACCAGCTTCGCTTTATCCTTCAGGAGGGGCGCAAGCGCCAGATACGTCGCATGTGCGAACTGGTCGGGTTGCAGGTTGTCGGGCTCAAGCGGGTCAGGGTCGGGCGGGTCCGTCTCGGAGAACTCGAGCCCGGGAAGTGGCGCTACCTGCGCCCGGACGAAAAGTTCTGACAAGTACCTGTGATTAAGGGTGCCAGAACGTATGGGAGTGTGCGTCACTGAACTTGCTTTGCCCAAGTTCGCAGGAATTCTGGCTTGCTTTCGAAAGCAGGGGACGGACAAGGTTTTGAAGGCGCGAAGGATCGAGTCTGTGGGCGGACCCCGGGATACTCATTGCCCCTGCTAGATACCTGTTCGTTCCAGGCTCCGTCCTTGCCGACGAATGGTTTGATAGGCCTCTGAACACTTGCCACAGGTCGCTGGCTTCAAAACTCAGCATATTTCCTCTAAAGGATTCAGTGCCGCCCTGAACGACCTGCCTGGCGGTCAAGTTAACATGTTCATGGAGTCGGTCGCTACAGCACTGCCGCGGATTCAGGCATGCAAGCTGCGTGCACTTGCAGTCAAGTCTGCCGGACGTTCGCCTCAACTGCCTGACGTGCCAACGATCGTCGAATCTGGATATCCGGGTTTTTTGGGGGGGGTGACATGGATCGGGATCGTCGCACCGGCAGAAATCCTGCAAGATGTGTTTCATGAGCTCAACAAAGAAATCAACACTGCTCTGAAATCCAAAGATTACAGCGACAGATTGCGTGTCCGGGGGGCTGTCGTGCCTGGGGGGCATCGGAAAAGCTTAAACAGACGATCGAACGTGATCTGGATGTCTGGCAAAAAGTGCTCGCGGAGTCTGGCGCTAGAGTTGATTGATCTGACAGTCGCGGGTTGACCAGGTGCTGATGTCTGGTCAATCTGGTTCACTTTATATTGTGTAAACAGGGAGTTCGTTATGAAGATAGATCACGTACCCGCCATCCGTAAGGATATTGTGCGCGTCAGTCCGGAACTGGTTGAAGCAGCACGTGCCTTTCCTGCGGCCATCCTGGCCGACGTGGCGGGCCGAAGAGGCAGCCTGGGCGCTCGGATACGGCCACTTGCGCCTCACATGAAGGTCGCAGGACCCGCCTTTACTGTTGAAGTGCGTCCTGGAGACAACTTGATGTTCCACGCCGCGCTTGCCTTGGCGCAGCCGGGCGACGTCATCGTTGTTGACGGCAAGGGTGACGAGACGATGGCGCTATGCGGCACCTTGATGAGCACGCAAGCCCAGAAAGCTGGTATCGCCGGGTTTGTGGTGGATTCGGCCGTGCGAGATTCGGCAGAAATCTGCGAGGGCGAATTCCCGGTATTTGCGATTGGCACTAATCCGAACGGCCCTACAAAAGGCCTGGCCGGGCGTATCAACTGGCCAGTCTCGATTGCAGGGGTCTCGGTCAGTCCGGGCGATCTGGTGGTCGGTGATGCAGATGGTGTGGTGGTAATTCCGCGCGAGAATGCACAAGCGATATTGTCCAGAGCACAGGGCAAAGTCGATGCTGAACAGCGCCGAATGGATGAGCTCAACGCGGGCAATCTGGCATCCCCGTGGCTTGAAGACGCCCTGATCAGCGCCGGGGTCTTGAAGGCTGGTGAGTCATTGTAATTGCATCAGGCAAGCAGGTTGTGCTTGTGACGCGATTAAACAAACATGGGAAGTCCCCCGGCGATGCCGGGGTGGCAGTAGAAGTTTGACATTTATGGGAGTCCATCGATGAAACTATCCGGGTGAGCCGCCAGGCATACTCGAGAAAAGCAGTTTCACGATGGACGAGTATGAAAGAGAACGAGGACTCTCGACTGGAGCAATTGAGTCTGCTCTGAACCTGGCCACAGAATGGTGGCACAAGACACGGAGCCGCGTTAGCGTCTCCGGAAAACCGCTTTGAGCGGCTCACAAATGAAGGCCCCCGGCTTTGCCGGGGATTGTTACTCCGGTCTGACTCTGGCAATCCCGCATCACCCCTCGCGGCGCCTGCCGGATCTGCAAACAGGCATCGTCTCGTCTGTTCCTTGCAGCAGCCCATATGGCCGTGAGACATGTTCGACGCTGTCTGCTCACTCAATAACGCCCCGCTACCGACATCGCTGATTTCATTTGCAGTTTACGACTACTTTTTTGGGGGTCTGGTGTCCGTGCGTGTTCTTTGCTTTGACGCACGAGCAGATCTATTACTTCGAACAACCCGTGCTGGCGCCTTGTCTGAGAAGTGCCCAGTCGCGGTTTCTGACTCGCCACGTGGCCTCGCAACCGACATGTCAACCGATGTGCTGTTTGATGCGCTGCCCGACTTTGATGGGTTCGATCGCACGCTGGTACGTTTGTAGCTGGGCTCAGCACGCATGATCCTGGGAGGATGGCCCGGGTTGCGTTTGACTGGCCGCTCAGGCTTGCTGTCCGGTGAGTCGTCGCTTCGGGATGCATTGGTTAGCGTTTCGTCGCCACTTTCGATTGACCAGCGGGCGGTGTCGTCCAGCGCCAGAGTCTGGCTCAACCAAGGCATGGCCTCTCGCATCTCGCCCTCGAGTGTATAGGGTGGATTCACCACAAAACATCCGGAGCCAAACAGTCCGTGCCCATCCGATGCGGGTCTGGAAACAGTCATTTCAATGTCGAGCCATTGTCCGGGAGAGAGTCTGCGAAGCTGCTTGCGCATCTGGTCGACCTGCAACCGGCTCACTCTTGGATACCAGACCATGTAGCAACCCGTAGAAAACCGGACGACCGCATCTTTGAGCATTTCGATAACGCGATGGTAGTCGCGTTTGTCTTCGTAGGATGGATCGACCAGGACGATTGCCCTGCGAGGCGATGGCGGAAGGAAACCTTTCAGACTCTCGAATCCGTCTTGTTCCAGCACCTGCACGCTGCGAGGGGGGAGATCGCGAACCTGCGCCAGGTTGCGCCTCAGGACCTCCGCCTCGACAGTCAACTGTTCGACAAGCTTGAGCTTGTCCTGTTTGCGCCAGCCGTGCAGCCAGATCCACGGTGATCCCGGGTAATATCGAAGTTGACCGTCCGGGTTGAGTTGACGCACGGTTTCAAGCCAGGGTCCAAGGGCGTCTGGGACATGTTGTGCAGAGTCTGACCTGGAATTTGTTCCACTATCTGGAATCATCAGCTTTTCCCAGATTCTTCCGACACCGTCCGCGTATTCGGACTTCGTGTTAGCCCATCCGCCAGACAGGTCGTAGAGTCCTGCGCCGGCGTGGGTGTCGATGGCCCAGAAGGGGGCGTCTTTGCCGCGGTAGTAGTCGAGGACCCTCGACAAAATCGTGTGTTTAAGCACGTCGGCATGGTTGCCTGCATGAAACCCGTGGCGATAACTGAACAAGATAGACTCCGACGTGTAAAAACCAAATGTGAACTGTTGCGAGACGCAGTGCGTCTGGCACGTATGGCAGATGGTACACTCAAGCGCGTTTTCACAAGGGTTTTCGAGCGCTTTCATGTTTGATTTCATACGCAATCACCGCCGGTGGATGCAGTTGGTACTGCTCCTGCTGGTCGTTCCTGCCTTTGCGTTCTTTGGCATCGAAGGCTATGTCGGGTTCATGTCGCAAGACCGTGAGCTCGCCAAAGTCAACGGTACAGCCATTACGCTACCAGAGTACGACCAGGCCAGACGCGCACGTCTCGAGGAATTACGCTCGATGCTGGGCAATCGTTTTGATGCCGAGGCGATCGATTCGCCGAGTTTTCGAGAGCAACTGCTTGAAGAAATGATTGATCAGCGTGTTATCGCTGCCGCTGCGATCGAAGGGCGCTACACCGTCTCCGATGAAGCGCTTCGCCAGACGATTGCTGACGTGCCCGCTTTGCAGGAGGATGGTCAGTTTTCTCCTGAGCGGTATCGCCAGGTACTGGCTTCCCAGGGTATGACGCCTGCTGATTTCGAGTTGCGTCTGCGCAGTGATCTGATTCTGTCTCAGGTACTGGGGCCGGTCAGCCTGACAGCGTCTGCCCCCAAGTCAGTTGTAGATCATCTTGTCAACGCACTGACTCAGCAGCGTACGGTATCGACGCGGCGCTTTACTCAGTCAGCCTACGAGGGTGATGTATCGGTGACCGATGCAGACATCAAAGCCTGGTATGACGAAAATGCCGAGCAATTGCGTCTGCCGGAAAGCGTCAATATCGAATATGTCGTGATTGACGAGGATGCCGCCACGCAAGGCGTGAACGTTTCCGAAAAAGAAATCGAACATTACTACCAGCAGAATCAGAGCCGGTTCGGGCAACCTGAGCGCCGACGTGTCAGCCATGTACTGTTCACGGTGTCGGCCAGTGCTGATCAGGCTGAGAAGGACGCTGCGCTTGCCAAGGCTGAACAGGCTGCCCGGGATATCAAGGCAGACCCATCATTGTTTGCCGACATTGCACGTGAGCGTTCTGAAGATCCAGGCTCCGCTTCCCAGGGTGGTGACCTTGGCTGGATCGGACAGGGAACGCTGGTGCCAGAAGTGGAGCAATCAGTGTTTACGCTGGACAAGGGTCAGATATCAGATGTGGTTGAAAGCCCGTTTGGTTATCACGTCGTCACGGTGACAGATGTCCAGCCAGCCTCGGTCAAACCACTCGAGCAGGTGCGCGCAGAGATCACTAGCCAGATCAGAACCCAGCTCGCGTCCGCTCGCTTTGCAGAAATGGCCAGTCAGCTGACCAATCTGGTTTACGACCAGCGCGATGCACTCGAGCCAATCGCTCAGCAACTCGGATTGCAGCTGAAGAAAGCCGAGGGCATTTCTCGAGACGGGTTGTTGTCTGACGAGTTGTTCGTGCGTGAAACCGAGATGACCGATGATATTCAGGCGCTGTTGAGCCACCCTCGTATCATGCAGGTTGCGTTCTCTGAGGAAGTGAAGGGCACTGGTGAGAATTCCGGTTCGATAGAGCTGGCGCCTGATACGATTCTTGCCCTGAGGGTCACACAGATCAATCCATCTGAGATCCCGTCGCTTGAACTGGCCAGTCCGGTGATTCGTGAGGACCTGGTGCGCGAGCGTGCGCTCGAGATGGCACGCCAGGCCGGTCAGAGTCTGCTCAAGGATTTGGAGGCGTCTGAAGAGGCTGCGCCGGCAGGATTCAGTCCTGCCCAGGCTGTGTCGAGACAGAACCCCCGTGATCTGAATACGGATGAACTCAGAGCTGTAATGGTGATGAACGAGCAGTCCATTCCTGGTTATGTCGGTATGAATGTCCAGGATGGTTTCACTGTGATCCATGTCCAGTCTGTGGAACCTGGTGAGCCGCTCGATCCGTCCGAGTTGCGTCAGTTCCAGGGGCAACTGTCCCAGGCTTGGGGTCAAGCTGAGGAAACTGCTGCGCTTGCGATCTTGCGCAAGAAATTCCAGGTCGAGATCACCCCTGATGGTCGGGCTCTTATTGACGGGTTGGCCGCTCAGTAATGTCTGGCGGTGATTTGTAGGCGTTCCGACAACGCAGGTGTGCCAAAAAAAACAGCAGCCATTGAGCTGCTGTTTTTTTTTTGGCACACCTGCGGATGCAAGTTCTGCTGCTGGCCTGTCACAGTGCATGAGTGAAAGTTCACCAGTGAAAGTTCGCAAGTGAAAGCTCGCAAGTGAAAGTTCGCAAGTGAAGCAAAACTGGCAACATGCGACTGCTCGTGCAGATCAGGTATTGATCGCAAGTCGTGAATTGATGAGTACGCATCACAGAGTAGGAGAAGGCGCTACTGAGCGTGTCGAGCGACCATGTTGGCGTATGGGACAAAGGACAAGAAGGGGCAAGGTACAAGGGCGTGGAACTTCATGTTCCCGGCCTGATCAGATAGTGAGGTGCGGCTCAATCGCGCCGCACCAGGCACCGCAGAGACCCTGTGCGAGGCCACTACTGGCAGTTAGCTCTTGATGATGGGTCCGATCACTTCCCACACATTGTCGAGAATGATGGGTTGGGCCTCTTCTGAAGGGTGAATGCCATCTTCAATGAACAGGTCACGTCGGGTCTCGAGTCCGGAGAGTAGAAATGGAATCAATCCTGCACCGGTCTTCTGGGCGACCTCAGTAAACACAGCACGAAACGCCTCGGAATAGACCGGTCCGTAATTGGGCGGTATCTGCATACCCGCCAGGACAACTCTGGCACCTGACTGTTGCGCCATTTCAACCATGCGAGTCAGGTTGTCGCGGGTCATGGACATTGACAGTCCTCTGAGCGCATCGTTGCCACCGAGTTCGATCAGGACCAGATCGGGTTTGTGATCCTCGAGTAAGGCAGGCAACCGGGAGACACCACCACTGGTGGTGTCTCCGCTGATACTGGCATTGATGACTGTTGCAGGAGATGGTTTGTGGTCTGCCAGTCGCTCGCGCAGCAACTCGACCCAGCCCGTCTGGCGTCGAATGCCATATTCTGATGACAAGCTGTCGCCGACGATCAAGATGCGATTGATGGTGTTTTTGACGTCATCTGTCTGAGTGAAGTTGTGCGTAGGGGCTGTGTCAGCTTCGCTCCGGGTTTGTGCGACACTCACGTGTGCACCGAGCATGACTGCGCCGATCAGCGCGGTTGATACGAAGTTTTTGAGGAAATGAGACAAACGGATCATGTCGAATCAAGCTGCCATTGAAGTTGAAGGTCTGTCCAAACGCGTATCTGACGCGGGGGGTGAGCTCACCATTCTGGACAATGTCGGGTTTCAGGTCTCCAGAGGGGAGTCGGTGTCCATCACGGGCGCCTCTGGCTCCGGAAAGTCTACCTTGCTTGGACTGCTCGCGGGGCTTGATGTTCCCAGCCAGGGGCAGGTGACCTTGCTTGGCCAGAGAATTTTTGATCTGGATGAAGACGCCAGGGCACAGTTTCGCGCCAGGCATGTCGGGTTTGTGTTCCAGTCATTTCAGTTGTTGCCGAACCTGACTGCCCTTGAAAACGTCATGCTGCCACTTGAGTTGGCAGGCAAGCCCGCTGAACAGGCGGCTCGCAAGGTGCTTGACGAGGTGGGTCTTTCGCATCGCTTCAATCATTATCCGTCGACGCTTTCGGGTGGGGAGCAGCAGCGGGTCTCAATTGCGCGCGCGTTTATTACCCAGCCAGCGCTACTGTTTGCGGATGAGCCGACGGGTAGTCTGGATGTTGTCACAGGAGCCCGTATCATTGACCTCATGTTCCAGTTGCATCAGGAACATGGCACGACCTTGATTCTGGTCACACATGATCAGGATCTCGCCAGGCGTTGTGAACGCTCAATCGAGATTCACGCGGGGCGTCTGGTGGCTGCGGTCTAATGTCGTCGAGTCTGCCACTCATACAGGGCGATACCTGCGCCACTGGCGCAAATGACCGCAATCCCGACCCAGGTCAGCCGGTCAGGGAACTCCCCCCAGATCAGCCATCCGAGGGCGGTGGCCGCTGATATCTGCAGGTAGATGAACGGTGCAAGCAGGGAGGCCGGGGCATGCTGGTAGGCATGAATTTGCAGCAGGTGGCCCAGGCCACCGGACAATCCCAGTGAAATCATTACGAGCCACCGCCAGGCAGACAGATTTGCCAGGGCTGAGAGGGATTCATCAAGTCTGAACAGCAGCACTAGCGTCATCAGAACCGTGCCAATCAGTCCACCCCAGAAAAGCGTGGTCATCGGGTGGTCAACAGCCAGTCGACGGGTGCAGATGTGCTGAAGAGCGAGCAGGAAGGCCGCCGCCAGCGCAAATGTCACACCAACCGGATCAAGACCGGCACCCGGCCGTATCACAATGACGACCCCCACAAAACCCGCAGCAGCGGCGACCCAGCGAGACAGCCTTTTGGGTTCTTTTAATAACCATGGTGCCATGGCGAGCATGATCAACGGCGCGAGAAATGCAATCGATGTGGCTTGAGCCTGCGGCAGATAACGCAGGGCATTGAACAGGCAGACCGAGGCGACCAGCATGGCCAGTGCGCGCATGATCTGCCACTTCATTGCACGGCTTTGCAGGATGCGAATTCCTTTTCTGGGAAGAATCAGCATCGACATCAGCACCAGGTGGCTTAGATAACGCATCCAGACAGCCGTCAGGAGTGGAACGCCTACGCCGAGTAGCCATTTGCCGCTGGCATCCAGTGTGGACAGGCACCAGAGCGAAAGATAGAACAAGCCAATTCCGAACAGGGCGTTCTGAATCTTTTCCGGGGAGGAAGTTGAGGTAATGGGAGAGGGTGAAGTCACAAATTGCGAGGCCAGAACAGGGGTCAGATCATCAGTGGTCGTTTGCAGGCAGCGGGTGAGGCGGCAGTGAGTGTCTTGTCAGCAACCCCAGTGCGCAACCCTCGCATGATACTCCTGGGCCTCGCCTGTGTTGTCCGGCACACTCGTGAATTCGTAACTATTTGGCAAGAGGTTTTCGGCATCAGCCCTTTTTTCATTGTTCGCTGCAATCATCTGGCTCCAGTCAAGCGAAAGCGATCGTCGTTCAACTCTTTCTGCCATCCAGCTTGTCTGGGGACTCCGGGCAAGCTGTGGGGCTTACGGGTATAGTTTGAACCAGAACTTTGCATTCAGGCGGGTCGGGGCGCTTCTTACGGGTCAGATGAACCGGGCTTGGCCTGATTGGTGGCACGTTAGAACAAGATCGAGGCTAAACGATTCATGTCTTCAAATTTATCTATAGATCAACTGGCTGTTGCTCCTCTGGCAGAGGTCGCCAGTGCGTTGCAATCCGGACAAACGACCAGCGTTGAGCTGACCAGGCGATTCCTTGCGAGTGCGAGCGATGCGCAAGGTCAGGGTTCCCGGGTGTTTACCGAACTGTTTGCCGATCAGGCACTGGCAGCGGCACGTGCCTCGGACTTGTTACGGGCTGCGGGACTCGCCCGGTCGCCGCTTGAGGGTATCGTGCTGGCAGTCAAAGATCTGTTTGATGTGGCGGGCGTTTCCACCAAGGCAGGCTCATTTGTTCTGAAGAATGCACCGAAGGCCCAGGCTGACGCGCTGATTGTGCGCCGCTTGCGCGCTGCAGGAGCTGTGATTATCGGGCTTACCAATATGACCGAGTTCGCGTTTTCCGGGTTGGGATTGAATCCGCATTACGGCACGCCGCTCAATCCCTGGGACCGAGAAACCGGACGCATCCCAGGGGGGTCGTCATCAGGCAGTGCTGTGGCCGTCAGCGATGCCATGGCATGTGCAGCGATCGGGACCGATACGGGCGGATCGGTCCGAATTCCGGCTGCGCTGTGCGGATTGACCGGCTTCAAGCCGACCGCAAGCCGGATTGATCAGACTGGTGCCTTGCCGCTTTCACCCTCTCTCGATTCGATTGGACCGATAGCCCGTTCAGTCCAGTGCTGTGCCTTGCTGGATGCGGTGATGGCGGGGCAATGCGCGCCCAGACTGACCTCGGCCACCGCCGAGACAGTTGTTCTGGGTATGCCGCGTCAACTGTTCATGGAGGCGGTTGATGACGACGTCGCAAATGCATTCGATCGGGCTTGCGGGCGACTGCGTGATGGGGGGGTGCAGATCGTGCCGATCGATTTGCCAGAACTCGATGAGTTGCCACACATCAATCATGCGGGAGGCCTTGCAGCGGCAGAATCCTGGGCATGGCACGAGGAACTGCTCGAGCGCAATGCGCAGCATTACGATCCGAGGGTTGCTGTTCGCATTCGCCGTGGATCGACACAGACAGCACGCGACTACATTGAACTGACGCGAGCCAGAGTGAATTGGATACGTCGGGTGACTGCAAAGATTTCGGGTGTGGATGCACTCGTGACACCAACTGTGCCCCGGGTTGCGCCTGCCTTGTCGGCGCTTGAGATCGACGACGAACTGTATGCATTGACCAACATGCTGATGTTGCGCAATCCCAGCGTGATCAACTTTCTGGATGGATGTGCGATTTCCTTGCCGTGTCATGAGTCAGGTCAGGCGCCAGTGGGTTTGATGCTGGCGTGTGCATCCGGGCAAGATGCCCGTTTGCTTTCGGTCGGGTTGTTGTGTGAGTCTTTGCTGAAGGCTCAGTAAAGGCTGGTCCGTGCGGCTGGTCCGTGCATAGATCGTCTTTGCGTGGGTGATGTGATGACTCTATTCAGGCCCCGTCGTTCGGATCGGGTAGCCTGGGTTGAACTGCGACGGTTTCTGGGTGTTCGGTTTCGCGTTACCCTGCAAGGAGATCAGGGTGAGATAAACTTAGGTTCATCCTGGGTTGTCAGACGTTGTCTTAGGAGGTTCAATGCCAGATATTGTGAATAGATGTTTCGGTTATTTCTTTTCTGCAGGAAAATTGTTTGCGG
This sequence comes from Orrella marina, assembly GCF_003058465.1. Taxonomy (NCBI): domain Bacteria; kingdom Pseudomonadati; phylum Pseudomonadota; class Betaproteobacteria; order Burkholderiales; family Alcaligenaceae; genus Orrella; species Orrella marina. The sequence goes on along the minus strand of NZ_CP028901.1, from coordinate 1,282,024 downwards.
TCTTGGCTCTGGTCGCAACCGCATCGATGTCGGCTGCGCCCGTTTCAGCCGCTGGGCAAGCCAGCTCAGACAAGCCTGGCAAATCAGTCAGGACAAAGGATCTCGCGATCGCAGGTTATGTCGAGAACGTGAAGATCTTTCCCGAGAATCTGACCTTTGAGTCCCGCATGGATACCGGTGCCACGACCTCATCGTTGAACGCGCTGAATCAAAAACGCTTCGAGCGAGCCGGCAAGGAGTGGATCCGGTTCGATGTCATCGACCCTGAAAACGACAACAAGAAAGTCACGCTTGAACGCGAGATCGTGCGCAACGTTCGCATACTTCGCCATGACGGTAACCATCAGCGTCGTCCTGTTGTCCGGATCGGATTCTGTATCGGGTCTTCGTATCGAGAGGGCGATGTGTCCTTGCAGGATCGGACCGAGTTGAGTTATCAGTTGCTCGTCGGTCGTAATCACATGAAGAATCTCGTACTGATTGATTCAGCGCACAAGCATTTGCTAGGCCCTGATTGCCCCAGGCCATGATGACAACGGATATGGGATCGATCGTCTCAAAGGTGGCACGGGAAATGACTGGTAGCGCGAGCAGTGTGTCAGGCAGACTCGCTGACATAGCGTATTTCTGGATGGCTTGCAAATGAAACGCCTGCACCTGCCCTTGCTGATCCTGTTGCTAGTTGGCGCGTCGTTGTCATTGTTTCTATACAAAGTCGAAGTGCTCAAGATGCCTTTGACACCTGCCAGGGAGATGCCGACCTGGACCGTGGAGGCTACGATCCGGTTTGCGCCAACAGGTGGATCTGTCAAGGCTGATTTTCTGATTCCGCAATATATGCCGGGATTCACGCTGCTTGACGAAAGCTTTATCTCGCGCGGCTATGGACTGACGACTGAGCAGATCGGCCCCAACCGGATGGCGACCTGGACCCAGCGCCGGCCCACTGGACAGCAGACGGTGTACTACCGTATGAGTGTCTATGCCAATGAGGAAAGCATTCCGAAGAGCGAGTTTCCAGGGCCGGCACCATTGCCTGAACTCTCAGAGCCGCTCCAGGCGGCTGCAGATGCCTTGCTCGAAGACATTCGTTCACGCTCGGCTGACATCGACTCGTTCAGCAGTTTGCTGGTGCGTGAGGTCAATCAGGCCAATCCCAACGAGAATGTGGCTGCGTTTCTTAACCGCAGTTCCGATGAGCTTGACCGGCTTCATCTGATTATTGATTTACTGGCAGGGGCCAGGATTCCGGCCCGCATTGTGCACGGATTCAAGCTGGGTGATCAAACGCAGAAGGCCGAGCTGGTGCCCTGGATCGAATACCACAACTCGCGACAGTGGATGCCGATTAATCCCAGGACAGGTGTTCGGGGATTCCCCGAAAGATTTCTGGTTTGGTGGGTGGGTGACCAACCCAGTGCCCTCTCCGTCGATCGTGGAAATCAGACATCGGTCCAATGGTCAGTTGCTCGTAGTTATCAGGATGCGTTCAGCATCGCTCAACAGCGTGCCGCCATGCTGAATTCGCGGCTAATGGATTTTTCGATTCAAGCCTTGCCTGTTCAAACCCAGAACACCTACAGGATTCTGCTGCTGGTGCCGCTTGGCGCGCTCGTGATCGTTTTTTTACGCAACATTGTCGGTATCCGGACCTTCGGCACGTTCATGCCGGTGCTGATTGCATTGTCCTTGAGAGAGACCGAACTCGTGAGCGGCATGGTGATGTTCAGCATGATTGTTGCGCTGGGACTGGCCATCCGTTTCTATCTGGAACATCTGAAGCTGCTGCTGGTGCCGCGACTCGCGGCCGTGGTGATTATTGTGGTGATCCTGATGGCGATGCTGTCCATACTGAGCTACAACCTGGGCATCAGCGTTGGGCTTGCGATCACGCTGTTCCCGATGGTGATTCTGGCCATGACAATCGAGCGGATGTCTATTGTCTGGGAGGAACATGGTGCAGGTGAAGCGGTCTGGCAGGGGTGGGCAGTCTTGCAGTAGCCTCGGTCAGTTATCTGGTGATGATAAACCCGTATGTCGAACACCTCTTTTTCGTGTTCCCGGAGTTGCTGCTGATCGTGCTGGCACTGGCGCTGCTGGTAGGACGTTACACCGGCTACCGTCTGGTCGAGTTGTTACGGTTTCGCACGTTTGCAAAGGACTGAGCGATGAGCTGGTTTGTCTCTCCCAGGCGACTGCGAGACCTGGGAATTCTGGGTATGAATGCCCGCAACGGGTTGTATATCGGACAGTACAATCCGCGCAAACTGTATCCACTTGTTGACGACAAGCTGCAGACCAAGCGACTGGCGCAGGAGGCCGGGTTATCGGTTCCAGCGCTCTATGGTGTTGTCAGAACACATCATGACATTCGCAGAGTCTCGAAGATTCTTGATACGCATCGCTCATTCGTGGTCAAGCCTTCCCGTGGAGCTGGAGGGGAGGGGATCGTTGTGATTGACGATCGACTGGACGAAAATCTGTTCCGGCGCGCAAGTGGGCGGACCATGACGCTTGAGCAGCTTGAGCATCACGTCAGCAATATCCTCAGTGGCGCTTACTCGCTCGGGGGATTGCCAGATGTTGCAATGATCGAGCAGCGTGTCGAATTCTCTGATTTATTCAAAGATATCAGCTATCAAGGCGTACCGGACATTCGCATCATCGTGTATCGGGGGTATCCTGCAATGGCCATGATTCGTCTGCCGACCCAGCAGTCTGACGGCAAGGCCAATTTGCATCAAGGGGCAATCGGCGCCGGAATTGACCTGAAAACAGGGTGTACCACCCGTGGTGTCTGGGACAATCAGCCTGTCGACAATCATCCGGATACGGGACACACGATCATTGGCCATCAGATCCCCGAGTGGGTCAGATTGCTTGAGCTGGCGGCCGGATGTTTTGATTTGACGGGACTGGGCTATCTAGGGGTAGATATCGTGCTGGACCAGCGCTATGGTCCGTTGATTCTCGAACTTAACGCCCGTCCGGGTCTGGCAATCCAGATTGCCAATCGGCAGGGGTTGAAACACAACCTGGAGCAGATCGATCGTTGTGTACAGACCAACCCGGATGCCGATATCGTAACGCGCAGTCGGTGGTATGAGGCACATTGAGTACGCCTCATACTCTGGCCGCTATATGATTAATTGCCTTTGACGCGGACAATTCTACGCACCTGATGTATGCGGCGGATCGCACGGAATACTTTGGCCAGGTGGTTTCGGTCGTCGACTTGTACCACCAGGTTCATGACAAACGATTCAGCATCGTCGTGCGAACTCACGCGAATGATATTGGAGTCTGCCTGGGCAATCTCGCCGGCGATTTTTCCGAGCACACCACGTTCGTTGACTGCAGTGACATCCAGACGAACGACAAAGTGTCTCGCAGTGGTTTTGTCCCACGCCACATCCACCCAGCGTTCCGGCTCCCGGGCCCGGGCCCGCTTGGCAACCGGGCAGTCAGCTGTGTGAACGACCAGACCTGCTCCGACCCGAAGACTGGCCATGATCTCGTCGCCAGGAATAGGCCCGCAGCAAGGTGACAGCACCACGGCCTGACCTTCATTGCCCTGAATGTGAATCGGTGCTGCACGGGCGGCGCTGAGCGTGTCGAACTCGGCGGCTGTGGTGGCAATCAGAGAGTTCTCAGGAGAGAAACGTCGGGCAACCACCGCAGCCAGTCTTTTACCCAGACCGATGTCTGCGAGAATTTCTTCTCGCGACCGGGCGCCACTTTCCTTGATCAGCTTGTCCCAGGTCGGATTGTCTTCCTCGGGATAGCTTGTCTGCAGTTCATGGAAGGCTTGCTTGAGCAAACGCTGCCCAAACGCAACCGACTCTGCATACCGTACGGTCCGCAGGTAGTGACGGATCTCCGACCGGGCGCGACCGGTTCTCGCAAAATTGAGCCAGTGCGCGCTTGGACGTGAAGCATCGGATGTGATGATCTCGACGGTATCGCCACTGGACAGTTCCGTGCGCAGTGGCACATACTCGCCATTGACCTTGCTGGCAACCGCCCGGTTGCCCACATCGGTATGGATCGAATACGCAAAATCGACCAGCGTTGCACCTCGCGGCAAGGAAACAATCTCGCCGTTGGGTGTGAAGACGTAGACTGCATCGGGAAAGAGATCGACCTTGACGTGTTCGAGAAATTCTCCGGAGTCACCCGTCTGGCTCTGGATGTCGAGCAACGATTGAATGGCTGCATGGGTGCGCTTCTGGATGTCGCTAAGCGACATCTCGTCGGTCTTGTAGATCCAGTGAGCCGCGACACCTTCTTCGGCTACGTTGTGCATCTCGTGAGTGCGGAACTGAAACTCGATGGGCGTGCCGTAGGGACCGACCAGCGTGGTGTGTAGTGACTGGTAGCCGTTGAGCTTGGGGATGGCGATATAGTCCTTGAACTTGCCAGGAACAGGACGGTAAAGCTGGTGCAGGATTCCCATGGCCAGATAGCACTCCGGCAACGTGTGGACCACAACACGGAATCCGTATATGTCCAGCACCTCCGAGAAGCTTTTTTTCTGGTCCACCATTTTGCGGTAGATACCATAAAGCGTCTTTTCCCGGCCAGAGACATCGGCTTCGATCCCGGCAGCAGGCAGTGCCGCCCTGACGGAGTCGAAGATACGTGTCAGGACCTCACGGCGGTTACCGCGTGCGGCAAGCACGGCACGTTGCAGTACCTGATAACGATTGGGATATATCGCTGCAAAACACAGATCCTGCATTTCCCGAAAGACGGCATTCAGACCCAGGCGATTGGCAATCGGTGCGTAGATATCCAGCGTTTCACGCGCGATTCGGCGCTGCTTCTCGGGGCTGACTGCATCAAGCGTACGCATGTTGTGCAGTCGGTCAGCCAGCTTGATCAGGATGACGCGCAGGTCGCGCGACATCGCCAATAGCATCTTTCTGAAGCTTTCAGCCTGCTGCTGTGCTTTCGTTGCAAAGTCCAGGCGATCCAGTTTGGATAGTCCGTCAACCAGTTCGGCCACTTCAGGGCCGAACTGCTCGGCCAGGGCAGATTTCTGTACGCCCTGATCTTCCATCACATCATGCAGCAAAGCCGCCATCAGCGCCTGGACATCCAGCTTCCAGCCTGCACAGATCTCGGTTACTGCGATCGGGTGCGTGATGTAGGGTTCGCCGCTGGAGCGAAACTGACCCAGATGAGCCTGATCCGAGAAGCGATAGGCCTCCTTGATCTGTGCGACTTCCTTGGCTTCCAGGTACTCGGATACGATGGACTGCAATCGGGTGATCGATGCGGCGTCAGATACGGCTGCTGCCTGCTCCGCTAGCGCTGCGGAGACATCTGCGGCTAGCGTGTCAGGCTGGGAAGTGTTTTCCGTGCGCTTCGCGCCCCGCTTGCCCAGGCGTGACGTGGCCTTGATTGCTGAAAGCAACCCGGAAGAAGCAGAGCGCAGCCCCGGAAATCCCATGCTGTGCTCCGATGCCTCAGGTAGGAACCTTGCGAAGCATCTCCAGCCCGGTGACACCGGCCGCGATTTCACGCAATGCGGTCACGGTGGGTTTGTCCTTGCTGTCAATGCGTGAGGCATGGCCTTGAGCCAGTTCACGCGCACGATATGTCGCGGCCAGCGTCAGCTTGAAGCGATTGGGGATCCTGTCTAGACAGTCTTCAACTGTGATACGAGCCATAGTGTTTTCACCTGAGATGCTAAAAATGGTTGGAAGGCAGTCATTCCGGTAGGCTGATATGCCTGAAAGCGGAAACCTCGCCTGACCCTGGAAACGGAAACGGGATGCAGATCCCTGTCAGGCCAGCCTGATTTGATGCCAAATAAATCCAGACACATCCTGCTAGCGGTCAACGCAAACAGGATGCATGGTATCAATTGGTCGATGCTGGTCTGAACGATGCACTGCAATGTTGCTACATCGATATGATAACCGCCATTTGCATCGGGATCACCAATACCTGACGGGTTTCGCTGCTTGCCATCGAGTCATGGCGCTTGTTTTAACTGAACAAGCGGGATCAGGACAGGCCAAAAGATGTAAACAGAGCCGGATTGACTTTCGCCTGTCGGGGGAATCGCAGGCGAGACGCCGCGACAATATGCTCGAGCTGGTTCAAAGCGACGCTGAAGTCCTGATTGATGATGATGTACTCGAATTCACTGGCGTGCGATATTTCACTGGATGCGGCCGCAACCCGACGCCCGATGATTTCCTGACTATCTTTGCCGCGCGCTTTGAGACGTTGCTCGAGCACCTCCATCGAGGGCGGCAGGATGAAGATTCCCGTGACAGGTCCGAGCATCCTTCTGACTTGCCGGGCACCTTGCCAGTCAATCTCGAGAATCACGTCGCGACCGTTGGCCAGTGCATCCGCTAAAGGCCCTTTGGGTGTGCCGTAAAAATTGTCATGCACCTCGGCCCATTCAAGCAGATCGCTCTGGTCGCGCATTTCGATGAAGCGTTCGCGTGAGACAAACCAGTAGTCTTTACCATCGACCTCTCCATCACGAGGGGGTCTTGTGGTGCATGAGACCGACAGTTGAAGGCCGGGATCACGCTCGAGCAGCGCGTTGACCAGACTGGATTTGCCAGCGCCGCTAGGGGCGGTGACGAGAAAGATATTACCGGCAGAAGTGCTCATGATGTTCGGATGGTTGGTATGAAAGTGGCCTGCATGACCTAAACGGATACTGAACAAATCAACCGGGCAGGCCTCAACTTTCAGACATACGCCAAACTCAAGTTGCTGAGATGGCTGGATCGTTGAGTACGCCTGTTGGTCAGGCTCTGCGCGCACGTCTGGAGAATGTCGGCATGAGCAGTGCGTATCCCGTGCGCATGCAGGAAATTTGCTACGTACAATGATCGCAAAGCATAGCAGATCGTCGGGATCGGTATGTCGGCCGACTGAACAGGCGTCGGTAAGCCCGGTTCTTCAGGTGATTCATTCAGGAGGAAGTCATGAGTGACAAGAAAGTGGCGCTCGTCACAGGCGCAGGATCAGGTATTGGCAGGGCGACAGCACTCGCGCTGGCCAAGGCAGGATGGGATGTTGTGCTGGTGGGCAGGCGACCTGAGGCGCTCGATCAGACCAAGGAAATGTTGTCCGATACCGCACCTGGCATGCATCCTATGCCGACCGATGTCAGCCAGTACGCAGAGGTTCAGGCTCTGTTTGAACAGGTCAAGAGCCAGTTCGGGCGTCTTGATCTCCTGTTTAACAATGCAGGGCGTGGTGCGCCAGCGGTACCCATTGAAGAACTGCCGATCGAGACGTGGCTAGAGGTGGTCAACGTCAATTTGAATGGCATGTTCTTTTGCGCGCGTGAAGCTATCAGGATGATGAAAGACCAGCATCCGCAAGGTGGAAGAATTATCAACAACGGTTCCATCTCCGCACATGTGCCCAGACCTTATTCGATAGCCTATACAGCCACCAAGCACGCGGTCTCGGGTTTGACCAAATCCATTTCACTGGATACACGGACCTACAGGATCGCTTGTACGCAGATTGATATTGGAAATGCCGCCACCGAGATGACCGAGCGTATGGCCAAGGGTATTTTGCAGGCAGATGGCTCTACCAGAGTCGAGCCGCGCATGGACGTAAACCATGTGGCCGAGTCGATCGTGCAGATAGCCGGCTTACCGCTAGAGACCAATGTGCAGTCGATGGTCATTATGGCCACCAATATGCCATTTGTTGGACGAGGCTAATCTGTCTGTGAGGTTTATCTGAGGCTGGATCAGCGTCTTCCTCTGATCCAGCCAGTCCATCAAGTCAACTAAGGTCGGTTCATCTTGACGAGTCACTTCACCTTGATTTCTTTCAGGAGTTCAGACCATTTGGCTTCGTCACGCTTGAGGTTCTCGGTCACCTGCTCCGGAGTGGACGTTGTGAGAACAATTCCGAGGTTCAGGAGGTCGGCACGAAGCTTCTCATCCTGGCCCAGCTCCTGCATGGTTGTCGACAGCTTGTTCTGAATGTCCTTGTCCAGTCCTGCTGGTGCGACTACAGCCAGCCAGAAAATAGCCTCGAAATCCTTTGAACCTGTGGCCTGATTGAGCGAGGGCAGGTCAGATATGGACGGTTGAGGATCCTGCGATGTGATGGCCAGTCCATTGGTTTTGCCACCCGCAATCAGGGGCAGGGCTTCTGAAGCGGCCGAGAACATCAGCTGGGTCTGGTTGCCCAGCAACCCTTGAGCGGCCGGCATGCCACCCTTATAGTGAACAACCAGCATGTCAAGTCCGTATTCCTTCAAAAAATACTCTGAAGACAGGTGGTTGATCGAACCCATGCCAGATGTGCCAATCGCGTATTCTCCTGGGGATGCTTTGATCAATTCGATCAGCTCCTTCACATCTTTGGCCGGAACGCTGGGATGGGTCTGCAGGATGAACGGCGAGCTGGCCATCATCGAGATCGGTGTGAAGTCTTTGAACGGGTCGTACTGGACGCTACCTTGCAGTGTCGGGTTGATGACCAGGGACACGGGTGCAGCGTAAATGGTGTAGCCATCGGCCGGCTGGTTGGCAACGTGTGTACTCGCAACAGATGAAGCGGCTCCGGCCCGGTTCTCGATCACAAACGGTGTACCAAGCTTCTTCTCCATGGCGGCCGCGACCAGACGCGAGGCGGTGTCACTGATGCCACCTGGAGGATAGGGCACGACAAACTTGATGGGCCTGTCCGGATAGTTCTGTGCCAGGGCTGCGCCGCTGGCTGCCAGCATGACGCCTGTCATGGCAACACCGATCAGTCGGGATGCTTGCTGCTTCAAGTACTTCATCTTGTCTCCTTTTTATGACGCTTGCGCATGTGTGCAGTGCATGGATGCATCACTGCACGATACTGATGGACTGACCGATGCGCCTTTTGTGAGTCAATCACGTTAAAGCCGGTCCAAACCGAATAATCCAAACCAAACGAGCAGGTCCGCTGGTCCCGGCGCTGTGCCGGGCTCTCGCGAAGATTCTCATCGATCGAGACGCGCTCCGTCCGTCCATGACAGACCGTACCATTGCGGCGGGGTCTCACCTACATGGATTTCCCTGTGCCGCAGCCCCAGGCGCTCGTCCGGGACTCATTCACGCGGGACCGGACTGGTCAGTGCGGGGAGCTCGAGCGAGAAAAGTGCGCAGGGATATATATCGAGTGACGTGATCCGCGCGAAAACCTGGATCAGGAAAACTCTTGCAAAGATGTCCTGACACAAGGTTCTGTTGCGCATTCTGGCAAGTGCGAAGATGATAGGCCCTTGCAGCACGCGAACTGAACAGTGGAGGTTTCAGGTTTCTTGGCCTTTTTCAGGCTTTTCCAAAAATCCTGCGTGCCAGTCCGATGCAGACCAGTGCAGCGAGAACGTGCCCGATCAGCAAGGCCCCGACCCACGCTCTGAGTCCTTGTTCGGGCACGAATGTCGAAGCAACACCAGAAAGCAGAATCCAGAACAGCAAGGCTGCGATCAATCCGAGTTTCCAGGATACCCCGAGATTGCGGCGATCACCGAGGGCAACGGTCAGGCCCACACCCACTGCGGAGAAAATGCCAAAGCTGTAGGCCATGATCGCCGAGACGATGGTTCCAATCACAACTCCGCCAACCAGTAGTCTCAGGATCTCCGACAGATTGAAACCTTGCGTCGCGATCTCTTGACCGGTTGCCATGAGAGCGAACAGAATATTGACGCCAAGTGCACCGGCAATCGGGCCGAGCAACACAAAAATGGCCATGATGCCAGCGAAACGACCCCAGGAATTCGGAGTGGTCAGCCCGTTGCTTGCCGTGGTGTTCGATGAGGGTGCCGGGGTGTTCATGGATGAGGTTCCTTGATTGCAGATGGGATCAGAGCGTTTCCCTGTCTTTGTATGAGCTGTGTGTGGCTTGGCTTGTGCGCATCTTGTGTCCAACGTTGTGCCTGCAGCTTGGTTTTACCAGTTTGAGCCAGCTACTTGCAACGCTCTTGCGTACCTCGAACGGACGTTTCTGTTGCATTTGATGTCTGAACCACCCCATGACTAAAGTCAGGGGCTTGCGCTTACAGTTGGTCAGGAGAATTCGGCGCTCCTGAGGTGTCGTTTAGCTTGCTGGCCAGCGTCCGGTTGCTCGCTTTTCTCAAAGCAAAGCCTTCTACTTGAGTTCCTCGCCGGGCTTGATCGATATGCCAGGTTGAATGGACGGACTATTCGATGTTCTGAATCTGTTCTCGCATCTGTTCGATAAGAAGCTTCAGATCGATTGCAGTGCGGGTCATGTCCATGTGAACGGACTTCGAACCCAGGGTGTTTGCCTCGCGATTCATTTCCTGGAACAGGAAGTCCAGACGCTTTCCGTGGCCCTTGCTTTGAGCAGAGGCAGACTTGGCAGAGGATTGGCCGGCCTCACACTCCGGAATCTGAATGATGGATCTCAGTTCGCACAGATGAGACCGCAGGCGGGCCAGTTCTTCTGCAACGTCCGCCTTCAATGAAAACATCCCTGCCTCGGCATTGAGCCGCTCGCTGAAATCCGCAGCGCTCAGATTACCGGTTGGCATGGCCTGTTCCAGAGCCTCCTTCATCCGGTTGACCAGGCGCTCGTGCTGAAGCCTCACCAGTTCGGGCAGACGGGACTCCAGCGCCTGGACTTTTTCGTCGATCTGACTGGCCAGGTCATCCAGGATCACGGCCAGCCTTTTGCCTTCACGCGCACGGTTCTCGATCAACTGTGACAGTGCCTGTGTGCAGGCTTGCTGGCAAATTTTTTGCCACTGGCCTGGATCGCTCTGACTGCGGCTGGCGTCTGGCCAGTTCATAATGTCAGACAGCGTCGGTGGCTGCAGAGTCGGAATGACCTTGCTTGCCTTGCGATACGTCTCGTTGACTGTTTCAAGCAACTGGTCGCTCACCAGTTCATCATTCGCACTGACAGCACGTGCGTAAGAAGCACGGACCTCTACCTTGCCTCGTCGAATGCTGCGTGTGATGAGATCGCGCAGCGGCATTTCGGCCTGACGAAGTTCTTCCGGGATCCGAAACGACAGATCCAGATAGCGACTGTTGACGCTACGAATCTCGATGGTCACACTGCCTGGCTCACCCTGTGCCTGGGCACTGCCATATCCTGTCATACTCTGCATATCAATGAAATCCTGTAGTCGCTGATGTATTTGTTGTGGTCGGCGTTTCTGCTGAGTTCGTGTCGGATCTCGTAGCCGTTATTCTGAGATGGTCCGGGCCGATGGCCGCACCATCTGCACTGCGCGGATCAGAAGCACCTAGCCACACGATGTGGTGATCTCTGGCTCTGTCGTCATTCTGGACGTCGTTGCCTGGTGACTGTGATGCGACGCTTTGCACCCGACCTGCCGCCCGTGATGGTTCGACCTGGTGCCCTGATTGTTGAAGTATACGAATCGTGTCAGGGCTGAAGCCGGGCTCAAGGTCAATTCTGTCCGGGAGCCATTGGTGATGCATGCGGGGCACTGCACCGGCTGCAGCGATGTTCATCTTGTGATCCGCTACATTCAGGATCACCTGAAGTACCATGGTGATGATGCGTGCCCCGCCGGGCGTCCCGGTCGCAAACGCGGGCTGCCCGTCGCGAAACACAATCACAGGGGTCATTGAGCTCAATGGACGCTTCCCGGGCTCGATTCGATTGGCATCACTGCCGATCAGGCCGAATGCATTGGCCACGCCCGGTTTGCTGGAAAAATCATCCATTTCGTTGTTCAGCAATACGCCCGTCCCGGGTGCCATCCATCCCGAACCAAAGTTCAGGTTCAGCGTGGTGGTCAGGCTCACCATGTTGCCCCAGCGGTCCACGGCTGAGAGATGGGTGGTTTCTGTCCCTTGCGCCGGTGCTGGTTCGCCAGCACTGATCGCTGAACTGGGCGTGGCCTCGGTCAATGAGATCTCGTCTGCCAGCGCCTGCGCATAAGCCATGCTGGTCAACCATTGGACCGGGATTTCTACAAAATCCGGATCACCCAGATATGCCGCTCGGTCTGCGTAGGCACGCCGAGCCGCTTCAGTCATCAGGTGGATGCTGGCGGCACTTCCATAGCCGTAGTTTGCCATCGGAAATCGGGACAGGATATTAAGCATCTGGATCAGATGAATCCCGCCAGAGCTCGGTGCCGCCATACTCGCGATCGTCAGGTCGCGATACTCACCGATAACAGGCTCTCGCCAGTGCACGCGATAGTGTGCCAGATCATTGAGGCTCATCTGGCCAGTGTCGGCGTTTACGGTATCGGATATCGACTGGGCAACTGGACCGGTGTAAAAGCCGGGCGCACCAAGATCACGAATACTGCGCAGGGTGTTGGCGAGATCATGCTGGATCAGCAAATCACCAATCTGAAGTGGTTCCAGGGCTTCGAACGGACAGGAGGCGGGTTCGCAGTGCGTTGAGTCAGACTTGCGGCTAAAGAAAACCTCCCGATTGGCGGGTGATTTGTACAGGTGCCGCGAGTGACTCGCCAGGAGTCCAGCTAGCGTCGGTGTGACTTCAAATCCCTGCTCAGCCAGCCTGATGGCAGGTTCAATGACCTCGGCACGAGGCAGGCTGCCAGTGCGTTCGAGCATGGCCAGAAGACCTGCCACCGTTCCCGGCACACCGATACTTGCAGTGGATTCGATTGACATGCGCGGAATGACATCACCTGCCGCGTCCAGAAACAAGTCCGGATGAGCACTGGCTGGTGCTGACTCCCTGAAGTCAAGCGCCAGTGTGGACATGGGTTGGTCAAGTCCGATCATGGCCTTGTTTTCTGACGGGTTTTGATTGTCTCGATCAAATATGAGCGCAAAGCCACCACCGCCGAGGTTGCCAGCGTATGGCAGCACGACTGCAAGCGCGAATGCCGTGGCGACTGCGGCATCGGTGGCATTGCCACCCTGTGCCAGAATGTCTGACCCTACTTGAGACGCCAGAAAGTGGTCGCTCGCGATCATTCCGTATCGTGCCTGACGTGGTTCGAATATTGCACGTCGATCCTGATAGTTCAGAACAGCCTGGGCGGTCTGGCCAGCGTCGATGCGAGATGTCGAAGCAGCCTGGGCCTGGGCGCTGGTGACAGCCATCATGCTTGCGGTGGATAGCGCGAGCGTTGAAATAGCCGCCATAATGACAGATCTGAGGACTGAGGCAAGGGCAGACGTTTGAACAGAAGTGCGGATCGAACTCGCCATGCGCAAACATGCAGGATACTGATCAGTGCGTATACTCTCGGTCTGCAATGATCGTGAGTCGGTTGTGCGTATCCGTCGACGCCCGGATTGTATTCTGGTCCGGTCAAAACTTTTCAACTGCACACCCAGTACCCCGATGGTCACGAAAGTGTCGAAGGTTCTCAAAGCGCCAACAGTCTCCGGGGTCTCGTGGACTTCTGGCTCGCTTGAAAGGTCCTCTTCCCGATGAGTATTACCTGTAAACCGTGGCTTCAATGTGCCATCGATCGCACCTTGTCCGGATTGGGTGAGGGATGCGACAGAGACAGCTTGCCTGAGCAGCAGATCTGCACCTTGACCACCAACTGTAGTAGTGGTCTTTGATGCGAGGGCAATCGGGCGGAGTGGTCGGTCAGGTTGCGTCATTCTTGAATGTTAACTTGCCTGAGCCGCGGTGCGGTACCTGCCAGAGGATCCAGATCAGACGCACAGTGGCGTGCGCGTTCACGCCTGGCGCTATGCTGTCCGATTGCCGATCAACGATTTTCATATGCCGTTCGCCGGTTACTCAGGCGATGGTCACATTGGCGCATACAAACAATTCAACGTATTGCCAGCAACAGACAGGAGAAACAGCGTGTCAGAACAACAAGTCAAACAGGTCGATCGAGCGCATCAACGAGGCATTGATGCTTTGCGCCCAGTAACCTTCGTGCGCAATTTCACTCGCTATGCCGAAGGATCAGTGCTGGTCAGCATGGGTGAAACCAAAGTCCTGTGCACGGCGAGTGTCCAGGAAAAGGTACCGCCATTTCTGAAAGGGAAGGGGCAAGGCTGGGTGACCGCTGAATATGGCATGTTGCCGCGCTCTACACACACCCGGTCGGATCGGGAGGCGGCCCGAGGCAAGCAATCGGGTCGGACCCAGGAAATCCAGCGTCTGATCGGACGCAGCCTCAGGGCTGTGATCGACATGAAAGCGCTGGGCGAGCGCACGATCCAGATTGACTGCGATGTACTCCAGGCCGATGGTGGTACTCGTTGCGCAAGCATCACCGGCGCATGGGTGGCTTTGGCCGACGCCATTGACGGTCTGCTGGCCCGGGGTGCGATCACCGCCAGTCCGCTGCTCGATAGTGTTGCCGCTGTTTCGGTCGGTGTGGTCAATGGTCAGCCCAGACTGGATCTGGACTATGAAGAAGATTCATCATGTGACGCCGATGTCAACGTTGTGATGACAGGGTCAGGACGGTTTGTCGAGGTGCAGGGTACGGCAGAAGGCCACACGTTTGATCGTGAGATGCTAGGTCAGTTGCTTGATCTGGCAGATAAAGGCATCCGGGAGCTGAATCAGGCTGCTGCTCACGCCAGAGTCAGTCAGAGAGGCTGAGCGCCACGCCCCGGACTGTGTGCGAGGGGCCATAGTGAGGGTTCTCTTGCATTGACGACCTGGAACGCGTGGGCGTCCTTGCGGACAATCCTGGCGCACTGGCCCCGTCTACCTCTATTGATACGTTGACATTCATGACGCACAGTGGCATCGTTTGTCCAGACAAACCTATTAACCATATGTTTGATTTGTTCCTCCCCGTCAGTGTCCGGAACAACTCTTTTTTATCTAACTGGAGCCAGTGAGCCATGCATGTCAAGACCGTCGGACCCAAGCGTTATCGGGCTGTTTATGGGCGTTATCTGGAAGATTTCGAGGTTGGGGCGGTCTACGAGCATTCTCCTGGTCGAACCATCACCGAGACGGACAACATTCATTTCTCGCTGCTGACCATGAATCAGCACCCGATGCATTGTGATGCCGAGTTTTCCGGGAAGAGCCAGTTTGGCAAACCGCTCGTGAACAGTACACTCACGCTGGCCGTGGTGGTCGGCCTTTCGGTCAATGACATTAGCGGCAAGGCCATCGCCAATCTGGGATGGAAGGAAATCAATCTGACCGCGCCGGTATTTGCTGGTGACACCTTGTACGCAGAATCTGAAGTGCTTGATGTGAGAGAGTCCCGCAGCGACAACACCCGCGGCATTGTGACGGTACGCACCCGAGGATCCAAGCAGGATGGAACCGAGGTGGTCTCGTTTGTCCGGAGTGCGCTGGTCCCCAAACGCGGTTACGGTGTCGGGGATTGAATTGTTCGTCAATCCACGTTTGAACTTGATCGACGATATTTGAAATGGAGTCAGTTCTTTGATGAAAGGTGCTGCGGGTCAACTGGGGACTTCTCTGGCTGCTATGCCGCGTTACGTGCAGCTCGCGACCACTTTGCTCAATGAAATCCAGACCGGGAAGTTTCCGGTAGGCAGTTTGCTACCGACCGAACACGTACTGTGTCAGCAATTTGGGGTCTCCAGGTTCACCGTGCGAGAAGCTATCAAGTTGCTGGTGCAACAAGGACTGGTTAACCGCCAGCCAGGTGTAGGGACTCGCGTGCAGGCCGTCGCGCCGACCGGACAATATACGCAGACCATGTCAGGTTTGACAGACCTTCAACAGTATGCGGTCGAGACCATGCTGGAGATTACCCGTCAGGAGGTGGTTGCGCTATCCCCGGAGAAAGCCGAGTCGCTTGACACCTCAGTCGGTGAGACCTGGCTCGAGATCGAGGGTCTGCGTTATGCGCCCGGTCAACCGCTGCCGTTTGCCTGGACGCGGGTCCATATTGCACCCAGATTTCGGGCGCTGGCCGGACTGACAGGGCAGGTTGACCAGCCGCTCTATCTGTTGATCGAACAACAGTTCGGTTGTCGCATACAGGTTGTCCATCAGGAGATCAAGGCGATGTCGCTTGATGCTGATCTGGCCCGGCAACTCAAGGTGCCTGCCCGAAGTGCAGGCATCTGGATACAGCGCCGGTACATGGACACTCACGATGAACTAGTCGAGCAGGCGGTCAATATTCACCCGGCCGATCGCTTCACTTACCGGGAGTCCTTCAGGCGCGAGTTCGCGGTGATGGCGCCTCAGGTCGGGGGCATCAAGCTGTAGTCTGATCGGTTACGCGGGCGTGATAGTGGTTACCGTTGTAGTGGTTACCGTTGTAGTGGCCACCATGACAGCGTGTGTGTTCTGCAGGCGACTGTCTATCAACACCGCAAGTTTCGGATTGAGCATGATGCTGATGCGGGATATGGTGAGTCAATACCAGACACGAACAGGGCGTCGCCATGTCAGCACAGCATCCAGAGGATATCCGTTCCTATCAGCAGGTTGCCCGCGCAATCGAATTCATCCGGGCGCATGCGCGCGAGCAACCAGGACTTGAGACGGTCGCAAGAGCGGTGGGCATGAGTCCATATCATTTTCAGCGGCTGTTTGCGCGATGGGCAGGTATCAGCCCCAAGCGATTCCTGCAAGTACTGACCCGAGACCATGCACGGTCGCTACTGCTTGAGCACGGCTCGACGCTTGAGATCTCGCATGAGCTGGGCCTGAGTGGTCCAAGCCGCTTGCACGACTTGATGATTTCCTGCGAGGCGATGACTCCCGGAGAAATCCGGTCGCAGGGAGGAGGGCTGAGTCTCCGGTATGCCAGGGCGGTTTCGCCGTTCGGTGTCACCCTGCTGGGGTGGTCGGAACGAGGTGTGTGCCACCTGTCATTCGAGGACGAGGACAGCGATATACCGCAGAGTGCGCGCGTATCTCCCGGTTCGGGAACGAATGACGGGCTTGTGCCTGGCTGCCTGCGATCCTTGTTGCCTGCTGCAGGCTGGATCGAGGACCGCGATGGGGCACAGGATCTGGTCAGACGAATATTTTCCGGGTTTGCCATCATGGGAGCCAACCCGGCGGAGCCTGCTCACGGCGTGTCGGCTGAACCTCACAAAGAAAAAAAAGATCACAGGATCCATTTACTGCTCAAAGGGACGAACTATCAGGTGAAAGTCTGGGAGGCATTGATCCAGCTAGGTGATCGTCCTGTCGTCTCCTACCAGCAGCTTGCCCGGGGGATTGGTCAGCCCGGAGCTCAGCGTGCCGTTGCCAGTGCGGTGGCCTCCAATCCGATCGGATGGCTGATCCCCTGTCATCGCGTCATACGGCAACAGGGGGAGTTTGGGCAATATCGGTGGGGTGCGACCCGCAAGCAGGCAATGCTGGGTTGGGAAATGGCCTCCCGAAGGTGACCAACTGTGAGCGCAAGCCCATGACTTTAGTCATGGGGTGGTTCAGGCTCAGTCAGAGGCCAGGAATCAGAGACCAGGAATCAGAAGCCAGAGAAATGGGTATCCGGGTCTGGAGAATTGTCGCGTTCGTGTCCGCTTATCTCGGTTTGCGTGTGAACGTGCCCAGATTGTTCTCGTTCAGCAGTTCAATCGAGACCCGTTGAGCCTGGCCTTTGCGGATATCCTCAAATTGCACCTTTGAGATTGATCCAATTGGCGCATTTTCGTTAAAGGGTATGAAGGTGAACGTATTGCCATCCCAGTGCGAGAGCTGCTTGACATCACGGCCAGGGCCGATCACAAGCGATAGCGAGTCACTCTGGGCCGTGTTGCTCTGTGACCGAACCTCGATATCCCCGAAATAGTCATTCTGATAAGTCCCTGCGTAGGTTTGCATGGATTGAGGTGGTGTCGGGGATGACGGGTGAAGGGCGCCCACCAGTTCGCCTGCTGGTGCGACCAGCGGGGCCATGACGGGTTGGTAGGCCGCCAGCCAGTCACGAGTGACGTGACCGAATTGCGCCATGTCCATGAAGGTGGCGCTAACGGCCTCAGCGGCGCCGATCGGTGATGCATTGGTGAGAACGACGATGCCCAGATCCAGAGAAGGAATCATGGCAAACGTGGTGCCAGTACCCAGATAGAACCCTCCTGAGTGACCGAGCATGACCCGTCCGGAGGGCTGCACACCGACATTAAAGCCATACCCATAGCTTGCGGCACGGGCGGCCGGAGAGGATGGCTGACCGGTGATCATCTTAGGGGTGATGGCAGGTAGCAATGCCTCTTTCGCAATGATAGTACTGTTCTCGTATTGACCATTTTGCAGGACCATCTGCATCCATCTGGCGACATCGCGAATGTTTGAGCTCACGCCTCCAGCAGGCGATTGTGCGTCTGGTTGACGCAGATCTGATACCTGATAGCCAGTTCCATTTTTGGCGAGAATATGGCCAGATGCCCGATTGGCTTGTGCCATGTAGTCGGCGTGACGGGAACTTGTGGAATGCATGCCAAGGGGTTCGTATAAGGCATCGCGCGAAAGCGTCGCCCAGTCGGTGCCTGCAGCCTGTGCAACGGATTGTGCCGCAGCCGTAATGCCGAAGTTAGTGTACGCGTAATGGGCCCGAAATGGCTTGAGCGGGATCAGTCGCAATCTTCGCAAAATCTCCTCTCGGCCATAGCCCAGGTCCTCCAGGTCGTCCCCCGCATGATCGGGCAGCCCTGAGCGGTGGGCGTAGAGGTCAGCAATCGTGACGTGTTTACTAACCCAGGGGTCAGACAGCCTGAACCAGGGCAGCAGTTTGCTGATCGGAGTATCCCATGTCACCTTCTCCTGATCGACTTGTGTGGCGATCACTGTCGCCCCGATTGGTTTGGATAGTGACGCCAGTTGAAAGACTGTCTGTGCATCGACAGGCAGAGCGGAGTCGATGCGTCTGACTCCGAAGCCCTTTTCAAACAGGAGTTCTTCGCCTTGAACCACGGCAACTGCCATGCCTGGAATACTGCTGCGTTTGAGGACGTCCTGGGCAACGGCATCAAGTCGTGCGATCGCACGACTGACGCGTTCGCTTGAGACTGTGACCGCTGAGTACACAGAAGGGGACGTGTGCGAGGCGGGGTAGGGAGTGTGTTGGCCGCCGCCGGGATAGTTGGTTTGTGTTGCATGTGCAGCGGTGACTGTTGCAATAATCCCGATACAGATCCCGACTGAAACCATGCGTGATGCCCGTGACATCGTTGCAGGCTCTACGTGCGCTTGTTCGAAACTTCTCTGTGCTTTGGTAAAACCGGACGAGAATGACATTTGCTCAGAATCTGAGATTTCATTCGACATGTCGTGTTTTCCTTATGAGGCAGTTTATGCACCGTCGATCTGCATGCTGGCGAATGTTTCGAGATGGGCCAGAGATCGTTGCATGCTTGGCGCTGGATGTGCTGTCAGTCCTGAAAACATCAGCCCAGACAAAATGAGAATGGCTACCTCGATGTCAGTTCTGACTGAAAAGACACGGGGGCTTTGCGTTTGCACCCAACACTGCAAGTCCAGCACAATCATGCGTAAGGCTCTTTGCCGTTGGCTTTGGCACCGGCTGGCGTGTTCGAGAAGAGCCAGGCTTTGCGGTAATGCACAACTGTGCAATGTGCAAACTACAAGCTGTTGATCCGGGAAAATCGGTCCTGGCCTGTGCCGACCCCGGGCAACGATTGCATTGTTGCCGGCAACGGCTCGAGGGCGACTGGCCAGGGGCTGGCGGCTCGCGTTATTCGATTCGGAAAAACGCTTCGACTTCGACCGCCGCGTTGCCGGGTAGGGCGCTGACACCAACGGCCGAGCGTGCATGGCGCCCTGCATCACCCATCATTTCTACGACCAGATCGGAGGCGCCATTCATGACCAGCGGCGTTTTAGTGAAAGGTGCCTCTGAGTTGATGTACCCAGTCAGGCGTACGCACTCCTTGACGCGGGACCAGTCACCATCGACAGCCTGACGCAGTGCTGCAAACAGGTTTTCCATACATATACGTGCAGCAGCATAGCCATCTTCTACACTCAGGTCAGATCCGATACGACCTTGATAGCGCATCTGCCCATCTCTCGAGCAAGTCTGACCGGACAGATAGACAATGTTGCCGACGGTTTTGTACAGCAGAAAATTGCCGACTGGCTTGGGAAGAACAATGGCGTCAATGGCGCTGGTATCCATGCAGAACTCCTTGTGAGACAGGTTGTTGAGTCAGTGTGTGAGAGCGCTACCCCCTGACAGGGATGGCGCTCTCACATCAGGGTCATGCAAATGTTGCACACATTGCCCGCGGGTTCAAGCCATTTTATGGAGAGGACCGTAACGAGTGACTGTCTTTGTAGAAGGTCATTGATAGGGGCGAACCGAAGATAATCGCTACGAACTCTTCGTACTTCGCTCAATTCACGACGGACCAGAGCGGATTGCCTGAGGAACCAGTCGCTCAGGTACCCACTTCAGATAGGCCACCATGCCAAACAATTCGATCAGTGACTGAAATATTACGATGGTGGCCACACCTTGCCAGGCGGGTGGCAATGTGAGTGCAATCGGTAGCATAACGAACGAATTGCGGGTACCGAAACTAAAGCAAAGTGTTCTGGTGATTGATGAAGGCAGATCAAACACACGTCCCAGAATCCTGCCCAGATACGCCGCGAAAACCAGATAAACCAGAAAAATCAACAGCAGCTGAATCCAGACCGCGCCAAGAAGGGCGACTGACTTCACTTGCGACGCGGCGATCACTAACACGACCAGTGCCAGCAGGGGCACAGGCAGATAGCTCAGTAATTCGATCGATTGGCGAGCGATTCTGTTTCGCTGAGCCAGTTGCTCGGTCATCCATGCCAGTATCAGCGGCGCGAGAATCAACCCCAGAAATGCGCCCAGCAAGCGCGTGTTGAGTGTTTCAAGCAACCAGTCTGATCCCAGGAACAGCCAGAGGTACATAGGCAACAGGACGAGTTGCATGAGTAGTAGCACGGGTGTCGCAGCCACAGCTCGTGCACCGTCTCCTTTACCCTGGTGGGTGAAGCTGATAAACCAGTCAGTGCAGGGCACGAGCAGCACCAGCAGGACGCCCGCCTGGACAGCAGGCGACAGCACAAACAGCGTTGTCAGAGCCCCCACAAAGAGCGGAATCACCACAAAATTGCCCAGTAACAAGGCGCCTAGAAACCGCCAGTCTTTCAGGCCGTGTCCAATCTGGGTAAATGGTATCTGGGTAAACGTGGTGTAGAGCAATACGGCAAGCAGTGGCCACACCGCCACGTCGAATCGGGCTGCAGTAGCGGGCTGACTGAGTCCGAGCAGCAATCCGGCGATAATGCACAGCAGATAGATCCAGGATTGCCGGATTTCCAGCCAGGCTCGCACTTGGTAGTTCCTCCCTCTGCATCGATTGGATGCGGCAGGCGCAATTGTCTCATCTTGATCGGACGTTGATTGCTCACGCGTTGTCCGTTTTATGTGTATTGTTTCGATTGTCTGAGGAACAGCGATCCCGCATCCTGCTGGATGTTGGCGCGGGTGAATGAAGGGGGTCGGGTTTTCAGATCGGAATGCGCGGCAAACCTCGTCCAAGTGATTTGGTTGCGTAGCAACCTTTAGGCGAACCCGCCGAAGCGACTACGCAGGAGCTTGCTCTTGTTTAGCGCCGTAGGAATTGCCTTCCTTCAGGTGGGCGAGAATGTCAAAATGCCGGTTTTCGTCAATACCTTCCAAGGAGTCCTTCTGTGACGACCAGACAAGATCCAGCGCAAACGTCAGATTTTGAGACGGCCCAGGTTACCAATTCGTCTGACAAGTCAGCATTGCCGGATTCACCAGAACTGACCGTTCGGCCGGCGCCATTCAGAAAGACTCGTTTCTACCGTCTCGATGGCGATGTGTTGCACTGGACGCTTGCCAGTCGGTCCTATCAGCTACGGTTGGCCGATATCAAGTCAATCCGTGTTCACATGCCGGGTGAGAGCCTGGAGTTGACTGCGCGTTGCATGATTGTCGATCGTTCCGGAAAGAAATTCGACATTGGAGATCGTCACTGGTTTGAGCCAGGAATGCGCCCACCCGGTTCACCCAGACGATTCGAGCGCAGGACCAGGGAGTTTGTGGCGCTTGTGCGAAGTATCGTTTCAAGGCTTGAAGCCATCAACCCGGAGACTGAGTTTGTCAAGGGGCCAGGATGGATCGAGTGGGGGTTCTCTGCCTTGGCGGGCGTGGCAGGCGTTGCCATTTTTACAACGGGAGCCTACTTCATGCTCTCAAAGGGCGTCTGGGATATCGCAGCGATTGCATTCATGTTGATGGTGGTGGCCTACATGCCATTTCTGTGGCCCATCATCCGGTCAGGTGGGCCCAGGCGGGTACCATCCCGGGAACTGGGTCTCGTTCTGGACAAATGCTAGGGGCGCTGGGCAGTCAGGATCTCACGACTGGTTTTATTCAGGTAGCATGCACTGGCCTGCAAGGACAGTGCACTACTTCTTCAGAAAATCTCAGACCGTGCGGCCGCCATCAACCGGGAGTTCCAGTCCGGTCAGGAAGTTTGAGCTGTCTTGTGCAAGAAACAGTGCCGCATTGGCAATATCGCCTGGCTGACTCATGCGACCCATTGGAATAGTGGCAACAAACTTGGCTCGATTCTCGGGAGTGTCGGGTACGCCCATGAAGTCGGCCAGCATCCCCGTGTCACCCATGACCGGACAGATTGCATTGACCCGGATGCCATCTGGAGCCAGTTCGACCGCGAGTGACTTGGACATCAGGTTGGCTGCACCTTTTGATGCGTTGTACCAGGTCAGCCCTGGTCGGGGACGAATCCCGGCGGTCGAACCAATGTTGATAATGCAGCCGCTCTTGCGTTCGCGCATCGCCGGTACGACAGCCATGATCATGTGATAGATCGCCTTGACGTTGACGTCGAACACCCGGTCAAAGGTGGCTTCGTCCACGTTGAGCAGCGGCTGGTTGCGATGCGTGAAACCCGCGTTGTTGACCACGATGTCCGGGACACCAAACCTGGAGATCGTCGCAGTCAGGACATGATCGATGTCAGGCCGCTTGCTGACATCGCACTTGACGGCAAGTGCCGCGGGACCAATTTCTTGCGCAACTTTCTGCGCACCGGCTTCATTGAGGTCCGCAATCACGACTTTGGCGCCCTCACGGGCGTAAGCACGGGCAATTTCGGCCCCGAATCCACTGGCTGCACCAGTTACGATCGCAATCTTGCCTTCAAGTAGCATGTCCTGTCTCCTGATCGTTGTCTGTTCAAACTCCGATTAGGCCGCAGATACCAGGATTGCGTCAAGGCTTTCTTGGTCCCGAAGTGCCCAGACGCGTGCAATGATGCTATCGATCTCCTGCTCGGTGGCAGCACCCTGGTAAGTCCCCAGACGACGGGTCTTGTCTTCGATTTCCGGGCGGCTCAGGGTGTTGCCAGGATCACCTTTGGGCTCATCGACACGGCCAGAAAGCGTGCGACCGTCCCTGGTGGTAACGGTCACTTTGCCGATCCAGCGCTGCGGATAGGCGTCATCGACTTCTTTGTCCAGCTCCATCGTCACCAGATCACGGAAGCGTTCAACCGATCCGTCACCGAGCGCCTGATCAAACCCGGCGAGGTCGGCCGAGTTGCGCAGGGCGATCAGCGCGAGCACGGTTCCCATCGAAAACTTTGACTGGTGCACGGTCTGCGGATCCGTGACAGGTCCGAGCACATCGATGGCACCTTGGTGTACGTGCGTCACGACCGAGACAATGTCGTCGACCTTCAGGCCGTGCTCGCGCATGACGGCCTGCAGTGCATCGGCCGCTGGATGGGTGTGACGGCAGGATGCGTGGAACTTGAACGATGTTTCCGCCAGTGTCCAGCGCGAACCGAGGCGGTCGACCAGCTTCTCGGGGTTGGCGTCATCGGACATGCCGGCACCCATGCCCTGTGCGCCCTCAAGGATGTGTTGCGCACCGGTGAAGCCTTCCTTGGCCAGGTACGCCGCCTGCATGCCTGCGGTGGCGGCATGTGCAGTGTGCAGTTGCTTGGAGTCGGCCGCATCACGCAGGAACTCCCACAGGCCGGCTGCAGTGGTGCCAGCCGAACCGATGGCATTGAGCATCTGGTCTGCGTCAAGCTTGAGCAAACGGCCAACTGCCACGGCTGCAGCCAGTGTTCCGGCTGTGCCAGTGGTGTGAAAGATTTTGTAGTGAGAGCGCCCAAGGAATTCACCTACGCGGATACCCACCTCGTAGCCCGCAACGCAGGCAGTGATGAATT
Source organism: Orrella marina (assembly GCF_003058465.1). Lineage (NCBI taxonomy): Bacteria > Pseudomonadati > Pseudomonadota > Betaproteobacteria > Burkholderiales > Alcaligenaceae > Orrella > Orrella marina. The sequence continues at coordinate 1,257,890 of NZ_CP028901.1, read as the reverse complement.
CGCGTCCGCTGGCACCAATCGCCTGGGCGACTGCCAGTGCCGGCGGGAATACCACTGCGGCCGGGTGAAACACCGCGCCATTGTGAACGTCATCCTGCTCGACCACATGGGCTGCAGCCGCGTTAACCATTGCAGCAAAGTAGGGCGATGTCCTCGTACGGCGTACAAAGTCTTCGCTGGGGCCGTCAGCCGGTGCCATCTGGCCAGCAAAGCTGCCCATGCTGCGAACCGGTTTGGCGGACGATCCAGCGAGGATCGAACCCATGGTGTCCAGGAACAGGTCTTCACAGCGCCCGACCACGTTGGTCGGGATGTCTTCAAACTTCAGGCCAGCCGCAAACCCTGCGAGCGTGGCGCTCGGGTGCAGCATGGCAGTGGTAGATTCATTGGACATTTTTGTTGTCTCCTCAGAAGGAACGTGGCAGGCCCAGAATGTGCTCAGCAACATACGACAGAATCAGATTGGTCGAAATCGGAGCGACCTGATACAGACGGGTTTCACGGAACTTGCGCTCGACGTCGTATTCGCACGCAAATCCGAAGCCGCCGTGGAACTGCAGGCAGGCGTTAGCAGCTTCCCAGGAAGCATCCGCGGCCAGCATTTTGGCCATGTTGGCCTGCGCACCGCAAGGCTTGCCCTCGTCAAACAGGCGAGTTGCCTCGTAGCGCATCAAGCTGGCGGCTTCGACGTTGATGTATGCCTTGGCAATCGGGAATTGCACACCCTGGTTCTGGCCGATCGGGCGACCAAAAACCATTCTCTCCTTGGCGTACTTGGTGACGCGGTCGATGAACCAGTAGCCGTCACCGATACACTCGCCAGCAATCAGCGCGCGCTCGGCATTCAGACCGTCCAGAATGTAACGGAATCCCTTGCCTTCCTCGCCGATCAGGTTTTCTTCAGGAATCTCGAGATTGTCAAAGAACAGTTCGTTGGTCTCGTGGTTGACCATGTTCGGGATCGGGCGAACCGTCATGCCGCTCTTGACAGCGTCATGAATGTTGACGATGAAGATCGACATACCATCGGCCTTGCGGGTGACCTCTGCAAGCGGCGTGGTGCGGGCAAGCAGGATCATCAGGTCTGAGTGCTGAACGCGTGAGATCCACACTTTCTGACCGTTGATCACGTAGCGATCACCCTTCTTGACGGCGGTGGTCTTGATCTTGGTGGTGTCGGTGCCTGTTGTCGGCTCGGTCACACCCATTGACTGCAGACGCAGCTCGCCTGAGGCAATCTTGGGCAGATAGAGATCCTTCTGGGCCTTGGATCCATGGCGCAGCAGCGTGCCCATGTTATACATCTGACCGTGGCAGGCACCGGAGTTGCCGCCCGCGCGATTGATCTCTTCCATGATGACGGAAGCCTCGGTCATTGACAGGCCAGAGCCACCGTATTCCTGGGGAATCAGTGCTGCGAGCCATCCAGCTTCAGTCAGTGCCTTGACGAACTCTTCGGGGTAACCCCTCTCTTCATCGACTTTGCGGAAGTATTCATCAGAGAACTGGGCGCACAGGCTGCGAACCCCTTCACGGATATCTTGGTATTTCTCGGCGTGAGTAGTCATAGTCGGCTTAAAATCATGGTTTCAGACAGAATGACACTGTGCCCCATGGCACGCATGTTGCCAATTGATGATTCCTTAAGCCCGGGTTTTCCTGACATGAACTGGCGGCAAGATTCATGTGTCTGATGGATGGTTGCATGGCGCGCGTACTGGATCAGGTGGGCTGCTGAACTGCCTGCGGGAGTTTTGTTTAAAGGACTTCGCTCAAACTTTTAACAGTGTGAGTAATCGTCTGCGCGAGTGATGCATGCTGGTTGTCCCGAATCATCTGGCACGGCCCGCAGTGCAGAGAAGTTCGTAGCGGATTTTTCTCAAGCCTGAATCGAGTTCGTACGCCCTTGTTCAGTGTTTCCTGCTTTCTATTGCGTTCTATTGCGTTGTGCTCGTCACTGATCATTTTGATCTGCATTTCTTTACTTTTTTATAAGCATCCATGGCCAGCCATTTCGATCTGACAGATCTCCAACTTATCGTCAACATTGGCGATGCCAGCAGTCTGACGCGAGGGGCCGAGAAGTCACACCTCTCGCTGCCTGCTGCAAGCAACAGGGTCAAGAACCTGGAAGAGCATTTCGGGACCCGGTTGTTCAACCGCAATAGCCAGGGTGTCACGCTCACACCTTCAGGCGAAGCGTTTCTAAGGCATGCACGCAAGGTCCTTCAGCAGATTGACCAGTTGCGCGGTGATATTCACGAGTACTCTCGAGGGATCAAGGGCCAGGTCAGGATTTTTGCCAATACAACCGCCATGACCGAGTTCATGCCGGCAGTGCTCAGCCGCTATCTGGCTTCGCACGAGGACGTAAACGTCAACCTGCGGGAACGATTGAGTTATCTGGTTGCCAAAGGTGTGGCTGACGGGTCGGCTGATATAGGTATCGTGGCGGGACAACCTGCTGCCAATGGCATCGAGTATCTGCCGTATCGCAAGGACCGGTTGATTCTGGTCACGCATCCCGATCATCCACTGTCTGAACTCGAAGAGGTTTCTTTCGCGGACACGCTGGAGTACGACTATGTTGGCCTTTCTGAATGGAGTGCAATTCACGCCTTCTTGCTACAGGCTGCCGAGAATATTGGCTTTCCTTTAAAGTTTCGGGTGGAGGTCGCCAGTTTTGAGGCAGTCTGCCGGATGATTGAGGCCAGAGTTGGTATCGGTGTGGTTCCCGAGCGGGCTGCACGCCGGTACGCCCGCAATATGGATATCCGTCTGGTGCGTATTTCTGATGGCTGGGCCGAACGCAAATTACATATCTGTGTGCGCGATCTGGAGGCGTTGCCCGCGTTTGCCAGGGACCTTGTGGACCTGTTGCTCGAAGATGTGCCATGCGAAGCGCAAGGCCAGGCTAACTCGACGTCGAAGCAGTCAAAGGAGTCCCTATGATTCAAAAGCTGGTGCTGGCATCCGGTAACGCCGGCAAGCTGCGCGAGTTTGCGCGTCTGCTGACGCCGCTGGGCGTAGAGGTGGTATCGCAAAAAACTTTGGGAATTGAGCCCGTCCCGGAGCCTCACTGTACGTTCCTGGAAAACGCACTGGCCAAGGCGCGCCATGCTAGCGAGCAAAGCGGACTGCCTGCTCTGGCTGATGATTCTGGCCTTTGCGTGCCGGCACTTGGCGGTGCGCCTGGGGTACTGTCAGCCCGCTTTGCAACGCCACAGGCGGGTCAGGATCAGGATAGTCTCAATAACCAGAAGCTTGTCGAGTCAATGGCGGCGCAGTCCGATCGCAGGGGTTTTTATGTTGCGCTGCTGGTTCTGGTGCGCCATGCACAGGATCCGCTTCCGGTCGTGGCGCAGGCAGTCTGGCATGGTGAGATCGTGGATCAGGCCAGGGGCCAGAATGGGTTTGGCTATGATCCGCATTTCTGGCTGCCGGCGCGGCAGATGACCGTTGCGCAGCTTGATCCAGAGGTCAAGAACCGGATCAGCCACCGTGCCATGGCAACCGATGACCTGATCGCCCAAACGCAGACACTCGGTTTGATTGAGCCAGTTACCCCGCGCTGACAGCCAGGTGGTGACTCCCGGCCCCTGGGGGGGGTCAGCACCCGCAACGTTGCGGACAGGGTCATTCGGACCGAATTTCAGCACCATGATCCAGTACCCTATGCTGGTATCAGCATCAGTTGCTGGTGATTGTTTTTCAGGAGGGCAGGTGGCCCAACCGCATCGCATCATTCCCATCGTTGAGGCCTCCCGGATTCAGACATCCGGAGACCGTTCTGTCGTCTGGAAGGGTTTGCAGACGCTTCCGCCGCTGACTTTGTATATTCATGTGCCCTGGTGCGTGCGGAAATGTCCTTACTGTGACTTCAACTCGCATGAGGCTCCTGCTGATCTGCCTGAGGCCGACTATCTTGCAGCCCTCACCGCCGATCTCGAGCAGGCGCTGCCTCACATCTGGGGACGCCAGATTCACGCAGTTTTTTTCGGGGGAGGGACCCCGAGTCTGCTCTCCGAACAAACCATGGATCAGATTCTTTCCATGGTGCGCGCGCGAGTGGCATTGTGGGCCGATGCCGAGATCACGATTGAGGCCAACCCTGGTGCAGCAGAGATTGACCGGTTCAAAGGTTACGCTGCGAGCGGCATTAATCGCATCTCGCTGGGTATCCAGTCGCTTGATGACGCACAACTGATCGCGCTTGGCCGCATTCATGATGTTAGTCAGGCGCTTGCGGCGATCGAAATGGCTCGCTCGAGTTTTGGGAGGGTCAATCTTGACTTGATGTATGGTCTGCCTGGTCAGAGTGCAGAGCAGTGGTGCCAGACTTTGCGGCAGATCCGGCAGTTTGACACCGAGCACCTCAGTCTTTATCAGCTGACTCTTGAGCCGCAGACCGTGTTCGCGAAGTATCCGCCAGTACTACCTGACGAGGATGTGATCGACCAGATGGAGTCGGTGATCCAGGAGGAGATCGTTGCACAAGGCTGGGACCGTTACGAAGTTTCGGCGTATGCCAAACCAGGGGCTACCAGTCGCCACAACATGAATTACTGGACGTTCGGGGATTATCTGGGCATCGGACCGGGTGCGCACAGCAAGATTTCGTTTCCGGACCGGATTGTGCGTGAGGCGCGTACGCGCAGCCCGCTTCAGTGGATGCAGCGAGCCGTGCAGTGGGATGGCTCGCATATACCAGAGTCGGTTTCGATAGCCGAAGCCGAGTTGCCCTTTGAGTTTATGCTCAATGCGTTGCGTTTGCGCGAAGGGGTTTCGTCCAGTCTGTTCGAGCAGCGCACCGGTATGCCCCTGCACCAGATTCATCCACAGATCCAGAAGGCAATTGACAAGGGGCTTCTGGCACCTTGGGCTGACCGCATCGTGGCGAGTCCGCTTGGGTGGCGTCATCTCAACACGCTACAGTCCCAGTTTCTATCAGAGAGTTGATCTGCCAGTACAGTGGATCGTGCGCTGCATTGCAAAGATTCATGACTTGTCGCAAGGAAGATCATCTCTGGCCATCTCGGGCTGCGCGCAACTGGGCGACGTCAAGTGAGTGATGCGAATAGATGACGCCAGGAATGGGTGCAAACACGGAGGACAGCTACCAGACGGGCGATATCGATCTAAGTGTTTGCACTCAAACAGTGCCATAAATGGTGCACAAAGCACTTGTCTGGTGCATTATGCTGGTTTGATCGTGCGCGCTTCGGGTGCGTTCAAGTTGGCACGGAAGTTGCTTGATGTGTTTCAAGCATCAAAACGAGTCATCAACAAATCACCTGACTTGCATTGAGCAGCAGAATGAGAGGTCTCTCAGAAGAACCGCTCGTTCCTGATTTTAAAGTTAATTTTTACACTGAACCTGTCATCACCGGAGTCAACATGAGCACCACTGAAGACGTTTTGAAATTGATCGCTGATAACGACGTCAAGTTTGTCGACTTGCGTTTCACCGACACACTTGGCAAGGAACAGCACGTTTCCATTCCCGCTAAACTGGTCGATGCTGACAAGCTGGAATCCGGACAGGCTTTTGATGGATCTTCAATTGCCGGCTGGAAGGGCATCGAAGCGTCAGACATGTTGCTGATGCCCGATCCTGCAACAGCCCACATGGACCCCTTCCGTGAGGAGTCCACACTGATCCTGACGTGTGACGTGCTTGAGCCGTCTGACATGAAGGGATACGACCGTGATCCACGTTCGCTCGCCAAACGTGCGGAAGCCTATCTGAAATCGAGTGGACTTGGCGATACGGCCTACTTTGGTCCCGAGCCTGAGTTCTTCGTGTTTGACGGCGTGTCCTGGGACGACGACATGTCGGGCTGCTTCGTAAAAATTCACTCGGAAGAGGGTTCGTGGAGCCGTGGCAAGGACATGGATGGCGCCAACATGGGCCACCGTCCCAAGGTTAAAGGCGGTTACTTCCCGGTTCCCCCGGTTGATACCTTCCAGGACATGCGTTCGGAAATGTGTCTGCTGCTCGAAGAGCAGGGCGTGCCAGTGGAAGTCCACCACCACGAAGTGGCCGGCGCAGGACAGTCTGAAATTGGTACGGTCTTCAACACACTGTTGCGTCGCGCTGACTGGAACCAGATTTTGAAGTACACGGTTCACAATGTGGCCCACGCGTACGGCAAGACGGCAACCTTCATGCCCAAGCCTGTCGTTGGTGACAACGGGTCCGGCATGCACGTTCACCAGTCAATCTGGAAAGATGGTCAGAACCTGTTTGCAGGTAATGGGTACGCCGGTCTGTCCGAATTCGCGCTGTATTACATCGGCGGCATCATCAAGCATGCCCGTGCTCTGAATGCCATCACCAACCCGGGTACGAACTCGTACAAGCGTCTGGTTCCTCACTTCGAAGCACCGGTCAAACTGGCTTACTCAGCCCGTAACCGTTCCGCATCTATCCGGATTCCTTACGTCGGCAACCCCAAGGCGCGCCGGATCGAGGCCCGCTTCCCGGATCCTCTGGCCAACCCGTATCTCGCATTCTCTGCTCTGATGATGGCTGGTCTTGATGGGGTGCAGAACAAGATCCATCCTGGCGATCCAGCGGACAAGAACCTGTACGACCTGGCGCCTGAAGAAGATGCAAAGATCCCGACCGTATGCAGTTCGCTCGAGCAGGCACTCGAGGCGCTCGACAGCGATCGCGAGTTCCTCACCCGTGGCGGCGTGTTCAGCAACGAAATGCTTGATGCATACATCGAGCTGAAGATGCAGGAGGTTACTCGCATGCGTGTGACTGCCCATCCGGTTGAGTTCGACATGTACTACAGCCTGTGATTGACTTTGTATAAGGGGTCGGGCCACCCCGGCCCGACAACCATGAAAGTTGCTGAAATACTGAATCTGCTCTCGACAACAGTGTTGTTGCTGGACCGCGATGGCGTGGTGTCCCATGCCAACGCGGCTTCCGAAGACTTGTTTGGACGGTCAAGACGTCAGATCGAAGGGCAGATGGCGATTGCGCTCTTTGACGAAGACCTTGCGCTGGCCCAGTCAGTGCATCACGCCTGTGAAGGCTCGCTAGAAGGTATGCGGCAGGTCGTGAAGATGCACCGTAACGGGGTTTCTTCCGAAGTGTCTGTTACCACCATGAGTCTGGTTCATCAGCCCTGGGTGGCAATCATGGAAGTCACCGATCTGGAGCATCGTCTCATCGTGGATCGCACGCAGCGTCTGGCCGACGAAATCGCGGCCCAGCGTGAATTGCTGAGAAATCTTGCCCACGAAGTCAAGAATCCACTTGGTGGGTTGCGTGGTGCGGCGCAGTTGCTTGAATCCGAATTGCCCGACGAGCGTCTGACAGAGTACACACGGGTGATTATTTCCGAGGCTGATCGCCTTCAGGGACTGGTCGATAGACTGACAGCACCTGGCAATACGCCCTTGCATAAAGAACACATCAATATCCACGAGGTGTGCGAGCGGGTGTGTTCACTGGTAGCAGCCGAGTTTCCCGGTATTCATCTGATACGGGATTACGACGCGTCGATGCCCGATGTTTATGCTGATCCGGCCCGTCTGGTGCAGGCGCTTTTGAATGTGGTGCGAAATGCAGCGCAGATTCTTGCCCAGCACCCCGAGGTTCAGGATGCGAGGATTCAGGTCAGAACACGGATTGCCCGGCAGGTCCTGATGCATCGTCGACAGCACCGTCTGGCTGCTCAGATTTCCGTGATCGACAACGGTCCTGGCGTTTCGGATGCGGTGCGGGAACGGATATTCCATCCGCTGGTCACGGACCGGCAGGGGGGCACAGGCCTGGGGTTGAGCCTGGCTCAGGATCTGCTGCAACAGCACGATGGTTTGATCGAATTCGATTCGAGGCCAGGCCGCACAGAATTTAAATTGTTGTTACCACTGGAGCTCTCATGAAACCCGTATGGATCGTAGACGATGATCAAGCCATTCGCTGGGTGCTCGAGAAGGCGCTGACCCGTGCTGGAATCGAGACGGTCAGTTTCTCTAGTGCGCAGGAAGTGCAGACCGCGCTGCATGATGATGTCCCGGCAGCACTTGTGTCAGATATCCGGATGCCAGGTAAGGATGGACTGGCGCTCCTGAAAGACGTCAAGCGGGCTCATCCCGCACTGCCTGTCATCATCATGACCGCGTTTGGTGATCTGGATAGCACCGTCTCGGCGTTCCAGGGAGGTGCTTTTGACTATCTCCCCAAGCCCTTCGATGTAAACGAAGCTGTATCGCTTATCAGCCGGGCCATTCAGGAGTCCAGCCAGGCAGAGCCAGGTGCCCAGGACGCTGGAACAACTGACGGGGCCGGCGAGTCTTCGCCCAAAGCGATGCTGACTCAGTCAGCGTCACCTGCGATGCAGGAGGTGTTTCGGGCCATTGGGCGACTGGCCCAGTCCAACGTCACAGTGTTGATTACGGGTGAGTCGGGCAGTGGTAAAGAATTGGTGGCAAGGGCCTTGCACCAGCATGGTATGCGTTCAAAGGGACCGTTTGTAGCGCTTAATACGGCAGCGATTCCTCGTGATCTGCTTGAGGCCGAATTGTTTGGTCACGAGCGCGGGGCGTTTACCGGAGCCAACACTACCCGTCGTGGCCGTTTTGAAGAGGCCAGTGGCGGCACCTTGTTTCTGGATGAGATCGGGGACATGCCGTTTGAACTGCAGACACGGTTGTTGCGTGTGTTGTCAGATGGTACGTTTTACCGGGTTGGCGGGTCGCAGCCTGTGCGTGCGGACGTTCGCATCGTGGCAGCGACTCACCAGCCCCTGGAAGAGCGTGTGCGTGAAGGCAAGTTCCGGGAAGATCTGTTTCACCGTCTGAACGTGATTCGTCTGCGTCTTCCGCCTTTACGAGAAAGACGTGAAGATATTGAGCAGCTTGCCAGACACTTTCTGGCAGTCAGTGCCAACACGCTGGGTGTGCCAGTGAAGAGGCTCTCGGACGCGGCGCTTGATGCACTCAAACAATTTGATTTTCCGGGGAACGTCAGACAACTGGAAAACTTTTGTCACTGGTTAACAGTGATGGCTCCCGGTCAGACGATTAATCTGGATGATCTGCCACCGGAGATTCACACCCCCAGCATGCTGGTGAGCGATTCCCCTGTTGCAGTTTCAATGGATGCCCAGGCCCCTGTGCCTGAGTCGATGACGCCCGGGCGATGGACTGACCGGCTTGTGCGCGACGCCACTGAGCGCCTGATGAAGGCTGAGCCCGATCTCTGGGGGTCCTTGACCAACGAATTCGAACGGGCAATTCTGCAAGCTGCACTGGATGTCTGCCGAGGTCGCAGGGTTGAGGCAGCGGCGCGCCTGGGGATGGGGCGTAACACGATCACACGCAAACTGCGCGAGCTTGGCATGGATCAATCGTCTCTGGATCAACCGATACAGTCTCCAGGGGCCATTGGTGATCGGGCTGAAGAGCCTGACGATTCACACCGGGCTGCCAGGGAATCGGCGACCGCTGATCATTCCTGATCGTCTCTGATCGTTTCTACCGGTTTGCCGCGAAGGCGTGCTGCCGCACGCTTCTCGGCGAGCACCTCGCGGTGCAAAATATCACTCACATACGAGTTGACCGGGTGATCGTACAGGATGGCAGGCGAAGCCCACTGTTGTAGTTTGCCCTTTGCCATGACGCCGATCTGGTCTGCAAGCGCGAAGGCTTCATCATGATTATGCGTCACGAGCAGCGCAGTGTGGCCTGTCTGTTTGAGGATGTCTCGCAGCTCGAAAGCGAGTCTTTCTCTCGTGTCCACATCAAGATTGGAAAATGGTTCGTCCAGCAACAGGAGTTGCGGTTCGGGGGCGAGCGCTCTGGCCAGAGCCACGCGCTGTTGCTGACCGCCTGACAGTTCATGCGGATAGCGATCTTCGTAGGCCTTGAGTCCAACGAGTTGCAGCATTTCGTCGATCCGGACCTGGCGCTGCTGTCTGGGAAGCTTTCTAAGTCCGAATCCGATATTCTCGCCGACTTTCAAGTGAGGGAAGAGGGCGTAATCCTGAAACATCATGCCGACCTGGCGCTGCTCGGGAGGCAGTACCTGGGTCGGGGATGAGATGACTTCGCCGTTGAGCAAAATCGTTCCCTTCTGTAGCGGTTCAAATCCGGCAATGCTGCGCAGGATCGTGGTTTTACCGCAACCAGACTCGCCTAGCAGGCAACCGATCTCACCTTGCCCGAGTTGAAAGCTGACATCCTGGGCGACAGGGACGAATTGGCCACGGGCGTTGTAGCCGACAGTGATGTGATTGACATCAAGCATAAATCAGGAGGAAAGCAGAGGTTTTGATTGTGTCCGAGCCAGAAGGATAACCGGTATCAGTCCTACCAGTACAATCAGGAGCGCTGCGATCGCGCCTTCCTCGTAGGTTCCACGCGACGCCTCCGCGTAAAGCCAGGTGGCCAGTGTCTCGAAATTCATCGGGCGCAACATCAACGTGGCTGGCAGCTCCTTCATGGTGTCCACAAACACTAGCAAGGCCGCCGAAGCGAGCGCCGGGCGAAGCAGCGGCAAGTGAATCTTCCACAACGTCAAGCTTGGGGGCGTGCCAAGTAGTCGCGATGCTTGCTCGATCGAAGGCGGAATCCGTGATAATCCTGCCTCGATCGAACCGACCGATATGGCAAGAAAGCGGATGGTGTAGGCCACCAGAAGGCCGCCCACAGACCCAAGGAAAACAAGTTCTGTGATCGGATTTCCCAGCAGGGTTGATACCCATTCGATCACGTGATCGACAAACAGCAGAGGGGCGAGCAGACCAATGGCCAGAACCGTTCCGGGAATCGCGTAGCCAAGGCTTGCGGCCTTGGCCAGCCAGTTGACCCAGTTGTGAGTGGTGGCACTTTCTCTTATCCTTCTGGTGGCCCATGCCACGACCAGTCCACACGTCAGCGTCAGTATCGTTGCCACCACCGAAATCGAGATGGTGTTGAAGGTTGCCGCAAGGATCTGGTCGGATACCGCCCCGGCCAGCTCAAAACGCTTGATTGCCTCGTTCAGCAGGTAGCCTGCAGGCATCAGAAAACCGATCGTGACCGGGATCCATCCGAGCATGACTGCGATCCATTTTCCCCAGCCCTTGAGTTGGTAGGGTGCCATGGGCCGCATCCGCTGAACGGTCGAGTAGCGTTGCCTGGCGCGTGCCTGGCGCTCGACCTGGATCAGAAACACGACGATGAGCAACATGGTCAGCGCGATCTGGGCGGCGCCAGCGAGATCGCTGCGCGTGACCCAGGTGGTGTAAACAGCAACCGTCAATGTCTGTACACCGAGAAACTCGGACGCACCGATGTCGTTGAGTGTTTCAAGCAGTGCCAGGCTTACTCCAACGGCAATGGCTGGCCGCGCCAGCGGTAACGCTACGCGAGTGACGACTCCGAACCGTGATTCGCCCAGTGCTCTCGCTGCCTCAATCATGCCGGCGGCCTGGGTCAGGAACATGAAGCGAGTGCTGAGATAGACGTAGGGATAGAGGACAAATCCCAGCAGGATGACGGCACCCGGCAAGGACCGGACATCAGGCAATCGCAGGCCTCTGGGAGAATCAATGCCAAGAATCTCGCGCATGATGGTCTGGATTGGTCCTATCGGGTGCCACAAATCCAGATAGGCAAACGCGATGATGTAAGTCGGTACCGCCAGCGGTAGCAGCAGTGCCCAGCTGAGCCATCGCCGGGTCGGAAACTCGTAGGCAGTAACTAGCCAGGCTGCGCCGGTGCCGAGGCACGTTACCAGAATTCCGACGCCAGTCAGGAGCAAGAGGGTGTTCCAGGTGGCCTGGGGGAGCACTGTCTGAAAGAGGTGGTCCCAGTGATCGAAGTTGCCTTGCAGGGCAGATGTCAGTAGCGACACCACAGGCGCAAAAACCGCGATTGCAATAGTGATTGCAATCACGGTCCAGAGAAAGCCGCCTTCGAAATGACGATTCAGACGGCGGTTCAGACTAGCGCTAAAAGACAATATGGCTTCCTTGTCAGGAACTTCTCCGACGAACCACCACCGGAGAAGTCAGAACAGGAACCGAAGTGTAAACGCAGGCGGTACACCTCAGATCCGTCAGTTCGCCGACTCAATCGTTAAAGCGTACCGTGTCAACCATTTCGCTGGCCTGCTTGCGGTACTTGGCGACTTCTGTCAGTGGCAAGTTGTCCACAACCAGTTCGCCAAACGATTCCACGGTCGGGTTTGTCGGTACACCCGCCTTGACCGGGTACTCGAAGTTGGCGTTTGCATACATCGTCTGAGCATCGTCTGACACCAGAAACTCGAGCAGCTTGATTGCTTCGTCACGATTCGGAGCAGATTGTGCAACGGCTGCACCGGTGATGTTCACAAACGTGCCGCCTGACTTCTGAAAAGTCGGACGGATCACTTCAATCGCGTCACCCCACTGGCGATTGTCGGAACCGGGCTCGGCTGTTTTCATTTGCCCGGCGTAGTACGCATTGGCCACACCCAGGTCGCAGATGCCACCCAGAATGTCGCGTGCAACGTGGCGATCTCCACCTGTTGCCTGGCGAGCCAGGTTGGCTTTAAGGCCACGCAGCCATTGCTCGGTCGCCTCAGCACCGTTGTGCGCGATCATGGCAGCAAACAGGGCCGTATTGTACGGGTGCTGGCCGGAGCGGATGCATACCTTGCCTTTGTATTTCGGGTCAGCGAGTTCCTCGTATGTGATCTCGGTCAAGCCACTGTCCTTGTCTGTATAGACCACCCGGTCACGCAGCGAAAGGGCATACCAGTTGCCGTCGGGACCACGCAGGTTCTCAGGAATGGCGGCGTTGAGAACGTCGGAACTGATCGGTTGTGTGACACCGTTCTCGACCAGGTCAATCAGGTTACCCACGTCTACGGTCATCAGCACGTCGGCAGGGGACTTGTCGCCCTCGGCCTTGACGCGCTCGATTAACCCGTCCTTGACAAACACAGTGTTGACTTTGACACCGCTTTGTTTGGTGTATTCCTCCAGAATCGGCACGATCAACTTGGGTTCACGGGTGGTGTACAGGTTGACTTCCTGTGCGCTGGCTACAGTCGGTGCTGCACTGGCGGTCGCGAGTACCACGGCTGCTGCGCCGAGCAGGACACGCCCTGATTGCTTGAGCGAAACAGGGGGTGAACGGTCAAAATTCACGAATCTCATCAATCAAACTCCGGAATATCGGGTTGTTTTCTGGGTGGAAATGTCAGATAGCCATCCTCTGGAACACCTGGGCGCACTAGCGTGCACGAGGACAAGGGACTAGATCTGTCATGTATTTAAAAAAGCTCTAACGGTATTGCGGAAGGTTTCGCCGGTGGCAAGCATTGCCTGAAATCAAACCGCAAACACCTGAGAGATTTCTATCATTAATGAAATCGAAACCGAAAGATAAACACGAACGATAATAAATCTCAATAAATCAATATTACTACAAAGGACTCAAATTGCGGTTACGCTTAGCCAGTTCGCCTGGATTGCACCTGTTTCTCCTTGGTGCTGTTCGTGAGGGCTGAGGGTGGTTCACTGGTTGCGTGGCCCTGATTGGCCGCCAGCACCGTCTTTGTCACGTTTTGATGGTGTGTATGCATCGATGTTGGCAGAATGACCGGTGAAAGACGCTGGCCGCATCAGTGAGCGCACAAGCAGGACATATTTATGGGGGAAATTGGTTGGGAAATTGTCTGAGTCTATTAAACTCTATGCATCTATAAATGTTCTTGAAGTGGTGTCTTGCCCAGCCCGGTTGAACAACTGACCTGTCAATGTCTGATTCGGGTTGAGTGAGTTGGCACCTGATGAGTAAAACCCTCCGGCGCAATCAGTGACGGAGAATCTGCTGTATGAGGACTGTATGAGTAAGCAAATCATTCACACCGAAAGAGCACCGAGCGCGGTTGGGCCCTATTCTCAGGCCGTTGGTGCACCCCAAGGAAAGACGTTTTATCTCTCTGGTCAGATCGGACTGGAGCCGCAGACGGGCTCTCTGATTGAAGGCAGCTTCCAGGATCAGGTGCGTCAGGCGTTTGACAACATGCAGGCTGTCATCGAGGCTTGCGGGGGAGACCTGAGCCATGTCGTCAAGCTGACCCTGTTTCTGACCGATCTGTCCCGTTTCGGTGAGGTCAATAGCATCATGGCCGAAGTGTTTTCCGAGCCATACCCTGCTCGCTCCACGGTTGGGGTCTCGAGCCTGCCAAAGGGGGCTGAGTTCGAAGTTGAAGCGATTGTTGTCGTGTAATGAATGAACGCGTGGAATGACCGCGTGGAATGAACGCGTGCGGTCGACGCGAAACTGTTGTTTGATCGCGCGTCAAGCCTTGTTCACAACATAGATCAATCAAGGTACAGGCATCCAGCCATGACCCAGTCAGGTGTTTCCTCTCAGTCCGTACTCGAGCGACTTGGACTGTCAACACCCATGGATCTCGTGTTGCACTTTCCGCTTCGCTATGAGGACGAAACCCGGTTAGCGAGCCTGGCGCAAGCTCGTCCGGGTCGTAGCCTCAATGCAGAAGGTGAAGTGGTCAGCGCGCACGTGGTGACTCGACCCAGACGTCAGCTCGTGGCGCAACTGCGTGATGATACTGGGGAAATACAACTGCGCTGGCTGCATTTCTATCCCAGCCAGCTCCAGCAGATGCAGCCCGGAAAACGCTGGCGGGTCAGGGGAGAGGTACGATCCGGGTTCAACGGGATCCTCGAGCTGGTTCACCCCAAGGTCTCTCAGGCCAGTGCGCCTTTGCCGCAGCGTCTGACACCAGTTTATTCATCCAGCGAGGGGCTGGCCCAGAAAAGCATCATGCGGGCGATCGAGTCAGCGTGCGCCCAGCTGCAACTCACGGATACGCTGCCTGAACCGGTTCTTGCCGAGCTCGGTCTGATGAGTTTTGAGGATGCCATCCGGACATTGCACTGGCCCAGACCGCAAGAGGATATTCATGCTCTCGAGTTGCGCACACACCCGGCGTGGGTTCGGGTCAAATTCGACGAACTGCTCGCCCAGCAGCTTAGTCTGGCCAACGCGCGCGCGTCCCGGCAGTTGCGTCGCGCTACACCGTTGCCACCTGTCCCGGCCAGCAAGTCTGAAGCACCTTCTCTCACCGAGGCGCTACTGGCGCATTTGCCGTTTGAGCTGACCGGTAGCCAGACACGATGCCTGCAGGAGATTTATGCCGATCTGCTCAAGCCACATCCAATGCATCGTTTGCTTCAGGGTGACGTAGGTAGTGGCAAGACGATTGTGGCGATGCTTGCGGCTTTGCGTGCGGTCGAGAACGGTCAACAGGCAGCGGTCATGGCACCCACCGAAATTCTGGCCGGGCAGCACTATCTCAAGTTTGACGCCTGGTCCAAAGCGCTCGGTTTGCGTTGTGTCTGGCTGTGCGCAGGATTGGGGGCAAAGGTCAAGCGCCAGGCTCTGGCCGATATTGAGTCTGGCCAGGCGCATCTGATTGTTGGCACGCAAGCATTGATTCAGGACGGTGTCGTGTTTCACAATCTCGGACTGGCAATTGTGGATGAACAGCACAGGTTTGGCGTGTCGCAAAGACTGGCGCTGAGCAGAAAGTCCGATCACGATCTGTTGCCTCATCAGCTGACCATGAGTGCCACGCCGATTCCGCGTACGCTTGCCATGACATTTTTTGCTGATCTGGATGTATCAGTGATCGATGAGCGCCCGCCGGGGCGCAAACCTGTCAAGACCAAGCTGGTGAGCGCCGGGCGTCGCGACGAAGTGATTGCCTCGATCGGTCACGCAGTACGTGACGGAGGGCAGGCATACTGGGTTTGTCCGCTGGTTGAGGAAAGCGAGGCTCTGGAATTGCAGACCGCAACCCAGACCTATGAAACGCTGGCGTCGATGCTGCCAGACCTGCGAGTTGGTATGGTGCACGGAAGATTGCACCCCAATGAAAAAAGTCAGGTCATGCAGAATTTTTCCGCCGGCGAAATTGATCTGCTGGTGGCCACTACCGTGATCGAGGTGGGCGTGGATGTGCCCAACGCGGCGCTCATGGTAATCGAGCACGCCGAACGTTTCGGGCTCGCGCAGTTGCATCAGTTGCGTGGCAGGGTTGGGCGCGGTAGTGAACAGTCGGTTTGCATCCTGCTTTACGAACAGCCACTGTCCCAGCAGGCCCAGGTGCGGCTGCGAGCCATGTACGAAACAGAGGACGGGTTTGAAATAGCAAGACGGGACCTGCAGTTGCGCGGACCGGGAGAGATTCTGGGCTCCAGGCAATCCGGACTGGCATTGCTACGGTTCGCCGATTATGAGGCCGATGCGCTGTGGGTCGAGAAAGCCCGGGATCTTGCTGCGCATCTTCGTGAGACTTATCCCGAGATCGCTCAGGCGCATCTTGATCGCTGGTTGCAGGGGCGACAGGAGTTTCTCAACGGGTGAAGCAGTGCCGATAGAAAGGCAGAGCGAAATGACGAAAGAGCTGACGACAGTTGGAAGAACGCAGCGGTTGTTGCAGTGGTCCAAGACTGGGTCCAGTCCGCAGGAATGAGCGGGAGTATCAGGTTATGACGTTGACAGAATTGAAGTACATCGTGGCGGTGGCTCGGGAGAAGCACTTCGGGCGTGCAGCAGAGAGCTGTTTTGTGAGCCAGCCGACATTGTCGGTTGCTATCCGCAAGCTTGAGGACGAACTCGGGGTCACGTTATTTGAACGTGGTGGCTCGGAGGTGAGCACCACGTCGATTGGCGAACGGATTGTGGCGCAGGCGCACAAGGTTTTGCAGGAAAGTGCAACGATCAAGGAAATCGCCAGGCTCGGTCATGATCCGCTGGCTGGTCCATTGAGAGTGGGCGTGATTTACACCATCGGCCCTTATCTATTGCCCAAGCTGATTCCGGTTCAGGTGCAAAGAACGCCTCAAATGCCTTTGATTCTGCAAGAGAACTTCACCGCCCGCCTGGTCGAACTACTGCGCCAGGGCGAACTCGACTGTGCCATCATGGCGCTGCCGCTGCCCGACGCGGGACTCGTTACCATGCCACTGTATGACGAGCCTTTTGTGGTGGCCATGCCGGCATCGCATCCTTGGGCCAGTCGAGAATCGATCTCTGCAGAGGATCTCAAGCAGGAGAACATGCTGCTATTAGGCAGTGGCCATTGCTTCCGGGATCAGGTCCTGGGTGTGTGCCCCGAGCTGTCACGTTACTCGGATACGACAGAGGGCATGCAGCGCACGTTTGAGGGTTCTTCGCTCGAAACAATTCGTCACATGGTGGCAGCCGGAATTGGTCTGACGGTCATGCCGGTCACTGCACTCTCGACGACAGACGTCAACGAGTCTGCACTCATTCGGTACGTGCCGTTTGAAGAGCCTGTGCCGGATCGACGTATTGTGCTGGCCTGGCGCAAGACTTTCACCCGGTATGCGGCAGTAGAGGCGCTCGCTCAGGCGGTCCAGGCGTCAGATCTGCGAGGAGTCAGAATGATCGAGGCAGACTCCCCGGTGCGGGCCATTGTCGATGCGACGTGAGTCCGGGTATGTTTGGCAAGGGGATGTCAGGAGGCCGCGCTTGATGGCGGACCAGATTTTGGTGATCGGGTGTTTGAGGGACGTGAGAGACGGTTTTTTCAGGCGTACTCGTGTTTGACTAATTGTGATCGCAAGCCCCTGACTTTAGTCATGGGGTGGTTCAGAATGTCGACACGTCAGCGGCTGTCGTCAAAAGCCGGCGCAGTCTGATTCGAATGTCAAATTCAGTCTGAATTGCATTCGATCTGTATGCGACTGTCAGCACAGAATTCACATTGCCGAGTCGCTACCGTCTGGCTCGTGGTGTTATGCTGAGAAGGGTATCTCAGCTTTTATAAAAGGGAGTTTTTATGGGTAAAAAATCGAATTCAACCGCCAGTGCTCCGAATATCAACATCGGGATTTCCGATAAGGACCGAGCATCGGTCGCCAAGGAACTGTCCAAGCTGCTGGCAGACTCTTATACGCTTTACCTGATGACGCATAACTTTCACTGGAACGTTACGGGTCCCATGTTCAATGCCCTGCACCAGATGTTCATGACGCAGTACACCGAAGAGTGGACGGCGCTTGATGACATCGCGGAACGGATCCGTGCACTCGGACACTACGCTCCCGGCACCTATGCTGAATACTCCAAGCTGACCTCGATTTCCGAGCCGACCTCGGTGCCCGATGCTGCTGCAATGATTCAGATGCTGGTTGAAGGCAATGAGGCCGTCGCCAAGACAGCGCGTGCTGCATTTGACAAGGCGGATGCTGCTAACGATCAGCCTACTGCAGACCTGCTGACCCAGCGTCTGGACATTCATGAGAAGAATGCCTGGATGCTTCGCTCAATGTTGCAGTGATGGAAGTAATGGGTTCTTCTGCCGTTATGCACCGGCTCGGGCTCTATGCCCGGCTGGTTCGGATAGACAAGCCGATCGGCACACTCCTGCTGCTGTGGCCCACTTTGTGGGCGCTCTGGATGGCAAGCGAGGGTGTGCCCTCATTGCATTTTCTGGTGATCTTTGTTGCCGGAACCTTCTTGATGCGTTCGGCCGGTTGTGCGATCAATGATTACTTTGACCGGGACTTCGATCTGCATGTGGAACGCACGCAGCACAGGGTCCTGACAACAGGCCAGATCAAGCCGAAAGAAGCGCTTTACGTCGCTGCAGGTCTGGCGTTGTGTGCGTTCGCACTGGTGCTTACGCTTAATGCCTTGACGATTGCTCTGTCATTCCTGGCATTGTTCATTGCGGCCACCTATCCGCTCATGAAGCGTATTTTCGGGGTGCCTCAAGCTTACCTGGGTATTGCCTTTGGGTTCGGCATGCCGATGGCGTTTGCAGCAGTCAACGCAGAAGTTCCAGCCATTGCCTGGATCATGCTGGTGGCGAACCTTTTCTGGGCAGTTGCCTACGACACCGAGTATGCCATGGTAGACAAGGAAGATGACATTCGTCTGGGCCTGAAGACTGCAGCCATCACCTTTGGCAGATTTGATGTGCTGTTCATTGGTGTGTGCTATGCAATGACACTGGCACTCATGGGCTGGGTTGGTGTGTTGTTGTCCTACGGATGGCCGTTCGTGCTCGGTCTTGTGACGGCTGGGGCAATTGCGTGCGTGCATCTTTACTGGATCCGTGGTCGGGATCGGGCGGCTTGCTTCAGGGCCTTCCGGCACAATAACTGGTTCGGCGCTGCCTTGTTTGCAGGGGTTGCGCTGGAGTATCTCAACGTCTGAACCAGTGGTTCAGTGCTAGCCAGTCATTCGTATGACCGGTTTTTTTGCGAAAGATCATGGTTGAATTTCCTCGAATTGCGTTTGTTGGTGGCGGTAACATGGCTGGAGCCTTGATTGAGGGGTTGCTGGCAAGAGGTTGCCCGCCTTCAAGACTGGTGGTGCTGGATGTGCACGAACCGACACGCCAGAAGTGGCAGGCTCGCGGCCTGGAAGTGCTGGAAGGGCCGGATTCGAGCCTGACCGGGTGCGATGTCTGGCTGCTTGCCGTCAAGCCACAGCAACTCAAGGAAGTTGCGCAGGCTGCCAGACCCTGCCTGGGGTCGGATACGCTCGTGGTGAGTATTGCCGCTGGCATTGCACTGTCGAGTCTGTGTGCCTGGTTCGGAACGGCGGATCACCCGTGGGCAAGTGTGATTCGTGCCATGCCTAACACACCAGCCCTGGTAGGGCAGGGCGTGACCGGTCTTGCTGCCGCTTCAGGTGTGACCGACGATCAGCGTCAATTGGCGACACAGATCCTGTCCACCGTGGGCGAGGTGGTCTGGGTGGACAGTGACGATCAGATTGATGCCGTGACCGCTTTGTCAGGAAGTGGACCGGCCTATGTTTTTCGGTTTATCGAGGGGATGGTTGCTGGCGGACAAAAGCTTGGATTGAGTGCTCAGCAGTCGCAGTCTCTGGCCATTGCGACAGTGGCCGGGGCGGCACGCCTGGCTGCCCAGTCAGGTGATCCTGTCGAGACCTTGCGTGAGAAAGTCACGTCCAAAGGCGGGACGACTGCCGCCGCCCTGGATGTCATGCAGCAGCGACAGTTTCTTGAAACGCTGGTTGCTGCCATGCAGGCAGCACACCAGCGAGCAGGGGAGTTGTCTGCCGAATTCGGACGCACCGAGATTGGACGTGCCGAAGGCTGATGTGCTTTTGCGGCAAGTGATTGTCTAGCGTCTGATCCCTGGTGGCCAGTCAGATCAGATTGCCCGTTCCGACCGGTCGCTTGTGCGGACCGATACCCGGTGTGCATACCTCTCTATGCCAGTGGCGACATCTGCTTGGTATGTGGGTCGCCACACGTTACAGTTACGTTCGGATTCTGTGGCGCCGATTCAATCGGAACGCGGCGACACCAGCGTTTGCATAGTCATCGAAACAAAAATTGGAGATTCATTAGAAATGAGCCAGCCATTGCGTATTGCAGTACTACCCGGGGACGGTATTGGCAAGGAAGTCATGCCGGAAGGACTGAAGATTCTGGAGAAAGCGGCCAGTCAGTTCAATCTCAAGCTGAGCTTCGAGCATCACGACTGGGCGAGTTGCGATTACTACGCGGAACATGGTCAGATGATGCCAGATGACTGGAAGGCACGAATCCAGGACTGCCAGGCTCTGTATTTTGGGGCTGTCGGCTGGCCCGACACCGTGCCTGATCACGTCTCACTCTGGGGTTCTTTGCTGAAGTTCCGGAGAGAGTTTGACCAATACATCAATTTGCGTCCGGTACGCCTGTTTGATGGCGTGCCTTGCCCGCTTGCTGGCAGAAAGGCGGGTGACATCGATTTTCTGGTCGTGCGCGAGAACACCGAAGGTGAGTACACATCACTCGGTGGAACCATGTTTGCCGGAACTGAACGAGAGATTGTGATTCAGGAGTCAGTGTTCAGTCGTATCGGAACCGATCGCGTGCTGAAGTATGCGTTTGAAGTTGCAAAGCAACGGGCGCGCAAGCATCTGACCATTGCCACCAAATCCAATGGCATCGCAATCAGCATGCCTTACTGGGATGGTCGCGCCGAGGAGATGGGCAAGAACTATCCTGAGGTCACGACAGACAAGCAGCATATCGATATCCTCTCTGCGCGCTTTGTTCTTCAGCCTGATCGCTTTGATGTGGTAGTGGCGTCAAACTTGTTTGGAGACATCCTGTCCGATCTGGGCCCCGCTTGCACTGGGACAATCGGTCTGGCACCGTCCGGTAATCTGAATCCCGATCGTCTGTTCCCGTCACTATTTGAGCCGGTCCATGGTTCTGCCCCGGATATCTATGGCAAGAGTGTAGCCAACCCGATTGCAATGATCTGGTCAGGCGCGATGATGCTCGAGTTTCTGGGTCGAGGCCTGCCGCAAGGTGAGCAGGAATCATATTTAAAGGCACATGATGCCATCGTTAAAGCCATCGAAACCGTTCTGGCTAGCGGCCCTCGCACACCGGATCTTGGTGGCGATGCAAGTACACAGCAACTTGGTGATGCCATTGCTGCGTTGATCTGATCTGAATCTGCCTGTCATGCGGGCAGGCATGATGTGTTAACCGTCATAGATTGCCTGCATGATTGCTGCAGAAAGAATATTCTGTAAAAGAAGCGTTCTGTAAAAGAAGCGTTCTGTAAAAGAAAAGAACCAATCACGGAGACTGAAGGATACATATGACTCAGACATCGCAGGATTTGCCCAGACATCATTCCTTTGATAACCAGTTCAAGGCGCGCCTGTTGGCGGGTGAGGCCCAAATCGGACTCTGGCTCTCGATTCCCAGTGCCTTCACTGCTGAAATCTGCGCCACGGCCGGCTTCGACTGGTTATTGCTCGATGGGGAACATACGCCCAATGATCTGCAGACCACCTTGTCGCAGTTGCAGGCAATCGGAGCCTATCCACAAACGCAGGCGATCTCACGGCCGCCGATCGGCGATTCGGTCATCATCAAGCAATTGCTGGATATTGGTGTTCAGACGCTTCTCGTTCCCATGGTTGATACTGCCGATCAGGCAGCTGAACTGGTACGTGCCACTCGCTATCCCCCGCATGGTATACGAGGTGTCGGATACGGGACCGCAAGGGTGTCGCGCTGGGATTTGAGAACGGATTATACGAAGCTCGCCAACGATGAGGTCTGTCTGCTTGTTCAGGCTGAAACGCAGACTGCAATGGACAATCTTGATTCGATTTGCGCGGTCGATGGGGTAGACGGTGTGTTTCTCGGACCCTCGGATCTCGCAGCCGCCTATGGGCATCTAGGTAACCCTTCACATCCTGATGTGCAGGCTGTGATCGAGAATGGCATTGCGACTATCCTCAAGCATGGCAAGGCGCCGGGTATCCTGACGCCTGATGAAACGCTTGCCAGGCATTATCTGTCGCTGGGTGCCAAGTTTGTGGCGGTCGGGCTAGAAGCCAGGGTGCTGGCACGAGGGGTTCGGGAGTTACGGCAGCGGTTCACGTCGGTCTGACCTTGTTGAAAGGGGCTCGATAACAAGGGTTCCATAACCGGTCTTTGAGTGTGGTGAACGAGGGCGAGTGTACTGTCTGGGGTTGGCCACAGGTTGTCTGGTCGGCAGGCGCAACGTTCAATCGCGATTGCATTTTCGAATGAGTGACTTGGAAACATCAACTGAGAAGTCTCTGCGTACCCCGATTGTTTCAATTATCGTCGCCCTGCTCCTGGGGGCTGGCGCAGGGTACTTCTGGGTCTTGCCAGCCTTGCAACAATCACGTTCAGACTGGATTGCCCCGTCGACTGATCAGGCTCGCATGCAGGGGAAGATTCTCTATGAGCAGTACTGTGCAAGCTGCCATGGCGTGAATCTGGAAGGCCAGCCTCGCTGGCGTGATCGCATGTCCAATGGTCGTCTGCCGGCCCCACCTCACGATGTAACCGGACATACGTGGCACCATCCGGATGCTGAGTTGCGCAGTCTGATACGAGATGGTCTGGTGCCTGGCATAACAGCGCCACCCGGGTATGAGAGCGATATGCCTGCCTATGGTGAAATTCTGACCGATGAACAGATTGATCTGATTCTGGCCTACATCAAAGGCTTCTGGCCCGAACAAGCGCTTGATGCCCAGCGGGAGATCACTATCAGCTCACAAGAACGCCGTCACTCCGCGGGACACTGAGCGGATTTTCGTTCTGTATAAAGCATGTGCGACTGCTTTCCAGCCGAAGGACGAGCTACACAGGAAGCTTGCCCACCGCGAGAACAACGACCCGCGGTCGTAAACCGTGGCTATCGTATCACCAGCCGATTTTGTGGTGTCTCTCTGTGTCCTGATGTCGTGCGTCATCGGTCGAGTGCAGATAGCGATTTGTTGTATTCAAAGATTCGTGCCCAAGATTGTCGCGCACGTGGCGAAGGTCAATCTGGTTGTTGGCCATGTGCGAGCCTGCTGTGTGTCGCAGCCAGTGCGCGGATGCCCGTTCGATCTGTTGTGCCCGCATCTCCTGCGCCGGATCACGGGTGCGGATCTGTTCGGCTGTGCCTTTAAACACGTTTTTGATGATCAGGTGAACCGCCGCCCGGGTCATGGGGCGAATCTGTTCTCCAACAGGAAGGAGTAGCGGGGTGGTTTCACCCGACTCAGGGTAGGGGGCAGCCCCTTCTCTCGCCGGTATCGCACCAGTTCGCTCATTAATTCACTGGTGGCCGGAATGATCCGTACTTTGCCCCCTTTTCCGGTGACTTCCAGCCACCACTTTTCTTCGCCTTGCCGGGTTCTGCGGCAGAAAAATCCGCCCATGGTGTTCTGTGTGACTTCAGAGATTCGCAGTCCGCATAGATAGAGCAATGAGAAGAGCCACCGAACTCGAGTGGCTTGTTCGCGATCTCGGTCGCTTTCCTTTGGTAGTGACTCGATACAGCGTCTGACTTCGGACCAGATCTCGTCATCCAGATACCGGGTGATCTGTGGTCTTGCCTTGCGAGTTCGCTGACGAGAAAGTGAGAGAGGGTTGCCTGCCAGATACCCAGCCGACACCAGCCAGGAGAACATGGTATTCAGAATGATGATCGCCTGACGACGACTTGTCGATGAAAGAGGGCCCGCAAAAGGGCGCCAGTCCCTGTGTGAGCGTGCAACCTTGCGTGACGATTGCATGACCCACTCTGCCTTTGGTTGGGGATTCTCCAGAAACTGTTGATAGGCCAGAAGATCTTCGTGGGTCAGCGAAGAGACCGGTTTGCGCGCCGCGATCGTCGACCATAGCAGCAGACGTTCGGCCTCCTTGCGATAACTGTTGAATGTGTTGGGTGAGTCAGTCACCCGGGCCAGCCAGGCGGTAATGGCATCGATGTCAGTGTTGGCACGGATCTGCGTACGCTGACCGCTATCCGCCCGGTTGGTCCCGGTCCGTCCATCCACATCTGATGAGATTTGCAGCCCCGCGAACGGGTTCGGTCCTCGGTGCGATGATCCATCCACGGCGGGCAAGCGCTGGGAAGTCTCATGCATCGAGTCATGCTTCGAATCCTTCATCGAATTCCTGTCCGTTCACTGAGTTTGTTTCGGGTCGTGATTTCGGCCCACGCTTCTTGCTTCCAGAACGGGATATTTGCCGTGGGTAACTGGCTCAGTCGTGATCCCCGTCTGGGCTAAAGCCAGCCAGTCTATCCAGATCGATTGATTTCCCAAAAATCCACCATGAAAACTCCCATAAAACCACCGAGAGTCGCTCGGCTATCTTTACAGGAGGTTTATAGCAGTTATTTTGACATTATAGAAATAATGTCAAAAAATATTATTCTTTTATTAGTAATACAACGTATTATGTAGTAAAAATTGACGTTGTTGCATATCAATCTTTTCTTGAGTTGTTTGCAAACTTATTCTTGGTTTCAGTGATGCATAGGTCAGAACATGGATACAGTCAGATCAGTTGAAGAGTCGCTCGCGCAGGATGTTGATGCATTGCGTGACCAGTTCACCGAGACCCAGACGCTTTATCGCGAGGTCTGTGCGTTACTGTTCTTTCGATATGGCATGACGCCAACTGCGAACAAGCTCTATCAGCTTGTGAGAAAAGGCAGTATGAGTGCGCCGGCACAAGCGTTGGCCCAGTTCTGGACCGATCTTCGGGAGAAAAGCCGTAACCGGGTTGAACATCCTGATTTGCCACCGGAGTTCCAGGCTCTGGGGGAGAACTGGTTGCGCGACTCTGGGAAGCTGCACAACGTGCTGCAAATGAGTCGCTGACGGCATATCGAGAGGAGGCTGCTCAGACGGTCAAACTCGCCCAGGACGAAATCCAGGCCCTGCAGACCGAGTGCGCTGACAAGCAGGGGCAGATCGTCATCCGTGAGGGCGAACTTGCACAGGCACAGGATGCGATCATGAGCCTCAAAGGCGATGTTTCCGGTCTGCGGGCGCAGTGCGCTTCGCTTGCCGCTTTACGAGAGAAAGAACGCGAAGAAAGTCAGCTCCAGAAGTTAAAGCTGGAAGGGCGTCTGGAAGAAAGTCAGCAGGCATTCGCCAGTGAACTGTCAGGCCTGCGCGCAGCGATGCAGCTTGCAGAAGAACGGTCGCGATCCAACGAGAAGCGCGTCCTGCTGGAGCTTGACAGGGAGCGTATGACTGCAACTCGGCTGCAAAAGCAACTCGAGACGGTGCAATCCAGATCCTCTCAGGAGCTAAAGCAAAGTCAGGAGAAACTGACCCAGACCCATCAGGAGCTTGTTGAAAGTCGTGAGAAGTCCGGCAAACTTGAGTTGCAACTCGAGTTGACGCGGGAGCGGCTTGAGACCACATATCGGGAGACGCTCGAGTTACGCCAATCGTTATCCGAGGTCCAGGACGACGCAAGAAATGCGCATGCGAGTCTGCGTGAGGCAAGGCAGCAACAAGAGCGTCAACTGCAAACTGACTCAGGCCAACGTCATAAACAGGCTCAGCGTGCAATGCGACGTGTGGTGCGTGGTACTCGATCAGAATCGATGCGAGATCGATTCGACAAACGCCGGGACGTCTGATGCTGGGTGGCCGTCAGGGCACAACATGCCAGATGACAGACACCAGGCTGATATCGGTGCGTTAGCGAAGCATCTGAGCATGTTTATCTATTTAACTTTACATAATATGCATTATGCGGTTTTACGTATTCATGAAACGACGCGTGTGCTGCCTGATTTCGGCTTGATCCTGGAGGTTTTTCCTGACAGACATCCCTTCGAGCCGACTTGCAGGCGGTCTCTTTGTTTTGCATATCTTTCGACCTGACTTGTCGGCCATCGTCGGATCAGACCGCTTCAATCAGGAACAAAGGATGGGTATCAAGATAATTCTTTGCATAGTCCATCTCGCCGTCTGCCTGTGCGTGCAACGTAAACAGAGGCTGGCCAGATTCGACGTGATCGTTCAGGTTGACGTGCAGATCCAGGCCAGCTGTCTTGGCTTCAGGTGCACCGAGCAGTTTGGCCAGTCGTGACAGACGCCTGTTGTCGACGGTTTTGATACGGCCAGCCTGATTGGCGTGAACGACGTACTGGATGGGCGCCACCTCGGGCTCCTTGAATCCGCCTTGTGCCTGACAAATTGCCTTGAACTTGCTCCAGGCAGCCTTGTTGTCGAGCACATCTGTGGCTTTTTCGAGTCCCTGCCCAGCTGGTACTGTCTGGCAGAACTCCAGCAGTTCACCCGCCAGGCGCAACGCACGTTCTCTCAGATCGGCTGGCGCGTCGTGTTCACACCGCAAGACCTTGAGTACGTCTCGGGCTTCGAGTGCGGGACCGATGCCGCGTCCGACAGGCGCACTGCCGTTACTTTGAATGACCCGGATGTTCAATCCATTGGCAAATCCGACGTGCGTGAGCACGTTCTCGAGATGATTCGCCTGTTCCCGGTTCCGGACTTTGGCTGTTGGGCCGACCGGAATGTCGATCACAACATGCGTGGCACCTGCTGCAATCTTTTTCGAAAGCACGGAGGCCACGAGCTGTGCGTCGCTATCTAGTTCCAGTGGTCTGGCCACCCGGATCAGCAGGTCATCTGCCGGACTGAGTGCGAGTGACCCTCCCCATACAAAGCAACCGCCCTGCTCCCTCACCACCCTTTTCATGTCCTCAACGGATAGATTCACCGGTGTCATGACTTCTACGACATCCGCCGTTCCCGCGGGTGATGTAATAGCCCGTGAGGAGGTTTTGGGCATGGTCAGCCCGCAGGCACTAACGATGGCAACTACGATTGGTGTGGTCCGGTTGCCCGGAAGCCCTCCAACACAGTGTTTGTCGGCGACCGGCGTGGTGCCCCAGGACAGGTGTTCACCCACATCTACCATGGATGAAGTCAGATCAGTGACTTCCTGAAGATTTGCACGATGAGCTGCCATAGCCGTTAAAAACGCCGCAATGTGAATGTTGGCGTAGCGGCCGGCTGAAATGTCCTTCATGATGGCATCGAAGGCATTGCGTTCGAGGCGGTGCCCGAAAATCTTGGCCCGCATCTGGCTCAGTGAGTCCAGAGCGGGCGCTTGACTGATCTCGATTTTTTCGCCCGGTTCGGCCGACAGCGCAGCCTGGGCACTCATCGAGAGTCCGATCTCGCCGCAAGCGATAAGGTCCGAATGGATCACATGTACTGTGGCAACAATGCTGCGTTGGTTGCAGACAAGTTCGACTCGGGTCTGGGCCTCGATTCCTTCTGAGCGCACAACATGGCAGTCTTCTTGCAGGAATGCGACGTACTCCTGCAAGGTATCGATACCGAGCTCTTTGTATATGAGGGCTGCCTGTTGCATGGATACTGTCTCTCAAGAGGCATGCCGGTCGTATCGCCTGATTGCTGCGGCCTACGGCATGCTGGATGCTGATTGTTGGTTGCAGGAGCGTCCCAGTCAACGAGTTGTGATCGCGGTCCGACCACGGCCTAATCACAGTCCGGCTCGCCCTCAGGATGCTCCCTTTCAGTCTGAATGATACGCCGCAGTCAGTCGCCGCGCAGATATCGGCCAGGACGAGTCGTGGTGCCGTTCAGTCGAGAGAGACTTTCTCTCCCAGCAGCGGGACCTGGCACTCGAGTCCGAGTTCTCTTTCGACTCTCTGGCGCAAGATGTCTGCCGCTTGTGGTTCACCGTGATTCAGAAAGACGCGTCTGGGCTGGGTGTTCGCACCACCCAGCCATGTCAGCAACTGATCGGCATCTGCGTGGGCCGAGTACCCTTCGAGGTTGTAAAGCCGAGCCTTGATCTGCAGGTCTTGGCCGAATATCCGGACCGTTGGCTCTCCTGACAGCATCCTTGCACCACGCGTTCCAGCAGCCTGGAAACCTGCAAAGACGACCGCATTGCGATGGTCGCTTACCAGGGTTCTGAGGTGATGAAGCACTCTTCCGCCAGTGGCCATGCCGCTGGCGGAAATAATGACTCTGGGATAACGCAAGGCGTTGAGTGCCTTGGACTCCTCGACGGTTTTGACTGAATAGGCGACATCAAATGCTTTTGCGATCTCCTGCCTGCTAAAGCGATGATCCTTGTGATGACGCTCGTAGAGTTCGGTCATGTTGATGGCCATGGGGCTGTCCAGAAACACAGGGACATCACCAATGATCTTGTCGGCTTTCATCTGGGCGATCGCCAGCAGTAACACTTGTGCGCGTCCGAGTGCAAAGGATGGAATCAGGACTGCACCACCAAGGCCTGCCGTTTCGTTGATGATCGCCGCGAGCTCGGAGGTCGGGTCCTCGTTCTTGTGCGTCCGGTTGCCATAGGTGGATTCCATCACGACGTAATCCGGTTTGCCAACTGGTGCAGGGTCCATCATGATAGGGGCATCTGGTCGTCCAAGGTCGCCCGAGAACAGAATTTCCCGGCAATGATCGGGCTTGTTCGGGTCTCCCAGTTTCACTCGCACGGAGGCGGCACCCAGGATGTGCCCGGCATGCTGCAGCCGGATGGAGACATCAGGAAGCAGTCCCTCATCCTGATCAAACGGGATGGTTTCAAATAACCCCATTGTTTCTTCGACATCCTGGCTGTTGTACAGAGGCTGTGCCGGGGAGTGCTTGCTGGTGTGATGCCGGTTGGCGTACTCAGCCTCCTCTTCCTGAAGTTTGG
Organism: Orrella marina; assembly: GCF_003058465.1. Classification (NCBI taxonomy): domain Bacteria; kingdom Pseudomonadati; phylum Pseudomonadota; class Betaproteobacteria; order Burkholderiales; family Alcaligenaceae; genus Orrella; species Orrella marina. The sequence continues at coordinate 1,228,852 of NZ_CP028901.1, read as the reverse complement.
CGCTGTCCTTGAGCAGGACTGCAACCACATCGACAGTGGCCTCAGAGGCGAAAATCGTACCGGAAAATCCCTGACGTACCAGTAGCGGCAAGGCCCCACTGTGGTCCAGATGTGCGTGCGTGAGGATCACCGCATCTATCTCGGCCGGATTGAATGGAAATGGCGCCCAGTTCAACTGCCGCAGATTCTTGAACCCCTGAAACAGGCCGCAATCGACCAGAATCTTGTAGTCCTTGTACCGGATCAAGGTTTTTGAGCCGGTAACGGTTCCGGCTGCCCCTAGGAATTCCAGTGTGATTGATGGCTCCATTGATACTCCTGGTGTTGCAAGTGGTGTTGCAGATGATGCTGCAAGTGATTCTTCAGTTGATGCATTGACAGCCTACATGGTCGCGCCAGAGGCTTGCACTGCAATGGGACCAAATCGTCCTGCTTCGTATGGCTGGATAAGACTGGCCAAGGTTCGATCCAGCATCGATCTTTCCGGGAAGGTGCACTTGTTTCGTGGCGGTATGGCCCCTGAGATAGGTTGCGGGTTGGTCGCGAGAACCTTCAGAAGCCCATGTTTGCACGCTTTTCCGCATAACGCATGTCTGCATCAAACTGCAGCTTGGCTTTGGCAAAGCAGATCTGTTGCTCCTGCTCGCTCGCAATCGACTGACAGTTCTTGCGCGCCTCTGCGTAAGCGGCGTGCGCTTCTCGCTGGAATGTTTTCAGGACCTCCTCGCGTGTCGCGGGTGCGTTCGAGTCTGCAGAGGGTGTGGTGGCAGATGAGTAGACGCCAGTTGTGCTGCCGGCAGTCTGAGAATGGGCCGGTGTCCAGGCCAGCGTGGCAATACACGTTGCCAGTGCTACGACCTGGCCGAAAACCAGGAGAGGCGCGGCAAATCGGGAATGAGTGAGGGGTTTGGTGGACGAACGTGATGACATGATCTACTCTTGACCTCCGGCAAATGGTTCATTCAAGACGGTTGGAGCGTCTCGTCAGGATGGATCTTCCTGGATCAGCGCAAGTGCCCGGCCAGTTCTCCAGCCCGTGCCCCAGGACGACAAGACGTATTTCGTCAAAGCGCCTGCCATGTCTGGTGGACGGCATTGAAAGTGATCTTGTCGTACGGCATCAGGATAGCCGGTATTGCCATTCCGGGGGGCGTTTCCGGGTCAAGTGAGGTTCAAGTGCGGTTCAAGTGGGCAAGGCCGAGTGGGCGTGGCCCGGATAATTGCCCGAGGAGGCTCCCCCACTGATGTTCCCCGGATCAGTCTGATCATTTCCCTGACAGAAGGTGTGCTTGACAGAAACCAGTATGAAATATGTGAATCTGAGGCTCGCGAATTCAAGCCGGTGAGCCTCGTGCTAATTGATCCCGTTTTGAGGAAGGCCGAAATGACCCGTTTCCATCAGATACTCAGTAGAGCCAGACAAGACGCGTGCGTCAGCCTCATGGCGGACATGGCTGGTATTGTTCGCAATGGGGTCCGCAGGGCTGTTCCTACAGCAATTGGCGGACTCATCGCATTGACTGCTATCTGGATGTTTGCGCAACCTTTTGCAGTGAGAGCACAACTCGCGCAGGGTGCAGCAGCCCCTGCGTTTAGCGCTCCTGCTGCACTGGCTGGACAGCCGTATGAGTTCGATTTGCGTCAGGCACTGGATAAAGGTCCTGCTGTGGTCTATTTCTATCCAAAAGCATTTACGTCGGGATGCACCATTGAGGCGCAGATGTTTGCGCAGAGCATGGACGAATTCAACCGACTAGAAGCAACTGTAGTTGGGGTTTCAGGTGACGACATCCAGACATTGAAGAAGTTTTCTGAAGGTCCGTGTGGTGGCAAGTTCGCTGTGGCTGCTGACAACGATCGGTCCATCATGGCAGCGTATGACGCATCCAGACGGATCCAGTCAGGCATGGCTGACCGGATCTCTTATGTGATTGCGCCAGACGCGACGATTCTTGCCGTCTTTGACGGCATCAGCCCCGTCGAACACGTCAACCGGTCATTGCAGGCCCTGCAGGCCTGGCACACCCAGCAAAACAAATAGTTGAGGTCATGTAAAAGTCGTGAAAGCTGCATGCTGGTTTCGTTGCGATCTGAGAACTGCAGATCATCCCGCACTCAGTGCGGCTTGTGAGATGGGTGCTCAGGACGCCCTGTTTGTGATTTCGCCCCGGCAGTGGTCGATGCATGACGATGCGCCGGCCAAGCTGCTTTTCTGGCGTGAAGCACTCAAGTCTCTCGCGCAGGCGCTTGCCGAGCGAGGGATTGTACTGAGATTGCTGAAGGTGGAAAGTTGGGAAGAGTTGCCCGGTGCGCTGGTGACGTTCTGTCAGACCCATGCGATCAGTGCGCTACATTGCAATCGAGAGCAAGGCGTTTACGAGAGGCGCCGCGATCGTCAGGCCTACACCGAGCTCAAGGCGCAGGGTATTGATCTCGTCGGGCACGATGGACAGACATTGTTTGCGCCCGGTTCGCTCAAAACAGGTGCAGGTGACTACTACCGGGTCTTCACGCCATTTTCAAAAACGGCGATCGCACGTCTGTCTGAGTCGGCTGTCAATGTACTGCCCTCCCCGAGCCTGAAGTCTCCGATTGAGGCCGATGCCGTTCAGGCGGTGGTCCATGATATTGATCGATTCTGGCCAGCTATCGAGCTGGAGAACGCGCATCAGGAACGTCTGCTGGCGAGCTGGCCTGCCAGCGAATCCGAGGCACTGCAGCGCCTGGATACCTTCACGACAGAACGCGTCGAACACTACCACAGTCAGCGGGATTTCCCGGCCCTGACTGGGACCAGTACGCTGTCGCCCTATCTGGCAGCGGGTCTGCTTTCTCCTGGCCAGTGCTTGCGCGCTGCTTTGCAGGCCAATGGCGGTGAGTTCACCTCGGGTCTGCCCGGGGTGCGCACCTGGATCAATGAGTTGCTCTGGCGGGAGTTCTATCGGCACCTGCTGTTCGGGTTCCCTCACCTGTCCATGCATAAGCCTTTGCGCGAACAGACCGAGAATGTGCAGTGGCGCGATGCACCGCAGGACTACGAAGCATGGTGCCAGGGGTGTACCGGGATTCCGGTGGTGGATGCTGCCATGAGGCAACTTCTTGAAACTGCCTGGATGCACAACCGTTTACGCATGATTGTGGCAATGTTTCTGACCAAGAATCTGTTGATCGACTGGCGTAAAGGCGAGGCTTTCTTCATGCGCCACCTGATTGATGGTGATCTGGCTGCCAACAATGGTGGATGGCAGTGGAGTGCGTCGACAGGTGCTGATGCGGCCCCCTACTTTCGGGTTTTCAATCCGTTGAGCCAGTCGCAAAAATTTGATCCAAAGGGCCTGTTTCTCAGGCGCTGGCTACCCGAGTTGTCTGATCTGGATGATCGCAGCATTCATGATCCGGACAGCCAGCAAAGAGCAAAACTGGGATATCCCGAACCGATTGTTGACCTTAAAACGAGCCGCCTGCGAGCCATTGCGGCTTTCGAGAATATTTAAATTTCTTAGTGACCACATTATTATGGCAACTCTATCTGACTTTGAGGTTCAGGACATTCATGGCAAGAGCCAGTCCATGGCGAGTTATCTTGGCAAGGTGTTGCTGGTGGTGAATGTCGCTTCGCGTTGCGGATTCACCAGTCAGTACGGTGGTCTGCAGACGCTGCAGAATGCCTTTGCTGATCGTGGGTTCTTTGTGCTCGGGTTTCCATGCAACCAGTTTGGTGCGCAGGAACCCGGCAGCAACGACAGCATCCACGCATTTTGTGAGACGACATATGGGGTGACATTCCCGATGTTTGCCAAGATTCACGTCAACGGCAGCGAGGCAGATCCGCTCTTTGAATGGCTCAAATCTTCGGCACCCGGTGTGCTGGGAACGCAGGCCATCAAGTGGAACTTCACCAAGTTCCTGATTGATCGGCAGGGCAATGTGGTCAAGCGTTATGCGCCAAACACCGCACCTGAAGCGATCCGGACGGACATCGAAGCCTTGCTATGACGCGTTGAGAAGCATATTTGAGATGTGTATTCACCCAAAGCACTTTTGTATCGGTTGCTGACCGACTTACCCACTGAAACCCAATAGAGATGGAAGACAAAACATGATTGATCTGTATTACTGGACAACACCGAACGGCCACAAAGTCACGCTTTTTCTGGAAGAAACCGGGCTGCCCTACACCATCAAGCCCATCAATATTGCCAAGGATGAGCAGTTTGCGCCGGATTTCCTGAAGATCTCGCCTAACAATCGCATTCCCGCGATTGTTGACCACGAGCCAGAAGATGGTCAGGGGCCCGTGTCCGTATTCGAGTCCGGGGCCATCTTGCTTTATCTGGCAGAAAAGACCGGCCAGTTCCTGCCTGCGGATTCACGCAAGCGACTGCAGGCACTCGAGTGGCTGTTCTGGCAGATGGGAGGACTTGGACCGATGGCTGGACAGAATCACCATTTCGGGGTGTTCGCCGCAGAAAAGATCCCTTATGCCATCGAGCGCTACGTGAAAGAAACGGCGCGACTGTACGGCGTCCTGAACAAGCGTCTGGCTGATCGCGAGTTTATTGCCGACGAATATTCAATTGCCGATATGGCATGTTTTCCCTGGATTGCTTCCTACAAGCGCCAGCAACAGAATCTGGATGACTTCCCTCATCTTGCACGTTGGTTTGATGCCATCGCTGCACGTCCTGCGACGGTTCGTGCCTATGGCCTGGTCGGGCACTACAACGACAAGGCAGTGGGGTTGCCCGATAGAGGTTAATTGTTTTTGTCAAGGAGATCTCATGAAATTCAAGCAAAGCATGTTGAGTCTGGCTGTTGCCGGTTTGCTGACAGCAGGTGTCGGTGGTCTGGCAGTTAGTCCATTAGTTGCTCAGACACTGCCAGCACCTGTCACATTGAGCTCAGGCAACCCTTTGCCGTTCTCGGAAGTCAATCAAGTGATGACCGGCCAGTGTGTCAAGGATATGTGTGCCAACCTGAATGTACGGACCGCTGAGTTTGCAGATCACCCTGGCTTTTCGAAGCTGTTGACCCGTTCTCTGCTGTCCATGGCGGCGACGTATACGGACAAGCCTGCAACATTTGCCTCGGTCCAGGAGTTGATCTCGTATTTTGTGGCCAATGCAACACCGCAGACCAGTGAGTATCTGCAGGCCAATGTGTTGCGCAGCGAGAGCGATCTGGTCGTGGTTGAGCTGGTTCACTACATTTTTAGTGGTGGCGCGCACGGGGAGACTACCTCGCAATATGTTAACTGGCTGCCGCAGAATAACCAGGTGGCAACGCTCGAGACCATGCTCCAGCCTGGTGCCAGGCCGGCATTCGAGACGGTTTTGCGGGAGGAATACGTTGCCTGGCTCGATACACAGGGGAATGCGATCGATGATCCTGTTACATTCCAGCAGACCTGGCCCTTCAAGCCGACTGATAACGTGGCCTTGATGCCAGACGGCGTGAAAGTGACGTACGAGCGATACGCTATTGCGCCAGGTTCATTTGGGCAGCCGAGCTTTGTGATCCCTTACTCCAGGCTCAATCATGTTCTCAAGCCTGAATACATTCAGGTCGGACTTTGACAGGAATGGGCGCCATTGAACTTTTGGATGGTCACGCTTTCGACGCAATCGGCATGTGATTGCGTCGGAAGCTTTCATGCATACGGAATTGATTGCGTGAGGGATTGTTCTCGAAACTGACGTTCAGATCATTTGATCAGGAGTCCGGGTCGCTCACTATCAAGCACCCGGACGCCAGTTGTTCAATCAGGAACCTACTGCAGTCGTGATCTCGGATGCGGCGGTCAGTTCAGCCGCTGCATGACGTAAAGCCGTACGCAAACCTTCCTCGATTACGGGATGATAGAACGGCATTTGCAGCATCTGATCAATGGTCATTTCCTGCTGCACAGACCAGGCCAGCAAATGTGCAAGATGTTCTGCGCTCGGTCCAATCATCTGTGCGCCGACAAACCGGCGAGTTTTGATATCGGCGTAAAGGTGCAGCAAGCCTTTGTTTCTGAGCATCACCCGGGAGCGCCCCTGCCCGGTGAAGTCGAGTTCACCTGTCACAAAACTTCCTTTAGGCAGTTTGTCGGGGCCCTGTCCCACCATCGCAATCTGGGGTTCTGTGAACACGATGGCCAGTGGCGTCGTTCTCAGTCCCGGTTGCACGTCCGGGAATCTGGCGGCGTTCAAGCCGGCAATGTGACCTTCATCTGCCGCTTCATGTAGTAGCGGAACGTCATTGTTGACGTCTCCCGCGATAAACACAGGCAGATCGTCGATTTGCATGGTGCGCCTGTCAAATGAAGGCATACCCTTGTCATCGACGTCCACATTCGCCTTGGCGAGATCAAGTGTGGACAGATTGGCTCGTCGTCCGGTTGCAACCAGGGCGTAATCGAACCGTTCAGTGCATTCGCTGTTGTCCAGGCGTACATAGCGGATCACGATCTCGTCACCTTCGCGTTTCGTCTCGAGGACTCGCGCGTCCGGGTCCAGATAAAACTCCTGCTGAAATATCTTCTTGGCACTCTGACGAACTTTGAGATCCGTCAACCCTGCCAGCGAGCCGCTCACCCCGAATACTCGGATAGTGACTCCCAGGCGTGCAAGCGCCTGACCGATCTCAAGTCCGATCACGCCCGGCCCGAATACGGCGACCCGGGCTGGCAGATCGTCCCAGGCGAATACATCATCGTTGATGATGACCCGATCGCCAAGCTCCTTGAACGGAGGCGGAATGTGGGCATTTGAACCTGTTGCGATGACGACACTCGAGGCTTTGATGCGGGTGTGATCATCCACTTCCAGCGTGTTCGGACCGACGAAACGGGCATACCCCCTGATCTTGTCTTGCGCCGGGATATTCTCCAGACCATCGAGCACAAATCCCACGAAACGGTCTCTTTCACGCTTTACGCGGTCCATGACCTCCTTGCCATTGATTCTGACTTTGCCACTGATGTGGACGCCAAACGGTACGCCGTTCTGTGCAACATGCGCAGCCTCTGCCGCCGCAATCAACAGTTTGGAGGGCATACAGCCCACTCTGGCGCAGGTGGTTCCATAGGGCCCCCCTTCAATCAGTACGGCTCGCTTTCCAGTCTTGGTGGCTGCCTTGTAAGCAGATAGTCCGGATGTGCCCGCACCGATCACGGCGACGTCAGTTTCAACGACCTTCATTGCTTCTCCTGTTTAATTTCCAGTAACGGTCAGGCTCATTCGAGTGGTTGTCAGCCTTGCCAGAGACGATTCCTCAAAACGGGCATCGTGACGAGTGCGCCATTCCCGCTCCAACAAGGAGTCATCAATCACTGCAAGCGCCGACAGAATGCCAGATAGCGCATCAACATGGCGAACCGCCGGGCCGTTTGTCCGGCTATCCGGTTATTTGCCCGCTCTCTTGTTTCCTGGTCTTGTTTTCCTGAGCACATTATCCTAGCGTTGGCTGCGTTGAGCGATGACCTTGGTCAAAGCATCGGCAAGTTCCGAGTGTCCGTGATCCCGGGCAGTGGATACCGCGTTGTCGCCATTGATATTAATGGCCGCCGGATCAGCTCCAGCATCAAGCAGTGCCTGAACCGCATCAACGCTTCCTGTGCGGGCCGCCATCATGATGGGACTGGTGCCATCTGGTGCTGGTGCATTAGGCATAGCGCCCTGCTGGAGCAGATACTTCACGACGTCGGTGTGGCCCTTGGATGCGGCATAGTGCAAAGGTGTCCAGCCGAGGTGGTTGACCTGGGCGCCTTTGGCGATCAGTCGCTTGACGCGGTCCAGATCTCCCACGATGCTGACATACATAAGCGGTGTTTCCTGGTAGCCGTTCATGATGTTGATGTCGGCTCCGGGATAGTCAAGCACCAGATCGAACACAGCCCAGGCATTGTCCCGCACGGCCTGCATCAGGAGCGGATTGCCAATCTCGGTTCGGGTGTTAGGGTCAACTCCCTGGTCCAGCAGGGATTTGACGTAGCCATCACGGTCGTTTTGAACGTAAATCCAAAAGTCCTCCCGATTCTGCGATTGCGCACTGAAATGCCATCCTGAAATCAGGATAAAAAACATTAAAAATAAATACTTATATTGATTTTTTAATGTATCTTGTTTCATGTGATTTCTTTAATGTTATTTGCTCGCAATGGCTGGTACGCTACTGATGTTTCAGCTGATTGCTGTGAGCTCTATTAGTTGCTAACTTGCTTTAGGAATATCTTTTATCTTATTGAATAAATTGTAAAAATTATCAGTTGTCTGTTTGGCAACCTGATCAAACGATACTTCTTTGAGTTCAGCGATTTTCTCGGCGACATGTGCGACCAGCGAGGGGTCGTTGCGTTTGCCGCGATGCGGCACAGGCGCCAGGTATGGTGAGTCCGTTTCGATCAGAATACGTTCCAGCGGCAACTGTCTGGCTGTCTCCTGCAGGTCTTTTGCGTTCTTGAAAGTCACGATACCAGAGAAAGAGATGTAAAAGCCCATTTCGATGCTTGCGCGCGCCATCTCCAGACTTTCGGTAAAGCAATGCATGACCCCGCCGACCTCAGCCGCATTTTCCTCCTGAAGGATGCGGATGGTGTCTTCACGGGCCTCTCGGGTGTGGATGATCAATGGAAGTCCGGTTTCTCTCGCGGCACGGATGTGCGTGCGAAAGCGATCCCGCTGCCAGGTCAGATCACCTTTGATTCGAAAGTAGTCTAGTCCTGTTTCCCCGATTGCCACCACTTTCGGGTGCTGGCTGCGACTGACAAGGTCCTCGACCGTTGGTTCGACCTCCTCTTCGTAATCCGGGTGTACACCTACCGATCCGTATAGCGTAGGCTCGTGTTCCACCATACTCATCATGGCCGGCCAGTCCGGCAGGTTGACGCTTACGCAAAGCGCACGATGTACGCGATTGGTGTGCATGCGTTGAGCAATATCGGAATAGTCTTCACGGAGGCCTTCAAAGTTGACGTGGCAGTGTGAGTCGATCAGGATGGTCATGTCGGTCAGGTTACTCAGTTGGCTGGTAAAGAATCAGCTAAATTCAGAATCAGAGAAATCAATAAAGGAAAGCAGGCAGCAATGTATCAGATGCGCCTCGGAAACGTTAAATCACCGCGACTACAGGCAAATCGTCCGATGCTGCTGCGAATGATGGCGCCCCTTGAACTGTCAACATGATACTCGGCGCGAAGCAGATCCGTGTCGTACAGTAATCATCCAGAATGCGCTCGCCTGCTGGCTGTGCTGGTGTCTCTGGATTTGCTGTGTTTTATGAGACGTCGCTAAATGCCAGAGGATGCAAGGAAGTAGATGTCCCACCAGAAGGGTGTGAACGTCAGACTGTCACTACTTTTTGCAGACATGCCTGCGCGAATAGTTTGGCGTTTAACGGATGGTGGCCCAGCGGGATCTGGCTGGTGATCCAGTGCTCGATCGCTGTCCATTGAGTCAGGGTGCGCTGCCGGCCAAGTCTGCCAAGCTCTGTTTCAAGCCCGACAAAATACCGCGGTTTCAGACCAGCACAGGTGAGTGAGACGTCTATGCATAGTCGCTGCAGATCGGCCAGCCAGCGATAGGCGGGCTCTTTGCTGAGATTCTCGGCAATTTCTGTGACAGGAACTGCATTTTGCTGCGCCATGTCCCGCACCATCTGTCCCAGCCACCCGGCATAGGGTTCGGGTTGATTCTGCGATAGCTCGAGTGCTCTCAACGGGGCGCCACCGGCGACGGCCAGCCACTGCTCCGAATCCTTGAGACCTTGCTGTGTCAGCCAGGCAGTGGATGCAGCAGCGTCCGGGAGTGGCAGTTTCATCTTCTGACACCTGGAAAGAATTGTCGGCAAAAGTCGATCTGGTGAGTCAGATATCAATAAAAACAACGTACTTTCCGGGGGTTCTTCAAGTGCTTTGAGAAGTGCGTTGGCACTTTCTGCCATCATGCTTTCGGCAGGATACAACAACACGATCCGCCAGCCAGCCCGGTGCGTGGTTCGGTGATACCACGGCTCGAGTAAGCGGATTTGCTCAACCTTGATGATCTCCGATGGCCTGGCGCTATTGCTACGGCTTGCCGCAGCGCTGTCTGCTTCTGTTCTTTGATAAATCCCTTCTTCAAGCTCCTGAGCCTCTGGTCTGACGCGCATCAGATCTGGATGGTTGCCCAGTCTGACCCACAGGCAAGCCTGGCACTGGCCGCAAGCCAGGTGGTCGACAGGTTGTTCGCAAAGCAGACTGGTTGCCAGCGCGAGACCGAACTGCCGCTTTCCAATACCCGTCTGGCCGTGTATGAGCCAGGCGTGCGCAAGCTTGTCGCCTCGCTTGATCCAGGGCGTTGCAATGTCGACCTGCCACGGCAGGAACGCGGGAATTGCGGCGGTCAAGTCGTGCGCTCCTGCCACCGGGCAACCAGTTGCTCAAGATCGGCCTTGAGATCCTCGCGGATAGCGGTGATTGACTGACTCGCATCGACGACCATGAAGCGTTCAGGGGACTGCGTCACTAGTTGATGGTAGCCACCCCTTGTGCGAGTGAAGAATTCGGCACCCTCGCGCTCGAACCGGTCGAGGTCGCGGCTAGCGGCCAGGCGTTCGCGGGCAATACCCAGATCGAGGTCGAACAACCAGGTGCGGTCTGGTTCCAAATCGGGATGAACCCATTTCTGGAGTGCAGTCACTCGGTCGACCCCAAGTTCTCTGCCAGCCCCCTGGTACGCATAGGTGGCATCTGTGAAACGATCGCAGACAACCCAGGTTCCGCGGGCCAGCGCGGGTTCGATCACGGTCCGCAGGTGTTCGCAGCGAGCCGCAAACATCAACAGTGTCTCGGTTTCGAGGTGCATGGGTTCAGCTAGCAGTATCTCGCGCAGGCGCTCACCGAGCGGCGTGCCACCCGGTTCCCTGGTCAATAGCACATGTATGTCCTGGGCACGCAGATACTCCGCCATCCACTCAAGATGGGTGCTTTTGCCGGCGCCATCGACACCTTCAAGTGTCAGAAACTTTCCTTTAGGTGTCATGTCACTTGCCCAGTATGTATTTGGCGACGTTGCGATTGTGCTGTCGAAGGTCCTTTGCGAACTCGCTGGTGCCATCACCACGTGCAACAAAATAGTAGAAATCGTGCGACTCGGGGTGGAGCGCAGCCTCAAGTGATGCCCGACTGACGGCCGCAATTGGAGTGGGTGGCAGCCCTGGGCGCGTATAGGTGTTCCAGGGGGTGTCACGCTGCAGATCCGCGCGTCGGATTCTGCCCTCATACCGATCGCCCATGCCGTAAATCACGGTCGGATCGGTCTGTAGCGGCATACCCACGTTGAGCCGGTTGATGAACACGCCGGCAATGCGAGCCCTTTCACCGTGAAATCCTGTTTCTTTCTCGACGATTGAGGCAAGAATCAAGGCCTCATAAGGCGATTTGAGAGGCAGGTCAGGTGCCCTGTTCTCCCATGCTTTCTGCAGCGCATCCTGCTGGGCCTTGAGCGCCTGTCGCAGAATCTCTTCATCTGTTGATCCGACCGGAAACACATATGTGTCGGGAAAAAGCAAGCCTTCGACATGTTCGGTGTCCAGGCCGAGCCGCTTGGCCAGCGCCTTCTGGTCGTGCAAGGTCACAGGATCGATGGTTGTCTCGATGTCGGGGTGGTTTGCCAGTGCCTGCGCGATCTGCGGGACAGTCCAGCCCTCAATGAGGGCGACCTGTCTCTGCGTGACTTCTCCTCGTGCCATCTTGTCGAGAACCTGCCACAGGCTGTCACCCGTCTGGATCTGGTAACCACCTGCCTTGATCAGGCGATCCTTCTCGGTCAGCCTGGCCAGCAGAATAAAGGATTCGCGTGGCATGTTGATCCCCTGACGAATCATCTCGTCGGCAATCACGCCCGGGCCTGATCCGCTGTAGACGCGGATGTCCACTTCCGGTTTTGGTAAATCAAGTGGCTTGTTGACCCAGTGCCACGAAAAGGCAGCGACGCCGCCTGCGGCCAGTACGGCAAGCAGCAGTATCCAGAACAGCATTTTAAAAAGCCAGCGCATCGGGCGTGTGTTCTCCTCGTTCGACCCCGTGAGTTTAATGGAACCCCGAGGTGTCCGGTCCCAAATCCGTACAAATTTGGCAACTGCCAGCCATGTTTCAGGATGGTGCGCAGTAACGCTCAAAGACCAGCTGTCAATGCTTATGGCCTGGTGTCACAGATTCAGGTCTTTCGCTGGGGCTTCGCAACCCCAGTCGGGCTGATTCCGGATCATCCTGCTTGCGGATACTCTCCCGACTTGTGGGCAATCGATACCCGCCCCTCTTGACACTGCTGCTATACCGGGCGATATGGATTTGCGTTGCTATCATAGGCCGAAGATACAGTGCGAGAAACACAGTGCGAGAAAATCGGGCGTCGAAGTTCAGGCAGGCAGGGGCACTGTTGAGTTGAGACAGCTGTGGTCGAGCAGACAGTCAGTGCCGCCAGCACAGGTCTGATTTTGTCATGACTCATTTGTGTCTGACGCGCGCTCCGGTTTGAACGCTTGATGCGTGTTTCTAGCCGATGTTTACATATCAACCTTAATACTGGGAATAACAGTCCATGATCGCAACAGATGGTGCTATTGATCTTTATCCTTGCAACGAGCTGGCTTGTCTGGAGATCACCGGACAAGACAGTGTGAGTTTCCTGCAGTCTCAGTTGACCCAGGATGTTCAACTGTTGAGTCAGGGGCGTGCGGCGCTCACCGGCTATTGCTCGGCCCAGGGGCGACTGCTTGCGAGCATGGTCCTCGTGCCTACAGATAACCCACAGACCATGCTGGCGCTGGTTCGGCAGGATCTGCTGGAAGGTCTCGTCAAAAGATTGCGCATGTTCGTCCTGAGGAGCAAAGTGGTCTTGCAAGTGCGCGATGACCTCAGGGTCTGGGGTCTCGTGGCCGATGCGCAATCGGAGTTTGAATGCCCGCAAGCCATCTGGGGTGTCAGTTCTGTTTCGGTCGGCCTGCTGGTTCGTGCCCCCTCTTCTGGCACCCATCAAACCCGTTGCTGGTTGATCTCGTCTGTCGCATCAACGGTCGGGGCGGATGATCAAACTGACTCCGATCCTCGGTCGGCAGCGCCTGCCATCGCCGGATCGGTTCTGCATCAGGATGCGGCTTCGTGGAATGTGCAGGACATTCTCGCGGGTCTTCCCTGGATTGCAGAAGCAACCAAGGACCTCTTCATTCCCCAGACAGTCAATCTGGATTTGATCGACGGTGTGAGTTTTTCCAAGGGCTGCTATCCCGGGCAGGAAGTTGTTGCGCGGGCCCACTACCGCGCCAAGGTCAAACGGCGCATGCATGTCGCCAGGGTGAGTGGCACGGCAGAGATTTTGCCTGCATCAGATGTGTTTGTCGGCGCGAATCCAGATGATCCTGTCGGTCGTGTGATTCAGGTGGCGCGTGAGGAGGATATGACCTACATTCTGTTTGATGCACCATTCAAGGTGTTGTCTGAGGGTGGTCTGGTTGCAGGAGAGGCTGCAGGCCCTGTAATAGAGTTGCAAGCCTTGCCTTACTCCATTGAGGAAACAGGGGGCTGAAGGGGTTGTTCAGGATCCGTTATCGTGACGCATGGTTGCGATACTCGATAGCAGTACTGGAGCGTGACACCGTCTGGTGATTGATCTTCAGTGCCTTGGCAGAGAATCGTAAAAGGGGCGATCCGATGGGATCGCCCCTTTTTCCGGGCCTTGAACCTTGGGCCTTTGGGTCTGAATCGAATTTCAGTCAGGCTTGACTGAATGAGTGGATTCAGCGCCCCAGTCCTGCAAGTGGGTGCGCTGGGTCATCGATGGACAGTGAGAAGTAAGGTTTCGCCCAGTCGCCGGCCGTCTCGGCCAGTGTGGCAGGTTGCCATTTCGGGTTTCTGTCCTTGTCGATCAGGACTGCACGAATACCTTCCTGGAAATTGCCGCGGGCAGCACATTCGATAGCGACACCGTATTCAATCCGGAATATTTCTGCCAGCGAAAGGTGCCGTGCCTGGCGCAGCAGCAGCCATGACAGTCTGGCCGTCGCAGGACATCCCTTTTGATACGTCTGCGAGGCCTTGGTGAGCCAGGGGTCCTCGTGAGTGCCAAGTTCGACCAGGTTGGCTGCGATTTGCTCGAGATCATAGCCTTGGCAGGCACGGTCGATCAGTTCCCGATTCTTCTGGAGTGGGCCTGGCTGCAGCTCAAGCCTGGGCAGAGCGTGAATAACATCTGTCACCCCCTGAAAATCTCGCTCATCGCGCTTCCATGGCGCAGCTTTGAGTGAGGCAACAAGACCCTCCCACTGATCACGTGCGACCGCATGGTCGGCCATGCTTGTATAAATCGCATCGGATGCACCAATCAAAGCACCCGTCAGGGCCAGGAACAGTCCGGTCTGCCCAGGGCAACGCGACAGTAACCACGATCCACCAACATCAGGGAAAAGACCGATATTGATCTCCGGCATGGCAAGCCTGGACGTATCGGTCACGATACGGTGGCTTGCACCTGCCATCAAACCCATGCCACCGCCCATGACAATACCGTCTCCCCAGCAAATGATGGGCTTGCTGTAGGTGTGGATCAGATAGTCCAGTGCATACTCTTCCGAAAAGAAGTCACATGCATACTGGTTTGCACTGGCGGGCTGGCCCTTATGCTCGATCATCTCATGGTACAGACCGTGCAGGTCACCGCCTGCACAAAATGCCTTTTCTCCGGCGCCTTTGAATATGACTGCCACGACGTCATCGCGCTCGGCCCAGTCTTTGAGTGCCTTGTCCAGTAGTCGGGTCATGTCCAGGGACAGGCCGTTCAGGGTCTGTGGACGATTCAGGGTAGCAACCCCGATAAGGCTGCCGTCAGCGCACGACAGAGTTTCAACCAGCAGGCTGTCATCAACCTGGTCAGCGACGTGATCGTTCATTGGATACCTCTCCTCTCAATAGTTTTTCACGGCGATGCTGAGCTCGCCGGCGTCTGGATTCTTTGGGATCAAACACCAGGGGACGGTAGATCTCGACCCGGTCCAGATCTTTCAACTGCGTGTCCGGACTGCAACGTTCGCCAAACAGGCCGACACCTGCTGTGATCCAGTCCACCTGAGGGTGTTCCCGTTCAAAGCCACTTGCCCGGACCGCATCTGCAATGCAGGCGCCATCCGGTAGCTGACAGGTCTTATACCAGATTGCCTTGCTTGACGTGGCATAGCAGACGTCCACACGGATACCGTGCCTTTGGTGGTTCGCGTCTGATGCGTGATGGTTGTCTGATGTCACGAATGCCCGTAGCAGGACTCGGCCCGCTTGGTAAATGAGTCGATGAAACTCGATGCAATCCGGTTAAAGACCGGGCCGACGAGCTTTTCGAGTGTTCGACTTGAAAACTCATAATTGAGCGTGAAGTGAACCTTGCAGGCATCGTCACCCAGGCGGATGAATTCCCAGCGCCCTTTGAGCGCAGAAAAAGGACCATCCACCAGATTCAGTTCGATCAGACGCGGGTAGTCGTGATGATTCTGGGTCGTGAATGTCTGCCGGATACCGGCCAGGGCAATTGTGACCGACGCACGCATGCCTTGCTCATTCTGATCATGGATGACTGCCCCGCCGCACCAAGGCATGAATTCAGGGTATTTGTCGACGCCCGCAACCAGGTCAAACATCTGTGCGTCGCTAAAAGGAACCAGTACTGACCGCTCAATAGAGTGCATCTCAATTCACAAATCGCTAGAATGGGAAGATTTTAACGTTTCAAGCAAAAACTGACATGAGCATCATCGATAACCGCAAAGCGTTTCATGACTACTTCATTGAGGAGCGGTTCGAAGCCGGCATGGTGTTGCAGGGATGGGAAGTCAAAGCCATTCGTGCCGGGCGGGCTCAGATCAAGGAAAGTTACGTCGTCATCCTCGACGCAGAACTGTGGCTGCTCGGTATGCACATCAGTCCGCTGGCCTCGACTTCCACGCATACGATTCCTGACGCCACTCGAACCAGGAAGTTGCTGCTCAAGGCCGAGGAGATCAGCAAACTCATTGGCAAGGTCGAGCAACGTGGCTACGCGCTGATACCGCTGAACATGCATTTTCGTAACGGGCGAATCAAGCTGGAAATCGGGCTCGGGCGCGGCAAGAAGCAGCACGACAAGCGTAACACTGAGCGCGACAAGGACTGGGCACGTGAGCGCGAGCGCATTATGAAGCATGACACCCGCAGTAAGCCAGGGACAGACTGAGACCCCAGGCCAGGCAACTCACTCCTGACATGATCAGGGCCATCCGCATGGATGGCCCTGATATCTTGCTTGCTGCCCGGTCAGCCAGGAACTGGACTGACTATGGCAGGTTACGTCTTTACTTTGCAGCCAGACCTTTCCAGGTTTCAACCACGGTGTCCGGATTCAGCGAGATCGAGAGAATGCCCTGGTCCTGCAGCCACTTCGCGAAGTCAGCGTGATCACTGGGCCCCTGACCGCAGATACCAACATATTTCCCGGCCTTCAGGCAAGCCTGGATGGCTCGGCGCAACATGAACTTGACAGCGTCATCGCGTTCATCGAAGTCAGCAGCGAGCAGCTCCATGCCAGAATCCCGGTCCAGGCCCAGAGTGAGCTGGGTCATGTCGTTCGAGCCAATGGAGAATCCGTCGAAGTATTCGAGAAACTCGTCGGCCAGAATGGCGTTGGATGGCACTTCGCACATCATGATGATGCGCAGTCCGTTGCTACCACGTGCCAGGCCGTGTTCTGCGAGTAGTTCTGTCACTCGCCTGGCCTGGTTGACGGTGCGAACGAACGGGACCATGATTTCCATGTTGGTCAGGCCCATTTCGTTGCGTACCTTGCGAACCGCCTCGCACTCCATCCGGAAGCATTCTGCAAAATCGTCTGCGAGGTAGCGTGATGCACCTCTAAAGCCTAGCATGGGGTTTTCTTCCTCGGGCTCGTAACGCGAACCACCGACCAGTTTGCGATACTCGTTCGACTTGAAGTCTGACAGACGCACGATGACCGATTTAGGTGCGAACGCTGCCGCAATGGTGGCCATTCCCTCGGCAAGCTTGTCGACAAAGAACGATCTGGGGCTGGCATGGCCGCGGGCTGCAGACTCGACTGCCATCTTGAGCTCAGGGTCGACATTCGGATAGTCCAGAACTGCCTTGGGGTGAATGCCGATATTATTGTTGATGATGAACTCGAGACGAGCCAGGCCGACACCTTCATTTGGAATCTGTGCGAAATCAAATGCCAGCTGGGGGTTACCCACGTTCATCATGATTTTCAGGTCGATGGGGGGCATTTCGCCACGGCGAACCTCTTCGACCTCAGTCTCGATCAGCCCGTCGTAGATCCGGCCCTCATCACCTTCAGCGCAGGATACCGTGACCGACTGACCATCATTCAGAACATCAGTCGCATCTGCACAACCAACCACAGCCGGAATGCCCAGTTCACGCGCAATGATCGCTGCGTGGCAGGTTCTGCCCCCACGGTTGGTCACGATTGCCGCTGCGCGCTTCATGACGGGTTCCCAGTTGGGGTCGGTCATATCGGTCACGAGCACATCGCCTGCCTGAACCTTGTCCATCTCGGAGACGTCAGCCACGATACGCACTTTGCCCGCACCGATTTTCTGGCCGATCGCGCGACCCGTGATGAGCACATCACCGGTGGCCTTGAGGCGATAGCGATACTGGACATCGTGCGCGGACTGCTGCGATTTCACTGTTTCAGGGCGGGCCTGCAGGATGTAGATCTTGCCATCGAGCCCGTCACGACCCCATTCGATATCCATCGGACGCTGATAGTGCTTCTCGATGATCACCGCATAGCGGGCCAGTTCGATGATTTCGTCGTCGGTCAGCGAGTAGCGGTTGCGTTCGGAGACGGGGACGTCGATAGTACGTACAGCGTGTCCACTGGTTCGTTCGGCATCAAACTCCATCTTGAGGAGCTTGGAACCGATGCGGCGGCTGACGATCGGGTAATGGCCTTTTTCAAGGGAGGGCTTGAAAACGTAGAACTCGTCAGGGTTGACCGCACCCTGGACGACTGTTTCACCCAGACCGTAGGACGATGTGATGAATACCACGTCTGGAAAGCCAGATTCGGTATCAATCGTGAACATCACACCTGCACTGCCGCAATCCGAACGGACCATGCGCTGGATGCCGGCCGACAGAGCGACTTCAGCGTGCGCGAACCCTTTGTGAACGCGATACGAGATAGCACGATCGTTATACAGCGATGCAAACACCTGGCGGATCTTGTCGATGACATCGTCGATGCCGACAACGTTCAGAAATGTCTCCTGCTGACCAGCAAACGAGGCATCAGGCAAGTCTTCTGCTGTGGCGGAGGAGCGCACGGCAAACGAGCCATTACCGTCCTTGTCAAGTTCGGCAAACGCAGTGCGGATCTCGCGGTCTAGCTGCTCAGGCAGGGGGGCCTCAAGGATCCACTGGCGAATCTGTGACCCGGCTTCGGCGAGTGCGCCCACGTCGTCGGCGTCGAGGCTCAACAGACGATCCTGGATTTTCTTGTCAAGACCGGTTTGCGCCAGAAAGTCCCGAAACGCCTGGGAGGTGGTCGCAAAACCACCTGGGACCCGTACACCGGCATCCGAGAGCTGGCTGATCATTTCGCCAAGCGAGGCGTTTTTACCGCCGACCGAATCAACATCCGTCATCCGGAGCTGATCAAATGGAACAACATATGACATGGAGTTACCTTTTTACAATGGATAGAAAGCGAGTTTGGTCAATGCAGGTTGCGACACTCGCGCTACACTGACCAAACTGGCCTTGACCAGTCGGACTCCAGGTCCCGGAACATGACCGGTCTCCATAAGTGCGAATCGTCTATCTGATTTCTATCTGGTTTGGCGACTCGATTCACTTGCTGGGTTCACTTGTGTGGATACACGCAGGGCCGGACGGTTCTGGTATTTTTGTGCCGTGATTGTACTACCCTCAACACCGGATTCTTGGAACTGATATTGTGAGCGACAAACCGATCAAGCGAACCGTCTTCATCCTCTCTGACGGCACAGGCATTACAGCCGAGACTTTTAGCCATTCAGTCCTTTCCCAGTTCGAGTCAGTCGAGTTCAAACAGGTTCGGGTTCCGTTTATCGATTCGCACGAGAAAGTCGATGATGCGATCCGCCGAATCAATGAGGCAGCCAGCCGCGAGGATGGTCTCCCGATCGCCTTCACCACGTTGGTTAATTCGGAGCTGTCGGCTCGGGTCAAAACAGCCAACGCCATGTTCATGGACCTGTTTGCAGGCTTTGTGGAGCCTCTGGAACAGAATCTGGGTGTAAAGTCTACGCATTCGATCGGCAAGTCGCACAAAGGCGGCACCTCGGTTGAGTATCGCAATCGAATTGACGCGATCAACTACAGCCTGTCACATGACGACGGCCAGTTTGTGAAAGATCTGGCAAAGGCTGATGTCATCCTGATCGGGGTGTCGCGCTGTGGCAAGACACCCACGAGTCTGTATCTGGCTATGCAGTATGGTGTCAAGGCGGCAAACTTTCCGCTGATTCCGGAAGATTTTGAACGAGGCTCACTGCCTTCGACCTTGCATTCATTTCGCCACCGACTGTTTGGGCTGACGATTCAGCCGGATCGTCTGGCAGAAGTCAGGCACGAACGCCGTCCCAACAGCAAATACGCCTCGATCGAGCAGTGTCGCTACGAGGTGATGGAAGCTGAGAGGCTGATGCGCATGGAAAGTATCCCATCCCTGTCTACCACCACCAAGTCAATTGAGGAGATTTCGACGACGGTGCTACAGGAAATCAATCTCGAGCGGCAGATGGTCTACTGAACGGCTTCGCCGCAGGCGTCGGATGTGGGCATTATCTGCCCGTGCGATGCTGACGGGCCTGCTCGAACAGGCACAATGCGGCGGCAGTCGCCACATTTAGCGACTCGACATATTGCTGGTTGTGGTCAATTCTCACTCGATGATCTGCCAGGGACAGCATTTCAGACGAAACCCCCTGCCCTTCGCTTCCGAATATCCAGATTGCTCTGGCTGGTAGTCGCATCGAGAAAAGAGACGTCGCTTCTTCAAGGGTGGTCGCAATGACAGGCAGGCTCGAGGCATTTTCACGGTAAGCCCGCAACCAGTCGGATGCGTCCCGCGTTTCATGGATGTGCAGACCTGCATGAGCCCCTTGGGCGCTTCTGAGCACTTTTGGGGACCAGCACCCCGCTGTACCTGCGTTGGCGATGACGGTCTGGATACCGGCAGCCGCACACGTCCTCAGCAGTGTGCCTACATTGCCAGGATCCTGGATGCCGTCCAGGACCACCGCGCTGCCATGGATGTCAACAGGTATCTCCCGTGCGGGCAGATCGGCCAGCAAGGTCACACCCTGGTGGGACTTCACGTCCGAGAGTGCGTCAAACAGTGAGGTCGATATGACGACCCAGTTGGCCGGGTCGATCTGGTTGCGGATCTGGACGACTTCCGGGTGGTCGAACCTGGTCTGATCAATCAGCAGCCATTTCACCTCAAGCTGATTCTGCAACCAGCTTTGACACAGGTGCGGGCCTTCGAGCCAGACCAGATGTCCAGGCCGTCCAGCATGTGCCTTGTCATGCAACCATTGACGAAACAATGGATTGGCCCGAGACTGGATTTCCTTCACGGGCGGCCCCTTTCCAGTAGCACTCGCACAGGCGCAAAACTGGTGCGATGAGCCAGTGTCGGGCCCAGTTCTCTCAGGCGCTGCAGATGCAGCGCCGTGCCATACCCTTTATGCTGGTCAAATCCGTAGTCGGGGAACGCTTCATGGAGTCGCATCACCGAAGCGTCCCGGGATGTCTTGGCGAGTATCGAGGCCGCGGCAATTGCCTGGACGCTCGAATCACCCTTTATGATTGTTTCACATGCAATATCGAGATCTGGCGCACGATTGCCATCCACCTGCACCAGCGTCAAGGGAACGTTGATCTGCAGGACCGCTCGTTGCATGGCCAGCATGGTCGCCTGCAGGATGTTCAGGGAATCAATCTCTTCTACACTTGCGCTCGCAATGGACCAGGCCAGACTCTGATTGCGAATCTGTTCGGCCAGTTGTTCCCG